>NZ_BAAABU010000004.1:0-608442 GCF_039521145.1 Saccharothrix mutabilis subsp. mutabilis
CCGCAGTGGCTGCACACCTACAATCACCACCGCAGCCACACCGCGCTCAAGGGCCTACCACCCGCCAGTCGCGTCCCCAACCTCACGGGGCAGTACACCTAGGGCGCGGCCGGTCGGCCGGGGTCAGTCCTCGACGCCGAAGCCCTTCAGCATGTCCACGGCGACCTTGAAGCTGCTCATGTCGATGACCTGGTCGGTCTCGAACTGGACGTCGAACTCGTCCTCGATGGCCGCGACGAGGGCCATGTGACCGACGGAGTCCCACTCGTCGATGTCGCGGTACTTGAGGTTCTCCACGTCCACGTCGTCGGACAGTCCCAGGGCCTCGACGAAGACAGTGCGCAGGCGGTCGTTCAGCGCCATGAGGTTCTCGATCTCCGGTGTTCGCGGGTCAGTGGTTCAGCGGGGCCCGGTCGGCCCACGCCTTCAGCAGGACGGACAGCTCCTCGGGCAGCAGGTGCGCGGGCAGTTCGCCCTTGCCCTTGAGGAACGGCTCCAGGGCGGCGATGGTCTCCTCGTCGCAGCCGCGACGGTTGAGGCCGACCGTGTTGATGCCCGAGGTGCGGGCGGGGTTGCCGACGGTGATGGTGAACGCGTCGACCTCCTTGCGCACCGCCGAGCCCATGCCGATCATCGCCCCGGGGCCGATCCGGCCGTTCTGGTGCACCACCGTGCTCATGCCGATGTTGACGTGCGACCAGACCTCGGTGTGGCCGCCGAGCTGGACCGAGCACGCCAGGACGACGTTGTCGCCGAGGGTGACGTCGTGCCCGACGTGGCTGCGGACGAGCAGGTAGCAGTCGTCGCCGACCCGGCTGGCCCGGTGCGTGCCCTGGTGGACGGTGACGTACTCGCGGATCTTGTTGCGGTCGCCGATGACGACGCCCTCACCCGCCAGCTCGCCCTCCCAGGCCACCGGGTGGGGACCACCGCGGTCCTCGGCCGGGGTGCCGATGGTGACGTGCGGGCCGATCCAGTTGCCGTCGCCGATGCGGCACGGGCCGACGATGACGGCGTAGGGGCCGATGACGTTGCCGTCGCCCAGCTCCACACCATCACCGATGATCGCCGTGGGGTGAATGCGATTAGCCACGTGGTCCATTCCTGCCGCGATCGGTCTGCGTTGGGGGTGCTACCCACCGCCGAGGCCGGCCGCAGGGACGACGGAGGGCAGGAGGTAACGTGTGGCCCGCGTCAGGGCGGGACGACCAGTCACTGTACCGGACGCCGCCCACCGTCTCCGGAGCGAAAGACTTCAGCATGATCCCCATCACCGTTGTCGATGTGGCCGACGCGGAGCCTCTCGTCGTTGAGGTTCTGCGGTCGGGTTCCATCGCTCAGGGCCGGATGGTCAAGCGTCTGGAAGACGCCTTCGCCGCCGTCGCCGGTGTGCCGCACGCGATCGCCGTCAACAACGGCACGACCGCGTTGGTCGCCTCTCTCCAGGCTCTCGACCTGAAGCCCGGCGACGAGGTCGTCACCTCCCCGTTCACGTTCGTCGCGACGCTGAACGCGATCCTGGAGGCGGGCGCGACCGCCCGGTTCGCCGACATCCGGCTCGATGACTTCTGCATCGACCCGGACGCGGTGGCGGCCCAGATCACCGACCGCACCAAGGTGCTCATGCCGGTCCACCTCTACGGGCAGACCGCGGACATGGGGCGCCTGGCGCCGCTGGCCGCCGAGCACGGCCTGCACCTGGTCGAGGACGCCGCCCAGGCGGTCGGCGCGACCTTCGAGGGCAAGCCGGCGGGCAGCTTCGGCACCGGCTGCTTCTCGCTCTACGCGACGAAGAACGTGACCACGGCCGAGGGCGGGATGATCACCACCTCGGACGACGCGCTGGCGGACAAGCTGCGCGTGCTGCGCAACCAGGGGATGCGCGCGCGCTACCAGTACGAGATGGCGGGCCACAACTACCGCCTGACCGACCTGCACGCCGCCGTGGGCATCCCGCAGATGGAGAAGCTGGACCAGCTCTCCGAGGCCCGCCGGCGCAACGCCGAGGCGCTCACCAAGGGTCTCGCCGACATCGCCGGCCTGACCACGCCGTCCGTGCTGCCGGGCCGCACCCACGTGTGGCACCAGTACACCGTGCTCGTCGGCGACGACGCCCCGGTGACCCGCGACGAGCTGGCCGCGAAGCTCACCGAGCGCGGCATCGGCAACGGGATCTACTACCCGAAGGTCGTCTTCGACTACGACTGCTACCGCGACAACCCCGGTGTGGTCGCGGGCGACGTGCCGGTGGCCACGCGGGTGGCCCGCCAGGCGCTGTCGCTGCCCGTGCACCCGAAGCTGACCGACGCCGAGCTGGAGACGATCGTCGCCAACGTGCGGGAGGTGTTCGGCGCGTGACCGCCAAGCACCGGGTCGCCCTCGTCGGAACCGGCTCGATGGGCTCCCTGCACGCACGCGTGCTCTCCCAGTCCGACCGCGCCGAGCTGGTGCGCGTCGTGGACCCGCGGGAGGAGGCCGGCCGCGCGGTGGCCGACCGGTTCGGCGCGGACTGGTCGCCGGAGATCGGCTCCCTCGCCGACGTGGACGCCGTCGTGCTGGCCGCGGCCACGGAGGTGCACCACAAGCTGGCCCTCGAAATCCTCGACCAGGGCACCCCGCTGCTGGTGGAGAAGCCGGTGTGCGCCGACCTCGCGGGCAGCGAGGAGGTCGTGGGGCTGTCGGAGAAGCAGGACATCCCGCTGATGTGCGGGCTGCTGGAGCGCTACAACCCGGCGGTCATGACCGCGCTGAAGCTGATCAGCGAGCCGGTGCACGTGATGGCCCGCCGGCACGGCCCGTACGCGCCGCGGATCAAGACCGGTGTGTCGTGGGACCTGCTGGTGCACGACGTGGACATCGCCATCCAGTGCTTCGGCGGCGTCGAGCCGGTGCGCGTCACCGGTGGCGTCGGCTACTTCCACCCGTCCTCGGTCGAGGACGCGGAGGACAACGTGGAGACGGTGCTGACCTTCCCCAGGGGCATCGCCTCGGTGTCGGCGAGCCGGATCGGCCAGCGCAAGGTGCGCTCGCTCGTGGTGTCGGAGATCGACCGGCTCATCGAGATCGACCTGCTGCGCCGGGACGTCACCATCTACCGCCACGTGTCGCACGACGCGGTGACGCCGGACGGCCTCGGCTACCGGCAGCAGACGGTGATCGAGATCCCGGAGCTGGTGTCCGGCCGCGAGCCGCTGGCCACCCAGCTCGACCGGTTCCTCGACCTGGTGGAGGGCAAGGTGGACGCCGCGCAGGAGCGCCGGTCGATCCTGCCCGCGCACCGCGTGGTCGCGCAGGTGCTGGAGTCGGCCAAGAACGCCTGACCAACGACGAAGGCGGGGTGGGACCGGTCGGTCCCACCCCGCCTTCGTCGGTCAGGCCGCGATCAGCTGATCACGTCGTTGGTGTTCCAGCCCCAGCCCATCAGGACCGGCGCCTGGAGGGTCTGCAGCGGGTTGTTGGCGTCCCACGTCGGCGAGTGCCGGTAGGCGACCAGCTCGCCGTTGTGGCGGCGGCCCAGCACGTCGGGACGGGCGTCGTTGTCGACGTCGCTGATGGTGACGGCGTTCAGGGTCGACCAGCCCCAGCCGAGGGTCCACTGCGCGCCGGTCGGGTTGCCGTTCGGGTCGAGCGGCCCGTCCATGAACGAGAACACGCCCAGGACGTCGGCGGGCTCCAGGTAGACGACGTCGAGCACGCCGTCCAGCGTCATGTCGGCGAGGTTCATCTCGACCGTGTAGCGCACGCCGGACAGGATGTTGACCGGCGCCTTGAAGGTGCTCACGCCGTTGTAGACGCCGCTGTGCTCGTACAGGACCGCGTAGTCGCTGCCGACGCCGCGGGCCACGATGTCGTCGTAGCCGTCGCCGGTGACGTCGCCGAGCGCCACCAGGTCGTTGATGTGCCAGCCGTACCCGACGATCGAGGACGGCGCCAGCGTGCTCAGGCCGTTGAACGTGCCGCTGTGCGGGTAGACCCGCATGACGCCGCCGTTGTCGATGCTGACCACGTCGGCGTGGCTGTCGCCGTTGATCCGGCCCTGGCCGATCCAGCGGAACCCGCTCCAGCCGGTGTTGATCGTGACGGCGGGCTGGTAGGTGTAGATCCCGTTGAAGCTCTTGCTGTTCGGGTAGACCTTCAGCACGCCGTTGTCCGCCTGGCGGGCCATGATGTCCTGCCAGCCGTCGGTGGTGAAGTCACCGCTGCGGCCACCGCTGGACGCCGAGCGGGTGCTGATGCCACCCGCCCTGCCGGGCGTGAAGCCGTCGACGGCGCGCATGGTCGTCGCCGTGGCCGGCGCGCCCTGCGCCGCGGCGACCGCGACGGGGATGATCGGGATGGTGGCGGTGACCGCGGTGGCGACCGCCAGAAGACGCAGCTTGAGCTGCATGTAGTGCACTCCTGCTTCTCTTCGCGCAGAGAAGGGTGCCACCACCGCGGGTGCGGCGTTGACAGTCAGGCCCCCCAAGAACCACGTCAGCCGAGACCAACGACGCGAGATCACTCTCGCCCCCCGTGTCCTATATAGGCGGAGGCGGGTGGAATGTTTCACGTTTCGCCGACGAATCGGCGGCGAGTTGCCCGAACGGGGGCGGAACCGGGCGTCAGGCCCGGTTCGCGGACACCAGCTCGGCGAGCACTTCCAGGTGGCGGTCCAGCACCTTCTCCATCGTGAAGTGCCGCTCGACCAGTTCGGTCGCGGCCTCGGCGATGTGCCGGGACTCGTCCGGGTCGGTCAGCGCCTCGACCAGCCGGGCGGCGAGGGCGGCCACGTCGCCGACCGGAACGAGGTGCGCGTTGTGCCGGTCCACCAATTCGATGTCGGGGAAGTTGTCCTCCCGCACCGCCGCCACCACGGGCACGCCCGCCGCCATGCTCTCCAGGCTCGCCATGCCCAGGCCGTAGCCCTGGAGGTCGTGGCTCTCCACCTGCGCGGCGGCCAGGTAGTGCGGGATGTCGGACTTGGGCACGGCCCCGGTGGTGATCACCGACTTGTCCACGCCCAGCTCCCGCGCGCGCTTGAGGAACGCGTCGAAGTACACGCCGCCGACGACCAGCAGCTTCGCGTCCGGCACCGCCCGCAGGACCTCGGGCATCGCCTCCACCAGGGCGAGCCGGTCGCGCAGCGGGATCACGTGCCCGGTGGAGAGGATGACCGGGTCGTCGCCGAGGTCGTGCCGCTCGCGGACGATCCGGCCGTCGCCCCCGCGCACCCACTCCGGCTCGACCCCGACCGGGATCGGGACCATGCCGCCGATCGCGCCGCGGTACTTGCGCTTGATGTAGTGCTCCATCTGGACGTCCAGCACCACGTAGGTGGGCACGTACCCCCGGAGGAACGGAGCGACCACGAACCGGTCGAGCTGGTTGAACAGGAACTGGTAGAGCGGGCGGGGGCTCTCCAACCGGGTGTGCACCGACAGCAGCGTCGGGACGCCCCGCTTGCGCGCCCACAGGCCGCTGAACCAGGTCAGGTCGAAGAACTGCCCGTGCTGGTGGACCACGTCGGGCCGGAACTCGTCCAGCACCGCCTCCAACCGCCGCGGCAGCGACGGCCGGACGGTGAACGCGATGTCGAAGTTGATCGCCAGCCGGGTCTTCGGCAGGCGGAACGCCGGGAGCCGCACCACCCGGACACCGTCGTGCACGGTGTACGGGGGCTCCTCGGCGTGTTCGGCGGTGACGACCAGCACCTCGTGCCCGGCCGCCGCGCTGCCCTTCGCCAACGCCCACGAGAGGTGGGCGCTCCCACCCACGCGGGGCGGGTAGAAGTTGTTGACGACGGCGATCCTCACGCGCGTCCCTCGCCCGCCTCGGAGGTGTGGCGGACCCGGACCTCCGATCCGTCGATCTCGACGACGCCGATCGGGCGGGCGGGTACACCCGCCACGACCGTGCGCGGCGCGACGTCCTTGCTGACGACGGCGCCGGCGGCGACCACCGCCTCGTCACCGATCGTGACACCCATCATGACCACGGCGTTCGCGCCCAGGAACACGCGGTCGCCGATGGTCACCGGCGCCCGGTCGACCGTCGGGTACGCCCGGCCGGACACGCACCGCTTCATGGAGCTGTGGGTGTAGATGTGCACCCCGCTGCTCACGTCGCAGCCCGCGCCGATGCGCAGCCCGCCGGACCCGTCGAGCACCGCGAACGCGCCGATCCAGGTGCCCGGACCGATCTCCGGGTCGCCGGTGATCCACGCGTGGCGGTTGTACGGGTTCGGCGGCAGGCCGTGCTGCTCGTCGAACGTCGGCGCGCTCACTTCGCGGAGGCTCGCACCAGCTCGGCCATGCCCTGCTCGACGGTGATGGTCGGCTCCCAGCCGAGCACCTCGCGGGCGCGGGTGATGTCGGCCGCCCGGCGCGAGACCAGGACGTCGCGCGGGTTGAACTGGGGCTCCACGTTCACGCCGACGGCGTCGATCAGGATCTTCGCGAGCTGCGCGATGGAGGTGTCCACGCCGGTGCCGATGTTGATCGGCACGTTGGCCTGCTCACTCTCCAGGGCCAGCACCACGGCGCGGGCCAGGTCGTGCACGTGGACGAAGTCCATCGACTGCTCGCCCTTGCCGTCGATGATCGGCGGCTGGCCGTTGCGCAGGCGCTGGATGAAGTGGTTGATCACCGAGGTGTAGTACGCCTCGATCTTCTGGCCCGGGCCGTACACGTTGAAGAAGCGCAGGGCGTTCCAGGACAGGCCCTTCTGCCGCTGGTAGAAGCCCAGCAAGTCCTCGCCAGCGCGCTTGGTGATGCAGTACGGGGTGAGCGGGCGCAGCTCGTCGTCCTCGTGCATCGGCAGCCGCTTGGGGTCGCCGTAGACCGACGCCGTGGAGGCGAACACCAGCCGCTGCACGCCCTCGTCGGCCGCCGCCGCGAACACGTTGTGGTTGCCGGTCATGTTGATGTCGACCGACTCGTGCGGGTCCGCGATGCTCTTGTTGATCGACACCGTGGCGAAGTGGATGACGTGGGTGCAGCCGCGCATGGCCTCGCGCACCGCGCCGCCGTAGCGCACGTCCTTCTCGACCAGCTCGACGTTGCCGCCGGCGACCAGCTCGTTGACGCGGTCGCGGTCACCGCGGGACATGTTGTCGAACAGTCGGACCTTGTACCCGCGCTCCAGCAGCAGCGGGATGACGTGCATGCCGATGAAACCGGCGCCACCGGTGAAGAGCACGGTGCGGTCGGACATGGCGGGCAACTCCTTGAGCTCGGGGACTTCGACCTGGTCGGGTCAGGCCAGTTCAGCGAGGACGTCGCGGACCGCCTCGGCGGCGCGCTCGACCTGTTCGTCGGTGAGGTTCGCGTGCATCGGGATGGCGAGGTGCCGGCGGAACACGTCCGCGGACACCGGGCACGGCTGCGTGGCGCCGTAGATCGGCTGGACGTGCGACGCGTACGTGCCGAAGTTGCACTGCACACCGCGTCCGCGCAGCTTGAGGGCTACCTGGTCGCGGCTGATCGAGGGGTCGATCGTGATGATGTACGCCTGCCACGGGTGGGTGCGGTCGGGCAGCGTGACGGGCAGCTCGATGCCCTCGACGTCCTTGAGCAGCTCGCCGTAGCGCTCTGCGACGTGCGTGCGGGCCGCCAGCAGGCTGGGCAGGCGGTCCAACTGGACGTTCATGATCGCGGCCTGCACGTCGGACAGGCGGTAGTTCCAGCCCAGCTCGTGGAAGCTCGGGATGGGCAGGGTGTCGCTGCCCTCACGGCCGAGCGCGGGCTCGATGCCGTAGGTGTGCAGCTTGCGCACCCGGGCGTCCCACTCGGCGTTGTCCGTGGTCAGCGCGCCGCCCTCGCCCGAGGTGATGCCCTTGCGGCCGTGGAAGCTGAACGCGGCGATGTCGGCGAGGCTGCCCGCCGGGCGGCCCTTGTAGGTGGCGCCGGCCGCGCACGCCGCGTCCTCGATCAGGAACAGGCCGTGCTTGTCGGCGATCGCGCGCAGCTCGTCGTAGTCGGCGGGCTGGCCGGCGAGGTCCACGGCCACGATGCCCTTGGTTCGGGGCGTGATGGCGGCCTCGACGGCGGCCGGGTCGACGGTCCAGATGTCCGGGCGCACGTCGGCGAACACCGGCTTGGCCCCGGTGTACATGACGGCGTGGCCGGTGGCCGGGAAGGTGTAGTCGCCGACGATGACCTCGTCACCCGGCCCGGCGCCGAGCACGTGCAGCGCCAGGTGCAGTGCCGAGCCGCAGTTGCTGGTGGTCAGCGCGTGCGCGGTGCCGACGGTCGCCGCGAACCGCTCCTCGAAGCGGCGGCACGTGGGGCCGGCGCCGGCGAGCCACCCGGACTTGAAGACCTCGGCGATCGCGGCCAACTCCTCGTCGCCGACCGTGGGCTGACCAAGGATGATGGGGTCAGACATGATTCTCCCTGCGTGGACCGTGAGCGAGTCTATAGGTGAGTTTCGCACCGCCCTCGACGGCCCCGTAGGCTCCCGGCGCACACCAACGGGCTAATGGAGACGGGGACGCACGTGCGGCACATCGTGGTCATCGGCGGCGGCATCATCGGTCTGGCGACGGCTCACGAGCTGGCCGCCCGCGGGAACCGCGTCACGGTGCTCGAAAAGGAGTCGCACTGGGGCGCGCACCAGACCGGGCACAACAGCAACGTGGTGCACGCCGGCCTGTACTACAAGCCGGGGTCGCTGAAGGCCCGCATGTCGGTCGCGGGCAACGCCTCGATCGTGGAGTTCGCCCGGGAGAACGGCGTGCCGGTCGAGGTGTGCGGCAAGCTGGTCGTGGCGACCTCCGCCGACGAGATCCCGCGCATGGAGGTGCTGGCCGAGCGCGCCGAGGCCAACGGGGTGCCGGTCAAGCGGATCTCCCCGCAGGAGGCCCGCGAGTACGAGCCCGAGGTGGCGTGCGTCGCGGCCCTGCGGGTGGAGAGCACCGGCATCATCGACTTCCCGGCCGTGTGCGAGGCCCTGGTCCGCAGGCTCGCCGGGCACGACGCCGACCTGCGGCTCGACAGCCCGGCGCTGGCGATCCGGGAGGCGCGCACCGGTTCCGGCGTCGAGGTCGCCACCCCGCGGGGCGTGGTGCGGGCGGACGCGCTGGTCAACTGCGCCGGCCTGCACAGCGACCGGGTGGCGCGGCTGGCCGGCCTGCGACCGAAGGCCACCATCGTGCCGTTCCGCGGCGAGTACTACGAGCTGCGCCCGGAGAGCACCCACCTGGTGCGCGGCCTGATCTACCCGGTGCCGGACCCGACCCTGCCGTTCCTGGGCGTGCACCTGACCCGGATGCTCGACGGCAGCGTGCACGCGGGCCCGAACGCGGTGCTCGCGCTGCGGCGCGAGGGCTACCGGTGGCGCGACGTCTCCGCGACCGACCTATGGGAGGTCGCGAAGTTCCCCGGCTCGTGGAAGCTGGCCCGCAAGTTCGCCCGGACCGGCGTCGAGGAGGTGCTGCGCTCGTTCTCGCGCAAGCGGTTCGCCGCGAGCCTGGCCCGGCTGGTGCCCGCGGTGCGCGAGGAGGACCTCGTCCGCGCCGGGGCCGGGGTGCGCGCGCAGGCGATGCTGGCCGACGGGTCGCTCGTGGACGACTTCCTGATCGAGACGGCGCACCGGCAGGTCCACGTGCTCAACGCGCCGTCCCCGGCCGCGACCGGCTCGCTGGAGATCGGCCGGTACGTGGCCGATCAGGTGGTCGGGCAGTTCTGACCGGTGGGTGGCCGCCCCCGGGAGCGGGGGCGGCCGACCGCCGCGGTCAGACGGGCCGGAGCACGTCCAGGCCGAGGAACGGGCGCAGGGCCTCGGGCACGGTGACCGAGCCGTCGGCGTTCTGGTGGTTCTCCAGGATCGCCACGATCCAGCGGGTGGTCGCCAGGGTGCCGTTCAGGGTGGCCACGACCTGCGGTTTGCCGTTCTCGTCGCGGTAGCGGATGTTGAGGCGGCGGGCCTGGAAGGTGGTGCAGTTCGAGGTGGAGGTCAGTTCGCGGTAGGCCTGCTGGGTGGGGACCCACGCCTCGCAGTCGAACTTGCGGGCGGCGGAGGTGCCCAGGTCGCCGGCGGCCGTGTCGATGACCCGGTAGGGGACCTCGACCTTGGCCAGCATCTCCTCCTCCCAGGCGAGCAGCTTGGCGTGCTCGGCCTCGGCGTCCTCGGGGCGGACGTAGGAGAACATCTCGACCTTGTTGAACTGGTGCACGCGGATGATGCCGCGGGTGTCCTTGCCGTACGACCCGGCCTCGCGGCGGTAGCACGACGACCAGCCCGCGTACCGCTTCTCGCCGTCGAGGATCTCGTCGGCGTGGTAGCCCGCGAGCGGCACCTCGGACGTGCCGACCAGGTACAGGTCGTCGTCGCGCAGCCGGTAGACCTCGCTGGCGTGCGCGCCCAGGAAGCCGGTGCCGGACATGATCTCGGGGCGGACCAGGGTGGGCGTGATGGCCAGCGTGAAGCCCGCGCGGGTGGCCTGGGCGACGGCCATGTTCAGCAGCGCCAGCTCCAGCTGGGCGAGCGCGCCGGTCAGGAAGTAGAACCGGGAGCCCGACACCTTCGCGCCGCGCTCCATGTCGATGCCGCCCAGCCGGGTGCCCAGGTCCAGGTGGTCCAGCGGCTCGAAGTCGAACGTGCGCGGCTCGCCCACGTGCTTGAGCACGACGTAGTCGTCCTCGCCGCCGGGCGGGGCGTCCGGGTGGACCAGGTTGGGGACGGAGCGGTGCAGCTCCGACAGCTCCGCCTCGGCCTGGGACTGCTCGGCCTCGGCGGCTTTGACCTCGGCGGCCAGCTCCTTGCCCTTGGCCAGCAGCGCCTCGCGCTCCTCGCCGCGCGCCTTGCCGACCTGCTTGCCGAACGCCTTCTGCTCGCCGCGCAACGCGTCGGCGCGGGCGATGGCCGCCCGCCGCCGCTCGTCGGCCGACAGCAGCGCGTCGACCACGGTCTCGTCCTCGCCACGCGCCCGCTGCGACGCGCGGACGGCTTCCGGGTTCTCGCGCAGGGCTTTGAGGTCAATCACGAGGCAGAAGAGTAGCCCGTCACCGCGTCGGGCATCGCCCCATGTCCGGAACGAGGCCCGACGCGCGCACGACCGGCTAGCTGATCGCCACCGCCACGACCAGGCCCAGGGCGAAGTGGGCGCTGGCCACGACCGCGCTGGCCGGCGCGAAGCGCTCGGACTCGATCAGCGAGCCGATGTCCAACCGCGTCACCCACTCCAGCAGGCGCACCGCGAGCACCTGCACCACGATCCCCACCAGGCCGTAGATCAGGGCCGACAGCAGACCCTCGTCCAGCTTGCCCTCGGAGCTGTAGATCGCCACCACGACGATCAGCGCCATGCTGAGCAGGCCCGCCGCCGTCACGATGACCGCGTTCGGCGCACCCGTGCGCACCAGGGTCGAGAGCTTGCCGGGCGTCGTCCAGTCGATGGCGTAGAAGCCGAAGACCATCAGCCCGAGGCCGACGACCGCGTACAGGGCGATCGCGCCGATGCCCCGGCCGATCGCGGAGCCGAAGCCCGGGTCCAACGCGAGTTCGCTGATCACTGCCACTCCATTCATTCGACAATCCGATGCGGGACGAACGCCGCGCCATCGTCGGTCACCAGGCCGACCGTCTCGCGGATGCCGAGGCCGGCCGCCGCGTCGCCGACGACCCACGCGCCCAGCGCGGGGCGGTAGCCGTCGAACTCGGGCAGCGGGTCGAACGCCTGGTAGACGAACCCTTCCTTGCCGTACACGCCGCCGGTCATGGTCTCGTAGCCCGGCGCCACGATCTGGATGTTCGCGCCCTCCCGGCCCAGGCGCGGTTTGCGCACGTACTCGGTGAGGACGCTCGGTTCGTCGAGGAACGCGGGGAGCAGGTTCGGGTGGCCCGGGTACATCTCCCAGAGCACCGCGAGCAGCGCCTTGTTGGAGAGCAGCATCTTCCACAGCGGCTCGATCCACAGGGTGCCCGGCAGGCTCTCCACCGCGAAGCGGCCGAACTGCTCGTCGACCACCCACTCCCAGGGGTACAGCTTCACGACCGTGCCCATCGGGGCCTCTTCGAGGTCGACGAACCGGTTGAGCAGCGAGTCCCAGCCGATCTCCTCGATGGCGAGGCCGACGGTGTTCATGCCCGCCTCGGCGGCGGTCTCCTGCAGGTAGGCCACCGTCACGTGGTCCTCACCGGACGGGTCGGCCCCGGACCAGGTGAAGTGCACCTCGTTGGACGGCAGCACCGCGCCGATCTCCGCCCACCGCTCGACCAGCTTCTCGTGGATGGAGTTCCACTGGTCGTCGTCGGGGTGGACGTCGGTCTTCCAGTTCCACTGGACGACCGACGCCTCCAGCAGCGACGTGGGCGTGTCGGCGTTGTACTCCATCAGCTTGGCCGGGCCGCGGCCGTCGTAGCGCAGGTCGAACCGGCCGTAGACGTGCGGGTCGCGGCGCTTCCACGACTCGGCGATCGCGGGCCAGACCCACTCGGCGATGCCGAAGTCCCGGAACCGCTCGGTGAGCACGACGTTGTCCACGGCTTCGAGGCACATGCTGTGCAGCAGCTCGACGTCCGCCTCAAGGGACAGGATGTCGCTCATGTCGAACACGTAGTGCGCCGACTCGTCCCAGTAGGGCCGCGGGCTGCCGTCGGCCGCGCGGGCGGGCGCGCCGAACACCAGTCCCTGGTCGGACACGGTGCGCTGCCAGTCCGGCCGGGGCGCGGAGGTCTCCCGGCGCACTCAGCTGCCCCCGCTCTTGCCGCCGCCGGAGATGCCGAACCCGCCGCGCTGGATCGTCGTGCCCGACTTGGTCGTGACGTTCGCGCCCTTGGGGATCGTGTAGCTGCCGCCGCTGACCTTCTGGCCGACCGGGACGCTCGAACCGCCGTAGTAGTAGCGGTACGAGCTGCCGCCGATGTAGATGAAGCCGTTGCTGTGGTAGCCGCCGTGCGAGCGGGCGTAGCTCTCGTCGCAGTACTTGTCCTCGACCACCACGTCGTCCTTGACGCACTGGGCCTGGACCTCGTCCGGGCTGGACACGGCGTACCAGATGGCCACGACGCCGACCACGCCCACGGTCACGCCACCGCCGATGAGCAGCCGCTTGCGCCGCTTGCGGCGGCGGGCCTCCTCGGCCGCGGCGGCTTCGGCGGCCTCGCGCTGCTGCTTGGCGGCCTGCTGGCGGGCGCGCTGCTCGGCCACCGACGGCGGCCGGGGCTTGGTCACGCCCGGTTGCTGCTGCCGGACGGCGCCGCGCTTGGCCGGCTTGCCGCCCTGCGGCCCACCCGGACCCTGCGACCCACCGGGGCCCTGGGGTCCGCCCTGGTCCTGGGGTCCGCCCTGGCCCGGCTGCGGCGCGCTCTGCGCGAAGCCCGGCTGACCCGGCGCACCCTGACCCGGCGCACCCTGGCCGGGCAACGGCTGCGTCGGCTGCGGCCCGCTGGGCGCGAACCCGGGCTGCGCCGGGTGCGCGCCACCGGGCTGTCCCGGCGCAGGCTGCTGCCCCGGTCCGCCGGGCGGACCGGGTGGCGGCACGTACGGCGGCGGGCTCGCGGGCCCGCCGGCCTGCGGCGTCGTGTCGTCGTTACGGTCGTTCTCAGTCATCAGCCACTCCCGGCGGGGACGGTACAGAGATCGGCCGCCGAATGGGTGACGAGTGTCCCAATAGCAACACAGTCCACCCGCCCGGTTGGCAGCGCGGTCGGCACAGGCATCATGGAGTAGATGTCCATGAGCGCTCGCTGGTTTCGTCGAGGTGACCACTTGGTCATGCTCGGCGCGTTCGTCGGTGCGCTCGGCCTGCTCGCGCTGAGCACCTTCACGTCGTGGCCGGTGGCCGGCGGACCGGTCGGCGGCGGGGCCACCGAGGCCGCCGTGAACCCGGTCTACACCTCGCAGGCGGGCGACTGCCTGAACTGGACCCGGGCGAACCTGTCCGACGTGGCCAAGGTCGACTGCTCGGCGCAGCACATGTTCGAGGTCACCGGCGTGGCCGACATCGGGCCCGGGTACGGGCCGCAGGCGCCGTTCCCGACCGACCAGCAGTGGCAGAAGATCAGCGAGGAGTACTGCACCAAGACGTCCCTGGACTACCTGGGCGGCCGGTTCGACCCGTTCGGCAAGTACACCGTCGGCCCGCTCAACCCCGGCGAGCGGCTGTGGGCGGAGGGGCAGCGGACGGTGCGCTGCGGGTTGCAGGTCGCGGGACCGGCCGGCGGGTTGCTGCCCGCGTACGGCACGGCCAAGACGCAGGACCAGTCCGACGTCTACGACCCGGGCGTGTGCCTGGGCATCACCGAGGCGCGCGGCGTGGGCGACCCGGTCGAGTGCGTCAAGCCGCACGCGTTCGAGATCGTCGGCGTGGTGACGCTGCCCGCGGGCGACTTCCCGCCGGTGGAGCGGCAGGACGAGGTGCTGTCCGGCGAGTGCGCGCGGATCGCCGCCGAGTACTCCGGCGGCCTGGACTTCAGGGCGCGCGGCCTGGTCGTCACCTGGGACACGCGGGCGGCGGAGAGCTGGGCGGCCGGCTCGCACCGCGCGAACTGCAAGGTCGGCGCGGCCACCGACGGCACCGGCCTGAACCCGTTGGAAGGCTCGATCCGCAACCCCAACGCGCCACCGCTGACCACGTCGAACCCGCCGCAGACCACGGCCGTGCAGCAGGACGAGCCGACCGGCGCGCCGCTGCACTCGCAGTCCAACAGCAGCGCGCCGTCCGCGACGTCCTCCGCGTCGGTGACCCCGACCTCGGCCGGCTCGTCCGAGCCCAAACCCACGAGGTGACGCCGTGCCCGCGGAGATGACCCGGCAGCGGTTCGAGGAGCTGGTGGCCGACGCCCTCGACCTCCTGCCGCCGGAGTTCGCGGCGGCGATGAACAACGTCGTCGTGCTGGTCGAGGACCGCAACGCGGAGGAGCCGTCCCTGCTCGGCCTCTACACCGGGATCGCGCTGACCCTGCGCACCACCGACTACGGCGGCGTGCTGCCGGACCGGGTCACCATCTACCGCGAGGCGATCCTCGACATCTGCGACACCGAGGACGACGTCGTGGAGGAGGTGGCGATCACGGTGATCCACGAGATCGCCCACCACTTCGGCATCGACGACGACAAGCTGCACGAGCTCGGGTGGGGATGAGCGCCGACGAGTGCGTCCACGAGCTGCCGGCCGGCATGTGCCACCTGTGCAAGGCGCCGCCGCCGGGCGTGCTGAAGCAGGGCTGGCGCACCAAGGGCGGGCGCGCCTACCACAACGACCGCGAGTGCGACTTCCTGCGCAAGGGCCACCGCTACGCCGAGCGCCGGGGCAACGACGTGCACGACGCCGTGCCGGTGCGGTGGGCGGAGGCGGACCCGGGCGAGTTGCAGCCGTGCGAGCACTGCTGCACCCCGGAATGGCTGCGCCGCCACGACCGCGCGCCGGCGGGCAAGCCGTGCCTGGTGCGGGTCGGCGACGCGTGGGTGCCCGGCACGCTGGTGTGGGAGCCGAGGGCCCGCCCCGACGGCCTGTGGTGGGCGTCGGTCACGCACCGGGCCCACGGCCGCGAGGTCACCGAGACCCGCAACCAGCACGACCTGCGCAAGCGCTAGTCGATCCGGTCCACCCCGGTCCACGACGTGCACACCCAGCCCGCGCCGTCGTGCTCCAGCACGACCTGGCCCGTGTTGGGCAGCAACCCCGCCTCCAGCAACGCCGGCTGGACGTTCTTCGCCATCGCCAGCGCCGCCAACCGGATCGCACCGCCGTGGCTGACCAGCACGAACGTGTCGTCCGGCGCGTGCCGGGCGGACACGTCGTCCACCGCGGCCACGAACCGCTCGATCACCTGCCGGCCGGTCTCGCCGCCGGGGATGGGCGCGTCCAGGTTGCCCGCGGCCCACTGGTGCGCGGCGGCCAGGAACAGGTCGAACGCCTCCCGGTCGTGCCGGCCCTCCAGGTCGCCGCAGAAGATCTCCTGCACCCCGTCGAGCACCTCGACGGCCAGGCCGTGCGCCGCCGCCACCGGGGCCGCGGTCTGCTGCGCCCGCACGGCCGCGCTGGCGTAGACCGCGGTCACCGGCACGTCGGCGAGCGCCTCGCCCAGGGCCGCCGCCTGCGCCAGCCCGGCGTCGGTCAGCGGCGGGCCGGGTGGCAGCGAGTCCAGCGCCATCTTCAGGTTCGACGCCGTCTCGCCGTGCCGCACCAGGATCAGCTTCACGCCCCCCGCCCTTCCCGCACCGCGGCCAGCCACTCGGCCGCCGCAACGAACTCCTCGTCGCCCGGCGTCGGACCGCCGGCCTCCGCCTTCGGGTAGGACCCGAGGAACCGGGTGTCCGGGCAGTGCCGGCGCAGCGCGGCGAGGGCGTCGCCGACGCGCGGCTGCGCCACGTGCCCGTCGAAGTCGATGTAGAACCGGTACTCGCCCAGCCGGCCCTTGGTGGGCCGGGACTCGATGCGGGTCAGGTTGATGCCGCGCAGCGCCAGCTCGGCGAGCAGGTCGGACAGCGCGCCGACCCGGTCGGTCGCGGTGATCACGACCGACGTGCGGTCGTGGCCGGTGGGGGCGGGCAGCGCGCCGGGGCGGCGCAGCAGCAGGAAGCGGGTCTTGGCGTCGCGGACGTCGGCCACGTCGGTGGCCAGGACTTCCAGCGGGTAGTGCCGCACGGCGACGGGCGCGCTCACGGCCGCGTCGAACTCGCCCGCCAGCACAGCCCGCGCGGCGGCGGCGGTGGAGGTGGTGGCGACGACGTCGGCGTCGGGCAGGTGCTCGGCCAGCCAGTGGCGGACCTGGGCGAGGGCGTGCGGGTGGCTCGCGACGGTCTTCACCTCGCCGCCGCCCGGCCGCACCAGCACGCTGAACCGGACGTCCAGCACGGTCTCGGCGACGGCGACGAGCGGTTCGCCCTCGGTCAGGGCGTCCATGGTGGCCGGGACCGCGCCCTCGACGGAGTTCTCCACCGGCACGCAGGCGGCCTCGGCCTCACCCCGGCGGGTCGCGGCCAGCGCCGCCGGCACGGTGTCGAACGGGACCAGGTCGGCGGGGGACGCGCCGAGGCCGAGGGCGGCCTGCTCGGTGAACGTCCCCTGTGGTCCGAAGTAGGCGAGCACGCCGCAACCTTACGAGCACCACGGCGGGTGGTCGCCGCTGAGGCGAGGATCACCCGGCCGGCGGAGGCCCGGCCCCGTTCCGCCGGACCCCTGTGTCCTGGAATGCTTGCGGCTGTGTCCGCCGATACGGAGGGTGAGATCAACGCTCCGGTAGCTGTTCCCCGTCTGGTGCTGTGCGCCGTCGACGAGCCCCTCGCGACGGCGTGGCTGGGTGTCGCCGACGGCCGCAGCGGTGTCGAGGTGCACCGGGGTTCGGTGCTCGACATCGTGGCCGAGGCCGTGGTGAGCCCCGCGAACTCCTCGGGCTGGATGCGCACCGGCATGGACGCCGTGTACGCCCGGGCCTTCCCCAACGTCGAGGCGCACGTGCGCAGCGCCGTGCTGGCGCTGCACGGCGGTGAGCTGCCGGTGGGCGAGGCGCTGGTGGTGCCGACCGGCGAGCCGCAGCCGGAGTGGCTGATCAGCGCGCCGACCCTGCGCTCGGCCGGCGAGCACCTGCCGGCGGACACCGTGCACCCGTACCTGGCGGCGCGGGCCGTGCTGCGGCTGTGGCGCGACGGCCGGTTGGACGACGGCCGGCCGGTGCGCGCGGCGGTGCGGACGATCGCGATGCCGGGCCTGGGCACCGGGGTCGGCGGGGTGGCGCCGGAGACGTGCGCGCGCCAGGTCGCCGCCGCCTGGGACGAGGTGTTCAGCTCCCTGCCCCGACGCTGACGACCTGTGCACAACTCTGTGGACAACCCGCGTGGAGCCTGTGGACAACTACCGTGGCGCGACCCATCGCTCCAGGTCCAGCTCATCGGTGATGGGGATGCCGTAGTCCCCCACGGAGGGGATCTCGGGCTTGAGCCGGCGTGCCTCGCGGACGGCGTCGGGCCGTAGCGCGGTGAGCCGGAACCCGCGCCGCTGGTAGAAGCGCAGGGCGTCGAGGTTGTCGTTGGTGGTGGTGAGCCGGACGCGGGTGCAGCCGAGCTGCCGGGCGCGCTGCACCGCGGCCTCGACCAGCGAGCTCCCCACGCCCCGGCCTCTTCGCAGGGCGTCGATCGTGACGATCTCCAGGAACCCGTCGGCGGCGGCGTAGGTGAGCAGGCCGACCACCTGGTCCTGCTGCTCGACCAGGAACCCGGGCAGACTGGCCGGGAAGAACACCTGGCCGTGGGCGACGGCGGTGTGCGCGCCCCACAGCTCCAGCACCAGTCGGCCGACGACGATCCGGTCGGCTTCCTCGATCGCGCGTACCAACATGTACTGCACTGTCTTGAGGTCCGCCCGCAACCGGTACCGGCATTCGACCTATGGTTGGTGCGTGCCGGTGCGCGTGTTGCTGGTCGACGACCACGAGATCGTCCGCAGGGGGCTGCGCGAGCTGCTCGACGACGAGGACGACATCACCGTCGTGGCCGAGGCCGGCGGGGTGGGCGAGGCCGTGGTGCTGGCGACCTCGACGCGGCCGGACGTGGCGATGGTGGACGTGCGCCTGCCCGACGGGACGGGCGTGGACCTGTGCCGGCGGCTGCGCGGGCTGGACGTCCGCTGCCTGGTGCTGACGGCGTTCGACGACGAGGAGGCCCTGGTCGGCGCGATCATGGCGGGCGCGTCGGGCTACCTGCTCAAGCAGGTCCGCGGGCAGGACCTGGTGAACGCGGTGCGCGAGGTGGCGGCGGGCCGGTCGCTGCTCGACCCGCAGACCACGGCCCGGGTCCTGGACCGGATGCGCCGCCCGCCGGAGGTGGACGTGCTGGACGCGTTGACCGAGCAGGAGCGGCGCGTGCTGGACCTGATCGGCGAGGGGATGACGAACCGGCAGATCGCCGAGCGGCTGTTCCTGGCGGAGAAGACGGTCAAGAACTACGTGACGTCGGTCCTGCAGAAGCTCGGCATGGAACGCCGCACGCAGGCGGCGGCCTGGGTGGCGCGCCGCTCCCGCTGATCCGCTTCACGCGAGCGGCACGTGCCAGGTGATCGTCGTGCCGGTGCGCGGCGAGGACGTGACCTCGCACCCGCCGCCCGCGGCCAGCGCCCGTTCCTCCAGGTGCCGCAGGCCGCGCCGGCCCACGCCGCGCGGGATGCCGCAGCCGTCGTCGGCCACGCGCAGCTCCAGGCGGGTCGGGTCGCGGGTCACGGCGATCTCCACGCGGCCCGCGCCCGAGTGCCGGACCACGTTGGACAGGGCCTCGCGCAGCGCCGCGCGCGCGTGGTCGGCCAGGTCGGCGGGGACGTCGGCCAGGTCGCCGTCCACCCGCACCTCCGGTTCGAAGCCCAGCAGCTCGCCCGCGGTGCGCGCCTCGGCCAGCACGGACGCGCGCAGGTCGGCGTCGGCGGGTTGGCCGGGGTCGGCGCTGCGCAGCGCCCGGACGGTGGCGCGCACCTCGGCCATGGTCTGGTCGAGCTGGTCCACGCAGTCCGCGAGCCGCTTCGCCTCGCGGCCGTCGAGCTTGAGCCGCCGGTTGAGCAGTTCGAGCTGGACGCCGGTCGCGTAGAGCCGCTGGATGATCACGTCGTGCAGGTCGCGCGCGATCCGCTCGCGCTCCTGGTAGACCGCTATCCGCTGGCGCGCCGTCGAACCCTCCGCGAGCACGACCGCGAGGCCCGCCTGCGCGGCGAACGCGGTGAGCACCTCGACGGTGTCCGGGCGGAACGGCGGCGCGCCCTTGCGCCGGTACACGGCCAGCGCCCCGATCTTGCGCTCGCGCGTGCCGAACGGGGCGACGGCGAACGGGCCGTACCCGCGCAGGGACCGCGGCACGAACGGGGCGGTGCGCGGGTCGGTGGTGAAGTCGTCGGCGACCACGGCGACCCCGGTCCGCGCGGCGCGGGCGGCGGACGAGCGGTGGGACAGGACGATGCCGACCGGGTCGACGTCGCCGGACGACGCCTCGACGGTGAGCGTCCCGTCGTCGCCGGTGGCCATCGCGAGGCCCAGGTCCGCCTCGGCCAGTTCGGCGGCGCGGCGGACGACGAGGGGCAGCACGGCGTCCGGGTCGTCGCCGGCGAGGGCGGCGGAGGTGATCTCGGTCGACGCTGCGAGCACCAGGGCGGGGTCCACGGCCGTCAACGGTAGGCCCCGACCCCGACTCGTCCCCGGGACACCTCCCACACCACGTCCGCCCGCCGGGCCTCGTCGGGCCGGTGGGTGATGTGCACGACGGTCCGGTCGAGGCGGTCGACCAGGTCGAGCAGGCGGCGGGCCGAGACCTCGTCCAGGTGCGCGGTGGGTTCGTCGAGGAGCAGGACGTCGGCGTCGTGCAGCAGGGCGCGGGCGAGGGCGACGCGTTGCGCCTCGCCGCCGGAGAGCAGGGTGGGGCCGACGACCGTGTCCAGGTCGAGGTCGAGGCCGACTTGCGCGAGGGCGTCCCGCATGCGGTCGTCGTCGGCGGCCGGGTCGCCGATGCGCAGGTTCTCGCGCAGGGTCGTGGAGACCAGCATCGGCTCCTGCGGGCACCAGGCGACCCGCGCCGGGCGGCGCACCGTCCCCTCGGTCGGCTGCACGAACCCGAGCAGCAACGCGAACAGCGTCGACTTGCCCACGCCCGACGGTCCCACCACGGCCACCTTCGTTCCGGCAGGCGCCGTGAGACTCACCTGCTCCAGGACCGGCCGCGTCGCCCCGGGCCAGCGTGCCGTCACGCCCTCCAACACCACACCGTCGGATTGTTCAACAATCGATCGTTCAACAATTCCCTGGGCTGAATCGTTGAATTGCTCAACAATCCGCCCGTAGGCCTCGCGCAACGCCTGCCGGTGCTGGGCCGCCGCCGGCAACGCGCCCAACACCTCGGCCAGCGCCAGCGGCACGAGTCCCAGCAGCGGCGCCAGCAGTGGATCGACGCCGGCCGCGATCGCCGAGCACGCCACGATCGCGCCGCCGAGCAGGAGGTGGACCAGACCGGTCGCGGCGCCCGCGCCCCACGCCTGCCGCCGCGCCATCCGGGCCAACTCGGCGTCGTGCGCGGCCAGGCGCGCCCGGACCTCCCGGTCCGCGCCGAACGCGATCAGGTCGGGCGCGGCGGTCAGCAGGGTGAGCACCTCCTCGGACACCTGCCGCCGACCACGGGCCAGGACGGTGCTCGCCCGGCGCTCGGCGACCACCGCGACCAGCGGCGCGAGCGTGCCGCCGAGCAGGACCGCGAGCCCGACCGCGACGCCCGCCCACGGATCGATCAGCGCGAACAGGACGGTGGTGGCCAGGCCGACGCCGGCGGCCACCAGCGGCGGCTGGAGCACGCGCGGGACCAGGTCGCGGACGGTGTCGACGTCGTCCACCAGGCGGGTCAGCTCGGCGCGGCCGGGGCGCAGGGAACGCCAGAGGCGGACGCGGAGGTCTTCGGCGAAGCGGAAGGCGGCGTCGTGCGACACCAGGCGTTCCAGGTAGCGCAGGACGCCCTTCGAGAGCGCAAACGTTCGCACGCCCACGACCAGCACGGACAGCGTCAGGATCGGCGGCTGGGTCGCGGCCTTGGCGATCAGGTAGGCGGCGACGGCGGTCAGCGCGACACCGCTGGCCGAGGCGGCGATCCCCAACGCCGCCCCGGCCAGCACCCGACCGGTCGGCCGCGGCGTCCTGGGTGCCGACGCGCGACCGACCTCGTGCTCCACCGCCGTCGCCGAAAGAGAATCGTCCCCTTGTTCAACAATCCTATGAGTGGACAACAGAACAGCGGCCCCGCCGTCCGCGGCACCCTGGATCGCGGTCATGACCAGCGCGGCCGTGGCGGGGTCGAGGTGAGCGGTGGGCTCGTCCAACAAGAGGATTGTTGAACCATCCTTCACGCGGGTCAGCGCGCGGGCGATGGCGACGCGCTGGCGTTCGCCTGTCGACAGTTCAACGATCCGACGATCCACCAGGTGGTCGGCGGCGACCGAGGCGAGGACGTCGCGGTCGACGCGGCCGGTGGTCAGTTCGAGTTCGTCGGCGACGGTGCGACCGGCGAAGGCGGGCCGCTGGGGGACCCAGGCGACGGCGTCCCGGTCGAGGACGACCTCGCCGCCGTCGGGCTCGACGTAGCCGAGGAGGACGTCGAACAACGTGGACTTGCCCGCGCCACTCGGCGCGTCGAGCCGGTGCACCTCGCCGGGCCACACGACGAGGCTGATCCCGTCGGGCGCGAACCGCCCCCGCCGCCGCACCCGGAGGTTCCGCACCTCGATCCCGACCGGCCGCCCGTCGACCGCCCGACCCCGAGCAGCCGCGACCGACCGACCCCCGCCCGCCGACCGGCCGGCCCGCGACCCCCGCGAGCGCGGCACCTCCGGGATCTCCGCCACCCGGCGCACCGCCTCCACCCCGTCCTCCGAGGCGTGGTGCGCCGCCCCCGCCGCCCGCAGCGGCAGGTAGCACTCCGGCGCCAGGATCAGCACCACCAAGCCGGTCAGCAGGGTCAGCTCCCCCGACACCAGCCGCAGCCCGATCCCCACCGCGATCAGCGCCACCGACAGCGACGCCGCCACCTCCAGCACCAGCGCCGACAGGAACGCCACCCGCAGCGTCCCCATCGTCGCCTTCCGGTACCGCTCGCCCACCTCCGCGACCGCCCGCGCCTGCGCCGAAGCCCGCCCGAACGCCGTCAGCACCGGCAGCGCCCGCACCAGCTCCGCCAACCGCCCCGACAGCCGCTCCAACGCCGTCGCCGCCGCGGCCACCCGCGCCGAGGTGAACTTGCCGATCAGGATGGCGAACATCGGGATCAACGGCAGCGTCACCGCGATCAGCACCGCCGACGTCGGGTCCGTCCACAGGATCCACCCGCCGACCAGCACCGGCACGACCGCCGTCGTCACCAGCGCGGGCAGGTACTTGGTGAAGTACGCGTCCAGGGCGTCCAGGCCCTTGGTCGCCAGCACCGCCAGCTCCGCCGGCCCCCGGGACACGATCCACGCCGGCCCCAGCCCCAGCGCCCGGTCCAGCACGGCGGCCCGCAGCTCCTCCTTGGCGCCCGCCGCCGCCCGCGCCGCGACCGTCTCGGTGGCCCACGCCAGCACCGCCCGCGCCACCACCGCGCCCGCCAGCAGCCACAACGAGCCGCCGGCGACCAGCGCGGACGCGAGCGTCACGGCTTGGAAGACCAGGGCTCCCGAAGACAGCGCGGCCAGCACACCGCAGAGGGCCAACGCTCGGCGCGCCGAAGGCGAAAGGGCGGGTAGCGCGCCGAGCGGACCCCTCCCCGGCTTCTTGGCGGAAGGGGTTCCGGGGACGTCCACACCACGACCGTAGGTGCCCGGGCGGCATCCCGCTCAGGTACGAGGGTCCCTCCGATGGCAGGACCAAGGTCCCCCGCCGGCGTCCTCCGTCCGGCCGCACCTCGCGCCAACCCGCCCGCGGCCCCGCGGAACCCGCTTAAGGTGCGGGAATGGGGGAGAGCGGGTTCGTCGAGGTGCACGGGGCCAACCGGGGCAACAACGTCTTCCTGCACTCGTTCGCCGTGGCGTTGATGGTCACCGGACCGATCGTCTACGCCGGCACCGACGGCGGGACCGTCGGCATCGTGCTCACCGCGCTCCTGTTGCCGCTGGGCATCGGCGTGTGGCGCGGGACCGGGCGGGCCAAGCGGCGGCTGCTGCGCCTGGACGAGGTGGGCCTGCCCGCGACCGCCCACGTCCTGACCTACGAGCCGATCAGCGAGGATTCCACGGTCCGCGTCCGGCTCCTGATCAAGGGCCCGGACGTGCCCGAGTTCCTGATCGAGCACGACGCCCCGTACCACCCCGGCCTGCGGCCCGGGAACAAGCTCGACGCGGTGGTCGACCCCGACGACCACCGCGACTTCGAGCTGGACTACTGACCCTTAGCGCGGAACGTGCACCTGCGGGATGTGCCGCGTCCCGATGCGCTTGCGGAACACCCAGTACGTCCACCCCTGGTAGACCAGGACCGCCGGCGTGCCGAACGCCGCCACCCACGTCATCACCGTCAACGTGTACGGGCTCGACGCCGCGTTCTCCACCGTCAACGAGAACGCAGGGTCCAAGGTGGACGGGAGCACGTTCGGGTACAGCGCACCGAACAACGCCACGACCGCGCAAGCGACCGCGACGCCCATCAGCGCGAACGCCTGCCCCTCGCGCCGCAGCGCCAACCGCGCCAGAGCGCCGAAAGCCGCCAGCGCGACACCGATCGCCGCCGCGTACGTCCACACGGTCCCGAACCGCAGCTGCACCAACAGCAGCAGCACGACAAGAGGCAGCAACGCGACCGGCGCGACCCGCAACGCCACCGCACGGGCACGTTCCCGCACCTCGCCCTCGGTCTTCAACGACAGGAACACCGCGCCGTGCACCAGCGCGTACCCGGCGATCGCCAACGCGCCCAGCAACGACTCCAGCGTCACCGCGGCGAACGGCGAGCCCACTCGGTCACCGTTGGCGTCCAACGGCAGCCCGAACACGTTGGCCGTGAGCACCAGCCCGACCCCGAGCGTCGCCACCCACGAGCCCACGAAGATGACCGTGTCCCACACCCGCCGCCAGCGCACCGAGTCCACCTTGCCGCGGTACTCGAACGCCACCCCGCGCCCGATCAGGGCCAGCAGGAACAGCACCAGCGGCAGGTAGGCCGAGCTGAACAGCGACGCGTACCAGCCGGGGAACGCCGCGAACGTCGCGCCGCCCGCCACCAGCAGCCACACCTCGTTGCCGTCCCACACCGGCCCGATCGTGTTGATCAGCACGCGCCGCTCGGTCTCGTCGCGGCCGAGCACCGGCAGCAGCATGCCGACCCCGAAGTCGAAGCCCTCCAGGAACAGGTAGCCCAGCCACAGCAGCGCGATCACGCAGAACCAGAACGTCTCCACGACAACCCCTCAGTACGCGAACGACAGGACGTCGTCGTCTTTGCGCTGGTCCGACTCGTCCGAGTCCGGCTTGTGGTCCGGCAGCACGCCCGCGACACCGCCGCGGACGTACCGCCGGACCAGGAACACCTCGACGCACGCGAGCACCCCGTAGACGAGCGTCAAGGCGATCAACGACGTCAGCACCTCGCCGGGCGTCGAGTTCGACACGGCGCGCGCGGTGAACATCCACACCCCGTCCACGCCGCTCGGGTTCGGGACCACGACGAAGGGCTGCCGCCCCATCTCGGTGAAGATCCAGCCGAAGCTGTTGGCCAGGAACGGCGTCGCGATGCTGCCCAGCGCCAGCAGCCGGAACCACCGCCCGGTCGGCACCCGCCCGCCCCGCGTCAGCCACAGGATGAGCAGGCCCGCGCCGACCGCGATCGCGCCGAAGCCGATCATCAGGCGGAAGCCCCAGTAGGTCACCGGCAGCAGCGGCACGTAGTCGATGGGCTTGCCCGACAGCTCGCCCAGCCGCTCGTCCACCGGGTAGTTCGCGCCGTACTTGGCCTGGTACTCCGGGACCAGTTCCTCGATGCCCTTGACCTCGGACGAGAAGTCGTTGTGCGCCAGGAACGACAGCAGCGCCGGCACGGTGACGCTCTTGACGTTCTCGCAGTCGGGCCGCGACACGTCGCCGATCGCGAACACCGAGAACGCGGCGGGCCGCTCGGTGTGGCACAGGGCTTCCGCGGCGGCCATCTTCATCGGTTGCTGCTCGAACATCAGCTTGCCCTGGAGGTCGCCGCTGATCGACAGCCCGGCGAACGCGACCACGCCGACCCACGTGCCGAGCTTGACCGACGACCGCCACACCGGCTCCTCGGCCGACCGCTTCCACAGGTGCCAGGCGGCGATGCCGACCAGGAACGAGGCGGCCACGGCGAACGCGCCGAAGATCGTGTGCGGGAACGCGGCGAGCACGGTGTTGTTGCCCAGCACCTCCCAGATCGAGGTCAGCCGGGGCCGGCCGTCGACCAGCTCGACGCCCACCGGGTGCTGCATCCACGAATTGGCGGCCAGGATGAAGTACGCCGAGGCCATGGTGGCCAGCGAGAACGCCCAGGCGCAGGCCAGGTGGACCTTGCGCGGCAGGCGGTCCCAGCCGAAGATCCACAGCCCGAGGAACGTGGACTCGACGAAGAACGCGACCAGGCCCTCCATCGCGAGCGGCGCGCCGAACACGTCGCCGACGAACCGCGAGTAGGCGCTCCAGGCCATGCCGAACTGGAACTCCTGCACGATGCCGGTCACCACGCCCATGGCGAAGTTGATCAGCAGGAGCTTGCCCCAGAACCTCGTCATCTTGTAGTACTTGCGGTCCCCCGTGCGGACCCACGCCGTCTGCATGCCGGCGACCAGCAGCGACAGGCCGATCGTCAGCGGCACCATCAGGAAGTGGTAGACGGTGGTGATGCCGAACTGCCACCGCGCCAGGTCGAGTACGTCCACGGCGACGACGGTAAGTCGGCGGGGGTGGCCCCGCTCAGGTACGACGGTCCCG
Source organism: Saccharothrix mutabilis subsp. mutabilis (assembly GCF_039521145.1). Classification (NCBI taxonomy): domain Bacteria; kingdom Bacillati; phylum Actinomycetota; class Actinomycetes; order Pseudonocardiales; family Pseudonocardiaceae; genus Saccharothrix; species Saccharothrix mutabilis. The sequence goes on from NZ_BAAABU010000004.1 coordinate 26,349, forward strand.
TCCGGCCCGGGACCAAGGTCCTGCCCCCGGTGCGTCCGGCGTCACGTCGACCTGCGGGTATGCGTCGCCTAAAGTAGGTTCCGCCAGAGGGGAGTAGTTCCCGCGACCGTGTGGTTCTGCGGTCACGGCGAGGTGATCGACACACTGATCCCGCCTTCGAGCGGATCCGGTCCCTCACCCGTTCTCGTGAACGGGCGAACGAGACCTCCGGCCGGGCAGCGCAACACGCCCGGTCGGGGTCGTGCTGCCTCCGTCCGGGTTCACGGACGTGGAGGTACTCGTGGCACCGGAACTCATCGCGCTGGCGACGGCGTTCGGCATCATCTTCCTGGCCGAACTGCCGGACAAGACCATGGTCGCGACCCTTGTCCTCACCACCCGCTACCGGGCGTTGCCGGTGTTCGTGGGCGTCACGGTGGCGTTCGCGATCCAGTGCGTGGTGGCGGCGACCTTCGGCGGCGTCCTGACCCTCCTCCCGGACCGCCTGGTGGCGGGCGTGGTGGCGGCGCTGTTCGGCGTGGGCGCGTTCCTCCTGCTCAAGGAGAGCTTCACCAAGGACGACGACGCCACCGACGGCGCGGCGTCGCCGAACGCCGTCTCCTTCGGCCGCGCGGCCCTGACGTCCTTCGGCGTCCTGTTCGCGGCGGAGTGGGGCGACGCGTCCCAACTCGGCACCGCCGCCCTCGCCGCCCGCTACGGCACCCCGGTGTTCGTCGGCCTGGGCGCCTTCCTGGCCCTGGTGACGGTGGCCGGCATCGCGGTACTGGTCGGCCGGAAGATCGCGGCGCGCATCCCGACCCACCTGATCCAGCGGGTGAGCGGCACGATCTTCGCGGTGTTCGCCGTGCTGGCCCTGTGGCAGGCGCTCGCCTAGCGCAGGGCGTCGGCGACCTCCTGGGCCGCGCGGACCACCTGCGGGCCCACCACGTCGCCGTCCAGCTTCTCCAGGGCCACCACGCCGACGCTGGCCCGCAGGCCCGGCACGCCCCGCACGGGCGCCGCCACGCCGAACGCCCCCGGCTGCAACTCACCGGTCGAGTGGACCCACTGCCGCCCTTCCGGGGACAGGCCGATCGCCTTGCCCGCCGCGCCCCGGTGCACCGGGTGGCGCGACCCCACCCGGTACGCCACGTGGTAGGCCGTCCAGGACGGTTCCACCACGGCCACGGCCTGCGCCTCCGACCCGTCCGCCACGGTCAGGTGCGCGGTGGCGCCCACCTGCTCGGCCAGGGTTCGCAGGGCGGGCTGGGCGGCCAGGCGCAGCTGCGGCAGGACGTTGGACGCCAGCCGCAGCACGCCCAGGCCCAGCCGGACCTTGGACCCCTCCCGGCGCACCAGCCCGCGCGACTGCAGCGGCACCAGCAGCCGGTACACCGCCGCCCGGGACGCGCCGATGGCGGCGGCCAGCTCGCTGATCGACGGCGCCTCCGACTCGGCGTCGGCCACCGCCTGGAGCAGGGCCAGGCCCCGCTCCAGGGTCAGCGAGCTCTCCTTGGACCCGGCGGGCAGCGGCAGCTTGCCGCGCGGGTCAGGTCTGGCCACCAGGCGTCCCTACCCTTCCGAGACCGCGGGGGCGATGGTGCCGACCACCTCGGACAGGCCCACGACCGACCCGTTGCCGCCGGGGGCCGTCGCGGTGATCCGCACCGTGTCGCCGTCCTCCAGGAACGTGCGCTCGGCGTCCCCGACCGCGACCGGCTCCTGCCCGCCCCAGCTCAGCTCCAGGAAGGAGCCGCGCTCGTCGCGCTCCGGGCCGGACACGGTGCCCGACGCGATCAGGTCACCCGGCCTGACGGTAGCGCCGTTGGACGAAAGGTGCGCGAGTTGCTGCGCGAACGTCCACGACATCGTCCGGAACGGCGGGCGCGACACCAGCACGCCGTTCCACTCGACCTCGATGCGGATGTCCAGGCCCCACGGCCGGTCCTCGACCAGGTACGGCAGCACGTCGTTGCCCAGCGGCGGCGGGGTCACGCGGGCCGCCGAGAACGCCTCCAGCGGCGTGATCCACGCGCCCACCGAGGTGGCGAACGACTTGCCCAGGAACGGGCCCAGCGGCTGGTACTCCCACGCCTGGATGTCGCGCGCGCTCCAGTCGTTGACCAGGGTCACGCCGAAGACGTGGTCCACCGCCTTGGCCGGGGACAGCCGGGACGCCACCGGACCGCCGCACACGAAGCCCACCTCGGCCTCGATGTCCAACCGGCGGCTGGGGCCGAACACCGGGCCGTCGGACGACCGGCGCTGCCCCTCCGGCCGCACGACCGGCGTCCCGGAGACGACCACCGTGCCCGCGCGGCCGTGGTAGCCGATGGGGATGTGGGTCCAGTTGGGCAGCAGCGGGTCGCCGTCGGGGCGGAACATCCGGCCGACGTTCTCCGCGTGGTGGCGCGACGAGTAGAAGTCCACGTAGTCGGCGACCTCGAACGGCAGCACCGCGCCGTCCAGCCCGACCAGCTCCGCGCCGCGCGGCGCGGCGGTGGCGGTGACCAGCTCGACCAGCTTGGCCCTCAGCTCGCTCCAGGCAGGCCGGCCGGCGGCCAGCAGGGGGTTGAGCGTCGGGGCCGTCACCAGGGGCGCCAGGCGCTCCCCGAAGAGGCTGGCGAGGGGTCGCAGCGGCAGCGCCCGGTCGCCGACGCGCACGGCGATGCCGCCGGGCACGACGCCGTAGGGCAGGGTCTGCGGCCCGAAGGGCGCGTCCGGCGTGAACGCCGGGTCCTCGATCCAGCTCACAGCAGGCCCAGCTCTTCCAGGTCGGTGACGGGCTCGTCCAGGGAGCACGAGCCGTAGGAGGCGAACACGCCGCGCACGGCGTGGGCGGCCTGGTCGGACAGCTCCCCCGCCTCCTTGGCCAGCGCCTCGCCGTCGGAGGAGGACAGCGCGGCCCGCACGTCGCCGCCGGACAGCGCGCGGGCGGTGGCCACCAGCAGGTTGAGGAACCCGTGGTGGGTGAACCCGGTCTCGGCGTCGGTGTAGCGGACGGCGTGGTGCAGGCCCGCGGTCGCCTTGAACGCGACCCCGCCGGAGGAGACCACCGCCAGGAAGTCGGCGACCTCGTCCACGCTGGGGAAGTTCTCCTTGCTCAGGCCGCCGCAGCGCAGCTTGGGCCAGCTGCCGTGCTCGATGACGCGGCGCACGCCGTCGAGCCACTCGGGGCCGCCGCGGCGCGGCTCGACGACCCGGATCACGTCCTCGGGGACGAACTCCGAGACGCGTTCCAGCCACACCTCGTCCACGTCGGACGGCGCGGGCATCTCGACCATGCGCAGCGCGAGCAGCTCGCTGCGCGACTCCACGATCGAGACCGCCTTGGGCACGCCGCCCAGACCGGTGTCGATCACGAGGGACAGGGCGATCGGCTTCACCGGCTTGACCTTGATCAACTCGGTGATCAGCTCGGCCAGACGTGACGCGGGACACAGGAACAGTCCCACCGCGCCGGCCCAGTCGCCGGCCCTCGCGTCGAGGTGGCCGCGGACCGCGTCGGGCATGGTCGCGTTGCCCGGCGGGAACAGCGCGGCGTCGTCGACGAGCCTCGCGAGCAGGGGCGGAGTGCCGCGTGGACCGGGCGCACGGAGTTCGAAGGCGCTTGACACGGCTGACACGCTAGTGGCGTACCGGTCAATGAACAAAGATGTCCGTTTATCGAACGCCCGGAGAGAACGATGGCGTACTACCGCCAAGTCGGGGAGATCCCCCGAAAGCGCCACACGCAGTTCCGCACACCGGACGGCGGCCTGTACGCGGAAGAGCTCATGGGGGTGGAGGGCTTTTCGGCCGACTCCGCCCTGCTCTACCACCGCCACCTGCCGACCGCGATCGTGAACGCGGAGACCGTCGCCGACGACCGGGGCGCGCTGGAGCCGAACCTCCCGCTCAAGCCCCGCGCCTTCAAGACGCAGGACCTGACCTGGTCCGACGACGTGGACGCGGTCACCGGGCGGCGGCGGCTGTTCGGCAACCAGGACGTCACGATCGGCTTCGTGCGCGCCACCACCCCCAGCCCGCTGTACCGCAACGCGGCCGGCGACGAGCTGCTGTACGTGCAGACCGGCGAAGGGGTCGTGGAGACGATCTACGGCGCGCTGCCGGTCGCCGAGGGCGACTACGTGGTGCTGCCGACGTCCTGCACCTACCGCGTGGTGCCGTCCCAGCCGATGAGCATCCTCGTGCTGGAGGCCAAGGGGCACATCGGGCCGCCGCGCCGGTACCTGTCGGCCAAGGGCCAGTTCCTGGAGCACTCGCCGTACTGCGAGCGGGACATCCGCGGTCCGGTCGAGCCGCTGCTGGTGGACGGCGAGGACGTCGAGGTCCTGGTGCGCCACCGCGCGGGCCTCACCCGGTTCACCTACGCGAACCACCCGTTCGACGTCGTCGGGTGGGACGGCTGCCTGTACCCGTGGGTGTTCAACATCCGCGACTTCGAGCCGATCACCGGCCGCGTGCACCAGCCGCCGCCCGTGCACCAGACCTTCGAGGGCCCGAACTTCGTGGTGTGCTCGTTCATGCCGCGCAAGGTCGACTACCACCCGCTGGCGATCCCGGTGCCCTACAACCACGCCAACGTCGACTCCGACGAGCTGATGTTCTACGTGGGCGGCAACTACGAGGCCCGCAAGGGCTCGGGCATCGGCATCGGGTCGCTGTCGCTGCACCCGTCGGGCTGCACGCACGGGCCGCAGCCGGGCGCGGTGGAGGCGTCGCTGGGCGCGGAGTTCTTCGACGAGACCGCGGTCATGGTGGACACGTTCCGGCCGCTGGACCTGGGCGAGGCGGCGCTGGCGTCCGAGGACCGCAAGTACGCGTGGTCGTGGGCCAAGCGGGGTCCTGACCTGGACTGATGTTCCTCGCGGAATCTCCTCCGCCGGGTTGATCGTCTTTTTGTCGGTGCACGCCGCTAGCGTCCTGGGCCATGGACGCACAGGCGGTTCTGGGACTGGCCCCGGACGGCCAGGTGGCGAGCAGCGCCACCCGGCTGGCCGGGTCGTCCGGCTGGCGGGGCACCGGCCGCAGCGCGGAGGCGCTGTGGGGCCTGTGCGCGGGCAGCGGCAAGAACCCGTACCGGGTGTGCGTCGACCTGGGCGACCGGGCGTCGAAGTGCTCGTGCCCGTCGCGGAAGTTCCCGTGCAAGCACGCGCTGGCGCTGCAACTGCGGGACGCGCGGGAGCCGCTGCCGGCCGGTGATCCACCCGACTGGGTGAGCGAGTGGCTGGCGCGGCGGGAGAAGTCCGCCCGGGAGGTGGACTCCTCGCCGGAGGCCGTCGAGCGGCGGGCGCGGGCGAAGGAGAAGACGGCCCGCAACCGGGCCGAGGCGGTGCGGGCCGGTGTCGCGGGGCTGACCGACTGGCTGGCCGACGTGGCCGGGGCGGGCATCGCCGGGCTGCCCGCGCGCGACGCGGCGTGGTGGCACGCGATCGGGGCGCGGATGGTCGACGCGCAGGCGAAGGGCCTGGCGTCGGCGTTGGACGACCTGCGGTCCGTGGTGGCGGCCGGCGGGCCGTCGTGGGCGCACGACGCGGCGGACCGGTTGGGCGGGCTGCACCTGCTGGCGCGGCTGGCGGACACGCCGTCGGACGTCGTGCGCGGCCGGCTGGGGTTCTCGGTGGCCGAGGAGGAGGTCCGGGCCGGCGCGGCCTGGGCGGACCGGTGGCTGCCGCTGCTGCGGCTGGAGTCCGACGACGGGCTGGTGCGCACGGTCCGGCAGTGGCTGTGGGGGCGGGAGCACGGCTGGGTGGTCGCCGTCCGGCACGCGGCCGGCGGCGCGCGGCCCGTTCCGGCGCTGCCGCACGGCGTCGAGGTGCGCGGGGTGGTGCACCCCTACCCCGGTTCTCCGCCGCACCGGGTGTCCGTGGGCGAGGTCGAGCCGTGCGAGGCCGCGCCGGTGCCGGTGCCCGGGTCGTGGCGGGAGGCGTTGGCCGGGCTGGAGCCGCAGCTGCTGGGCGACCCGTGGCTGCGCCTGCACCCGGTCGGGTGCGGCGGCGTGCGGCTGACGGCCGACCTGGCGCACGTCGTGGACGCGTCGGGGCGCGGCCTGCCGGTGCGCGCCGACCTGGCGGTGGAGCAGGCGGCGGCGATGACCGGCGGCGAGCCGTTCGACGCGTGGGGGCTGTGGAACGGCCGTGACTTCCGGGTGGGCGCGGTCGCGTCGCCCGGCGGGGTGCCGGAGGTGGTGGAATGAGCACGCGAGCCGAGTGGGACGAGACCGTGCAGGCGCTGCTGATCGGCGCCCACCGCGCCCACACGAGCCCCACGGAGTTGCTGGACCGCTGTGCCGCGCTGGGCGTGGCCGCGCACGGCGCTCAACTGCCGCCGGTGATCGAGACACCGGCGCTGGCCCCGGCGCCGTCGTCGGCCGACCGCGTGCCGGGTCCGGCGGCGCGGGGCGTGCTGGCGCAGGTCGTGGCGCTGGACGACCAGGTGCTGCTCACCGAGTGGTGCGGGCTGGCGGCGGCGGCCGGGTTCGTCGCCGAGCCGAAGCAGCTGCCCGCGCTGCTCGCGATGGCCACCGGCCACCCCGGGCTGCGGCAGGCCGTGTCCACCGTGCTGGGGGCGCGCGGGCGGTGGCTCGCGGGCCTGCGCCCGGGGTGGTCGTGGGCGACCGACGCGACACCCGCCGAGGTGGACCTGGCCGACGTGCTGGACCTGCCCGGCCAGAGCCGGCTCACCGCCCTGCGGCGGGCGCGGCGGGCCGATCCGGCGGGCACGCGGGCGTTCATCGCGGAGCAGTTGGCCGTGCAGCGGCGGGCGACCGACCGGCAGGTGCTGGTCGCCGCGCTGGGGGCGGCGCTGTCCGAGGAGGACGAGCCGCTGCTGGAGGAGGCGCTGGACGACCGGGCGATCGGCGTCCACGACGAGGCCGTGCAGCTGCTGCGGGCGCTGCCGTCGTCGCGGCTGTCGCAGCGCGCCGCCGACCGCCTCCACCGGGGGCTGTGGCTGACCGCGGACGGCTTCGACGTGCAGAGCGACGAGCTGTGGGCGGCGCCCGAACCCGAGCCCGAGGAGGCCCGCGACCTGTTGCGCGACGGGTCGGAGGCGGGCGTGGCCGGGCGGGTCCGGGGTGCGGCGGCGAGCGTGCCGCCGAGCCACTGGACCCGGCGGCTGGGCACCGACGACCCGGGCGCGGCGCGCGAGCTGGAGCGCAGCCCGTGGGCGGCGTCGTTGCTGCGGGGCGTGGCGCAGCGGCTGCGGCTGGCGGCCGACGCCGGGCCGTGGGCGGTGGCGGCCACGCGGTCGCTCACCGGCATGGAGCAGTTGGAGATGCTGGCCACCCTGCCGCCGGACCTCGGGGCGCGCACCGTCGCCGAGGTGTCGCGGAACTGGAACTACGACCTGCTCGACCACGCGTGCTCGCAGCTGCCCGCGCCGTGGACACCCGAGGCCACCACCGCCCTGCTCGACCGCTACGCGCAGATGCGGGACCCGCGGTGGCGCGCGGGCCGGCCGCCGGCGGTGCTGCTGGCCCGCGGCGACGCCGGCGTGCTGGGCGTGAACTGGGACCGCATCACCGCCCGCTGGCCCGAGCACACCGTCGACCTGGACGTGCTCCGCCTGCGCGTGCAGCTGCGCGAAGCCTTCACCCCCCGACCGGAAGGACCACTGCCGTGACCACCGAGACCGTGCTGCGCCCCGCCGCGGAGCGGCAGCACGCCGCCGAACTCGCGGCGCTCGCGCAGGCCGACGACCGCCCCCGCCCGCCGCGCTGGCGGCTGTCGCCGCAGGCCGTGGTCCGGTACGTGCTGGGCGGGACCCTGCCCGACGGCACCGTGATCACCCCGAAGTACGTGGGCGACCGGCGGCTGGTGGAGATCGCCGTGGGCACGCTGGTGACCGACCGGGCGCTGCTGCTGGTCGGGGTGCCGGGCACGGCGAAGTCGTGGCTGTCCGAGCACCTGGCGGCGGCGGTGAGCGGCGACTCGACCCTGGTCGTGCAGGGCACCGCGGGCACCGGCGAGGAGCAGGTCCGGTACGGCTGGAACTACGCGCGGCTGATCGCCGAGGGGCCGAGCGAGGCGGCGCTGGTGCCGAGCCCGGTGCTCACGGCGATGCGCACCGGGGCGGTGGCGCGGGTCGAGGAGCTGACCCGGATGCCGGCGGAGGTGCAGGACTCGTTCATCACGATCCTGTCGGAGAAGGCGCTGCCCGTGCCGGAGCTGGGGATGCAGGTGCAGGCGGTGCCGGGGTTCACGGTGATCGCCACGGCCAACGACCGCGACCGGGGCGTCAACCAGATGTCGTCGGCGCTGGCCCGGCGGTTCAACACGGTCGTGCTCCCACCGCCCGCGACCGAGGACGACGAGGTCCAGATCGTCCTGTCCCGGGCCGCGCAACTGGGCCGAGCGCTGGAACTGCCCGCCGAACCGCCCGCGCTGGAAGAGGTCCGCCGGGTCGTGCGCATCTTCCGCGAGCTGCGCAACGGGTCCACAATGGACGGTCGCACGCAGCTGAAGCGGCCCAGCGGCAGCCTGTCCACGGCGGAGGCGATCTCCGTGGTGACCAGCGGCATGGCGCTGGCCGGCCACTTCGGCGACGGCACGATCACCGCCGACGAACTGGCGTCGGGCCTGCAGGGCGCGGTGGTGAAGGACCGCGTGTCGGACACGGCGGCGTGGCAGGAGTACCTGGAGGCGGTCGTGAAGGAACGCGCCGACTGGCGCGACCTCTACCGGGCGTGCCAGGGGTGGTGATGGACGTCCCGGACCGGGTGACCCTGCTGGGCATCCGACACCACGGCCCCGGCTCGGCCCGCATGGTCGCCGAGGCGCTGGAACGCGTCCAACCGGCGCTGGTCCTCATCGAGGGCCCGCCGGAGGGCGACGCCCTGCTGCACCACGTGCCGGACCTGGTGCCGCCGGTGGCGTTGCTGCTGCACGACGAGTCCGACCCGGCGCGGGCGGCGTTCTGGCCGTTCGCCGAGTTCTCCCCGGAATGGCGAGCCATGGTCTGGGCGAACACCACCAACGTCCCGGTCCGCTTCTTCGACCTCCCCGCCGCCGCCTCACTCGCGGACGACCCGGAGACCCCCACCCACACACCCACCCCTCCCACCGACGCCGGCTCCCCCACCGACCCCGCCTCGCCAACCAGCCCCGCCTCTCCCACCGACGCCGCCTCTCCCACCGACGCCGGCTCCCCCACCGACGCCACCCAGCCCGCCAGCCCCACCTCTTCCGCCGACCCCACCCCTTCCGCCGATCCCGCCTCGCCTCCGACCCCGCCTCCCGCCTCCCCGGGCCCCGATCCGAGCCGCCCCCGCGCGTCCCTCGACCCGCTCGGCACCCTCGCCGCAGCAGCCGGTTTCGACGACCCGGAGCGCTGGTGGGAGGACGTGGTCGAACACCACACCGACCCGGCGGACCTGGCCGAGGCCGTGGCGGAGGCGATGACCGCGCTGCGCGAGGAGTTCGCCGACGAGGTGGACGACCGCACGCTGCGCCGCGAGGCCGCGATGCGCCGCAACCTCCGCCAGGCGCTCAAGGACACCGACGGCCCGATCGCCGTGGTCTGCGGCGCGTGGCACGTGCCGGCCCTGCGCACCCTGCCTCCCGCCTCCACCGACAACGCCCTGCTCAAGGGCCTGCCCCGCCGCAAGATCTCCGGCACGTGGGTCCCCTGGAGCCACGGCAAGCTGGCCACCGCCTCCGGCTACGGCGCGGGCGTCGCCTCCCCCGGCTGGTACGCCCACCTGTGGGAATGCGCGCCGGCCGGCGACGCCGTGCCACGTTGGTTCGCGCGGGCGTGCACGGTGCTGCGCGCCGAAGACCTCCCGGCGTCCACCGCGAGCGCCGTCGAAGCAGTCCGCCTGGCCGACACCCTCGCCGCCCTGCGCGGTCGCCCGTCGCCCGGCCTGTCCGAGGTCATGGAATCGGCCCGCGCGGTGCTGTGCAACGGCGACGACACGCCGTTGCGGCTGATCCACACCCGCCTGGTGGTCGGCGAACGCCTGGGCGAGGTCGGCGAGAACGTGCCGACGTCCCCGCTCGCCGCCGACCTGAACCGCCTGACCAGACGCCTGCGACTGCCCCTGAACGCGGAGCCGAAGCAGATCCGCCTGGACCTCCGCAAGGACACCGACCGCGAACGCTCGAAGCTCCTGCGCCGCCTGGAAGTCCTGGACGTCCCGTGGGGCACCCCGGACACCACCCGCACCATCGGCACGTTCGCCGAGGCGTGGCAGCTGCACTGGCGTCCGGAGTTCGCCGTGGCCCTGGCGACCGCCGCCCGCCACGGCACCACCGTCGAGGCGGCGGCCAACCAGGTCCTCACGACCCAGGCCGCCGGCGCGACGAGGGTCGTGACGGCCGCGGAGACCCTGAGCCGCGCGGTCGGCTGCGAACTCCCGGACGCGGTGACCGCCGCCCGAACAGCCCTGGACCGCTGCGCGGCAGCCGCGACCGACGCCCTGGAACTCCTCACCGCCCTACCGGACCTCGCCACCACGGTCCGCTACGGCTCGGTCCGCGGCACCGACCCGGAACTCCTCCGCGTGGCCCTGCACGGCCTGCTGACCCGAGGTGCGGTCGGCCTGCCGCTGGCATGCCGAGGCGTGGACGACGACACCGCCGAACGCGCCCTCGCCGCGGTCAACGGCGCGGACGACGCGGTCCGCCTGGCAGCCGACGACGACCACAGGGAGACGTGGCAGCACGCCCTGAAGTCGTTGGTGGGCATGCAAGATGCGCACGGCCTGCCCACCGGGCGGGCCACCAGGCTCCTGTGGGAGTCGGGCACCCTCGACTCGACGGCCGTGGCGACCAGACTCCACCGAGCGACCACCCAGGCCGCCGGCGCAACAGCCTTCGTAGCCGGCTTCCTCCGCGGCTCGGCGGCATTGCTCACCGCGGACCCGAAGCTGTTCGCGGTGGTGGACGACTGGCTGACCGACCTGGCCGGCGCGGATTTCGACGCAGCCCTGCCCCTGCTGCGCCGATCGATCACGGACTTCAGCCCAGCCGAACGCCGAATGCTGGGCGAGCGCGTGAAGGGCTCGACCAGAGCCACCCCCCAAGCAGCCCCCACCTGGGACGAGCCCTTGGCGGAACGCCTATCAGCGCACGTCAGAGCCCTACTGACCACCCCCGCCAGCAACATCACCCAATCGAGCGACATACAGGATCTGCGACCAACTCCCGCCTCGCGCGTCCCGTAAACAAGGAGCGCGGTCAAACGGCAGGCGCAGCCCCAAGGCCCACCCCCAGCCGCCTCACCCACGCGGCCCACCCACCGCCCTCCGACAAGGAGCAGCGACCCCCGATGACCGACCCGTCCCCCACCGACACAGCGCCCACCGACACACCCCCAACCGCCACCAGCCCAACCGCCACCAGCCCAGCCGCCACCGGCACGCCGCCCCCCTCCGCCGGCTCCCCGGCTTCACAGGGCTCCCCAAGTTCACAGGGCTCCCCGGACTCACCGCCCTCCGCGGGCTCGCCGGGTTCCACGGGCTCCCCGGACTCACCGGGTTCCGCAGGCTCACCGGATTCCGATCGGGAGCGCTTGCGGAGGTGGCGTCTGCTGCTCGGCGGTGCGGCGGGCGACCTGGGCGATCTCGGCGAGGACGACCGCCGTCGGGACTCCGCCCTCACCGGCCTCTACGGCGGCGGCGCGCCCGTGTCGGCCACCGACGCCCCCGACGGGAGTGGCAAGCGCAGTGCCGGGCTGGGTGGCTCGTCGCCCGTCCTGCACCGGTGGCTGGGCGACATCCGCACGTACTTCCCGACCTCCGTCGTGCAGGTCATGCAGAAAGACGCCGTCGACCGCCTGGGCCTGCGCCAACTGCTCCTGGAACCCGAGCTGCTCAAGAGCGTCGAGCCGGACGTGAGCCTCGTCGGGACGCTGATCTCCCTGTCCGGCGCCATCCCGGCCCGCACCCGCGAAACGGCCCGCGCGGTCGTGCGGAAGGTGGTTGAGGACATCGAGCGCCGGTTGGCCGAACGCCTGCTCGACGCCGTCCACGGCGCGATCGACCACGCCAGGCGCACCAACCGCCCGCGCCTGAGCGACGTCGACTGGGCCCGCACGATCCGCGCCAACCTCAAGCACTACCAACCGGAACAGCGCACGGTCGTCGTCCAGGACCTGAAGGGCAACACCCGGCGCAGCCGGGCGGCGTCGCTCAAGGACGTGATCCTGCTGGTCGACCAGTCGGGGTCGATGGCGGAATCGGTCGTCTACTCGGCGGTGATGGGGGCGTCGCTCGCGTCGCTGCGGGCCGTCGACACGAAGCTGGTCGTGTTCGACACCGAGGTCGTCGACCTGACCGACGACCTGAAGGACCCGGTGGACCTGCTGTTCGCGACGCAACTCGGCGGCGGAACGGACATCAACCGCGCGGTCGCGTACGGGCAGTCGCTGGTGCGGCGGCCCACGGACACGGTGATGGTGCTGATCAGCGACCTGTACGAGGGCGGGGTCGCGCGCGAACTCCAGCGCCGCGTGCGTGAGCTGGTGCAAAGCGGGGTGACGGTGGTCGTGCTGCTCGCGCTGTCGGACAGCGGCACCCCGGCGTACGACCACGAGCTGGCGGCGAAGCTGTCGGAACTGGGCGCGCCGGCCTTCGCGTGCACCCCGGACCGCTTTCCGGACCTGCTGGCGACCGCCCTCCGCAAGGAGGACGTCACGGCGTGGGCGGAGCGCAACGAAATCGCCGTCGGCCGCTGACAGGCCGTCAGATCACCGGATCACGACGCGACCGAGGGTGACGAACGGCGTCTCGGGCGTCAGCACGGCCGTGCGCCCGCGGTCGTCGGGGCCGGCGAGCCACAACTTGCCGGTGCGGCGGACGTCCTCACGCGCGCGTTCGGGCATTTCGGGCAGCCGCAGGAAGGTCCGGTCGGAGCCTTCGGTCTCCAGGTACGCCTGCCGCCCGATCCGCGTCCGGCCGGGCACGAACGACACGCTCACCGGGTGCCACGCGTAGTCCTCGGCGAGCCGCCGGACCTTGCGCCGGCACACGAAGTGCCGCAACCCGGGCACCGCGAACTCGATGCACAGCGGGATCAACACGAAGACCCACTTCGAGCCGATCCACACCGACACCAGCCACAACACGGCGAACGAGAGCACCGCGAGCCCGACGAACCCGACCGCCCGCCGGTCCGCCCGAACCAGACACCGCCGCGTCCACTCCTCGCCCACCACTGCTCCCACACAACCAGAAATAGCCTCTTCCAGCCGGGATAGCCGAACAAATGATCACCGAAACCCGCGAGAGATACCTCTCAACGGCTACGGCTGACCGAGGTGTTGCTGCGACGGCGGGCCGCTGGAGGGACGGCGGGCAGCGGCAGCCCATGCGGTGGTGCGGCGGGCGCGGCGGCGGGCTGCGATGCGGCGGGCGCTGGCGCGGCGGGCGCTGGCGCGGCGGGCGCTGGCGCGGCGGGCGCTGGCGCGGCGGGCGCTGGCGCGGCGGGCGCTGGCGCGGCGGGCGCGGGCGCAGCGAGGCGAGGGCGGCGCGGCGGGGCGAGTGAGCGGCGCGGCGGGCGATGCGGCGGGCGATGCGGCGGCGGGGGCGGGCACGGCGGACGGCGCGGCGGGGATGGGGTGGGTGGGAGTTGGCGTCAGCGGCGGCGGGCTTGGGCTGGGAAGAGGTGCGGGATGCCTCTGAAGGTGACCACCGTGTTCCCCGCTCGGTCCGGTGGCACGAGCCACGCTCGCCGGTGGCGGCTGATCCGGCCCCGGGCCAGCGGTCCGGCCGCGATGTCCAGGACCAACGGCCGCTCGCCGTGCACGACCAGCAAGCCGTTGCGCCAGTGCACCCTGACATACCGCCACTCGCGACCCGCCAGGATCGGCGCGGCCGGGCGGCGGCGGCGCAATGCCGCTGACAGGACCACCGTCGAGAAGACCAGGAGCACCAGGGGCAGGTCGGGCACCGGGGCCAGGAAGACCAGCAGCAACTGGCCCACGAACGCCAGCACACCCAGCACGACCCAGCCGAACGCCCGCCGCCCCGCGATCTCCAGGCAGTACCGGGTCCACTCGTCGTCGAGCGCCGACCCCTCGGTGGACGGCTTGTTCGGCACGACCACTGGCCACCTCCGCCACGCGCGCGGGCCACGACCGACGAGGCTACGACCTCCGACCACTCCCCGTCTGCCACTCCGTGTCCGCCACTCCCCGTCTGCGGGCGACCACGAAGCGGGACATCCGTTCGTGGGACTTCCCCGCACGCGCACCTCCAAGTTAGGCTCCCCTAAGTTGGGGAGGTGAACGGTGACCGACAACCGCCGACCGCCCGCGCCGCACCCCGCGGAGCGTGCGCGGACGATCGCCGCGCGCGGTGGCCGCGCCGCGCTGCTGCCGTCGGACGGCACGGAGAACCGCGTGACGCCGCTGCTGCACCACGTGCACGCCCGCGGTGACGCGACGATCCTGCTGCCGGACGACCACCCGCTCACCAAGGCGGCCGAGGGCGGCGAGATCACGGCCATGCTGGAGGTCGCCGACCACGCCGCCGTGCCGTTGCGCGAGCCGGTCCGCGGTCTGCTCTGGGTGACCGGCTGGCTGCGCACGATGGACCCGCACGAGGCTCGCGCGGCGTGCCTGGAGGTCGCCGACGAGCGCCCCGACCCGCGCCTGCTGGACGTCGGCCACGGCGCGTCCGTGCTGCGGCTGTGCCCGGCGAGCCTGGTCGTCGCGGACGCCGAGGGCACCACCTCGCTGCGCCCGGAGCTGTTCGCGCAGGCCGACCCGGACCCGTTCCACCGGCAGGAGGACCACTGGCTGCGGCACCTGGAGCTGTCGCACCGGGACGTCGTCGGCCTGCTCGCCCAGCACCTGCCCGACGACCTGCGCGGCGGGCACGTCCGGCCGCTCGGCCTGGACCGGTTCGGGTTGCGGCTGCGGGTGGAGGCCGCGGACTCCGACCACGACGTGCGGATCGCGTTCTCGCGGCCGGTGTCGACGTCGAACGAGTTGGCCGTCGAGCTGCGCCGGCTGATGGGCTGCCCCTTCCTGGCGCAACGCCGTTAACCTGCGCGGGTGATCCCGGAGGAACGCACCGCCCACAAGGTCGAGCTGCTGCTGGTCTTCGCCGTCACGCTCGGCCTGTCCGGGTTGCGGAGCCTGGTGCGGCTGCTGGACAGCCTGCTCCAGCCCAAGCCGCTCAACCAGCAATCGGTCGCGATCAACGTCCCGCAGGCCCGGTTCGACCTGCTGGACCTGATCGCGCAATTGCTCAGCGTGCTCCAGTTGGCGGCGTGGGGCGGGCTCGGCGCGTACCTGTTGTGGCGCGGCGGGATCGCGCTGCGGTCCATCGGGCTCGACCGGACGCGGCCCGGCAAGGACTTCCTCGGCGGCACGGCCCTGGCCGCGGTCATCGGCATCCCGGGCCTGGTCTTCTACCTGATCGCGTGGAACCTCGGCCTCAACCTCGCCGTCCTGCCGTCCACTTTGGACGAGTCGTGGTGGCGCAGCGTCGTGCTCGTCCTGTCCGCCGCGGGCAACGCGTGGGCCGAGGAGGTGCTGGTCGTCGGCTACCTGCTGACCCGGCTCAGGCAACTCGGGCTCAAGGACAACACGGCACTGCTGGTCAGCGCCGTGCTGCGCGGCTCCTACCACCTCTACCAGGGGTTCGGCGGGTTCATCGGCAACGTGGTGATGGGCCTGGTGTTCGGCAAGGTCTGGCAGCGCACGAACCGCCTGTGGGCGCTGGTCATCGCGCACACGTTGCTCGACGTGGTCGCTTTCGTCGGGTACACCGCGCTGCGCGGAACCGTCTCCTGGCTGCCGTAGATCATCCCGTGGGAGGACGCCGATCTCCACCGCCAGGAAGACGCGTCACCCCGGCCTCCCCTGCCAGCATGGGCCGTGCCGCCATCCGGCAAGGAGGGGAAGTTGTCCACAGTGAACAGACGCGTGCCGGCCCTCGTCGCGGGGGTCGCGATCGCCGCCACGCTGCTCGCGCCACCGGCGTCGGCGTCGGCCGAAGCCGCACCCGCGAAGATCACCATGCCGGCGTTGACCGGCCACTACCCGGTCGGCACCACCGACCTGCACCTGATCGACGCGCGCCAGGACCCGTGGTTCCCGGCCGAGAAGCGCGAGCTGATGGTGACCGTCACCTACCCGGCGCACCGCGACGGCGACCGCGCCCCGTGGCTGACGCCGACCGCCGCCGCGGCCATGGAGCAGTTCGCGGTCAGCCCGGACCTGCTGGGCGTGCCGCCGGGCTCGGTGGAGTGGACCGCGACCAAGCGGCACACGCGCACCGGCGCGAAGGCGTTGCGCGGTGACTGGCCGGTCGTCGTGTTCTCGCACGGTTTCGGCAGCATGCGGGAGCTGAACGCGGCGCTCACCGACGACCTGGCCAGCCGCGGCTACGTCGTCGTGTCCGTCTCGCACACGCACGAGGCGGCCCTGGTCGAGTTCCCGGGCGGGCGGGTCGTGGTCGGGTCGGTCACCGAGCCCGGCCCCGCCGGCATGAAGACGGCGCTCGACACGCGGGTCGCGGACGCGCGGTTCGTGCTCGACCAGCTGGAGCGCCTGGACCGCGGCGAGAACCCGGACGCGGAGGGCGACCCGCTGCCGCGCGGTCTGGCCGGTGCGCTGGACCTGTCGCGCGTCGGCGTGTACGGGCACTCGTACGGCGGGTTCACCTCGGGCGAGACGATGTACCACGACCGGCGGTTCGACGCGGGGATCAACGTCGACGGCGGCATGCGCTCCGACGAGGTCGGCGAGGTCGTGAAGCACGGCCTGGACCGCCCGTTCATGCTGGTCGGCGCGGACTTCGAGGTCGACGGCCGGGTCGTCGCGCACTCGCACCTGGAGACCGGGTTCGACCCGACGTGGGGCCAGTTCTGGCCCAACCAGCGGGGCTGGAAGCGGGACCTGCACTTCGACGGGGCCGCGCACCTGAGCTTCACCGACCTCCAGTTCGCGGTGGCGCAGCTGGGTGACCTGGTCGCGCCGGACAAGCGGAAGGGCGTCATCGGCACCATCGACGCGCAACGGTCGATGGACGCGCAGCGGGCGTACTTCGGCGGGTTCTTCGACCTGCACCTCAAGCGCCGGGGCGGGTGGCTGTTCGACCACGGCCCGGTGCGCCACCCCGACACCCGCTTCATCGTCTGATCAGCGCCTATCGTGGTCGTATGTTGACTCTCGCCGACGAACTGGCGCTGTTGGCCTACGACGACGACGGCACGCGCCGGCTGGGCCAGCCCGCCCTCGGGTACGGCCTGGCCGGCGCGGTGCTGGTCGAGCTGGCGATCGCGGGTCGGGTCGAGGTCGCCGACAAGAAGGTCGTGGCGCTGAGCACCGAGCGCATCGGGCACGACGTGCTGGACGACGCCCTGTCCCGGATCGCCGACGACAAGCTGCGCAAGCCCAAGGCGTGGGTGGAGAAGCTGAGCAAGGGCCTGACCGACCGGGTCCTGGACGGCCTGGCCGAGGCGGGCGTGCTGCGCCGCGAGCAGGACAAGGTGCTGCTGGTCTTCCCGCGCACCCGCTTCCCGTCCCCCGGCGGCGTCGAGCCGCCGCTGGAGACCGAGGTCCGGGCGCGGCTGGCCCGCGCGGTCGGCGCGGACGGGCCGGTGGACCCGCGGACGGCGGCGCTGTGCGCGCTGATCAGGGCCGTCCAGTTCGACAAGAAGGTGTTCTCCGACCAGCCGCGCGACCTCGTGAAGCGGCGGCTGAAGGAGATCTCCGAGGGCGAGTGGGCGGCCGAGGCGACCCGCAAGGCGATCGAAGAGGTGCAGGCGGCGGTGTCGGTGGTGCTGGTCGCCGCCATCGTGCCCGCGACGAGCTGACCTCAGGCGACGAGCAGGAAGCGGGCCGCGGTGGCGGTGGCCGCCGCCACGGCCGCGCGGGCGGTGGCGGCCGAGTCGAGCAGGGTCGGGTCGAGGTCCTCGACCGCCACGGCCGCGTTCTCGGCGATCCACTTCGACGGTTCGGCCAGCGCGCCCGCCAGGGCCCGCCAGCCGGCGGCCTCGGCCGGGGTGCCGGTGGCTTCGGCGGACAGGAGTTCGCCCACCTCGCGCAGGCCGACCGCCGCGCCGCGCAGGACGCCCGCGGTGACCGCGCCGCGCACCGTTCTGACCGCCGCGCTGACGCGGCCCACGTCCTCGGCGGGCGCGCGGATGACGCCGGCCACCGGGTCGGCCTCCGGGTCCCGGGCGCCGACGTCGGGCAGGCCGAGGACCGTGGTGGAGTTCTCGGAGACCACGGCCTTCGCCGCGCGGCCCAGCTCGGCCTGGCCGACGCGGAACATCAGCAGGTCCGGGTCGAGGACGCGTCCGCCGACGACGGCGGCCAGGCGGGTCAGCACGTCCTTGGCCGCGGTCACCACGACCTTGCCGCGGACCACCAGGTCCCGCAGCGCCGCGTCCGACACCTCCTCGCACACCACCAGCAGGTTCCCGGACACCTTGGTGAGCGCGTCGGGCACCGCGGTGAGGCGGCCGGCGTGGAGGAAGACGTGCGGTGACTCCAGCACCGCCTCCCGGCGGGTCCGGTCGGTGACCGAGTGCGGCGAGGCGTAGCCGCGGTCGAAGCGCAGGCCGCGGGTGATCTCGTAGCTCAGGCCGAACCGCCGGGTCGGTTCGACCAGCAGCGCGCCGCGCCGGCCGGTCGCCGCCATGACCCGGCCGACGACCTCGCCGATCTCCGCGCTGCCCGAGGACGACGTGGCCAGGCGGGCGGTGTCGTCCTTGCCCAGGGGGCGGGCGGTGTCGGCGATGAGGTCCGCCGCTCGGGCCCCGGCCGCGCGGACGCCGTGCATGAGGCGGACCGGGTTGTGGCCGTCGCGCATGGCCTCGACCAGCCGCAGGATCGCGCCCTGCGCCACCGCGACCGCCGACGCGGCCCCGTCGCCGGCCACCCGGTGCACCTCTTCGATCAGTTCCCGCACGTAGGAGGCGCCCAGCGAGTCGCGCGGGTCGTCCGGTTGGAACGCGCCCGCGATGGCGGCGGCGTCGGACAGCTCGACCGGCGCACCGCGCACGAACAGCACGGACCGCCGCCCCAGCGGTCCCAGGGTCCGGCACACGGGTTCGGCCGCCGCCCGGAACCCGCGCGCCACCAGCAACTGCCCGGACGTGTAGGACGCCGACCGCCGCACCACCGTCGGCACGGACCGCCCGGCCCGCGCGACGCGCAGCGGCGGCCCGCCCGCCTGGGCGAAGAACTGCGGGGTCTGGTCGGGCCGCCGGCGGCGGACCTCGCGGTGCGCGTAGCCGAACAGCTCGTTGACGTCCACCCACCCGTCGCCGTCGAGGTCGGCCGCGCCGCTCGACAGGCCCTCGATGAGCACGTCGGTGAACAGCGACGCCCGCGGCGCTTCCAGCGACAGGGTGTCCTGCTCGAACGCGTACTCGTAGGCGTTGGACGCGGTCAGCACCACGTACCCCTGCGCGGTGTCGTCCAGGACGGTCGCCGAGGCGTCCTTGAAGCCCTCCACGAACGCGCCGCTGAAGCAGCAGTCCAGCACGAGGATGCGCCCGGCGGCCCGGCAGTCCTCCAACTGCTCGTTGAGGAACGAGCGCGGGATCGCCGTGCCGGCGGGCCGGTCCTGGACGGTGTTGGCGGCGGCGAAGTACAGCCGGCGCGCGGGCGTGGTGAGCCCGTGGCACGAGAAGTAGAGCAGGACCAGGTCGTCGGGGGTGCGCGAGGCGAGCACGTCCTCGACGGCCCGGCGGATCTCGTCGTCGGCCGCGTCGCGCAGGACCCGGACGCCCGCGAAGCCGCCGACGTCCGGGTCCTCCAGCAGCGCAGCGAGCCGCTCCACGTCCTGCGAGGGCGCGCGCAACCGGCTCAGCCGCGCGTCTTCGTACTCGCCCGTCGCCACCAGCAACGCGTAGCGGCCCACGTCAGGCGTCCGTCGGGCCGTGCTTCTCCAGGAACGCCTGCACCAGGGCCTTCTGGTCGGCCTTGGTGCCGCCCTGCACGGTGATCGAGTCCTGGCCGACCTTGATGGTGACCTTGCGGGCGCTGCCGCGCTGGACGAAGGCCGTGATGACGGACGCGACGGCGGCGGCCACGGCGGCGGGCAGCGCGCCGTTGACCACCAGTTCCGCGATGGCCATGCCGGTGCCGCTCTTCGCGCCGTCCGGCAGCGGCGTCGGCGCGTGCCGGGCGTCCACGCGGGCGCCCCGGACCAACTCCTCCAGCAGCATGTTCGTCGCGGACGCGGCACTGCCCGGCGCGTCGATCGTCAAGTGGAACACGCGTGTCCTCCCCGGTTGAGACGTCGATCATCCCAGTCACCCCGAACATCGGGACAGCCCCAGTCCACGTCACAACGCAACGTTCCACCCCTCGCGACCGCGAAATGCTTAACGATTCGCTGCGTTCAGCCGTTCATACGATCGAGTTTCGCTGATCTAGGCCACTTAGAGCTGCACGTTTCGCCGCCGTCGGGTTACCCTCGCCTATGTGACTGCGCACATCACTCAGACGGAGTCCGTCGACGCCGCGCCCGCCCCGGCGCCGAGGGTGGACAGCGAGGTGGGCCCGCTGCGCACGGTGCTGCTGCACCGCCCGGGCCTGGAGCTCAAGCGGCTGACCCCGCGCAACAACGACCAGCTCCTGTTCGACGGCGTGCCGTGGGTGGACCGGGCGCAGGAGGAGCACGACGCGTTCGCCGAGGTGCTGCGCTCGCGCGGGGTCGAGGTGCTGCTGCTGGCGGACCTGCTGGTGGCGGCGCTGCACGACGACCGGGCGCGCATCGCGGGCATCCACAGCGCGGTGAACGAGCGGCGGCTGGGCATCGACCTGGCCGACGCGCTGCGGTCGCACCTGTCGTCCATCGGCCCCGAGCAGCTCGCGACGGCGCTGATGACCGGCATGACGTTCGAGGAGCTGCCGGCCGCGGAGGGCGCGTCGCTGGTGCGCAAGATGCACCACCCGATCGACTTCGCCGTGGACCCGCTGCCCAACCTGCTGTTCACCCGCGACTCGTCGGTGTGGGTGGGCGACCGGGTGGCGATCACGTCCCTGGCGCTGCCCGCGCGCGACCGCGAGACCGCGCTGACGGACCTGATCTACGCCTACCACCCGCGGTTCCGCAGGACCGGCCGCGCGTACGGGGCGCACTCCGCGCCGGTCGAGGGCGGTGACGTGCTGCTGCTCGCGCCGGGCGTGCTGGCGATCGGCGTCGGCGAGCGCACCACGCCGGCGGGCGCGGAGTCGTTCGCCCGGTCGGCGCTGGCCGACGGCCTCGCGCACACCGTGCTGGCGGTGCCGATCACCCAGGAGCGGGCGACCATGCACCTGGACACCGTGTGCACGATGGTCGACCGGGACGCCGTGGTCATGTACCCGGCGGTGCGGGACAACCTGTTCGCCTACCCCGTCCGCTCCGACGGCAACGGCGGCGTGCTGGTCGAGGACCGGCGGCCGTTCCTGGAGGCGGCGGCCGAGGCGATGGGCATCGAGCGGCTGCGGGTGATCGACACCGGTCTGGACGCGGTGACCGCCGAGCGCGAGCAGTGGGACGACGGCAACAACACGCTCGCGGTCGCGCCCGGGCTCGTGGTGGCGTATGAACGCAATGTCGAGACCAACGCGCGCCTGGAGGACTCCGGTATCGAGGTGCTGCGGATCTCCGGGTCGGAGCTGGGCTCGGGCCGCGGCGGCCCCCGGTGCATGTCGTGCCCGATCGACCGCGCTCCGCTGGTGTGATTCCCGGAAAGGGTTGCCTAATTTAGGCAACCCTTTCCAAACATTTCCTGAGCCTTACCTTGAATGCGGGAACAACCCGTTTCGGTTAATCTCGGGGCATGGCCCTCAACGTCAAGAAGATTCCGTCCCGCACGTCCAAGTTCCACGACCTGCTCCAGGCGCAGGTGCGCAACGAGTTCACCGCGTCCCAGCAGTACGTGGCCATCGCGGTGTGGTTCGACGGCAACGACCTGCCGCGCCTGGCCGCGCACTTCTACAAGCAGGCGCTGGAAGAGCGCAACCACGCCATGATGATCGTCCAGTACCTGATGGACAACGACCTCAAGGTGACGATCCCCGGCGTGGACGAGGTGCGCACCGACTTCGCCACCGCCCGCGAGCCGGTCGAGCTGGCGCTCCAGCAGGAGAAGGCCGTCACCGACCAGATCGTGGCGCTGGCCAAGGCCGCCCGCGACGAGGGCGACTACCTCGGCGAGCAGTTCCTCCAGTGGTTCCTCAAGGAGCAGGTCGAGGAGGTCGCGTCGATGAACACGCTGCTCAACGTCGTGGACCGCGCCGACGGCAACCTGTTCCACGTGGAGACCTTCCTGGCCCGCGAGCACGTCGGCGAGGGCGCCGACCCGACCGCGCCGCGCGCCGCCGGCGGCACCCTGTAACAACCCACGGGCCTCTCCGCGCCGCTCCCGGTCCCGGGGGCGGCGCGGTGCCGTGTCGGGGGGCGGAAATGCCCCGACAACGCGTCGCGACGCAGTTACCTTCACCACATGGCGCATTTCGAGAGAACGACCGCGCGACTCACGTTGCGGCGCGTGCGGATGTCCGACCTGGCCGCGTTCATCGCCCTCGAAAACGCTTTGCGCGCTCCGGAAGGGCGCACCGCGGACGAAGCCGCGTCGGCGCGGTACCTCAGCCGCTTCACGGCCGTGTGGGACCGGGGCGAACTCGGCTACTGGGCGGTCGAAACGGCCGGCCGGGTGGTCGGGTTCGGCGGTGTCCAGCCGCACGGCGACGCGTGGAACCTCTACTACCGCGTCGATCCCGCTTTCCACGGCCTCGGCATCGCCACGGAGGTGGCGCGGGAAGCGGTCGCGGCGGCCGGCGAGGTCCGACCGGACCGGGTGGTGCGGTGCGAGACCCGTCCGGGCAACGCGGCGGCGATCCGGGTCGCCGAACGCGCCGGGCTGACCCGCGTCGAGGACCGGGACGGGTACGCGGTGCTCGAACTCCACCCGGACGAGCGTTAGTCGAACTGCACCCGGACGAGCGTTAGAGGAAGCAGCCGATCTGCCGCAGGCCCATCACGTTCACCGTGTCACCCGCGTTGGTGAACCCGAAGTAGTAGAACCGGGACTCGGCCACCGGCAGCACGTACCCGTGCGGGGTCAGCTCGGCGGTCGGGTACAGCTGTTCGAGCCGCTGCCTCGACTCGCCGAACCGCAGGCCCTCCGGCGTGCGCGCCCCGCCCTCCAGCCGCAGGTCCACCGCCACGCCGCCGTCGATCCCCACCCAGCCGCTCGCGCGCTTGAGCTCGTAGACCGGGCAGTTCGCCTGCGGCCAGTCGTCGAGCTGCTCGCCGACCTCGCCGGTGGCGCGCAGCTCCTCCAAGGTCATCCCCAGCCGCACCTTGCCCAACCCGCCGGGGTTGAGCACCGGCACGTCGTCCACCACGACGGTGCGCGCCGGGACGGCCGTGGTCGAACTGGGCGACGGTTGCGCGGTCGTGCACCCGGCCAGCAGCAGGGTCCCGACCACGAGCACCGCCAACGCCCTCATCAGCCACCCTGTCCGCACTCGCCGCCGGTCTTCTCGATCCGCGTGACCGCCACCGCGCCGCGCTCGAACTCGAACACGTACCCCCAGTCTGACGCCATCGCCACCGCGGCGCGGTCCCCGGTCATCACCAGGTCGGGGTACGGCCGGCGCAACTGCTCCAGCGTGCTGCCGTAGCCGACGCCGGACGGGGTCTTCGTGTTGACCGGCAGCCTGATCGACGTGACCCCGTCCCGCGGTGAGACCAGCAGGTCGAAGCTGGTCTCGCTGCCCGCGTAGAGCCGGCACGGCCCCACCGGGGACACCTGGAAGCCGTGGTGCCGGGACACCTCGTCCTCGGCCATGCCGAGCCGGAACGACCCGTAGCCGGGCGGCTCCAGCGCCTGCGGCCGGACCGTCGTCACCGACGTCGTCGGCGTGCCCGGCTCGGACGCCACCCGCGCCGCCAGGCCCTGCGCCACGACCACGCCGCCGAGCACGGCGGCCACCACCAGCGCGCCCGTCGCCGCCGCCCGGGTCCGGCGCCGCCGCCGCGCGCCCCCCACGATCCGCGGCACCGCGTCGTCCGGCGCCGGCAGGTCGAGCCGTTCGTCGGAGAACAGCTCGCGCAAACGCTCGTCCAGCTCCACCGTGCTCACCCGCCTTCCCCGAGCTTCCTGCGCAAGGACGCCATCGCCTTGCTGTTCTGGCTCTTCACCGTGCCCGGCGAGATGCCGAGCGAGTCGGCGATCTCCTGCTCGGACAGCCCCTCGTAGAACCGGAGCACCACCACGGCCCGCTGCCGGGGCGGCAGGTCGCGCAGGGCCTGCCACAGCGGCTCGTGCTCCAGGCGGTCGGTCGACTCCACGCCGACGTCGGGGAGGTCGGCCACGAGGCGCTCCCGGCGCAGCCTGCGCCACACGCTGATGTGCGTGTTCGCCATCGCCCGCCGCGTGTACGCGAGCGGGTCGACGTCCTTGCGCAGCACCGCGGACCACCGCGAGCCGACCTTCTCCAGCACGGACTGGACCAGGTCGGCCGCGTCGTGCGGGTTGCCGGTCAGCGCGTGCCCGTAGCGCAGCAGGCCCGGCAGCGCGGCCCGGACGAACTCCCCGAAGTCGCCCCGGACGCCGGCCCCGGCAGGCAGTACCGCCGTCACCTCGTTCCCCTTCCCGACGACCTCCCCGAGCGCCGTCGGTGGGTTCACGCGGTCGTGCGCCCGCCGGTTGCCCGCCGGAAGGTCACAGAACGGGCAACGGGCGGAACGAGCCGTCCGAGTCGGGGCTGAACTCGTGCACCGCGACCACGGCGTCGGCCGGGACCGGGCCGTAGACGTGCGGGAACCACGGCCCGTCCTCGTCGCCGTCGCCCGGTTCCCACAGCACCGGCAGGCCCTCGGGGTCGATCATCAGCAGCACGAGGTCGTCGCGCCCGCGGAAGAGCCGGTTGGCGGGCAGGTGCACCGTCCCGGGGTCGGAGCAGTGCACGAACCCGTCCGGGTCCAGCGGGATGGCGCCGTCCTCACGGGCGCGCGCCCACTCCTCGCGCGACGCGATCCGCAACAGCATCTATCCACAACCTCCTGTGGACAACCGAGGGGACGACTGTGGACAACTCATCCTGGGGACAACTCCCCTGGGACAACTCCCCTGGGGACGGCTCGTCTCAGCGCAGGGTGATCTGACGGCCCCGCAGGCCGTCCCGCGCCCGGCGCTCGGCCTCGGTCAGCGGCTCGTCGTCCAGGCTCGCCAGGGCGTCCAGCAGGCGCTTGCCCAGCGCCTCGGCGGGGCCGGCCCACTCGCTGGAGTGCAGCTCGCGGTCGAGGTCCCACACCGGCACCAGCAGGCCGTGCGCCCGGAACGACCCGGCGTACCGCGAGCCCTCGCCCAGGTCCAGCTCGCCCTTGACCGACAGCCGCGCGAGCGCCGCGAGCAGCTTCTCCTCCGGCTCCGGGCGGACCCAGCGCAGGTGCGCCTTGTCGCCCGCGTCCACCCAGTAGGCGGCGTGCACGCCGGGCGCGTCGACCCGCTCGGTGGGCAGGATCGCCGCGTTGGCCCGCTCCAGGGACAGGGCGACGTCACCGGTCGGCTCGTGGTCGGGCGGCATCCACCACGCGAAGTCCTTGTGCAGCTCGGGCGTGATGGTGGCGTCCACGTCGAGCAGGTCCTGAAGCCGGCCGGGGTTCGACCCGTCGTCCACACCCACCACGGGCAGCGCCTCGCCGGTCTCGGCGGTCAGCGCCCACTGGACGGCGCGGGCCAGGTCGCGGCTCAGGTCCCCGGACCGGGTCTGCACCTGCAGGCCGACGAACGCGGTGCCGTCGGCGCGCACCAGGGCGGCTGCGGCCATGGGCAGCACCGACGCGAGCACGACCTCGCGCCCGGCGTCCTTGAGCGGCAGCCGCACCGTCGCGGACGGCACGAACTCGCGCAGCGCGATCAGCTCGGTCTCGGCCGCGAGGCCCTGGAACGGCCGGGCCACGATGACGTCCGCCGCGCCGCCCGCCGCGCCGTGGCACGCCTTGTAGCGCTTGCCCGACCCGCACGGGCAGGGCTGCCGCGGGTTGACGCCGTCCGCCGGCTTGGTCTTCACGGCCGTCCGCTTCGCCACCGCCGCCTCCTCAAAGCTCCTCAGGGCTGGTCGGGCGTCAAGTTATCCCCCACGATCCCGCGGGTCCGCGCCGGGTTGTTGGTCGCGAGGAACCGCACGCCGCGTTCGACGCACAGCGCGACGTCCTCCGGCGCGTCCACCGTCCAGCAGTAACTGCCGGCGCCCCGGTCGGGGTACCGCCGGAGGAGGTGCACCCCCGGTCCCGCGTAATCGGCGAACGCGGGCAGCCGCCGGGGCCAGACCCGGTCGAACAGCAGCACGGTCGGCACGTCCGGGGCCAGGGCCTTGAACCGCCGCACCGCCCACGGCGAGAACGACATCATCACCGCGTCCACCCGGTGCCTGGACAACACCTCGACCAGTCGCCGTTCCACCTCGCTGCCGTACCGGACCGGGTGTTTCGTCTCCACGAACAGGCGAACTCCGGAGTCGGCGACCAGGCCGAGCAGGTCCTCCAGGGTGAGCACCTCGGCCGGTTCGCCGCCGAGCCGGGTGCCGAAGTCGTGGCGGCGCAGCTCCTCCAGCGTCATCGTGCTGACCACGCCGGACCCGCCGCTGGTGCGGTTGATCGTGCGGTCGTGCACGCACACGAGGTGGCCGTCCCGGGTCAGGCGGACGTCGCACTCGACCCCGTCCGCACCCTGCGCGAGCGCCAGCTCGTAGGCGGCGAGGGTGTGCTCGGGACGGGCGGCGGAGGCCCCGCGGTGGGCGACGACTTCGGGCGACACAACGGGGAATGCTCCTGGTGGAGCACCGAACGGGTCAACTCGACTACGTGATGTCACAGCTCCCTGAATGTTTGAAAGAACAACCACACACCAATGGACGCGAGCCGACCTCAAGACCTACCGTCCGTGACCGTGGCACCCTTCGACCAGCACGATCCGGCTTTCATCGCCGATCCGTACCCCGTCTTCGCCGCGCTGCGGGCGCGGGGCGAGGTGCACTGGCACGAGGAGATGGGCATCGCGCTGGCGGTGTCGCACGCGGCGTCCTCGGCGGTGCTCAAGCACCGCTCGCTGGGCCGGATCTGGTCGGACGCCAAGCCCGTCGAGAGCTTCGCCAACTTCAACCTGCTGCACCGCAACTCGCTGCTGGAGAACGAGCCGCCGACGCACGGCCGGCTGCGCCGCCTGGTCGCGGCGGCGTTCGGGCGCGGGCACGTCGAGCGGCTGCGGCCGTGGATCGCCGAGCTGGCCGACCGGCTGGTGGACGAGCTGTGCGCGCGGATCGCCGACGAGGGCCGGGCGGACCTGCTCGCGCACGTCGCCGCGCCGCTGCCGGTCGAGGTGATCGCGGAGCTGCTCGGCGTGCCGACCGCGGACCGGCCGCTGTTGCAGCCGTGGTCGAACGCGATCGTGAAGATGTACGAGTACGCCCTGCCCGAGGACAAGCGGGCGGCGGCCGAGCGGGCGGCCGGCGAGTTCGTCGCCTACCTGCGGGACCTGGTCGCGCTGCGCCGGCGGTCCCCCGGCGACGACCTGGTGTCCGACCTGGTCGCCGTCACCGACACCGACGGCGCGAAGCTCACCGAGGACGAGCTGGTGGCGACCGCCGTCCTGCTGCTGATGGCGGGCCACGAGGCCACGGTCAACGTCATCGGCAACGGCGTGCACGCCCTGATGACCCACCGGGGGCAGTGGGAACGCCTCGTAGCGGATCAGTCCCTCCTCTCCACGGCGGTCGAGGAACTGATCCGCTACGACTCCCCGCTCCAGCTGTTCGAGCGGACGGCCACCGAGCCGGTCGAGATCGCCGGGTTCACCGTGGCGCCCGGCACGAAGATCGCCGCCCTGCTCGGGGCCGCCGCCCGCGACCCGCTGGTGTTCCCGGACCCGGACGTGCTGGACGTGGGCCGGGAGCGCAACCCGCACCTGGGCTTCGGCATGGGCATCCACTACTGCCTCGGGGCGCCGCTGGCGCGCATCGAGGTGCAGGCGGCCCTGTCGGCGCTGACCCGCAAGCTGCCCAAGGCCGAGGCGGCGGCCGTGCCCCGGCGGCGGGCCGAGTTCGTGATCCGGGGCCTGCACGAACTGCCGCTCACCTCGGCGTAGTCACCACAGGTCGGACGTCACGATCTCGACCAGCCGGTCAACGGTCAGCGGGGGCCGGTCACCGATCAGGCCGCCCATGCCCTTGGGGTTCTCCCGGTTGCTGACGTGGATGGTGATCGACAGCCCGTCGGCGCGGTGCAGCCGGGCCAGGTGCGTGACGCCCCCGCCCACGAGCGCGGTCCGGTCGGTGGCGAGCGTCGAGCCGTCGGGCAGGGTGCGGGTGGTGCAGTCGGGCGTCTCGGCCAGGTCGCACTGGGCGGGCTGCTGCGCGGGGTCGTTGTCGGGGTAGACGACGAGGTCGTAGCCGCCGGTGACGCCGTCCGCGGTCAACTGGCCGACCAGCGCCGCGCCGGCCGGTTCGCCCATGCCCTGGGAGACGTCGGTCGGCCTGGGCACGTTCGGCGGGGCCGGGGGCATGGTCATCCGGTAGACGCCGGGGCCGCTCTCGGTGACGGTGAAGGTGGCGGTGCCGCCGAGGACCGCCTTGAAGCGCGCGATCAGCTCCTCGGGGGTCTCGGGGGCCTTCTTGGGGGCGGCGGTCGTGGACGTGGGCGTGGTCTGGACGGTCGTGGTGGACCCGGCGGCTTCCTGCCGGCCGGGGTCGTCGTTCGGCACGAGCAGGGCGGTCGCGGTGGCCAGGCCGGCGACCACGACGGCGGCGACGGCGACGGGGACCAGGCGGGACTTGGCCCGCGGCGGCACCTCCGGGGGCAAGCCGGCGGTCACGGCGTCGGCGCGGCGCTCCAACTCGCCGAACGCGTCGGTCAGGGCACGCAGGTCGCTCATCTCGTCTCCTGGTAGGCGTGGGGGTTGGTGGTCAGGTCGACCCGCAGGCTGGCGAGGGCTCGGGAAATCTGGCTGCGCACGGTGGTGACGCGGCAGCCCAGTTCGGCGGCGATCGCGGCGTCGGGCAGCCCGGCGTAGTAGCGCAGGACGACGGCGGCCCGCTGTCTGCGCGGCAGGGCGGCGAGCCGCCGGATCATGGCGTCCCGCTCGGCGCGCTCGTCGGCGCCGTCCCCGAGCCCGGTGTCGGCCACTTCGGCACGCGGCGAGGTCCGCGCGAGGCGCCGCCGCCAGGACATGTACTCGTTGACGACCATCCGCCGGACGTAGGCGTGCGGCTCGTCCAACCGCGAAATCCGCTCCCACCGCTCGAACGCGCGCCCGAGGACGTCGCTGACGATGTCCTCGGCCAACCACGCCTGGCAGGTGAGGACGGTGGCGAACCGCATCAGGGCCGGTCGCCGCCGGGCGACGTACTCAGCGAACTCCATCGGCACTCTCCCGACTCGTGATCACGCCCCTCAACGCGGCAGCGGGGCGAACCGTTGCACGGGGAGCGGAAATCGCCGGGGTCGGCCGGGGCGGGCGGGGCGGTGGCCGGCGGGCGAGGTGCGCGGCGGGCCGGCTGGGCGCGACACGGGCGGGGTCCGCGGCACAGGAGGCGGGTGGGGGCGGCGAGCCGGGCAGGCGGGCCGAGGGGCGCGGCGGGCGCAGGGCCGGCGGACGCGCGGTCCGTGGCGGTGGCGGGAGGTGTGGCGTTGGTGGCGGTGTGTGGGCTAGTGGCGCTTGAAGGGCCTTGGGAGTTCGTAGCCGCGGTCGGACATGACGTCGCGGAGGCGGTTGGGGTAGTCGGTGATGATGCCGTCCACGCCGTCGTCGATGAGCTTGTGCATGGTGGCCGGGTCGTTGATGGTCCAGGGCACGACTTTCAGGCCGTGGGCGTGGGCCTCGTCCACCAAGGCCTTGGTCGTGAACGGCACGTAGTTCGGGTCGCCGACCTTGCCGTTCTGCGGGTTGCCGTGCACCGGGGACAGGGCCGTCGCGCCGAACGACTTGACCGCCTTCACCACGCTGCCGCCGAAGTCCGCCAGGTCCAGGCCGCCGGTCCACGGGGAGCCCGGGCGCAGGAACTCCGGTTGGGTCAGCGCCACCAGCGGCAGACCCGGTTCGGCCTTGCGCCACAGCATGAGCGTGCCCCAGTCGAACGACTGGACGGTCACGTTGCGGTAGAAGCCCGACTTGCGGATCTCGCGCCGGGTCACCTCCACGAACTGCTCGCGGGGCGCGGTCTCGTGGGGGGCGGCGGCTTCGACCTTCGTCTCGATGTTGAACTTCACCGTGAACGCCCGGTACTCCCGCGCGAGGGCGAAGACCTCCGCCAGGGTGGGCATCCGCGCGCCCGGCGACAGTTCCTGGTCCGGGTACTGCGACCACCGGCGCGACCCGCAGTCCAGCGTCCGGACCTGCGCGAACGTCAGGTCCTTCACGTACTTGCCCGCGTACGGGAACGCCGGGTCGCCGGGGAACGCCGGCGCCGTGTCGACGCACTTGTTCGGGTTGGTCCGGCGGTCGTGCGTGACGACCTCGCGGCCGTCCTTGGTGATCTGGACGTCCAGCTCCAGCGTGGTGACACCGAGTTCGAGCGCCTTCGCGAACGCCGCCAGGGTGCTCTCGACGGTCAGGCCGATCCCGCCGCGGTGCGCCTGCAGGTCGAACTTCCGGTGTCCGCCGGCGTTCGCCGACCCGGGGACCAGCAAGGGGACCAGCAACGCCGAGACGACCGCCACCACGAGTGCCCGCATGCGACCACCGTGGCACGCCGCCGCCGCGCGACCCAAGGCCGTTCGGGCGAAGTGTGCTTGAACAGCCGGGAAAACCCGGTCAGGACCGCACGCCCCGCAGGAACGCCGCCCACCGCGCCGCAGGGAAGCTCAGCGGTGTGGCGGGGTTCTTCGAGTCCCGCACCCCCACCGACCCGCCCGCGCGCGCCACCTCCACGCAGTTGGCGTTGGTGGCCGCGGTGCTGCGGCTGCTCTTGCGCCA
This sequence comes from Saccharothrix mutabilis subsp. mutabilis, assembly GCF_039521145.1. Taxonomy (NCBI): domain Bacteria; kingdom Bacillati; phylum Actinomycetota; class Actinomycetes; order Pseudonocardiales; family Pseudonocardiaceae; genus Saccharothrix; species Saccharothrix mutabilis. Next base: position 57,209 of record NZ_BAAABU010000004.1, read on the forward strand.
CTCCCCCGAATCCACTGTGGACACACCGGACACGATGGGCACGGTGGACACCCCCTCACTCCGCCAGGATCCGCTGGACCAGGGCCACCGACTCGTCCAACCCCAGCGCCTGCGTGGTCAAGTGCTCGAACGCGACCCTGGCCTCGATGGTCAGCCCCTCGTCCTCGATGTGCACGGCCCCGAACGGGTGCTCCACGTACAGCACCGGCGGGTCGGTCGGGTCGGGGAAGGACAGCAGCGTGAACCCGCCGCCCATCGCGCCGTGCGCCCCGCCCTCGTGGGCCAGCACGCGGAAGCCCACGTTCGGCAGTTCGGCCACCTCCAGCAGGTGCTCCAACTGCGCGCGCATGACCTCCCGACCGCCCGGCCCCTTGCGCAGCGCCGCCTCGTCCACGACCGCCTCCAGCCGCAGCAGGTGGTCGGGGTCGGTGAGCCGCCGCTGCCGCTCCTGCCGCGCCCGGACGTTGCGCTCGTCCTGCTCCCGGTCGCCGGGGAACGGGCGCGCGGCGCACAACGCCCTCGTGTACTCGGCGGTCTGGAGCAGGCCGGGCACCAGCAGCAGCGACACGTCGCGGACCTCGGCGGCCTCGGTCTCGACGTCGATGTAGCCCTGGTCCTCGACCCCGAGCGCCGTCCACCACCCGCGTTCCCGGGCGCGCAGGGCCTCCAGCACGATGTCCGGGTCGTAGTGGTCGTAGAGGTCCATCATCGACTTCACCAGGTGCGGGTCGACCAGGGTCTCCCCCTTCTCGATGCGGTGGAGCGCGGACTTGGTCTTGAACAGGGCGGTGGCGGCGCCGTCGAGGGTCAGTCGGGCGTCGGCGCGCATGCGGGCCAGCTTGCGGCCGAGCCTGCGCCTGCGAAACGGTGGTTGCGTACTCACAACATCGAGTATGCCGGCGAGATCGTCCGGAAACTTCACCGCAACGGGTGTATTTGACCTGGTCAGCGAGCGGTGCAACAGGATCGCGGCGGGCCGCGTGTATGTGGTGCCGGGGTGTGTCACGACAGGAACGGGGTCGGTGTTGGACGAAGGGGCGTCCTTCGACGAGTTCGTCCACGAGCACCAGCAGGGGCTGGTCCGGTACGCGGCGCTGCTGTCGGGCAGCCGCGCCGAGGCGGAGGACCTGGTGCAGGACGTGCTGGTCCGGGTCTACCAGCGCTGGGGTTCGCTGGACGGCCCGGTCTACGCGTACGTCCGGCGGGCCGTCACCAACGAGTACCTGTCGTGGCGGCGGCGCTGGCACACGCGCAACGTCCGGCCGGCGGGCGACGACCTGCCCGACCGCGCCCACCACGACCCGCCCTACCGGGAGCGCGACGAGCGGCTGTGGCGGCTGCTCCAGGGGTTGCCGCGGCAGCAACGGGCGGCGGTCGTGCTGCGCTACTACGAGGACCTGGCCGACGCGGAGATCGCCGAGGTGCTCGGGTGCCGGCTGCCGACGGTCCGCGCGCACGTCAGCCGCGGCCTGTCGGCGCTGCGGTCGGCACTGCCGGAACACGCGTGGAGGGGCCATGACTGACACCGAGGACGAGCTGCGCCGCATGCTCGCCGCCCGCGCCGACCGGGTCCGCTCGACCCTCACCGGCCCGGCCATCCGCGCCCGCGCCGCCGCCCGCCCGCGCGCCCTGCGCCGGTTCGCTCCGCTGGTCACCGGGGTGGCCGTGGTGCTCGCTGTGGTCGTGGCGAGCCTGCTGCTGGTGCCCGGCCCGCGCGGGGAGGACCGGCCGGCGACGAGCGTGCCCGCCGGCGACCCGCGCCCGACGGTCACCACGACCACCGAGCCGCCGACCACGACGTTCCGGCCCACGACCACCACGCCGACCACGACCACGTCCCCGCCGACGACCACCACGCCCGCCACGACGACGTTCCGCCCCACGACGACCTGGCCCGGCAGCCCCACGGTCACCACCACGCGGTGAGGTGCAACGGATCCGGGCCGGGACGCATGGAGATCACGTGGGCAGGAGGGCCCACCAGCACGAGGAGGACTCCATGCGCTTCACCTTCCGTTCCCGCCGGACCGCGGTCGCGACCGCGCTGGCGCTGGGCGTGGTCGCCGCCGGCGGCGTGACCTGGACGGCGCTCGCCTCGGGATCGGCGGACGGGGGCGTGGTCGGCACCACGACCAGGCCGACGACCACCACCACGAGCCCGGCGTCCACGACGCTCCCGCCGACGGTCACCACCAGCCCGCCGCTCACCACGACCCGACCGGGCGAGCCGACGACGCACTGGCCGATCACCACCCCGCGGCCGACCACCACGACCGAGCTGCCGACCACGACCAACGCGCCGACCACGACGACGCAGCTGCCGACCACCACGACCCGGTGGCCGACCACCACGACGCAACGGCCGACCACCACGACGCACTTGCCGACCACGACGACGCGCTGACCGGAAGGGCCGGCCGCGCGGGTCGGCGGCCGGCCCTCACCAGCGGGTTCGAGAAGACCTAACGGGGCGAGCCGTGCGAGCGGACGGCCCGCAGCTCGGGGGCGGGCGCGTCGCGCAGCTCCACCACCCGCATCCGGCGCAACGTCGAGGGCGCGACCGGCAGCAGCAACGTCGTGATCCGCCGCACCAGCAGCATGGTCAGCACCACCACGGCCGTGGCCAGCAGGTCCGACACCGCGTGGAACAGCACCCCGTCGGCCAGCGCCTGCACGCTCGACCGGAACGACCACGCCACCGTGAACACCGTCCACAGCCCGGCGGCCACCCACAGCCCCCACCACCAGCGCACCAGCCGGGACGGCGACGGCCGCGCCGACGCGGGCAGGCGCAGGGCCGCGTGCTCCAGCTCCGCCGCGACGGACCCGGCCAGCACCAGGTTCACCCCCGGCACCAGCACGCCGACCAGGACCTCGGTGTCCGACCGGGACGGCGCGTAGCCGGCAGCCGACGCGGCGGCGGCACGCGCCCGGCGCAGCCACAGCAGCGTGAACACCACCCCGCCCACGACCATGATCAACGCCAGGACCGACGCGGACCGCAGCATCGCGTCCGACACGTCCACGGTGGTCGGCGACAACGCCCCGTACCGGCTCTGCAGCAGCAGCACGTACCGCCAGATCTCGCTGCCCGCCGCCCACAGCAGGGTCAGCGCGGCCAGCCCGAGCACGTGGAACGCCGTGCGCGCCAGCCGCTGGACCTGCTCTACCGAGTCGACCTCGGCGGCGTCCCCGGTCACCGACGTGGGCCAGCGCCACGCCAGCAGCGGGAACCCCCACCGGGGCGGCACCGGGTAGGACGGCGGACCGGCGTACGGGCGGGGCGGCGGGGCCAGCCGACGGTGCGGGTAGGCGCCGGCCGGCGGGCTCGCCACCCAGTCCACGCGCATCGGCTGGAACGCCACGTCAGATGACCTCCGGCTCCACGCCGGCCCGCTCGCTGACCAGCGGACGGCCCTCGGCGGCCCACACCTGCATGCCGCCGTCGACGTTGGTGGCGTCCCAGCCGTTGGCGTTGAGGTACTGGGTGACGCGCGCCGACCGGCCACCCGCGCGGCACACGACCAGCAGCTCGGCCTCGGGCAGCTCCTCCAGCCGGCCCGCCAGCTCGCTCATCGGGATGTGCAGCGCGCCGGGGGCGTGCCCGGCCTCCCACTCGTCGGCTTCGCGCACGTCGAGCAGGACCTTGCCGGCCGGCAGCTCGGCCGGCACCGACGACACATCAACGCTCGGGATCACGGCCACCATGCTGCCATGCGAGGGGGTAAACAGGGGATAAGCGCCGAAGGGCCGCCCCCGCGCGTGGCGGAGGCGGCCCCGGGTCGGGCGTCGATCAGTGCGAGATGGCCTTCTCCGCGCCCACACCGGTGAGCGCGCGGACCTCCATCTCGGCGTACTTCGCCTTGTCGTCCTCCTTGGACAGCACGGTGCCGAGCCAGCCGAGGAAGAACGCCACCGGGATCGACACGATGCCCGGGTTGGACAGCGGGAACACGTCGAAGTCGGCGGTCGGGAACATCGCCTTGGCGTTGCCGGACACCGCCGGCGACAGCACGATCAGCGTGATCGTCACCGCCAGGCCGCCGTAGATGCTCCACAGCGCGCCGGAGGTGTTGAACCGCTTCCAGAACAGCGAGTACAGGATGGTCGGCAGGTTCGCCGACGCCGCCACCGCGAAGGCCAGCGCCACCAGGAACGCGATGTTCTGGCCGTTGGCCGCGATGCCGCCGAGGATCGACACGATGCCGATGACGATGGCGGTGATGCGGGCGACCTTGACCTCGTTCGCCTTGTCCTCGCCCTCGCCCTTCTTGATGATGTTGGCGTAGATGTCGTGCGCGAACGACGCCGACGCGGTGATCGTCAGACCGGCGACCACGGCGAGGATCGTCGCGAACGCCACCGCCGCGATCAGGCCCAGCAGCAGCGGGCCGCCGAGCGCCTCGGCCAGCAGCGGGGCCGCCGAGTTCGCGCCGCCGGGCGCGCCGGCGATCTTGTCCGGGCCGACCAGCGCAGCGGCGCCGTAGCCCAGGACCAGCGTGAACAGGTAGAACAGGCCGATCAGCCAGATCGCCCAGACCACCGAGCGGCGGGCCTCCTTGGCCGTGGGCACGGTGTAGAAGCGCATCAGGATGTGCGGCAGGCCGGCGGTGCCCAGCACCAGGGCCAGCGCCAGGGACAGGAAGTCCAGCTGGGACGTGGCGGTCTTGCCGTACTGCAGGCCCGGGCCGAGCAGCTTCTCGCCGGCCTTCGGCGCGTTGTCGACGGCCGCGCCGAGCAGGCCGGACAGGTTGAGCCCGTACTTGCCGAGCACCCAGAGCGTCATGACGCCCGCGCCGACGATCAGCAGGACGGCCTTGATGATCTGCACCCAGGTGGTGCCCTTCATGCCGCCGATCAGCACGTAGGCGATCATCAGCGCGCCGACCACGGCGATCACGACCGCCTGGCCGCCCTTGCCGGTGATGCCCAGCAGCAGCGCGACCAGACCGCCCGCGCCCGCCATCTGCGCCAGCAGGTAGAAGAAGGACACGGCCATGGTGGACGTGGCCGCCGCGGCGCGCACCGGGCGCTGGCGCATCCGGAAGCTCAGGACGTCGCCCATCGTGTACTTGCCGGTGTTGCGCAGCAGTTCGGCGACCAGCAGCAGCGCGACCAGCCAGGCGACGAGGAACCCGATGGAGTACAGGAACCCGTCGTAGCCGTTGACCGCGATGGCGCCCGCGATGCCGAGGAACGACGCGGCGGACAGGTAGTCGCCCGCGATCGCGATGCCGTTCTGCGGGCCGGTGAACGCGCGGCCGGCGGCGAGGTAGTCGGCGGCGGTCTTGGTGTTGCGGCTGGCGCGGATCACCACGAACAGCGTGGCGACCACGAAGATGCCGAAGATGCCGATGTTGAGCAGGGCGTTGCTGTTGTTCACGCCTGACCCCCTTCGAGCTCCTCGCGGATCGCTTCCGCACGGGGGTCGAGGTGCTTGTTGGCGTGCCGCACGTAGAGCGTGGTGATCGCGAACGTGGACACGAACTGCAGCAGGCCCAGGATCAGGCCGATGTTGATGTTGCCGACCACCTTCTGCGACATGAAGCCGTGCGCGTAGTCGGCGAGGAGGACGTAAAGCAGGTACCAGGCCAGGAAGAGGCCGGCCATGGGGAACACGAAGGTGCGCAACCTGCGGCGCAACTCCTTGAAGTCCGGGCTTTCCTGCACTGCGACCCAGTCGTGGGTCGCCCCAGCGGGGGTGGCGCCCCCTGAAGTGTTTTCAGTGGTGCTCACGTTCCCCTCCTCGCACTTGTCGGCGGTGTGAACGGCACGTAACCCCTCCTGGTGCGTTCCTGATACGCGCAGCACCGTAGGGAGACGTGGGTCACGCCTGAAAGACCCCGGACGTGGACTTGCGCTCAACAGTCGAGTGATGCGATGAGCGGTAGGAATGCTGAGACGAAGTGCCGTTCGGGTGACAGACCTCACCGATAACCGGATCGGTGGTTCCAACTTCACCCGATCGAGATCTTTTCGGGCCTCTGAGTGATCAAAGCGCAGGTCCGAACGGGGTCGCGCGCACACGACAGAGGACGACGGCGGCTTCTCGGGACCGCCTTCGACCCGGCGCTCGGGCTCGCCCCGGTGGCGAAGAACACACCGCCGCGCTCACAGCCGGACGTGCCACACGCGCCCGCCGCGCCTGCGGCCGCGGGTGCGGTCTTCTTCGACGTGCGGGTCGACGAGCGGCTGTTCGAGCCGAGCACGCACGCCCTGCTGTGGATGTCCGTCGCGCCCGCGCACCTCGACGCCGTGGCCCGGACCCTCGCCGGGCACGAGAACTGGCGTTCGTCGGAGCCACCGCCAGCCCGACCAACCTGTGCGCGCAGGCCCTGTGCCCGACCCCGGCCGCCCTGCACCGCTACCTGACCGAACGGCTCGGAGCGCTGGAGCACGTCCGGAGCATCGAGACCTCGCCCGTGCTGCGGACGGTCAAAGCACTCGATTGAGTGACGTCACCCCGCCGCCGTTCCCTCGTTGAACCGTGCGCCGGGATGAACGGTTTTATCGCCCATGAATCTTTCATAGGGGTTCATTGTCCCGCAAAATGCGACCCGGTAATTCTTTTTCACTCCATCGTGTAAGAGCCGAAACGATGCCTGCGCGCTTTTCGATGAACGGGCATCCCGTCGCGCTCAGCCACCCCGGAGCAACTCCTGAAGGACCAGCACCGAGCCGCGTTCGACGTGCTCGCCGACACCCTCGCGCGGTGCCGCGCGCAGCGCGCGTCCGGCACCCTGCACCTGGTCGGTGACCTGGGCGGACGGTGCCACCTGCGGCAGGGGGCGGTGATCGCCGCGGACAGCCCGGGAGCGCCGGGCGCGGACGCGCTGCTCATGCGGTCCGGCCGGGTCGCGGAAACCGATTGGACCGCCGCGCTGCGGGCCGCCGCGAGCCGCGGGTCGCACCGCGCGGAACTGGTCGCGCGCGGGTGCACCACGTTCTCGGAACTGAACGTCACCGCCTTGATGGTCGCCCACGACAGCACGTTCGCGGCGGTCGTCGGCGGGATCGGGAAATGCGTGCTCGACCCGCGGGAAACGGATGTGGCGCTGCCGGTGGACCACGGGATCGACCCGGACGTGCTGCTCGCCGAGGCCCACCGCCGGCTGGTCGCGCTCGCCGCGCTGCGCGTGCCGGTCACCCCGCACCGCGACCGCCTGGCCCGCCTCGGCCCGCCGGAGGACGCCCACCCCGGGCGGCGGGCGATCCTCACCGAGGCGACCGGCCGGCGCACCGCCCGCGACATCGCCTTCCTGGTGGGGCGCGGCGTGTACGCGGTCACCGTCGACGTCTCGCGGCTGATCGCCGAGGGCTTGCTGGAGATCGTCCCCGCGCACCGACGGCCGCCCGGCCCGCCGCCGCGCGGCCTCGCCACCCGCAACCCGTTGCGGCCCATGAAGGACACGACACCGGCCACCCCGCTCGCCTCCGACGCCACGCCCGACGCGCCCCCGGGCGCCACCTCGTTCGCGACCGACACCGCGGCGGACGCAACCCCGAGCGCCGCCGCGTTCGCCCCCGACACCACGCCGACCGTTCCGAACGCCGCCGCGGTCGCCCCGCCGTCCGACCTGCCGCGCCGGAGCGCGCCGGCTCCCCGACCACCGGTCTGGCAGGCGTTGCCCCGCCTGCTCGGCCGCCGGAAGAACCCGCCCACCCCCTGAGAAAGGACCATCAGTGGACTACGACGCGCTGACCGCGGAGCTCTGCTCGTTGCGGGAGCGGGTGTCCGGGGTGACCGACACCCTCGTCGCGGCCATCGACGGGCTGCTCATCGCGGCCGACACCGCTCCGACGCTCGACCCCGAGGGCGTCTCCGCACTCGCCGCCGCCGACCTCGGCCTCGCCCGCCGCACCACCGCCGCGATCGGCCAGGGCACGTTCCGGCAGACCGTCGTGCACAGCAGCGGCGGCTACATGGCCGTCTACGCCGTGGGCCCGATGGCGCTGATGGTCGTGCTCGGCGACGAAGGCCTCGACGTCCACCGGCTGCACCTCGAATCCCAGCCGGTGATCGAACGCATCGACTCCATCCTGTCCACCCTCTGACCCGGGAGAACACCGAAGTGAACGCGATGGCGAAAGGCCAGCGGCACCTGTCCGACCACGTCGGGGCGGTGGTGAAGCGCCTGCGCCAGGAGGTGCCCTCCTGCGTCGCCTCCGGCGCGGTGGACATGGCCACCGGCATGCTCCTGGCCTACGAGACCACCGACAGCCACCCGTCGGAGGTGCTGGACCTGCTCGCGGGCGCGACCCTCGACCTGTTCCAGGGCCGCACGGTGACCATGATCGAGGACATCTTCAAGGAGCGCCGCGGCGTCAGCACCGCCGAGCACTACTTCCAGGAGATCCTGGTCAACAGCACCAACCTGACCCACCTGTTCATCCGCAACAACGAGGAGGACGACGTGGTCGCCGTCGTCGTCTGCCCCAAGTCGGTGAACATCGGCATGTTGTTCGCCTCCGCCCGCCGCGTGATCCGCGAGCACGGCGGCTTCTGACCGGCGTCCGCCTCCCCGCCGCACCGCGCCCGGCGGGGAGGCGCCGCCCTCAGCCGCGGGGCTGGGCGCCGTCCCGGGAGTCCTCGCCCGTCCCGAAGCGCTGCACGTCGCGGTCGCGCATGAAGCCCAACGGGTCCGGCGCGTGCAGGCGCAGCAGGATCTGGTTCACGTCGTCCGGCCGCCGCCGACCGGTCAGCTTGCTGATCATCACCATGGTCAGGAACGCCACCGGCACCGTCACCAGCGCCGGCTGCAACGACAGCGCCGGCGTCGTCCAGCCCGACAGGTTGCACACCACGTTCACCGCCAGCGCGATCAGCACCAGCCCGCCGCCGACCAGCATGCCCGCCATCGCGCCCACCCACGTCAGGCCGCGCCACCAGATCCCCAGCAGCAGCAACGGGCAGAACGTCGACGCCGCCAGGGCGAACGACATCGCCACCGTCAGCGACGCGTCCCCGTGCGGCAGCAGCAGGGCCAGGCCGATCGCCACCGCGCCGGTCAGCACCGTCGCCCACCGGAAGTCGCGCACCTTGCCCGGCAGGATGTCCGTGGACACCACCCCCGCGACGCTCACCACGAGCCCCGACGAGGTGGACAGGAACGCCGCGAACGCGCCCGCCGCCACGATCGCGCCGAGCACCTGCCCCAACAGGTTCGGCTGCATCGTGCCGGGCAGCAGCAGCACCGCCGCGTCGGTCTTGCCGGTCACCAGCAGCTCCGGCAGGTACTGGCGGGAGATCACGCCCAGCACCGTGGGGAACAGGTAGAACAGCCCCAGCAGGTACATCACGTGCAGCGCCGTGCGACGGGCGGCCTTGCCGTCGGGGTTGGTGTAGAAGCGGACCAGGACGTGCGGCAGGCCCATGGTGCCCAGGAACGTCGCGATGATCAGCGAGTACGTCTCGAACAGCTCGCCCAGGCCGCCGGTCTGGGGGCGCAGCCACTGCTCGTTGCCGGTCGGCGCGCCCTCCACGACCGGGACCGGCGAGCCCTGCTCGAAGCGCAGCTCGGTGTTCTTGCCGATGGTGTAGGTGCCGACGTCCCAGTACGCGCGGCCGTCGGCGGGCGCGCCGTTGACCGTGCCGCGCGCCGTCAGCTCCATCGGCTCCACGACCCGGACCCGCACCGGCTCGGCGGTGGTCACCTCGACCGACTCGTGGAACCGCAGCACCCCGCCCTCGTCCACGCCCTGCGCCCCGTTGCCCGGCGCCGCCAGGAACACGGTGAACAGCACGAACGTGGGCGCGGCGATGGCGAACAGCTTGCCCCAGTACTGGAAGGCCTGCACCAGCGTGATCGCGCGCATCCCGCCGCCGAGGACGTTCACCGCGACGATCACGGTCACCGCCACCGCGCCCAGCCACGTCGGCAGGCCGGTGATCGTGTTCAGCGTCAGCCCGGCGGACTGCAACTGCGGCACCAGGTACAGCACGCCGATGCAGATCACGAAGAACGTGCAGAAGCGCCGCAGGTTCGCCGACCCGAGCCGCGCCTCGGCGAAGTCCGGCAGCGTGTACGCGCCCGACCGGCGCAGCGGCGCGGCGACGAACAACATCATCGCCAGGTAGCCCGCCGTGAAGCCGATCGGGTACCACAGGGCGTCGATGCCGTCCTTGAGCACCAGCCCGGCGACACCCAGGAACGACGCGGCGGACAGGTACTCGCCGGAGATCGCGGCGGCGTTGCGGGTGGCCGGGATGGCGCGGCGGGCCACCAGGAAGTCCGGTGTCGTGTTGGCGCGTCGGGAACCCACGTAGCCCAGCAGGAAGGTCAGCGCCGCGACGACGCCCACCAGCCCGAGGCTCCACAGGTTCCCGGTCACCGGTCCACCGAGCTGACGAAGTCGTGTTCGTGGCTCTCGGCCAGTCTTCGGTACGCGTAGCCGACCGCGTAGAGCAGCGGGAACGGCAGCAGGCCCAGCAGCACCCACGGCAGCCGCACGCCCAGCAGCTCGACCTCGGCGATGGCGGGCAGGAGGTAGAACAGCACCGGCAGCGACGCCAGCAGCAGCAACGTGCCGCCGCCGAGCAGGAACGCGGTCTTGAGCTGCTGCTTGATCAGGTCGCGGATCAGCTTCTCCCCGACGCTGGTCTGCTCCTCCAGCTCGATGATCGTGCGCAGCACCCGGCCGCGACCGCGCGGATCGGCCAGCACGACCCGCCGGCGGCGGTTCTTGCGCGCCGACACCGCCAACCAGGCGTCCCGCTCCCCCGGCTGCGGTTGGTCCGGCTGGCCCGGCGGCCCGGAGTGCCTGCTCATCCCCAGCTGCTCTTGGGGGGTCGCACGATCCGCTCCTTCAGCTCACGGGTGTGCCGCCGGCTGACCGGCAGCTCCTTCGCGGACTCGCCCGAGCCGATCACCACCGCGTAGCCGTTGGACGTCATCCGCAGCTCGGTCACCAGCGGCAGCGCCACCAGGAACGACCGGTGGATGCGGACGAACCCCGCGTTCTCCCAGCGTTCCTCCAACTGGGCCAGCGGGATGCGCACGAGGTGGCTCTGGCCGTCGTTGGTGTGCAGGCGCGCGTAGTCGCCCTGCGCTTCGACGTACCGGACGGTGGCTCGGGGCACGAGCTTGATGGTGCCACCCAGCTCGACCGGGATGACCTCTTCGTCGGCGGGTTCCTGCGGCGCGGGTTCCGGTTGGGCGGCCGGGGTCGCCGACACGCGGTCCACGACGCGCGAGATCGCCTTGTTGATGCGGTCCTCGTTGATCGGCTTGGTGACGAAGTCCAGCGCGCCGACCTCGAAGGCCACCACGGCCTCCGAGTGCTCCACGCCGGTCACGAAGACCAGCGCGGGCGGCGCGCGGAACGCGCCCAGCACCCGGGCGAGGTCGGTGCCCGACAACCCCGGCATGTTGATGTCGGCGAACACCGCGTCGACCGGTGGGCGGCCCGCGCGGGTGCGGTCCATCACCTCGACGTCGTAGTCACCCCGGAGGATGCGCAGGGCCTCGGCCGCGTCGAAGGCGGTGAGCACGCGGCGGATGTGCGGGCTGCTCTCAAGCAGGTACTTGATCTCGCTCAGACCGGGCGCCTCGTCGTCCACCGCCAGAACGAGGAGGCCGGCGTTGTCCTGGGTACTCACTGTGCCGCGCATCTTGCCCAGTCGCGCGGGGTCGTGTCTACGCGGGGTCGCGCGACACGACCCCCTGATGACCTCGGTGAACGTTCACAAGCCGAATCGCGACCAGCGCGCCCGCTCCTCCAGCGCCGCCAGGCCCTCCAGCAGGAAGTCCCCCGATCGGGTGGCGCTGCCGGCGAGTCCGAGGCGGGCGAGGAGGGGTCGGCGGGGCTCGGCGATGGACACGTCGGCGTCCGGGTAGCGCTTCGCGACGACGCTCCGGAGGGTGCCGACACCGTCCACGAGCCCCAGGTCGGCGGCCTTCGCGCCGGTCCACACCTCGCCGGAGAACAGGTCGGCGTCCGCGCTCAGCTTGCCGCCGCGGCGCTCCTTGACCCACTCGACGAACTGGTCGTGCAGGTCGGTGTGCAGCCCGCGCAGCCACTCGACGTCCTCGGGCTTCTCCGGCTTGAACGGGTCGAGCCGCACCTTGTGCTCGCCGGCGGTGTAGACGCGCCGCTCGACGCCGTGGCGCTCCAGCAGGCCGTTGAGGCCGAACCCGGCGCTCACCACGCCGATCGAGCCGACCAGGGACGTCCCGTGCGCGTAGATCTCGTCGGCCGCGCACGCCAGCCAGTACCCGCCGGAGGCGGCGACGTCCTCGCAGAACGCCAGCACCGGGACGCGCTTCTTCGCGGCCAGCTCCCGGATGCGCTCGGCGACCAGCGCGGACTGCGTGGGCGCGCCGCCGGGCGAGTTGACCAGCAGCGCGACCGCGACCAGCCGGTCGTGGTCGAAGGCCCGGGTGAGGGCGCTCTCGACGTTCTGGATGTTGATCGTGTTGCGCGCCATCGGCGTCGGCGTCGGCGTGATGACGCCGTGCAGGCGCACCGCGGCCACCACGGGAGCGCGGTCGGCCCGGTCGGTGACGATCTTCGGCAGGCGGGCAGCGATCTTGTCCGTCACGCTCATGCCCCCGACCTTACGTGTGCCCCCGACCCGGGGTGGTGGAGCTAACATCGGTCGGTGACGTTCAACCCGATCCGGTGGCTGGAGCGGTACGTCGAGTGGTGGGACGAGCGCGGCAGGCGCAACGCCGACGGCCCGACACCCATGCACATCTACTGGATGTGGATCATCTGGTCGGTCGTCGCCGTGATGGTCTTCGCCTCGCTGTCCCTGGCCGCCGCCTGAGCCCGGTCCGCCGCCTGACCCCTGGCCGCCGCTTGAGCCCGGTCCGCCGGCCGGGGGCCGGTCAGGCCCGGACGACGGGTTGCTCGGCGGTCTCGTCCAGCCTGGGCGGGACCAGGGGCAGGTTGGTCCGGACGCCCGGCGAGTACTTGGGGACCTTGAGGATGATCTTCATGCCGGCGTCCGGGGCGGTCTCCACGACCAGGGCGTAGGCGTCGCCGAAGACGGCCCGCATCCGGTGGTTGATGTTGCCCAGGCCCACGTGCGCGCCGGTCTGGTGGGCGTCCTTGAGGTCCTCGAACAGCCGGTCCGGGTCCATGCCGACGCCGTCGTCCTCGACCGAGATCAGCGCTTCCGCGCCGTTGTCCTCGGCGATGATCGTCAGCAGCCCGCCGCCCGGCTTCTTCGCCAGGCCGTGCCGCACGGCGTTCTCCACCAGGGGTTGCAGCACCAGGAAGGGCATCACGACCTGGAGGACCTCGGGGGCGATCTTCAGCCGCACGTTCAGCCGGGGGCCGTACCGCGCCTGCTCGATGGTCATGTAGCGGTGGATGTTGGTCAGCTCGTCGGCCAGGGTGGTGAAGAAGCCGTCCGTGCGGAACGAGTAGCGGGTGAACTCGGCGAACTCCTGCAGCAGCTCCCGCGCGTGCGCCGGGTCGGTGCGGATCAACGACGAGATGGTGTTCAGGGCGTTGTAGACGAAGTGCGGCGAGATCTGCGCCCGCAGCGCCTTGACCTCGGCCTGCGCCAGGGCCTGGCGGGACTTCTGCAGGACTTCCAACTCCAGTTGCGTGGACACGAAACGCGCTGTCTCCTCGGCCATCCGGATCTGGCGCTTGTTCGCCACACCGCTGACGACGATCAGTGTGCCCGCCACGTCGTTCTCCACGATCAGGGGAACGACCACGGCCGAGTGAAGGGTGCACGGACCAGGCAGTTCGCAGTCCAGCTTGCGGTGCTCGACGTGCTCCTTGCGCACTTCGCCGATCGCGCGCTCGATGAAGGGCCGCAGGAACTCGTAGTGGTCGTTGGCGCCGCCGTCCCAGGACAGCAGGGTGCCCTCGTGGTCGGTGATGCCCACCGCCACGCACCGCAGCATCTCGCGCAGGTGCGGGGTGGCCTTGTCGGCGGCTTCCTGCGTCAGACCCTCGCGCAGGTCGGCGGACGCCTTGGACATGCGGTGCAGCATGTCCATCACGGCGTCTTCGACGGAGGTGCTCACCCTGCGGGCGCGGCACAGCATCACGAAGAGGCCCAGGACGGCCAGGGTCGCGATGACACCGAGGACCGCGCGCTCGGTCAGGAGGTCACGCACGGCGTCCATGCTGTTCCGTGTTGTGCCCTCTCGGCAAGGGGGCGTCCACCGGATCGGGTAGACATCCGATGAATATCGGGTCACAGTGGGCAGCGTGCACAAGGTCGCCCTGTTCGCCACCTGCCTGACGGACACGCTGTACCCGGCCACGGCCCGCGCGACCGTGCGGCTGCTCGAACGCCTCGGGTGCACCGTCGACTTCCCGCTCGACCAGACGTGCTGCGGTCAGCTGCACTTCAACACCGGTTACCGCGCGCACGCCGCTGACCTCGCGGTTCGCTTCGCCTCGGTGTTCTCCGGGCACGACGCGGTGGTGGTGCCCTCGGGGTCGTGCGCGGGCATGGTGCGGCACGTCCAGCCGGACCTGGGGGCGACCCCGCCGCCCACCTATGAACTGTCCGAGTTCCTGGTTGACGTGCTGGGTGTGACCGATGTGGGTGCATACTTCCCCCATCGGGTGACCTACCATCCGACGTGTCACTCTCTGCGCATGCTGGGTGTGGGCGCCAAGCCGCTCGCGCTGCTGCGGGAGGTTCGGGGTCTCGAACTCGTGGAGCTGCCGCAGGCCGAGTCGTGCTGCGGTTTCGGCGGCACGTTCGCGCTGAAGAACGCCGACACGTCCACGGCCATGCTCGCCGACAAGATGCGTTGCGTGCTCGACACCGGCGCGGAAGTGCTGACAGCCGGTGACAACTCGTGTCTCATGCACATCGGCGGCGGCCTGTCCCGGCTGCGCACCGGCGTCCGCCCGGTCCACCTGGCGGAGATCCTCGCGAGCACGGAGGAGGAGCCTTGGGCACCCGCAACCCGGTGACCTGGCTGGGCAGCCCGACGTTCCCGGAGGCGGCCCGCACCGCCCTGGCCGACACCCAGCTGCGGCGCAACCTCCGCAACGCCACCACGACCATCCGCGCCCGGCGGCTGGACGCCGTCGGCGAACTGCCCGACTGGGAGCAGTTGCGCCGCGCCGGCGAGGCGATCAAGGACGACGTGCTGCACCACCTCGACCGCCACCTGGAGCGGCTGGAGGCGTCGGTCACCGCGCGCGGCGGGGTCGTGCACTGGGCGCGGGACGCCGCCGAGGCCAACGCGATCGTGCGCGACCTGGTCGGCGACGCGCGCGAGGTGGTCAAGGTGAAGTCCATGGCCACGCAGGAGATCGGGCTCAACGAGGCGTTGGCCGAAGCCGGGATCAGCGCCGTGGAGACCGACCTGGCGGAGCTGATCGTGCAGCTCGGCGACGACCGCCCGTCGCACATCCTGGTGCCGGCGATCCACCGCAACCGCAGCGAGATCAGGGAGATCTTCCGCGCCGCCGGGCTCGACCCGTCCTCCGACGACCCGCGCGTGCTCGCCGAGGCCGCCCGCGCCCACCTGCGCCGCAAGTTCCTGTCCTGCGAGGTGGCGATCTCCGGGGCCAACTTCGCCGTCGCCGACACGGGTTCGGTGGTGGTGCTGGAGTCCGAGGGCAACGGCCGGATGTGCCTGACGCTGCCGCGCCGGCTGATCACCGTGATGGGCCTGGAGAAGGTCGTGCCGACGTGGCAGGACCTGGAGGTCTTCCTCCAGTTGCTGCCCCGCTCCTCCACGGCGGAGCGGATGAACCCGTACACCTCGGTGTGGACCGGCGTGACGCCCGGCGACGGGCCGCAGGAGTTCCACCTGGTGCTGCTGGACAACGGCCGCACCGCGACCCTCGCCGACCCGGTCGGGCGGCAGGCGCTGCGGTGCATCCGGTGCTCGGCGTGCCTGAACGTGTGCCCGGTCTACGAGCGCACCGGCGGCCGGTCGTACGGCTCGGTCTACCCCGGCCCGATCGGCGCGATCCTGACGCCGCAACTGGTCGACGACCCGCACGACGAGCAGGCCGCGTCGCTGCCGTTCGCGTCGTCGTTGTGCGGCGCGTGCTTCGAGGTGTGCCCGGTGCGCATCGACATCCCGTCCGTGCTGACGCACCTGCGGGCGGAGGCCGTCGAGGCGAAGGGGCGCAGCGCGGAGTCGGTGGCGATGGCCGCCGCCGCGTGGGTGTTCGCGTCGGCGTCCCGGTACGAGAAGGCGCAGAAGCTCGGCTCGCTGGCGGGGTTGTTCGCCCGCGACGGCCGGGTCTCGTGGCTGCCGGGGCCGGGTGCGGCGTGGACGTCGTCGCGGGACGCCCCGGTGCCGGCCCGTGAGCCGTTCCGCGAGTGGTGGAGGAAGAACCGTGGCCGGTAGCCGTGCGGAGATCCTGGGTCGGGTGCGGGCCGCGTTGCGCGACAAGCCCGCCACGCCACCGGTGGTCCGTGATTACGCCCGCACCGGTGCGGCGTCCGTGGAACTGCTCGCGGAACGCATCGCGCACTACCGCGCGACAGTGCACGTCGTGACCGAGCGGGAAGTGCTGCCGCTGCTGGCGGAGCTGTTGGCGGGCAAGCGGATCGTCGTGCCCGAGGGCCTGCCGTGGGACGTGCCGGGCATGACGGTCCTGCGCGACCCGCTCACCGTGGAGGAGTTGGACGCGGCGGACGGCGTGCTGACGGGGTGCGCGGTGGCCATCGCGCAGACCGGCACCATCGTCCTGGACGGCGGCCCGGGCCAGGGCCGACGCGCGCTGACCCTGCTCCCGGACCACCACGTGTGCGTGGTCCGGTCGGCCCAGATCGCCGGCACGGTCCCGGAAGCGCTGGAACGCCTGGACCCGGTCCGTCCGCTGACCTTCATCAGCGGCCCGTCCGCGACCAGCGACATCGAGCTGGACCGCGTCGAGGGCGTCCACGGCCCCCGCCGCCTGGAGGTCCTGGTCGTCACTTGAGCAGGCGGGACAGCCTTCGGTCGGCGAGGGGTTTGCCGCCGGTCTGGCAGGTCGGGCAGTACTGGAACGCGCGGTCGGCGAAGGAGACCTCGCGGACCGTGTCGCCGCACACCGGGCACGGCAGGCCGGTCCGCGCGTGCACCCGCAGGCCCGAGCGCTTCTCGCCCTTGAGCCGGGCCGCCGACTGGCCGACCGAGCGGGCCACGGCGTCGGTGAGCACGTCCACCATCGCGACGTGCAGGCGGTCGAGGGACTCGGCGTTCAGCTTGCCCGCCGTCGCGTAGGGCGACAGCTTCGCCGTGTGCATGATCTCGTCGGAGTAGGCGTTGCCGATGCCGGCCATGAGCGTCTGGTCGGTCAACGCGGTCTTCAGGCGCTCGGTGCGGCCCTTGAACAGCTCCTCCAGCCGTTCACGGGACACCGACAGCGCGTCCGGCCCGAGCCGCGCCACGCCGGGCACGTCCGTCGGGTCGGTCACGATCCACGCCGCCAGGCCCTTCTTGGTGCCCGCCTCGGTCAGGTCGAACCCCGGGCCCTCGCCCGGCGGACCCAGGTGGACGCGCAGCGCCAACGGCCCCCTGCCCGGCTTCGGCGGCGCCGCCGACAGGGTGTCCGACCAGCGCAGCCAGCCCGCGCGGGCCAGGTGGACGACCAGGTGCAGGCCGTCGCAGTCCAGGTCCAGGTGCTTGCCGTGCCGGCCCGCGCCGGTCACGGTGCGGCCCTGCAACTGAGTCCACGGCGGGCTGAACGTCTTCAGGACCTGCAACGACGCCACGTCCAGGCGGTGGACGACGCGCCCCACGGCGTGCTCGCGCAGGTGCTCGGCCAACGCCTCGACCTCGGGTAGTTCCGGCACCCGACCAGTGTCACCCGGGATCGGCGATCAGTCGACCGGTTGCAGCGGGCCGTCCAGGTCGGGCAGCGAGTACATCTCGATCTTGCGCGCCACGTTCGCCATCTCGTTGCGCACGGTCAGGTAGCCGCGCACGGTGCCCACCCAGCGCTCCGGCGGCAGCTCGTCGGTCTTCTTCGACTCCGCCGCCACCAGCCACGGCCGGCGCACCGCCCAGCGGGCCGGGAAGAACAGGAACAGCAGCACCAGCGCGAAGACCAGCCAGCCGGGGACGACGACCTGCTCCGGCGTCCACGCGACCAGGACCACGGCCATGACGATGACGATCGCGAGCATGAGCACGCCCGGCCCCTGGCCGCCGCTGACGTCGTGCTCGAAGTCGGCGTCCTTCGCCGGGTTGCGCCACTCGATCTGGCTGCGCACCGTCCACATCCGGCCGTCCGCACCGCGCACCAGCCGCGTCATCACCGTCTCCTCGCCAGCGCCTGCCTGAACGATCTCAACGCTACCGGCAAAACCCTGCATCCAGTGGGTGAACCGGGTGGTCGCGGTTCGTGGTCAGGTGGGCTTGAGGCTCGACGAGGTGGGTACCAGCGTCACCGTGGTGGGTGTCACCGGCGGCGTGGACGAGGTGGTGCTGACGAACGCCGTGCGCGTCGGCTCGGCGGTGGTCGTGGTGGTCGTGGCCGGCTCGCTCGGCGGGTCCTGGAACATCCGGATCTCGCTGGACGTGGCGGGCGCCCCGGCCGGCAGCGGCGCGGCCAGGACCTGCTCGGACGTGGTGGCCGCCGGCGGCGGCGCGACGGTCTCGGTCACCACGCGGGTCACCGTCCGGGTGTGGTCGACCCGGTGGACCCGGGGCGCGGACGGCGACGGCGCGCTGGTCGGCGCGCCCGTCACGGTCGCGGCGGTCGAGCACAGGGCCAGGACGTTCTCGCCGTCGAAGCCGTTGGGGCCGGGCTCGACCAGCGCCGGGCCGGAACCGCCGGTGAACGCGCCCGCCAGCGCCCCGAACAGGCCCACGGCGGCGGCCGACGCGGCGGCGGCCAGCACCAGCTTCACCCGTCCGGTGAGCCACGCCGCCTTGCCCAGCACGACCGGCGCGGCCAGGGCGGTCGCCGCGACCGGCACCGCGATCGACGCCGCGTGCGCCCGCAGCGACGAGCACACCTCGGACAGCTCGGCGTGCAGGGCGTTGCAGGAGGAGCAGGTCTGGAGGTGCTTGCGGATGCGGCGCTGCTCGGCGCCCTGCACCCCGCCCGCGGTGTACGTGCCGAGCTTGGACAGCACCGAGCTGCACGCGCGGGGCCCGGAGTCCTCGGCCAGGTGCGCCTGGAGGTAGGCGGCGCGCAACCCCTCCCGGGCCCGGCGGGCCAGCGCGGCCATCGCGTTCGGGCTCAGGCCGAAGCTCGGGGCGACCGCGGCCGGCCGCGCGCCCTCCACCTCGACCTGCCACAGGACGCTGCGCCACCGCTCGGGCAGGCTGGTGAACGCGCGCGAGATCAGCGTGTGCTCGGCGCGCGCGGCGGTCGCGTCGGGGAACGGCTCGACCCGGCGGGACAGCTCCTCGTCCTCCACCGGCACGTCCCGGCGGCGCCCGCTCCACTCCCACGCCACCCGGCGCGCGACGGTCAGCAGGTAGGTCCGCACGTGGTCGGTCGGGCCGGTGCCGCGGCGGATCGCCTGCAGCACCCGGAAGAACGCCTCGGCGGTCAGGTCGTCGGCCTCGGCGTGTTCACGGACGTGCCGGAGGGCGAACCGACGAACGGCGTCGGCGTGCCGGCTGAACAACTCCCCGAAGGCCGCGTCGTCGCCCGCCCTGACCCTGGCGAGCAGTTCCCGGTCGAAATCGGCATCTCCGGCCATCCCGCCCGGCACCTCCCGCCCACCGCAGTCGTACCCGGTCAAGATGCCACAGCTGGATCGAACCGCCCCGAAGCGATAGCGACCCGATACCGAAGACCAGCCGACCGGCGTGGGCCGTTCGGAGCAACGCGACCCGCCGGGCACCGGATCGCGGTCGGTGACGACCCGGTCACGGGAAGGCGTCAGCTGGCTGCGGAACCCGCCCCGGGCGCGGCGGCGGCGAGTAGTCTCCTGCCGCGTGGTCGATTGGCGCGCAAGGGCTTCCGCCCTCCTCCCCGAGCTGGGCGCCGTCATCGAGCGCGAGTCCTGGTCGTGCCACGTGTTCCTGTCGGAGCTGTGGCAGCTCGCTCTTGAGGCGCACCGGGACGACGACCGGGACACGTTGACCCGGGTGTACGGGTTCGCGCACTGGTGCTTCCAGCAGGAGCAGTTCCTGTCCAACGCGTCGGTGGTCAGCTTCTACGAGCACGTGTTCGACGAGTGGGAGCTGCGGCACCTGGTCGCGCCGTGGCTGCCGGGCGAGGTCGTGGACCGGGTCCGGCCGCTGTGGGAGTGGCGGTGGCCGGCGGAGCGGTTGTCCGAGGTCGACCGGCTGTTGGAGGACGTCCGACCCCCCGGTCGAAACGCGGTTTGAGCCTCCTGTATAGTTCTTCGTGTCAGGCGGATGTAGCGCAGTTGGTAGCGCATCACCTTGCCAAGGTGAGGGTCGCGAGTTCGAGTCTCGTCATCCGCTCGCTGAAGAAGGCGGTCACCCATCGGGTGGCCGCCTTCTTCCTTTCCCTCCGCGACGGCGCGCGGGTTCGGCCGGTCACCGATAGGTTGGCCTGGTCCACCGCTTCCGCTTCGGATGGAGTCGCCCCATGCCCACCACCCGCAAGGCGAGCACCCACTGGGAGGGCAACCTCCTCCAGGGCAACGGCACCGTGGCGCTGGAGTCGTCGGGCCTCGGCTCGTACGCGGTGTCGTGGCCGGCCCGCACGGAGGAGGCCGCCGACGGCCGGACCAGCCCCGAGGAGCTGATCGCCGCAGCGCACTCGTCGTGCTTCTCGATGGCGTTCTCGCACGCGCTGGACCAGGCGGGCACGCCGCCCACGCGGCTCGACACGACCGCCGAGGTGACCTTCCAGCCGGGCAAGGGCATCACCGGCGTCCACCTGACCGTGCGCGGCGAGGTGCCGGGCCTGGACCGCGAGCAGTTCGCCGCGGCGGCCGAGGACGCCAAGAAGAAGTGCCCGGTGAGCCAGGCGCTCGCGGGCACGACGATCACCCTTTCGGCCGAGCTGGCCTGAGGCGTTCGCCGGTACCGGGCGGCTACCACGCGTACCGACCCGGTACCAACTCCCGCGAACGATTTGACCCGGTTGAGTGAGGCCGGTAGTCAAGGTCAATGCTCACCGCTGCGGGTGGCCCGGCGCGACTCGCCGTCGGGGCCTTGATCGGCGTCGTGATGGCCGCCCTGTTCGCGAACGGCACCACCGACGACCCGCTGCCGCCCTCGGGCCTGCCCGCGGACGGAGCGGACATCGTCGTGGTCACCGGCGCCTCGCAGCCCGGCCGGACCACCGCGACCACCACCGCCGCCACCGCGCGGACGTCGTCGAGCGGCACGACCACGACGACGTCGGCCACGACGACCACCACCGAGTCGTCCACCACGACCACCGCGGCCCCGACGACCACCACGACGAAGCCGCCGACGACGACCAGACCGCCGACCACGTCGCGGACCACGACCACCACGACCACGAAGCCGTGCGGGTTGATCTTCTGCTGATCCGCCCTGCGGCTCACGCAGCGTGGTTTGGCAGGATCGCCGCGTGACGTTCAGCCAGGATCCCCTCCAGTCCCAGCCAGGCAACGACGCACCGACCCTCCGCATCAGCCCCGTCACCACCACCCCGCCCCCCGCCAAGCAGCAACCCACCCCGCCGCAGTCGAAGAAGAGCACCCTGCGCCGCCTCGCGCGGCGGATCGTCGGCCCGACGATCCTGACCAAGAAGTGACCGTCCCGGGGGCGGCGTCATCCCCCGGCGCCGCCCCCGCACCAGATGCCGGCAGCACCACGCACCGTCCACGGCGACCCCGACACCGGCTGGTCGGCGAACCCGCGGACGACGAGATCCGCATCGCCGCCGAAGCCGCCCCAGCACCTCGCCCGCCCGTGCCCCCGGTAGCCTGCGGACGGCGCGGGGCGTGGGGGGACGCCTCCCACAGCACCGGTTCCGCAGTGCCGCTGTAACCGTCGGCCCGCGTCCCGGCGATGCTCCGAGTGCGCCCGCACCGGTCCATACCACGTGACCGAACCGCACAGCGGCAACGACCGGATCACAAGTGACCGATCCCGGTGGGCCCACCACGGCCATGCGTCACAATGGCGCTCGCGCGCTGACACTGGAGGAGCAGGGATGTCTTGGCAAGACGAGCTGTCGGAACTGGACCGGACCTTGGCGGAGGGTCGGATCAGCGCCGACGACTACCGCCGTCGCCGGGACGAGCTGCTGGCCTCCGCGAGCAGCGGCAGCGGTCCGGCGCAACCCCAGGGTCAGCCGCAGGGCCAGGGTCCGTTCGCGCCGCCGTTCCGGTGGGAGGCGACGCCGCCCCAGCAGCAGCCGCAGGCCAACCCCGACGCGACCCAGGTCGTCCAGGGCGGCAAGCCGGCCAACCCCGACGCCACGCAGGTGGTGTCCGGTGGCGCCCGCCCGCCGGTGGACGCCGACCGCACCCAGTACGTGCGCCCCGTCACGCCGCCCGGCGGGATGCCCCAGCCCCAGCCCCAGCAGCAGCCGCAGCAGCAGAACTGGCAGGGCGGCCAGGCCGGCACGCCGTGGGGCTCCGGTGACGGCTTCGGCGGCTACTCCGACCCGAACCCGTCCTGGATCGCCCAGGGTCCCGAGGTCTTCGACGAGGACGGCGGCGGCGGCAAGAAGAAGATCATCGGCATCGTCGTGGCCGTGGTGCTGCTCGCCGGCATCGCGTTCGGCGCGTACATGATCTGGGGCCGCGGCGGTTCCTCGCCCACGGGCGGCGGCGACCAGACCACCGCGCAGGCCACCACGCCGACCAGCACCACGCCCAGCGCGCCGCCGGACCCGATGCCCATCGGCAAGTTCGCCGGCAAGGTGAACCAGAACAAGAACGTCACCGCGTTCTCCGCCGTCCCCGGCCTCAAGTACCTGCTGGACTCGGAGACGCAGGCCTACACGACCGCCGGCGCGGGCAAGGCCAAGCTCGTCCAGTTCACGCTCGACGGCGGCGGCCAGGGCGTCATCCTGATCGTCGAGGCCTCCGACGCGACCGCGGCCAACGCCGCCGCCACCGCGCTGCACGAGATCCAGCTCGGCAACAGCATGACCGCCTACAAGGAAGCGCCGGCCACCGTCCTGGTGGGCCAGATCGACGCCGTCAACGGCCAGAACGCCCGCGTGCGCGGTCACTACGGCAGCGAGGGCATGATCGTCCGCGTGGACGTCTCGGCCCCGACCCTGGCCGCCGCCCAGAAGGGCTTCACCGAGGTTCTCGACGCGCAGCTGAAGGTGCTCAAGGCCGATGGCTGACCGCCCCACCGTGACCACGTGCACCGTGGTCGCGCGCAACTACCTGCCCGCCGCCCGTGTCCTCGCCGCGTCGTACCTGAAGCACCACGAGGACCACGACTTCGTCATCGCGGTCATCGACGCGCCGCGCGACTCCGGCACGACGCAGGGCCGGTTGCGGACGGTCGGCCCGGAGGCGTTCGGGATCGACCCGGAGGACTACCTCCGGATGGCGACCTCCTACAACGTCACCGAGCTGGCCACGGCCGTGAAGCCGTACCTGCTGCGCGAGCAGCGCAAGACCTCCGACGTGGTGATCTACCTCGACCCGGACATCGTGGTGTTCGCCCCGATGCCCGAGTTGGCCGAGCTGGCGTCCGAGCACGGCATCGTGCTCACGCCGCACCACCTGCGCCCGCTGCCGCGCGACGGCAAGGACCCGAGCGAAGCCGTGATCATGGGCTCGGGCATCTTCAACCTGGGTTTCGTCGCGACCGGCCCGGGTTCCGAGCCGTTCCTGGACTTCTGGGCCGAGCGGCTGCGGCACGACGCCGTGGTGGCGCCGGAGAAGCAGCTGTTCACCGACCAGCGGTGGGTGGACCAGGTGCCCGCGCTGTTCGACAACCACGTGCTGCGCGACCCCGGTTTCAACGTCGCCTACTGGAACGTGCACGAGCGCCCGGTCGAGCGGGACGCCGACGGCGCGCTCACCGCCGACGGGAAACCGTTGCGGTTCTTCCACTTCTCGGGCTACCGGCCGGAACGCCCGTGGCTGCTGTCGGTGCACACGCCGGCCAAGCCGCGCGTGGTGCTGTCCGAGCACCCGGTGGTCAAGCGGCTGTGCGACTCGTACCGGGAATTGTTGCAGGACAACGGCTACGCGGAGTCCCTGGAGTCGATCCCGTACGGCTTCGCGAAGATGGCCGACGGCACGCGCGTCACCGCGACCGTGCGGACGCTGTTCCGCGACGCGTGGGTGAAGGCCGAGCGCAAGGGCGACCCGTCGCCGCCGCACGCCTTCGGTCCCGACGGCGGCAGGGCGCTGCGCGAGTGGCTCGCCGGACCGCCCGACGACGCCCCCGCGGGCACCGTGCTCAACCGCCTCACCGCCGCCGTGTGGGAGGGCCGCCCGGACCTGCGGACCGCGTTCCCGCGCCCGCACGGCCGGGACGCCAAGCCGTTCCGGGCGTGGTGCCAGACCTCGGGCGTCACCGAGGAGTCGCTGCCGGACTGGGCGCTGCCGCGCGAGCCGGTCGAACCGGCCGAGCCGGGTGACGAGTTCGGCGTCAACGTCGTCGGCTACCTGACCGCGGAGCTGGGCGTCGGCGAGCTGGGCCGCATCGCGCACGACGCGATCGCCCGCGCCGGGGTGCCGATCAGCTCGGTGGTCGAGGACCGGCTGGTGTCCAGCCGCACCGGCATGCCGGAGCCGGGCACCACCGGCGACCCGCACTACCCGATCACGCTGCTGTGCGTGAACGCCGACCAGACGCAGGCCGTGCTGGAGAACCGGCCGCACGTCGGCCACCACCGGTACCGGATCGGCCTGTGGGCGTGGGAGCTGGAGCAGTTCCCGGGCTGGATGCACTCGGCGTTCCACCTCGTGGACGAGGTGTGGACGATCAGCGAGTTCTGCCGCGAGGCGATCGCCAAGCACACCGACAAGCCGGTGAAGGCGATCCCGATGCCGGTGCGCGACCCGGGCGAGGTGAGCCGCCCGGCGCGCCGCCCCGGCGACCCGGTCCGGTTCCTGTTCGCGTTCGACTTCCTCAGCATCGGCGAGCGCAAGAACCCCTGGGGCGTCTTGGAAGCGTTCCAGCGGGCGTTCCCCGGCCGGGACGACGTGCGCCTGGTGATCAAGGCGATCAACGGGAACAAGCGCCCGGACGTGGCCGAGCGGCTGCGGGTGCGCGCGATGGAGGACCCGCGGGTCGAGCTGGTCGAGAAGTACCTGACCGTGCAGGAGCTCAACGACCTGTACGCGTCGAGCACGGCCTACGTGTCGCTGCACCGCAGCGAGGGCTTCGGCCTTACCGTGGCCGAGGCGATGGCCCGCGCCATGCCGGTGATCTCCACCGACTACTCCAGCACCGCCGAGTTCGTGGACGCGAAGACCGGCTGGCCGATCCCCTACAAGCTGGTCCCGGTCGGCAAGGGCAACGAGCCCTACGAAGCCGACTCGCTGTGGGCCGACCCCGACCTGGACGCGGCGGCGCGCGCGATGCGCGAGGTCGCCGACGACCCGGCCGAGGCGGACCGGCGCGGCCGGGCGGCCCGCGAGCACATCCTGCGCACCCGCTCGATGGCCAACTGCGCCGAGTGGATGCGCGAGCAGCTCAAGCTCGCCTACGACAAGCGCACCACGGCCCGCGCGGGCGTGGCGCCGTCCGCCGGCGTGCACAACCCGCTGCGCCCGCTGCACGACTCGCGCCAGGCGCTGCTGTGGCGCGCCGACGCGGGCACGGCGTCCCGCACGCCCCTCGCGCCCGCGCTGCGCAAGGCGGTGCTGCGCGCGATCGACCACTACGACGTGCACCAGCGCCGGGTGATGGGCGCGATCGTGGACGGCGTGGAGGGCACGCTGAGCGACGTGGTCGCCCGCCTGTCCGCCCTGGAAACCGCGCAGGAAGCGGCCCGCTTCGCCGACAAGGGCGTGCGCACGCGTCTGGCGGCGGTCGAGGGCAAGGTCGACGACCTGGGGTCCGCGGCGGAAGCGGCGCGGAAGCTGGACGACAGCCTGGACCGGCTGTCCGCGCGCCTGGACGAGGGCGAGCGCAAGGTCTACGACATGTTCGCCGAGCGCGACCGGGGCCAGGACTCGCGCGACCAGCGGATCGCCGACCTCACGCGCGAACTGTCCGCCGTGCGCGACGCGGCGCGGCTCAAGCACGCCCCGGTGCCCGCGGGCGCGGACGTCGTGGTGTGCGACGCCGGCGCCCTGCTGCTGCCCGTGGACCGCGTGATGCTGCCGTGGCTCGCCTACTACCGGAGTTGGGAGCGGGACGAGGCCGACCTGATGGCCGAACTCGTCGGCAACGGCACGTTCCTCGACGTCGGCGCGCACGTCGGCTACCACTCGCTGCGCCTGCTCCAGCGCTCCACGGGCGTCGCGTCCGTGGTCGCGGTCGAGGCCAACCCGGTGAACGCCGACTACCTGCGCCGCAACGTGGCCGCGAACCTCCCGCCGGCCGCGGCGGACCTGGTGACCGTCCTGCCGATCGCGGCGTGGGACACCGACACCGAGATCCGCCTGGTCCCGGAGGGCGACAACAGCGGCGACCACCGCGCCCACGACCTGTCCGACGGCACGGCGGGCGGCGTGGTCGTCCCGGCGGTGCGCCTGGACGGCCGCGAGGAACTGCGGGACCGCCGGGTCTCCCTGGTGAAGGTGGACCTCCAGGGCCGGGACCACCGCGCCCTGGCCGGCCTGACCGCCGTCCTGGACCGCGACCGGCCGCACGTGGTCTGCGAGTTCGCCCCGGACGCGATCGCGGAACTGGGCGACGACCCGGCCGAGGTCCTGCTGGGCTACCGCAAGCTGGGCTACGCCCCGGCCCCGGTGCTCCAGGGCGGCCCGGTGTCCGGGGAGCACGCCGACGAGGATCTGATCAGGCTGGCGAACGAGGCGGAGACCCAGTTCGTCACACTGTGGCTTCGCCCACTCTGATCTGCGCGAACGCGTAACGGGCGCCGTCGGGGCTGCGACAATCCCGGCGGTGCCCGCCGACCGGCGCCGGGCGGACGGGTGAGGGGGTGGTCGAGTGGCGGGGGAACGCGGTTCGCGGGCGACGTCGCTCGCCGTCGTCGCCCTGCTCGCCGGGCTCGCCGCGGGCGCCTGGGCGCTGTGGCCCCGGCCGGTTCCCGCGAGCGCGTTGAGCCCGCTGCCGACCGGTGAGGCGGGCCGGCTCGCGGTGGACCCGATGTCGTTGGCGCTCGCCGACTTCGGCGCGGCCACCGAGCCCTACGACCACGTCCGGACCTTCCCGGACCTGGTCGCGCTGAACACGCTGAACCCGGCGGAGGTGGCCGCGTTCCGGGTGGCCAAGGCGGGTGCCGCGCGCGTCTCCATCACCTCCGGGCTCCCGGACGGCCGGGTGATCGTCGCCGTGGTCCGCACGGGCGACCGGGCCGCCGCGATCCGCACCGCCGACCTGCTGGACCGCTACCAGCTCGAATTCGGGCTGCCCCGCGCGGTGCCGGTGGGCGACGTGGCGCGGGTGGTGGCGACGGTCGAGGACCCGCGGGCCGAGGCGCCGGCCCAGCCGCTGGCCCGCGCGCACTACGTGCACGACGACATGGTCGTGCGGGTCCAGTTCGAGGCCAAGTCGTTCGCCGCGCTCACCCGGTTCGGCGCGTTGCTGTCCCTCCAGACGAAGGTGCTGCCCGCCGATGGCTGAGCAGGTCGCGCACCGCACCGCGCCCGTGGTCTCGCCGGGTCTCGGCGTCGCCGCGTCGGCGGGCGTGCTCCTCGTCGCCTACAGCTGGCTGGTGGCGCTGTGGCCTTCCCGGCACGGCTCCACCCCGGACGTCGTGGTGCAGGTGCGCCTCTGGGTGAACAAGCCGACCGGCATGAGCGAGGACTTCGGGTTCCTGGGCACGGCCCTGCTGCTCCTGGTGGCCGGGTACGCCCTGACCGGCCCTGTCCTTTCCGGCCCTGTCCTTTCCGGCCCGGTCGGGTCCGGCCCCGTCCTGTTCGGGCGGCTCGCCCGGGTGCTGCGGGCCGGCGGGCCGCCCCTGCTGGTGGCGGTCGTGGCGGGCGCGGTGCTGCGGGTCGTGGGTCTGCCTCCGCTGACCGACGCGGCGGTGACCGCCCCGGTCGGCGCCCTCGTGCTCTTCACGGCGCTGGCGTTCGCGCTGCGGCCGTTGACCCGCCGGTCGCCGGGCCTGGCCGTGTTCGTGCTGGTGGAGATCGCGTTCCTGGTCACGTTGGCCGCCGGGTGGCTCGCCGGCGACGACGGGTCGGGCCCGGCGCGGCTGGTCGGGAAGGCTGCCGCGCTGGTGCCGGTGCTCGCGCTCGGCCAGCTGTCGTGGCTGCACCGGGCGGGCCGGCTGCCCGCGGCGTGGGGAGTGGGGCTGGGCTTGCTGTTCCTGGCGTTGCTGGTGCCGGTCGACACGCTGTTCCCCGAGCTGAAGGGGTACTGGCACCCGCTGGGCGCCACGACGGCGCTGCTGCTGTTCATGATCGCCGTGCCGCGCGGCGAGACGGTCGCGCGCTCCCGGCTGCTGTGGTGGTCGACGGAACGCGCGTGGCCGCTGTTCCTGGCGGTGCCGGTGGTCGGCTACCCGGTGCTCACCCTCCTGGACGCGCTGCCGTTCCCGCTCGCGCTGCCGGTCGCGCTGGCCGCCACGGTGCTGGCCGGCGAGGCGCTGCACCGCACGACGAGGTGGTCGGCGTGACCGCGACCGAGCAGCGGCCGGCCACCACCGCGCCCGACCGCGCCAAGGGCGACTACCTGCACGGCCTGGACCTGCTGCGCGTGTTCGCCTCGTGCGCGGTCGTGCTGACCCACCTGTTCGCCTGGTTCGCCATCCACGGGCAGGGGTTCAAGCCCGCGGTGTGGGTGGACGAGACCGTGGTGGCGGCGTTGCACGTCAACCGGGGCGTCGCGTTCCTCGGCGTCGCGACCTTCCTGGTGGTCAGCGGGGTCGTGGTGACCCACGTCGCCGCGCGCGAGTCGCCCACCGAGTTCCTGCGCCGCCGCGTGGTCCGGCTGCTGCCCCTGCTGTGGGTGGCGACGGTCATGGCGTGGGTGCTGATCAACATGGGCTTCCGCGTGTCCGGCGCGAACGACCCCGCGCTCGGCGTCGGCGACCTGCTGCGCGGCCTGGTGCTCGGCAACTTCTTCCAGCGCCCCCAGATCGGCCTGGTGGGCGTCACGTGGACGCTGCTGGTGCAGATCGGGTTCTACGCCTACGTCGCGGCCACCATCCCGGTGCTGCGGCGCAAGCCGTGGATCCCGCCGCTGGCCGCCGCCGTGCTGGTGCTCGTGGTCGTGCTGGTGGCCGGCCAGCTCAACTGGGTGTGGCTGTACCGGGTGGGCGTGCTGATCGGGTACCTGCCGCTGCTGTGCATCGGCCAGCTCGTCTCGCTGGTCCACTCGCGCCGGGTGTCACCCGTGGTGGGCACCGCGATCGCCGCCGTCCACTTCCTGATCGTCGTGTGGCTGGACAAGCTCTCCTGGTACTTCCAGGGCGACGCCGTGCCGCGCACCGTGCTGCTGGTCGTGCTGGCGACCGTGCTGGTGGTGTCGATGAGCGGGCCGTTCCTGCGGTCGGGGTTCGTGCGCGGCTGGGCCAAGCGGACCTACGCGATCTACCTCGTGCACCTCATGGCCATGTACCCGGTGTTCGACCTCCTGATGCCGCACCTGAACCGCACCCTCGTGGTGGTGCTGGGCGTTGTATGGGTAGCTGTGCTGTCCGAACTGCTGCACCGGTTCGTGGAGATGCCCGCCGACCGGGCGGTCCGGCGCTGGGAGCGCCGTCGCCGGGAGCGCCGGACGGCCGACCGAGCGGGGTAGTGCCGATTCGGCCGACCGTCCGAGTCCGTTCCGTTACGCTCCGGGGCGGACAGTCACTCGGGGGCGACTGGAGAGGGGCGGACCGCTGGACGCCGAGCAGAAGACGCGCATCGCGTTCATCGACATCGGCCGCGCGGTAGCGGCACTCCTGGTCTTCTACAGCCACATCGCCGAGCAGTGGGTCGCCAAGCGCGAGGTCGGGCCCACGCCGGTGATCGACGCCGTCGACTCGGTGAGCAGCGACGCCATGCACATGGGGGTGCAGGGCATCGGGCAGATCGGCGTGCCGTTCTTCTTCCTGGTCAGCGGGTTCGTGGTGACGCCGATCGCGCTGCGGATGGGCCAGCGGCGGTTCGCGGTCAACCGCGTCGTCCGGGTCTACATCCCGATGTTCTTCGTCGTGCTGCTCACGGCGGGCGCGATGCTCGTGGGCATCGAGCCGCTGACCGGCCACCGGCCGCAGCTGTCGTGGTGGGTCGTCTTCACCAACATGCTGGTGATCAACTACGTGATGGTGCCGCAGATCGCCCTGGTGGGCGTCGCGTGGACGCTGATCGTCGAGCTGATGTTCTACGCGGTGCTGGTGCTGCTGCTGCCGGTGCTGCGGCGGTGGGTGTGGCTGGGCATCGCCGTGCAGATCACGCTGATCTTCGTGGTGCTGATGAGCGCACGGCACTTCGGCGCGTCGTGGTTCCTGTTCGCGGTGAACTTCTCGTACCTGCCGATCCCGCTGCTCGGCCAGATCATGTGGGCGACGACGGCGAAGCGGATCCCGCTGTGGCTCGGTGGCGTGTTCGCCGGCCTGGCGTGGCTGCTGTACGTGTTCGCCGACACCACGAGCATGGGCCGCCTCGACCGGTCCTACAGCCTCGCGCTCGCGTGCGCGGTGCTGTTCTTCCTGATGGGCTACTTCGCCGAGCCGAAGCTGAAGGAGCGCCGGTTCTGGGTGGCGCTGTCCGAGCGCAGCTACTCGATCTACCTGCTGCACGGGCTCGTGGCGTTCGCCGCCCTGGACCTGATGCGTCCGCACGTGCCGCTGTGGCTGGCGATCCCGGTCTCGGTGGTGGCGACGTTCGCCGTGGTCGAGGTGAGCTACCGGTTCGTGGAACGGCCGAGCCACGTGCTGGCCCGCCGGCTGTCCCGCCCCGGGAAGCCCAAGCCCGAGCGGCTCACCCCCGAGGACGTGGTGCGCGAGGCCGAGCTGGGGCTGGCCGAACTCCGGGCCGGGCGGCGCGGGCGCGAGGCCGTCGAACCCGAGACCGTCGAACCCGAGACCGTCGAACCCGGGGACGACCGGCTCGAACGCGCCGAGGACCACGACCGGGACGGGCGCGCCGAGGCGGGCGGCGGCCGGGACGGGGCCGGGCGGCTCGAACCCGAGCACGAGCCCGCCGAGTGGCCCGAGGTCGAGCACGACCGCGCCGAGTGGACCGCACCCGGTTCCGCCGGGGCGGAGCGCTCCCGGGCCGAGCGGGTCGCGCCGCGGCGGCTCGACCCGGACGAGGTGCCGGCGGAGCGCACGGCGGAGATCCGCCGCGTGGCGCCGCCCCCGCGGCGCGTGCCACCCCGGCGCGCCCCGGCCGTGGAGCACCCGACGCAGGTCATCGACGCGGTGGCCGACGCTCCGCTCAGCGGCGGCGTCCGGGAGCCCGGCGAGCGGCGGTCGGGGTCCGCGGGTGCGCCGGAGCCGCGAAGACGGCGTCGCAACGACGGCGACGCGGTCGTGACCGTGCAGTCGCTGCTCGCCGAACGGGCGCGCGAGGAGCGCGACCGCCGTTAGCGCCTGGGCCGCGCGGCCAGCTCCGCCGCGATGGCGTCGATGGCCTCCGGGCGCAGCAGCGGGTACATGCCGCCGACCAGGTTCCGCTCGGCGGCCTCGATCACGATGATGTCGGACTCCGCGAGCATCCGGCCCATCGCGGCCGGGTCCTTCACGGCGCCGTCCGCGTGCTGCAGCCGCAGGTCGGTGAACGCGGCGGCGACGTAGGGCACCGAGTAGTAGCCGAACGAGTCGCCGACGAACGCGACCTTGGCCTTGGTCACGCCGGTGATCTGGTCCTGCGTGAAGTGCCGGGGGTCGCGGTCGGTGACGCCGTTCTCCAGGCTGCGGGTCTGCTCGCCGTCCGGTTCCAGGCGGTACTCCGGGACGCGGTCGGAGGCCTTGCGCCCGATCAGCGCCGCCAGGTCGCCGTCGCGCTCGTGGGTCTCGACCTGGGAGACCTCCCACGTCCTGGTGACGCCCGGGTCGATGGCCTCCGCGACGGCCTTGGCCATCACGACGCTCCCGTCGTGGGTCCAGTGGCTGTCGTACTTCGGGTAGACCGGGCCGCCCTTCTCCTCGGCGGCCTTCTTCAACGCCGGGCGCAGGTCCAGCGCGCCGGTCTTCGACACGACGGTGTTCCAGAAGGCGTCGCGGCCCACCGGGGCGCAGTCCTTGCCGAAGTAGCGGGACGGCAGGTACTCGGGCACCATCGTGCTCTTGTTCGGCGCGATGGCCAGGATGAACCGCCGCCCGGACGCCTCCACCGCCTGCTTGAGCCGGCCGAGGCGGGCGTACATCTCCTCGGTGGGCACGGTCGGCTCGCACGCCACGCGGATGTCGGTGCCCAGGTAGAGCCAGTCGTCCTTGCCCTCGATCACCTGCACGAACGCCGTCGGGTCCGGGCGGTCGAGGGACGGGTCCTTCGGCGGGGTCGTCTGGACCGGGCCCACCGGGCCCTGGGGCCGCTCGAACTGCGGCGCCTCGCCGAACAGGCCGCGGCTGATGCCGTCGGCGGCGGCGACCGCCCGGTCGCGCAGCGGCAGGTGGTCGCTCGCCCACTTCTCCAGGCCGGTGAAGAAGCCCCAGCCGTCGGTGATGGACGGGAACTCGGCCAGCTTGCGGTTCTCGAACTCGGCGGGGCGCAGGCCGACCGCGAGCATCGCGAGGGGCAGGAAGAAGTACAGGACCGCGGCGTAGCGCGCCGTGCGTTGCCGCGCGCTGTGCCGGGGCCGGTAGAGCGCGTGCTCGACCGGCAGGAAGGACTCGGGCAACGCCGGGAGGGCCCTGGCCTGCTGCGTAGGGGACTCCGCCCGATCGGTGCTCACCTCGGAGAGGGTAGTCGGACCCCGCTCCGGGATGAGCCGGAACCGGTGGGGCGCGGCGCGCGTCACGCCCCCCGGGCTCAGGCCAGGCCGGCCTTGCGGGACTCCACCTCGATGTCGTTGTCGACCATCATCGCGACCAGCTGGTCGAAGTCGACCTCGGGCTTCCAGCCCAGCTTCTCGTGCGCCTTGGTGGCGTCGCCGACCAGGAGGTCGACCTCGGCCGGGCGGAAGAAGCGCGGGTCCTGGGTGACGTGCCGCTCCCAGTCCTCGATGCCGGCGTGGGTGAAGGCGGCGGCCACGAAGTCGCGGACGCGGTGGGTCTTGCCGGTGGCGATGACGAAGTCCTCGGGCTCGTCCCGCTGGAGCATCTGCCACATGGCCTGCACGTAGTCGCCGGCGAAGCCCCAGTCGCGGCGCGGCTCCAGGTCGCCCAGGACCAGGGTGTCCTGCAGGCCCAGCTTGATCCGCGCGACCGCGTTGGTGATCTTGCGGGTCACGAACTCCAGGCCGCGGCGCGGGGACTCGTGGTTGAACAGGATGCCGGAGCAGGCGTAGAGGCCGTAGCTGTCCCGGTAGTTGACGGTGATGTCGTGGCCGAAGACCTTGGCCACGCCGTAGGGCGAGCGCGGGTAGAACGGGGTCGTCTCGCGCTGCGGGGTCTCGCGGACCTTGCCGAACATCTCCGAGCTGGACGCCTGGTAGAAGCGGATCGGGTTGTTCTGGCTGCCGCCCGCCATGCGGATGGCCTCAAGCATCCGCAGCACGCCCAGGCCGGTGACGTTCGCGGTCAGCTCGGCCTGCTTGAAGCTCAGCGCCACGAACGAGATGGCCGCGAGGTTGTAGACCTCGTGGGGCTGGGTCTGCTCCAGCGCCGCGACCAGGCTCGGGAGGTCCTGCAGGTCGCCGGACACCAGCTCGACGAACGGCAACTCCTGCCCGATGAGTTCGACCCTGGGGTTGTTCTGCCCCTTGACCAGGCCGAACACCTCGTAGCCCTTGCTGTTGAGCAGCTCGGCGAGATACCTGCCGTCTTGACCGGTGATACCGGTGATCAATGCACGCGCCACCGCGCGAGGATGTCACGCGCGGCCGGCCCGCCGGCCCGCGGCCCCTCACCCGATGTGGCGGATTCCCCGAGGTGGGGGTTCGATCATCATCGCCGGGGCAACCCCCGCGCCATGCGCGGCGTCTGCAGAGGTGACCCCGAACCACCCGATCCACGCGGAGTCCGACCATGTGGTTGGCTGTGAGCCTGGTCACTTTGGGAGCGGTCGCATTTTCGGTGCGAACCGTTCGGGTGCTGCGGTCCGTATCGAAAACCGACCGGAGTCACCCGCCCATTGGGACAACAACGTCCACCTAGGCCCTATGGGGGATTGTGCGAATGCCGTACGATCTTTTCCGGGTCACAAGACCTGTGCCTGCTAGGGGACCTCACAACAGAGGTAGGTGCGTCATGGATCTCGCACTGAGCAAGGTGATCGAGCTGCGCGAGAGCGGTTTTCAGTTCCTCCACCTCCGGGACGAGGACGGGCAGCTCGACCGCATCATGGCGTTCAAGCAGCGCAGAGGGTTCATCGACTCGATCCTCTTCTGGTCGGAGACCGAGGCCCGCGCGGGTCGGCTACCTGCGGTTCGGGACTCCACGCGGGCCACCCAGGCGGTCTGGATCTACGAGGGCCCGCTCGTGGAGGCGGTCGACCGGCTGCTCGACCTGCCGGAGCCGGGTACGCGGAACGCGCCGACGCTGATGAAGCGGACGGCGTCCGACCTGGCCGTCGTGACGACGCTCCCGTTCAAGCTGAAGTTGCCCCCGGGCGCCATCGCCTAGGCGCACGCAACAGTTGCGCAGCCCCGCGTCAGAGAACGCGGGGCTCTTCGCCGTGGTGACACTCCGTACATTTCTCGACACTTCCGCTTGCTTTCCGTGACGAGAATATGCACCCTTTCCTGTGCGCGCGACAATGTTGTGACCAAAACGACCAATACTCCGGGTTACGAAGGGGATAACAATTCCTCATACCATCCGGTTATGCCCTGCGCGGTGTCACCAATCCGGATTCGTAGGCGAGCACGACGAGTTGCGCCCGGTCCCGCGCGCCCAGTTTCACCATCACCCGGGAGACGTGGGTGCGCGCCGTCGCCGGGCTGATGACCAGGTGATCGGCGATCTCCTCGTTGGACAGCCCGCCCGCGACCAGGGCCAGCACCTCCCGCTCCCGGGCGGTCAGCTCGCGCAGCGCGGCCGGGTCGGGGCGGCGGTGCTCGGGCCGGGCCGCGAACTCCTCGATCAGCCGCCTGGTCACGCTCGGGGCCAGCAGGGCGTCACCCTGCGCGACGACGCGGAGGGCGTGCAGCAGCTCGACGGGGTCGGTGTCCTTGAGCAGGAAGCCCGAGGCGCCCGCCTTGAGCGCCTCGAAGACGTACTCGTCCACGTTGAACGTGGTGAGCACGAGGACCTTGACCTCCGGCAGCTCGGCCTTGACCCGCCGGGTGGCGGCCAGGCCGTCCACGCCGGGCATCCGGATGTCCATCACCACCACGTCCGGGCGGTGCTCATGCGCGAGGCGGACCGCCTCCGCCCCGTCGCCCGCCTCGCCGACCACCTCGAACCCGTCCTCGGTGTCCAGCAGCAGCCGGAAACCCGCCCGCACCAGCACCTGGTCGTCCGCCAGCAGCACCCTGACCACGTCCGCCCTCCCACGGCAGCACCGCACGCACCTCGAACCCGCCCTCCGGGTGGGGACCGGCGTCGAACCGGCCGCCCAGCGCCGCCACCCGCTCCCGCATGCCGCGCAGGCCGGTGCCCGCGCCCTGCCGGCCGCCCGCCGCGCCCGACCCGTCGTCGCGCACGGACAGGGTCAGCGCGTCCTCGGTCCGGGTGAACGTGATCGTGACGGCCGTGGCGTCGGGCGCGTAGCGCAGCGCGTTGGTCAGCGACTCCTGGACCACGCGGTAGGCGGCGGCGTCGACCGGCGCGGGCAGCTCGCCCGGTTCGCCGACCACGCGCGCCTTCGGCACCGGCCCGACCAGCTCGTCGAGCCTGCTCAGCGACGGGACGGGCGCGGTCCCCTCGCCGGTGCGCAGGACGCCGAGGGTCGCGCGGAGGTCCTCCAGCGCGTGGCCGGACGCCTCCTTGATCGCCTTCAACGCCTTCACGGCCTCCTCCGGGCGCCGGTCGGCGACGTGCGCCGCGACCCCCGCCTGCACGTTGATCATGGCAAGGCTGTGCGCGACCACGTCGTGCACCTCGCGCGCGATGCGCAGCCGCTCTTCCTCCACCTGCCGGTCCCGCCGCTCGGCGTTGCGGACCCGGCGCAGGGACAGCAGCGCGATCGCCGGCGCGACGATCAGCGGACCCCAGTGCCCGGTCACGTAGTACAGCCACGTGGACACGCCGGTCACGGCGAGGACCGCGATCGGGAACCGGCGGCGCAGGAGCAGCGGGACGAACGTCGCCGCGAACCAGACCCACGCCAGCCATGCCACGAGCCGACGGTACGGGAGGAGGACCGGTCGGGACATCGGTCGACGGGCGGGTGTCCGGCCTACGTCAGCGGACGTACACGCCACCGGGACGGGTGAAGAATTCCACTCGCCGGAGTTAGCGAGCTTGAACCGGACACCCGAACTACGAAACTTTCCGGCCCATGAACCTCAGGAAGACCATCTCGGGGGCCGCTGTCGCCCTCGGCAGCACCGCCGTCATGCTCGGCCTGGGCGGCACCGCGCACGCGACCGGTGTGGACCTCCAGAGCGACCCGACCCTGGACACCGAGCTGGGCAAGGTCGGCGGCGTCGGCAAGCTCGCCAACGTGGACACCGACGACCCGAACGGCAAGTTCCAGCTCGTCAACCAGCAGCGACCGGACATCACCGCCGTGATCACGGACCTGGACGCGCAGCAGGTCGGCTCGATGCTGGGCTACGGCAAGCAGGACCCGACGTCGCACATCGACACCGGTCTGGGCATCTGACGCCCACTCCAGCCGGAACGGTCCCGGCCCCCTCCCCCTCGGGCCGGGGCCGTTCCAACCCCGTCCCCACCGCACCCCGCCCGCGTCAGCGGCCGACCGCGTAACCCTGGTTGCCGCGCGGGTTGGCGGCGGCCCGCAGGAAGCCGTCGCGGGCGTCCCGGGCGACGGCCGACATGCGGCCCAGCGTCCACCCGCCCGCCTCGACCACCTGGTGGCCGCGCGCGTTCAGCTCCGCCAGTGCCGCGGTGCCCAGCCTGGTCTCCGCGACCAGCTCGCCCGGCGTCCAGCCCCGTGGCGCGAACGAACTCGGGAACGCGTTCGTGTGCCACATGGGCGAGTCGATCGCCTCCTGGAGGTTCATCCCGCCGGCGGTGTGCGCGAGCCAGAACGCGAGCTGCCACTGGTCCTGCTGGTCGCCGCCGGGGGTGCCGAAGGCCACCGCGGGCCGGCCGTCGCGCAGCGCGAGCGACGGCGACAGCGTGATCCGCGGCCGGCGGCCCGGCACCAGCGAGTTGGGCAGGCCCTGGTCGAGCCAGAACATCTGCGCCCGGCTGCCCAGGCAGAACCCGAGCGACGGGATGGTCGGCGAGGACTGGAGCCAGCCGCCCGACGGGGTCGCCGAGACGATGTTGCCCCACCGGTCCACGACGTCGACGTGCACGGTGTCGCCGCGCGACACCCCGGTCCGCTCGACGGTCGGCTCGCCCAGCGCGCCGCCGCCGCGCCCCCCGCCGGCGGCGTCGTGGCCCGCCCGGATGTGCTCGGGCAGCACGACCTCGCGCCCGCCCGGCGACCCGGGCCGCAGTTCCAGCGACGCCGTGTCGCCCACCAGGGCGCGCCGCTCGGCGGCGTACTCCCGGGACAGCAGGACGTCCAGCGGCACGTCGCCGGTGTCGCCGTACCAGGCCTCGCGGTCGGCGAAGGCGAGCTTGGCGCACTCCACCGCCAGGTGCACGGTCTCCGCGGTCGGCACGCCGTCCACATAGGACAACCGGTCGCTGAAACCTTCCAACAGCAGCAGTTGCTGCAGCAGCACGGGCCCCTGCGACCAGCCGCCGACCTTGGCCACGGTCCACTCGCCGAAGTCGACCGCGACGGCGTCCTCGTAGGTCGCCTGCCACGACGCCATGTCCTGGCCGGTCAGCACGCCCGCGTGGTCGCGGCCCGACTCGTCGCGGAACGCGTTCTTGCAGAACTCGTCCACCTGCGCCGCCACGAACCCCTGCGACCACGCCCGGCGCGCGGCCTCGATCTGGGCCTCGCGGTCGGCGCCCGCGGCCTCGGCGGCGGCCAGCAGCCACTCCCAGGTGTCGGCGAGCTTCGGGTTGCGGAACCGCGAGCCCGGCGCGGGCGCGGCGCCGCCGGGCATCCACAGCGCGGCCGACGACGTCCAGTGGTCGCGGAACAGGTCGGACACGGTGTCCACGACCGACGAGACGCGCTCCAGCAGCGGGAAGCCGTCGCGGGCGTAGCCGATGGCGTGGTCGAGCACCTCGCGCAGCGTCTTCGTGCCGTGGTCGCGCAGCAGGGTCAGCCAGCCGTCCCACGCGCCCGGCACGGTCGCGGCCAGCAGCCCGCTGCCCGGCACGAGGTCCAGGCCCAGCGACCGGTAGTGCTCGGCGGTGGCCCCGGCGGGCGCGACGCCCTGGCCGGCGAGGACCCTCGGCGTGGGGTCGCCGGCCGTCGCGAACAGCACGGGCACCTCGCCGCCCGGTCCGTTCAGGTGCGGTTCGACGACCTGGAGCACGAAGCCCGCGGCGACCGCGGCGTCGAACGCGTTGCCGCCGTCCTCCAGGACCGCCATGCCCGCGCTGGAGGCGAGCCAGTGCGTGGAGGCGACCATGCCGTGGGTGCCGACGAGTTCGGGTCGGGTGGTGAACACGCGGACAACCTACGTGGGCGTCCCCCGGTTGGTTAACCCGGCTAACTAAATTGTGTCCTGATGGTTCAGCCCGGCTTCAGCCCGCGGTCGCGGGCAGCCTGCGGCCGAGGCCCTCGCGCAGGAGACCGGCCCGGTGCAGGGCGTCGTCGTCGAGGTGGTTGCGGGTGTCCAGGACCAGCACGCCGTTCATCAGGCCGGCCACCCGCGCCCAGTCCAGCGTGCGGAACTCGGGCCACTCGGTGAGCAGCACGACCGCGTCGGCGTCCCGGACCGCCGAGTACGCGTCGTCCACCACGGTCATGCCCACCAGCGGCTCGCGGATCTCCGGGTCGTAGGCGACCAGCTCCGCGCCCTCGAACGCGAGCAGCTCCGCCACGGCCAGCGCCGGCGAGTCGCGCAGGTCGTTCGTGCCCGCCTTGAACGCCAGGCCCAGGATGCCGACGCGCGCGCCGGCGAGCGTGCCGCCGACCGCGTCCCGCACCTTGTCCACGACCCGGCGCTGCTGCCGGTGGTTGGTGTCGATGGTGGCCTTGACCAGCGCGAAGTCCACGCCGACCGACTCGGCGATCCGGACCATCGCGTGGGTGTCCTTGGGCAGGCACGACCCGCCCCACCCCGGTCCGGGCTGGAGGAACGACTGGCCGATGCGCCGGTCGTAGCCCATGCCGTCGGTCACCGACGACACGTCCGCGCCGACCAGTTCGCACAGCTCGGCCACCGCGTTGACGTAGGACAGCTTCATCGCGAGGAAGCAGTTGGCGGCGTACTTGACCATTTCGGCGCTGGCCGCGTCCATCAGGACGGTGGGCGCGCCGAGCTTGGCGAACAGCGCCGCGACCCGTTCGGCGGCCTGCGGGGAGTCCGAGCCGACGACGATCCGGTCCGGGTGCAGGAAGTCGCGCACCGCGCTGCCCTCGCGCAGGAACTCCGGGTTGGACACGACGGCCACGTCCTCGCGGCCGAGCAGCGCGGCGACCCGCTGCGACGTGCCGACCGGGACCGTGGACTTGCACACCACGACCGTCCCGTACGGCAGCACCCGCCGCAGGTCGCGGGCGACCGACTCGACCGCCGACAGGTCCGCCGCGCCGCCCGCGCCCATGGGCGTCGGCAGGCAGAGGAACACCACCTCGGCGTCCGCGACGGCGTCGGTGAGGTCGTGCGTGAAGCGCAGGCGCCCGGCGGCCTGCCCCTCGCCGACCAGTTCGGTGAGGCCGGGTTCGAGGATGTCCACCTGCCCGGCGCGCAGGCGGGCGACCTTGACCACGTCCACGTCGGCGCACACGACCCGATGACCGAGGGAGGCCAGGCAGGCCCCCGTCGTCAGGCCCACGTAACCCGTTCCCACGACCGCGATCCGTCGGACGAACATGCCTGTGACGGTCGCAGCCGAAGTTTGCCGTGGGTCAAACGGCAGTTGTATGCGGAGAGTGAGGTGGGTAGTCCCCTGGGTGTACCCCGACACCCCTCTCGCGGCGGACGCGGTGCGAGGGGTGCGGCGGGCATCGTGCTGGTATGGAACTCCTGCTGATCACGCTGCTGTTCGCGGGGCTGGCCCTGCTCGCGGCCGTGCCGTTGGTCGCAATGCTGCACCTCTCCGCGCGCAAACCGCTGAACGACCGTTAACCTCCCTTTCCGGCACTGCGGCCGGGTGATGGAGGTTGGCATGAAGATCGAGGGAACCGCGGCGATCGTCACCGGTGGCGCGTCCGGTCTGGGCCTGGCGACGGCGCGGGCGCTGGCCGCGAAGGGCGCGTCGGTGTTCGCCCTGGACCTCAAGGTGGACGGCGCTCCCGAGGTCGAGGGCGTCACGCACCTCGCGGCCGACGTCACGTCGGAGGAGGACGTGCAGGCGGCCGTCGACACCGCCGCCGGCTCCGGCCACCCCCTGCGGATCGTGGTGAACTGCGCCGGCATCGGGCCGTCCACGCGGACGGTGGGCAAGT
Source organism: Saccharothrix mutabilis subsp. mutabilis (assembly GCF_039521145.1). NCBI lineage: Bacteria > Bacillati > Actinomycetota > Actinomycetes > Pseudonocardiales > Pseudonocardiaceae > Saccharothrix > Saccharothrix mutabilis. The sequence goes on from NZ_BAAABU010000004.1 coordinate 97,743, forward strand.
CCGGCCCGCACCCCCTGGACCTGTACCGCAAGGTCATCGACGTGAACCTGGTCGGCACGTTCAACGTGCTGCGCCTGGCGGCGGCGGCGATGGGCAAGACGGAGGCGCTGGAGCACGGCCAGCGCGGCGTCGTGATCAACACCGCGTCGATCGCGGCGTTCGACGGGCAGATCGGGCAGGTGGCGTACGCGGCGTCGAAGGCGGCGGTCGTGGGCATGACCCTGCCGGCGGCGCGGGACCTGTCGTCGGTGGGCGTGCGGGTGATGACCATCGCGCCGGGCATCGTGGACACGCCGATGCTGGCCACCGTGTCGGACGAGTTCCGCGCGGGCCTGGCGGCGGGCGTGCCGTTCCCGAAGCGCTTGGCGCTGCCGGAGGAGTACGCGCAACTGGCCGTGTCGATCGTGGAGCACGACTACCTGAACGGCGAGGTCATCCGCATGGACGGCGCCCTGCGCATGGCCCCGCGCTGACCGCACTCCGCTCGTCCGGGCCGCGCCGGCACTTCCCCCGGCGCGGCCCGCTCTTCCGCATTCCGGCCGCCACGTCGTGACCGAACTCGTGCGCCGCGGCGAACGCGTCCGCGCCGCGCCTCGCCAGCCGGCCCGAGCCACACCACCGGGCCAGCCCGAGCCACACCGACTGAGCCGGACCGCGCCAGCCGAGCCGCGCCAGCCGAGCCGCGCCAGCCGCACCGGACCGGGCCAGCCGGGCCGCGCCGGGCCAGCCGGGCCGCGCCGGGCCAGCCGGGCCGCGCCGGGCCAGCCGGGCCGCGGCGGCCGGTCCTGAGCGGGGCGTTGCCTGCCGTGGTTCCGCGCTCCTTGTTTACGGGATGCGCGAGTCGCGGTTTGGTTCCCGATCCGACATGTCACACGATGGGGTGACACGTCGGAAGATCACCTCGCAGCCACTCTACCAGCGACGATGCCCGGAAAACCGGTCTCGCGGCTAAGCGGTTCCCAGGGGACGTGCACCGGCGCGCTTTCAGAGGTCGCCGGCGAAGGGGAGGTTGTTCATGGCGTCCGACGTCATCCACTCGCGGAGGGTGTGGGTGGCTCGGACGTCGTCCTCGTTGTACTCCAGCAGGCGGCGGCGTTGGGCCGGGTTCGGGGGTGCGCCGTCCATGCCGACCGCGTCGCGGTACCAGCGCATCGAGTTCTCGCCGCCCGCCTCCGGGTCGCGCCACGCGAAGCCCGCGACCGGCGCGATCGTCTTCAGGCCCTTGCCGTGGGCGCACAGGAACTGGTCCTGCACGATGCCGAACAGGTCCACCCACGAGTCCGACGAGATGAACTCCTTCACCTGCCCGACCGTCGGGATGCCCGGCCGCCCCTTGAACCGCTCCGCCGACCCGATCAGCCACCGGTTCTCGGCCAACTCGTTGTAGCAGTACGCCCGGAACGTGAGACCCCGAGCGCGGGCCCGCAGGCGGATCCCCGTCAGCCAGCCCCAGAACTCCGCGAACGACCGGGCCTCGTCGTCGCTCGGCAGCGGGTCCCAGGTGGCGAAGGCGCGGTACCCGTGCTCCTCGCCGACGTCGGCGCCGGACAGCCAGCAGCCCCACATGTACGCGCCCAGGTCGCCGAAGCTCTCCATGTCGACGTCCACCTCGACGTCGGCGCGCGGCACGTCCATGTACGGCACGCGCCGCACCACGGTCAGGTCGCGCAGCCACGCCCGCGCCAGGATGACGGCGTCCGCGTGCAGCATGCCGACGAGCGGGGTGGCGGGCTCGTCCTGCGGGTCGAGGGCCGCGAGGTCGTCCACTGTGGACACCCCGGCCTTGCGCAGCGCCACCGCGTCCTCGCCGCGCACGACCAGGCTCACGTCCCGCGCCGACCGCAGGTCCTCCTCGCACACCGGCCACCACGGGCAGCTGCGGCACTCGACGATCCGCGACGGCCGGGCCAGCGGGGTGGCGCCGTTCACCGCCGCGGCGGCCACCGCCAGCCGGTCGGAGAAGCGGGAGTCGTACTCGGCCAGCGCGTGCCGGCCGCCGGGCCACGTCGGGGCCTCCAGGTCGTGCCACACCACGACGTCGCCGTCCATGCCGACCACGCCGCCGTACGACCGGCCCCGCGCGGCGAACCCGGACGCCTGCAGCTGCCGCTGGGCGTGCGCCAGCCGGAGCTGGTCGCGCGGCTGGGGCCGGACCTTGCGCAGCGGGTCGACGCGCGCGCCGCCGGGCAGCGGGTGGGACAGGGGGGGACGTGCGCGCGCCCGAGCCCGGGTCGGTGACCTTGTGCCGCACGACGAGCACCGGCACGTACCCGGTGGTGTCCTTCACCAGCAGGTCGATGCCGCCGCGCCGGCCGCCGCGCTCGTCGCGCGGCAGGACGGCGCCCCAGATGTAGGGCACGCCCGCCTGCATCGCGGACGCCGTGACGCGTTCGCGGTCGGCGGTGGGGACGTCGTGCGGGATCTCCATGAGGTCCGAGCCGACCACCCGGCCCAGGGCCGCCGCGACCGCGCGCCGGTGGTCGGTGGCGTCGGCCTTGCGGAGCTGGCCGGTGGGGTCGGGGGCCGCCTTGGGGGCGTCCCGCATCGCTGGATCGTGTTCGAGGTGCACCCGCCGCCGGCAACGAGTGACCACGCCGGCGTCGAGCTGCACCTGGGAAGTCACGGTTGAAGCGTATGACGACGCACCGACGCTTGTACCGGCAACCTCGTGGACCGCAGTGGATCTTCCGTGCGCCGGCCCGTGCCGACCTCTAGGGTTCGGGGTGAGTTGTCTGGAGGTGGCGCGGGCGATGGCACGCGAACGGAGCAGGGGCTTGACCCCCGGCAGGGCGAAGAACCTGGTCGGTGTGGCGAAGGTCGTCGCGCCGGCGCTGATCCCGGTGGTGGCGCCGCTCGCGGCGCGTGCGGCGGCGTTGCTGGGCGACCGCTACGACCACTACCGCGCCCGCCGGCTCGGCGTGCCCGTCGACGAGCTGACCCGGTACTCGGGCCGGGGCGCGAAGCTGCACGCCCGCATCGCCGGGTTCAGCGAGGCCCTGAGCCAGGTCGAAGCGACCGACCGACCGTTCGTGGAGGCCACCCGGACCCGGTTGTCCCAGCTCATGGCGGCGGTGCGGGCGTCCGAGCGGATGCCCGCACCGCGCCGCAAGGCGGCGCACCGCGCGGTCGGCGCGGATCTCGACGCGCTGGAAGCGGAGCTGCTCAAACGCCTCGGGGTTTGACCAGCTGCTCGACCGTCCGCAGCGCCGTCTCCTCGGGTCCGAGCTGCGCGGTGACCTCCTCCATCACCTCGGCGACCCGTTCCTCGCGCCGGATCAGCGGGTCGCTGCGCAGGTCGCGGGCCAGGGACACGCACAGGCCGACCATCACCACGGCGAACGGCAGCGCAGCGATGATCGTCAGGTTCTGCAGCCCGGTCAACGCGTTCGAGCCGCCGACCAGCAGCATCACCGCCGCGACGGCGCCGGTCAGCACGCCCCAGAAGACGACCACGCCCTTGGTGGGCGCGATGGACCCGCGCTGCGAGAGCGTGCCCATGACCACCGAGGCGGCGTCCGCGCCGGACACGAAGAAGATCGCCACCAGGACCAGCACCACGACGACGGCGACCGCGGCCAGCGGGTAGTGCTCCAGGACGGCGAACAGCCGGCCCTCGGGGGTGGCCGCGCCCGCCAGGTCGACGCCCTCGCGCTGGAGGAACACCGCCGTGCCGCCGAACACGCAGAACCACAGCAGGCTCACCAGGCTCGGCACGCCGATCACGCCCGCGACGAACTGCCGGATGGTGCGGCCCCGGCTGATCCGCGCGATGAACATGCCGACGAACGGCGTCCACGAGATCCACCACGCCCAGTAGAAGATCGTCCAGCCGGACAGCCACGTCGCGGTCGCGTCGCCGCCGGACGCGGCCGTGCGGCCCGCCATGTCGGCCAGGTCGCCGAAGTAGCCGCCGATCGCGGCCGGCACGAGGTTGAGCACGAACACCGTCGGCCCGACCACGAACACGAACAGCGCCAGCACCACGGCGAGGACCATGTTGGTGTTGGACAGCCACTGGATGCCGCGCGCCACCCCGGACACCGCGGACGCGACGAACGCCATGGTCAGCACGGCGATCACGCCGACCAGCACGGCGTTGCCGACGCCGCCGACGCCGGCCGCCCGCAGGCCGCTGCCGATCTGGAGCGCGCCGAGCCCGAGGGACGCGGCGGAGCCGAACAGGGTGGCGAAGACGGCCAGCACGTCGATCGCGCGCCCGGCCGGGCCGTTCGCGCGGCGCGTGCCGAGCAGGGGCGCGAAGGCGGCGCTGACCAGTTGGCTCCGGCCGCGCCGGAAGCTGCCGTACGCGATGGCCAGTCCGACGACCGCGTAGATCGCCCACGGGTGGACGGTCCAGTGGAACAGTGTGGTGGACATCGCGGTCCGCAACGCCTCGTCGGACTGCGCCGGCGCGGTGCCCGGTGGCGGGTTCACGAAATGCGAAAGCGGCTCGGTGACGCCGTAGAACATCAGGCCGATGCCCATGCCCGCGCTGAACATCATCGCGACCCACGACACCGTGCGGAACTCGGGCCGCTCGTCGTCGCGGCCCAGCGGGACGCGGCCGTACCGGCTGATCGCGAGCCACAGCGCGAACACCACGAAACCCGACGCCACCAGCACGAACGCCCACCCGAGCCGGCCGGTGACCCAGTCCAGGACGGTGCCCGACACGCTCGCGAGCGAGTCGGTGCCGAACACGCCCCAGGCGACGAACCCGAGCGCGACGGCCGCCGCCACCCCGAACACGACGGGGTCGGTGCGGCCGGGGCGGTCGGCGCGGGGTTCGCCGGGCAGCGGCTGGTCGATGGAGTCTTGTGCGGTTTTCACCGGCCGCCTGTTCCCCCGTTCGGCCTACTCGAAACATGCGGTTCTCGGCGGCGACTCACACCTTCGTGCACCGGTCTCCTACGCTCTGTGCATGACCAGACGTCCGGCACCGACCCGCCTCGCGCGGGCCGTGTTGCTGGCCGTCACGTCGGCGGCACTCAGCGTCGCCGCGCACGGCGCCGCGGGCGGCGAGGTCACCGAGTTCGCCCCCGCCCTGCCTCTCACCGTGCTCATCGCGCTGGCGAGCACGGCGGTGCGCGGGCGCGGGCCGTGGACGCTCCTGCCGACCCTCGGCGTCGCCCAGCTGGCGCAGCACACGCTGCTCAACCTGGGGCACCACGAGGACGTCGGCGCCGGGCTGGGCTTCGGTCCGGTCGCCATGACGGCGGCACACGTGGTCGCCGCGCTGCTGACCGGTCTGCTGCTGGTCCGCGCGGACGCCGTGCTGGATGCCCTGGTGTGGGCGGTGTCGCGGCTGCTGCCGGTGCTGTGGTCGTTCGCGCCCGTGGCCGCGCCGACGCCACCCGTCCGGGTGGCGCCCGTCCCGGACGTGTGGATGTCGGTGCTGCTCAGACGTGTGCACGGCCGTCGCGGTCCCCCGTTGCGCTCCTGATCCCCCGGACACCCACATCCCTTTGGCATCAGGAGCCACATCTTCATGTCGACAAATCGCTTTGGCGTGCGCACGCTCGCCAAGGGCGGCGCCGTGCTGGCCGCCGCCGCTTTCGCCCTCGCGGGCACCGCGGGCCTCGCGTCCGCGCACGTCACCGCGTCCACCCCGAAGGACGCCGTCCAGGGCGGCTACACCAAGGTCACCCTGCGGGTCCCGAACGAGCGGCCCAACAACGGCACGGTCAAGCTCGAACTGACCCTGCCCGCCGAGTACCCGCTGGCGTCGGTCAGCACCAAGCCCACGCCGGGCTGGAAGGTCGAGGCGGTCAAGGCGAAGCTCGACACCCCGGTCAAGAGCCACGGCCGCGAGGTCACCGAGGCCGTCCGCACGGTGGTGTGGACCGCCGACCCGGGCGTGCGCATCGAGCCGGGCCAGTTCAACGAGTTCGACCTGTCCATCGGTCCGCTGCCGGACAACACCGAGCAGCTGCTCCTGCCCACCAAGCAGACCTACGACAACGGCGAGGTCGTGGACTGGAACGCGCCGCCGCCCGCCGAGGGCGCCGCGGAGCCGGACAAGCCCGCGCCGGTGCTCAAGCTGGTGAAGAAGGCCGGCGGCGACGCGCACGGCAGCGCCGTCACCGCGTCCGCGCAGGAACCGCCGGCCGCCGCGCCGTCCTCGGACAAGACCGCCCGCTGGCTGGGCGGCGCGGGTCTGGCCGTCGGCGCGCTCGGGTTGGGCATCGGCATCGGCGCCGTGCTGCGGTCCCGCCGTTCGACGGGTACTCCTTCGGCATGAAACGCGCGCTCTCCCTGCTGCTGGCCGGCCTGCTCGCGGGCGGCCTGGCGCTGACCACGTCCGGCACCGCGTCGGCGCACAACGTGCTGGTCAGCAGCAACCCCAAGGACGGCGAGGCCCTGGCGGCCGGGCCGGCGGAGATCACCCTGACCTTCGACCAGCCGGTCCAGGCGGGCGAGAAGTTCAACACCATCACGGTCATCGGCCCGGACGAGTCCCACTGGGAAGCCGCGGAAGAGCCGACGGTGAAGAACAACTCGGTGGTCTTCAAGGTCCGCCCGCTCGGCCCCGCGGCCGAGTACAAGGTGGGCTACCGGGTCCTGTCCGCCGACGGACACCCCGTCACGGGGTCGCTGAAGTTCACGCTCACCACCGCCGGCAACGGCACCCCGGCGCCCAAGTCCACCGCGGCGGCCCCGTCCGAGGGCTCCGGCTCCGGTGACGGCGGCGTGCCGATCTGGGTGTGGGTCGTCGGCGCCGTGGTGCTGCTGGGCGGCGGCGTGTACTTCGCGCTGCGCGGCGGAACGGGCGCCAGGCGATGACGGTGAACCGGACCACCACCCCGACGTCCCGGTACTGGCTCGTCGGCGGCCTGCTCGCGGGCGGGGCCGTCGGCGTGTTCCTGGGGCTGGGCCTGTCGACCACGCCGGAAGCGGTGGGCGTGGCCGAACCCGGGGCGGTGGTCCGGTTCGCGCACCCGCTGGTCAGGACGTTGCTGGACCTGGCCGCCACGATCGTCGTCGGCCTGTCGCTGCTGCCCAAGCTGCTCGGCTTCGACCGGCCCGCGGTGACCGAGCCGGTGCTGCGCGTCGCGCGGCCGGCGGCGGTGGTCGCGGCGGCGGTGTGGGCGTTCACGGCGTTGCTGTCGATCGTGATCCGGGCGTATGAGACGCGTCCGGACGTCACCGTGACCATGGGTTCGGTGGTCGACTACGTGCAACGGGTCGGCGCGGGGCAGGGGTTGCTGTTCAGCGCCGTGTGCGCGTTGGCGTACGTGGTGGTCGGGGTCATGGCGGTGCGGCGCGGCGAGTCCGTGCCGGCGGAGCTGCGGATCCTGATCTCGATGTTCGGCCTCTTGCCGCTGCCGGTGACGGGGCACGCGTCGAACTGGAAGTACCACGACTACTCCATGATCTCGATGGAGCTGCACGTGCTGGGCGCGGCGGCGTGGACCGGCGGCCTGGCGGCCCTGGTGGTGCTCGTCGCCCACCGCCGGGGGTTGCTGGCGGAGGCGCTGCCGAAGTTCTCCAAGCTGGCGACGATCAGCCTGGTGCTGGTGTCGGTGACCGGCCTGTTCAACGGGCTGCTGGAACTGTTCCTCAACCCGGTGGTCGGCCTGCCGGGCTCGCTGTTCACGACGTCCTACGGCTTGGTGCTGCTGGGGAAGGTCGTGTGCGCGGTGCTCCTCGCGTTGCTGGGCGCGAACATCCGGTGGCGCCTGCTGCCGCACATCGCGCAGCACAAGACGACCGCGATCGTCGGGTGGGCCACCGTCGAGGTGACGATCATGGGCATCGCCTTCGGCCTGGCCGTCGTCCTGTCTCGCGCACCGGTCGCCTAGGCATCGCGCTGGATTGTCGTACCCCGGTGGTCTACTCGACCGCATGGACGAGATCTTGGTGTTGGGAGCCACGGGCACGACCGGCAAGCGGGTCGTGCGGGAGCTGGAAGCGCGTGGGTTGTCCGTGCGGGCCGCGTCACGCCATGGCCGGGTGCGGTTCGACTGGGGGGAGAAGGACACCTGGGCGCCGGCGTTGACCGGTGCCCGCGCGGTGTACCTGATGGCGCCGCACGAGTTGCCGGTCGACCCGGAGTTCGTGCACGAGGCCGTGGCGCGCGGGGCGCGGCGGGTCGTGCTGCTGTCCAGCCGGGGCATCGAGGAGATGGGGGACGAGCGGCTGCTCGGGGCGGAGGCCACCGTGCGGGGGTCCGGTGCGGAGTGGACGGTCGTGCGGGCCGACTGGTTCGACCAGAACTTCGACGAGGGGTTCTTCCGGCCCGCGATCGAGGCCGGGGCGCTGGCCGTGCCGGTGGGGGACGTCCGGCAGGGGTTCGTCGACGCGGACGACATCGCGGCCGTGGCGGCGGTGGCGTTGACCGAGGAGGGGCACGCGGGGCGCACCTACGAGGTGACCGGGCCGCGCGCGTTGAGCTTCGCGGAGGCGTTGGCGCTGATCGGCGAGGCGTCCGGGCGGACGGTGCGGTTCTTCGGCACGGCGGAGGAGTACCGGGCGCAACAGGACTCGATCGGCATGCCCAGGGAGCGGACCGAGGCGGAGATCGAGGCGTTCGCCCAGCTCAAGGACACCGAGCCGACGGAGGACGTGCCGAGGGTGACCGGGCGGGCGGCCATCGACTTCGCCACCTACGCGGTCCGGGCGTGGACGACATGAGGTGACGGGCCGGCTTCGCCACGCGGCTCGTCGGTGAGTGGACCGTTCGGTGCGGTGAGCTGCACCGAACGGTCTAGTCGGTGATCAGTCGGGCCGTAGGGTCCTCGCGGAGCTTGCTCAGGGTCGCCATGGCGGCGTGGCCGCGGCGGTCCAGCTCGCGGGCGTCGATCCAGCCGTGGGCGTAGTAGCGGTAGTCCTGGGCGAGTTTCACCAGCTCGGCGAGGTAGTCGGCCGACCTGCGCCGGCGCTCCTCGTCGAAGGACGCCAACAGCGGCAACTGGGTGTCCACGACCTCGTCGAGCATCCGCGCGGCCTCCAGGGCGCGCTTGCCCTTCCACCGCCGCGCGCCACCCATGGCGCCCAGCCGTGCACCCACCAGCCGTCCGATCACGCGCACCTCACCGAACGTCCCGCGACCCCGTCGATGCGTGATTCGGAAAAACCGGCCCGAGCGTTACCGCTTCGTTCCCCCACGCCCGCGGTTTCAGCGGTAAGGCGTCCACGGGGTCGTGGTATCGCCCGCGCGCAGCGCGGCGAGGCGCCGCCGCAACTCGGCTCGCACGTCCGGGTGGCTGCGCAGGATCGGCAGCACGCTGGTGGTCAGCTTCAGCTCCCGCACGTCCCGCAACACCGCGAAACCGGCCCACCGGGTCACGTCGAACCGGTACTCCCGGGCGAGCTGCCGGTACCAGCGGTCCGGGTGGCCGAACCGCGCCACCCCCACCGGGAGGGTGCTCAGGTCCCACTCGCGCGGCCCCACGCTGGTCGAGTCGAAGTCGCAGATCACCGGCCCGTCCGGGCTGGGGATGAGGTTGCCCAGGTGCGCGTCGCCGTGCAGGACGCCCTCGGGCAGCACGGTCCGCAGCCCGTCGAGCCGGCCCTCCAGCAGCGCGACCCGCTCCTCCAGGAACGACCGGTCGGGCGCGGAGAGCTCCTCGGCGTCGGCGATGCGCCGGCGCACGTCGTCCAGCGGCGACCAGCGCGGCAGCGGGAAGTCCGGGGGCGGCAGGGCGTGCACGAGGCGAAGCAGTCGGCCCAGGTCACGGCCGTCCACGGGCGGGCCGTCGGAACGCACGGTGTGCCAGACCGTGGCGAGGTGGTCGCCCACGGCCAGCGGCTGCGGGAACTGCTCCACCAGCCGCACCGCGGGCACGTCGTGGGCCTGGAGCCACCGCGCGACCCGCACCACCTTCTCCGCCCGGTGCCGCAACGCCATCGACCCGACGATCCGGACCACGACCCGGTCGGCGGGGAGGTCGAACACCGCGTTGGAGGTGAACTTCACCAGGCGCGCCGACCGGTGCGCCAGCCCGAGCTGGGCGCACAGCCGCTCCAGCACTCCGGTGAGCGCGGCCGGGGTGAACCTGCCGTCCAGGCGAGACTCCCCGGGTCAGGCCGCGCTGTCGTTGCCGGTGAACTTGGCCAGGCGGTCGGCCAGCTCGCGCGCGTCGGCGTTGTTGCTGCGCTTCTCGGCCTCCAGTTGGAGCGGGCGCATGCGGTCCTTGGTGCGCACCGACTTCAGGCCCTCGGACAGGTCGATCGCCTGGCGGCCGACCTTCGCGCCGTGGTCGATGTCGCCTTCGAGCAGGTGGTTGATCGACAGCGACGTCAGGTTGAACGAGCGGCTGCGGCTCATGTCCTCGCCGTAACCGTTTATGGCCTTTGTCAGCGCCGGTATCGCTGTGCGGGTGTACTTGCGGGCGTCCACCGTCTGCGCCAGCTCGGTGTGCACCGTGCCGATCATCGCGGACAGGTCGTTGGCGTCGAAGAACTTCGCCCACGCGGGCGCCTCGTGCAGGTTGGCGCGGGCGAACTCGTCGCGCGCCCGGCCGAGCAGCTTGAGCGCCTGGTCGTCGGAGCCCATCTTCGCGTAGGCCCAGGCCTCGTTGGCGCACAGGATGCCGACGGCGAGCTCGGAACCGGAGTTCAGCGCGGCCAGCTGGCCGAGCTGGAACACCTTCAACGCGTCGTCCGGCGCGTCCTGGTGGAGGTAGACGCGGCCCATCCGGTACAGGATGTTCGCGACCAGCTCCTCCTTGCGGCCCTGCTTGGCGAGCCCGAGGGCCTGGCCGAAGTGGTTGCGCGCGGAGTCGTAGAGGCCCGTGTCGAACGAGGTCCAGCCGGCCAGGTTGTGCAGGTCGGCGAGGGCGACGTAGAGCCGTTCCTTGACCAGGTCGGTCGCGTTGGCGCCGAGCATCTGCTGTCCCCAGGACAACTGCGCGACCACGGCGTCACGGCACGAGCCGCCGCCGTACTGGTAGTCCAGCGTGCGGAGCGCTCGGGTGGCCGCTTCCACCTGTCGGACGTCGGTCATGCCGATCCGGCCGGGAGCCGGCGTCTGCGCGGGCGACGAGGCCCAAGACCCGGAGTCCGTACCGAACACGGCCGCGCCGACGGTGATGGCGGCGGCGTGCGCGAGGAACTTCCTTCGCTTCACCGACTCGTCCTCCTCAGACTGGGGTGCCTCCGCGGTCGCGGCCACCCGCACTGCCGTGGCCTCGTCGTAGGCGAGGCCCATGTATCCCCTGGGGACACCCAAGCCGGCGGCGATCCGGGCCAGGACGTCGTAGGCCATGACCTGGCGTCCCTTGAGGATCTCCGACACTTCGGACTGCGACTGGCCCGTGAGCGCCGCGATCTGGCGCTGGGACACGCCGTGCCGCCGGAGCAGCCGGTAGACCGAGCTGATCTCCCGCTTCGCCAGCGCGTCCCGCATCTCCTGCTGGTCCCAGACGTCGGGTGTAACAGGAGAGCCTTGCGAACCGATGGTGTTCAATTGCGCCCCCTCACAGTCCTTTGGGCGTCAACGGCAGAGTAGGGGCACTCCCCCAACTGCAGGAAGTGCTGATCGGCGAGGCTGATCGGCCCTGCCGAACTCCGATGACCGCTTACCGTGGAACGGCCACCGGCTAGCGCTGTGACGTCCCGATCCGGGTTGAATCATCGCAATCTGAGTCTCGGTAAGCGAGCGAACACGGAGAGGAAACCGGCAGTGGACCTGATCGAGCGGGCGGTGACCACCACGGGTGGGTCGGCAGCGCGCGCCGTCGCCACGGCCCCTTCTCCGTCTTCTCCGACTGTCCGGGAGTCGACCGACCTCGACTCCGGATGGCGCGGCTCGACCGGGCAACGCCGCTGGTGGCGAATCCGCTGCAGCGACGTGGTGGACCGGGAGCGCTGCCTCACCGTGCTGGTCGACCAGGGCCGCGTGGTCCTGGTCGGTCCGCCGGGTGAGACGGCGGTGCTGTCGGCCGACCAGCTCGTACAGCTCAGGGCTGCGCTACGCGAGGCCGCCGAGCAGGCGGAAAGGTGACGGTGACGTTTCGGTGGACGAGATCCTCGGACAAGTTCTTCGCAACGCGGTGTGGGAACGGTTGGACCTGCTCACGGAGCTGGCCAACGAGGCCGACGCCCCGTCCCTCCTGTCGGTGGCCCGGTCCGAGCTCCCTCGGCTGACCGAGGGGTGGCGGGCGCTGCTCGCCGCGCACGAACCGGACGAGAAGGGCAACTGCCCCGAGTGCTCCGGTCGTTGGCGGCAGCAGAAGAGCCCTTGCTCGGTGTGGCGCGCCGCGTACGAACACCTGGTCGCGGGCGGACTCGCCCCGCGCCCGGCTCGACACCTGCGCTCGGCCCCGGTGACCCCTCCTGTCACCCGGACCCGACGCGCGGTGCTCCGAGCCCACTAACGGGCGGCCCCGACCTGTCGTTCCCCCGACGCGACACGGTCGAGCACCCGCCTACTGGCCGGCGGTCCGGGACGTGCGAACCCCCGACCGCGACGAACGGACCGCCGGCCGGCCACAACTCAACAGACACCACAACTCAACAGACATCCGCGGGCCGGTGCTGTGCACCCACCCTCCCCGACCGGCACCGGTCCGCGGGCACCACGCCGGCCTGGCGTTGTCCGACCCTCCCGCGCGGACAACGCCAGGCCGTTTCCACGTGCGGGCGAGGGATCAGCGGTGGGTGCCGGTGCGCCAGGTGAGGTAGGCCGTGAGGCCGGGGAGCAGGCGACCGGTCACGTCGAACGCCTTGAGCTGCCAGGGGAACACGACCTCGGACCGCTCCCGTTCCACCGCCCGCGCGATCTCCTCCGCCACCCGCTCCGGCGGCACGGTCGGGATCAGCCGCGCGACGGCCGGGATGCGTTCCTCCGCACCGGGGTTGTTGCGGAAGTACTCGCTGCTGACCTTCCCCGGCACGACCTCGCTCACCCCGATCCCGGTCCCCCGCAGGTCCTGGCGCAGCGCCGCGGTCAGGCCGCGCAGGGCGTACCGCGCGGCCGCGTACCCCGTCGCGCCCGGGATGGGCAGGCGGGACACCGGCGAGTTCACGTTCACGATCCGCCCCACGCCCCGCGCCCGCATGGCCGGCAGGAAACTCCTGGTCACGTGCAGGGCGGCGGCGAACGGCAGGGCCGTCATGGCGTCGAGTTCGGCCGCCGGGGTGTCGTCCAGGAACAGCCACCGGCCCGCGCCCGCGTTGTTCACCAGCACGTCCGGCGCGCCGAACTCCCCCACCACCCGCTCGGCCAGCGTGTCGATCGCGTCGACGTCCGCGAGGTCGGTGGGCACCGCGACCGCACGGCCGCCGAACGCCTCGACCCGCTGAACGACGGATTCGAGCGCTTCGGCGCTGCGGGCCACCAGCACGACAACCGAACCACGCCGCGCCAGCGTCAACGCGGTCGCCGCGCCGATGCCCTGCGACGCCCCCGTCACCACGACGGTCCGCCCTGTCAAACGCACTCGAACTCCTCTCAGGACACCGCGCGGACGCGGGTCACCAACACCGCCGCGAGCAGGGTCGCCGTCGCCGACACCGCGAACAGCCCGCGGTACCCGCCCAGCGACGCCAGCACGAACGTCGTCAACAAGGGCGCGACCACCTGCGGCAACGAGTTCGCGATGTTCACCACGCCCAGGTCCTTCGCGCGGTCGGCGGCGGTGGGCAGCACCTGGGTCAACAGCGCCAGCGCCACCGCCCAGTACCCGCCGAACCCGACGCCGAGCAGCGGCGCGGCCACCAGCGCGGCGGTCCACGTCGGCCACACCGCCAGCAGCAGCGCCGCCAACGCCATCACGAACGCCGACCCGTACACCCACGCCCTGCGCCGTCCACTCCGGTCCGACCACACCCCGACGGCGAACGCGCCGAGCGTCAAAGCCAAGCCGTACAACAACATCAGCACCAGCAGGCCGTCTTCCGGCGACGGGTGGCGCACGACGTCGCCCAGGAAGTACAGCAGGTACAGCGTCCCGAACGCGTTCCCCAGGTTGATCATGAAGTGCGCGCACCACGCCCACGCGAAGTCCGGGTGCCGGCGCGGCGACACCCACAGCTCGCGCCACCGCAGCCGCGGCCGGACGGCGATCCGCGCGTCCGGCGTCAGCACGACGAACAGCACGGCGCCCGCGACGACCACGACCGCGCAGGCCAGGTACCCGGCGACCAACCCCGACACGACGACGGTCACGAGGACCGCGCCCAGCACGGTCCCCAGCATCTGGCTCGTCCCGACCAGCCCGCCGACCTTCGCCCGCTGCCGCACCGGCACCCGGTCCGGCACGGCCGACGTCAGCGCGGCGAGCATCCCGTTCAACCCGGCCTGCACCAGGCACCACCCGACGACCACCGCGCCGACCGACGACGCCGACGCGAGCACCACCAGTCCGAGGGCGCCGACCAGCGCGCCGCCCAGCGTCCACGGGTGCCGCCGCCCGAACCGCGAGGTGGTCCGGTCCGACGACAGCCCGATCAGCGGGTTCGCGACCAGCGCCACCGCCGCGCCCACGCCGGTGACCAGCCCGAACACCGCCTCCTTGGACGTCCCCGCGAGCAGTTCGGCCTGTTGCGGCAGCAGCACCTGGATCGGCGCGTAGATCCCGAGCCACAGCCCGAGGTTGGCCAGGAACAGCCACCCCATCCACGACCGCCGGACCGGGGTGACCGGCTCGGCCCACGGGTCGACCGCGGTCACCGCCGGATCCGATCCCGGTACCAGGCGAAGGAGGCGCGCGGGGTGCGCTTCTGGGTCTCGTAGTCGACGTGCACCAGCCCGAACCGCTGCGAGTACCCGGAGTCCCACTCGAAGTTGTCCATCAAGGACCACACGAAGTACCCGCGCACACCGGCTGCCAGCGCGGCCGTGATGTGCCCGTCGAGGTAGGCGATCCGGTCGGTGTCCTCGACGTCCTCGCCGAAGCTGCACCCGCTCTCGGTGACGTAGACCGGCGGCAGGTTCGGGTGCCGTTCGCGCAGCGCGGCCACCATCTCGCTCAACCCGCTCGGCACGACCGGCCAGTCGAACGCCGTCTTCGGGTACTCGTCGATGTCGACCAGTTCGAACGGCAGCGGGTTGCCCTCGCCCGGACTGCGCAGCCGGGTCGGGTTGTAGTAGTTGACGCCGTAGAAGTCGAGCGGCTGGGCGGTGATGGCGAGGTCGCCGTCCCGGACCGGCAGGCGGTCGGCCAGCTCCGCCGGGTACGTGCCCGCCAGCAGCGGGTCGGTGAACAGCCAGTTGTGCAGGGTGGAGTAGGCGTGCGCGGCTTCGACGTCGTCGGGGGTCGCGGGCCAGGCGGGCGTGTGGTTGTTCGCGGTGCCGACCGCTCGCGCGCCGGACGCCCGCAGGGCTTGTACGGCGAGCCCGTGCGCGAGGTTGAGGTGGTGGGCGGCGGGCAGCGCGTCGTAGAGCAGCGCCTTGCCCGGGGCGTGCTGCCCGACGGCGTGCCCCAGGAGGGTGAGGATCGCCGGTTCGTTGATCGGGATCCACAGCGCGACCCGGTCGGCCAGGCGCGTGGCGACGGT
Organism: Saccharothrix mutabilis subsp. mutabilis; assembly: GCF_039521145.1. NCBI lineage: Bacteria > Bacillati > Actinomycetota > Actinomycetes > Pseudonocardiales > Pseudonocardiaceae > Saccharothrix > Saccharothrix mutabilis. Next base: position 113,187 of record NZ_BAAABU010000004.1, read on the forward strand.
CTGGGCGTACTCGGCGAAGCGGAACGCGGTGTCGCGGGCGAGCCAGCCGCCGGCGTCCTCGACGTGCTTGGGCGTGTCCCAGTGGTAGAGCGTCGCGACCGGCGCGATCCCGTTGTCCAGCAGCGAGTCCACCAGCCGGTCGTAGAAGCCGAGGTCGGCCAGGCGGGGCCAGGCGACGGAGAACCGGTAGGCGCCGACGCCCAGCTCCCGCATGAGGGCGACGTCCTCGCGGTAGCGGTGGTAGTGGTCGCACGCGACGGCGGCGTGCTGCCCCTCGAACGCGGGGAAGTCGTCCCACACCGACGGGACGCGGCCGTCCTCGCCGAACGCCCCCTCGATCTGGAACGCGGATGTCGACACACCCCAGAGGAACCCGTCGGGCAAGGTCACGCGAGCCTCCCAGAACGTGAAAGTGATTCGGATCGTAGGCGTGTTGGCCCCCGACGGGAAGTGTTCCCGTCGGGGACCGGGCACTATGGAGACCCGCAACCCATCCAGCAGGAGTCGCCGTGACGAGTACGACCCCGTTGCGCCGCCAGCCGGTGCAACAGCGCAGCGCCAAGCGCGTCGAGCGGATGCTCGAAGCCTGTGCCTCGCTCATCGAGGAGGTCGGCTACGACGGGGTGACAACGACACTCATCGCGGAGCGCGCCGGGGTGGCCGTCGGGTCGCTCTACCAGTTCTTCCCCGACAAGCGCGCGGTGGTGCAGGCGTTGACGCTGCGCAACCTGGAGAAGTTCATCAGCACGGTGGACGGCCGGTTCACGTCCAAGACGCTCGACCACTGGTGGGACGCCGTCGACACCATCTTCGACGTCTACGTGTCCATGCACCGCGAGGTGCCCGCGTTCAGCAAGCTGCACTTCGGCGACGTGGTCGACATGCGGCTGTTGGACGACCGGCGGGACAACAACACGGTCATCTCCGACCGGATCGCCGAGATGATCTCCACCAAGTTCGACATCCCGCTGGACAAGCTGCAACTGCCGATCTCGATCGCCGTGCAGGCGGCGGACGGCGTGCTGAACCTGGCGTTCCGGACGGACCCGGCGGGCGACCAGGCGATCCTGGACGAGGCGAAGGCGCTTGTCCGGGGCTATTTGTCGACAAGGCTCCCGGGCTAGGAGTTCACCCGAACGACTGACCTTCGCCGCGGTAGGTGGGCGCGGTGCGCACGACCGCGTCCCCCTGCACCACGTGGTAGTGGGTGAACCGCTCGGCCAGCTCGCCGGCCTTGGCGTGCCGGAACCACACGCGGTCGCCCAGCGCGAGGGCGTCCGCGGCGCGGCCGACGACCGGCGTCTGGACCTCGCCCGCGCCCTCCAGCGGGGTCAGCTTCAGGCCGACCGGCAGGTACGGGCTCGGCAGCCGGTCGGCCGTGGCGGTGCCGGACGCGAGGTAGCCGCCCGCGAACACGGTCGCCACGCCCGGACCCGGTCGCCGCACGACCGGGAGCGCGAACAGCGCCGCGGGCCGGGGCCGGAACGCGCGGTAGCCGTCGAACAGGGTCGGGCCGATCAGCCCCGACCCGGCGGCCAGTTCGGTCACCGACGGGTCGGCCCCGGTGATCTCCAGGCTGCCGGTGCCTCCGCCGTTGACGAACTCCAGGTCCGCGACCCGCCGGATCGCCGCGACGGCCTCGACCCGCCGCTCGACCAGTTCGGCCGCCGACTTCCTCTGCATCCACCGGACCGCGGCGCCGCGCACCGGCTTCCCGAGCGGGGAGTCACCCAGTCCGGCGATCTGCCCCTCGTAGGCCATCACCCCGACGAGCGAAAACCCGGGTCTCCGGGCGATGGTGGCGGCGAGCGCGGCGGCGTCCCGCGCGGAGTGGACGGGTGAGCGGCGGGGGCCGACGTGCAGGCCCGGCAGGGGGCGCCAGGAGACGTCGAGTTCGAGGCACACCCGGATCGGCGGGTGGTTGACGCCCAGGGCGTCCTCGACCAGGTCCAAGTGCTGCGCGGAGTCCACCATGATCGTGGTCCGCGCGCGGGCCTCGTCGTCCGCGGCGAGCCGGCGCAGCGCGCCGTGGTCGGCGGTCGGGTAGGCGACGAGCAGGTCCTCGGACAGGTCGTGCTCGGACAGCCAGAGGGCTTCGGCCAGCGAGTAGCACATCACCCCGGCGTACCCCGGCCGCGCGAGCACTCGTTCGAGCAGCCAGCGGACCCGCACGGACTTGCTCGCCACGCGCACCGGCTTGCCGCCGGCCCGGCGGACGAGGTCGGCCGCGTTGTGGTCGAACGCGTCCAGGTCGACGATCGCGAAGGGCGCGTCGAGCGCTTTGGTCGCGGCGTCGAGGCGGCTGCGTGGCTGCATGGGCTCACCGTACTTGAAAGGTGAAAGCTTTTCACCTACGGTGCGTGCAACAGGTCACACCGGAGGTGGGCGTTGGGTACCCCGTGGACGAACTGGGCGCGCACGGCGACGGCGAACCCGCACCGCGTCGAGCACCCGGCCACGGCCGAGGAGTTGGCCGAGGTGGTCGCGAACGTTCGCGCGATCCGGCCCCGCGGCAGCGGCCACTCGTTCACCGACATCGCCGCCGCGCCCGCCGTCGCGCTGGACCTCGACCGGTACACGGGCATCACGGAGATGTCCGGCCCGCTGGTGACGGTGCGCGCCGGCACCACGCTCCGACAGTTGAACGCCCTGCTGGACCGCCTCGGCTTGGCCCTGGCGAACCTGGGCGACATCGACGCCCAGACCGTCGCCGGCGCCATCTCGACCGGCACGCACGGCACGGGCGCCAAGCTCGGCGGGCTGTCCACGCAGGTCACGGCGCTGGAACTGGTGCTGGCGACCGGTGAGACCGTCCGCTGCTCCGCGTCGGAACGCCCGGACCTGTTCCACGCGGCCCGCGTCGGGCTCGGCGCGCTGGGCGTGATCAGCACGGTCACGCTGCGCTGCGTCCCCGCTTTCGTGCTGCACGCGCGCGAGTCGCCGGAGCGGTTGGACCGGGTGCTGGAGGAGTTCGACCACCTGACGGCCGTCGAGGACCACGTGGAATTCCACTGGTTCCCGCACAGCGACAACGTGATCCTCAAGCGCAACAACCGGACCGACGAACCGGCCGCGCCGTTGTCGAGGTTGCGCCACTTCTACGAGTACGAAGTCATCGAGAACGGCGCGTTCGGCTTGGTGTGCCGGGTGGCGCGCGCGTTGCCGAGCACGACTCGCGGCCTGAACCGGGTGTGCGGGAACCTGATCTCCGAACGCGTCTACCGGGACGCCTCCCACCGCGTCTTCGTCACGCCGCGCCGGGTCCGGTTCGTGGAATCGGAATACGCCATCCCCCGCACCGCTCTGCACGACGTGCTGGAGGAACTCCGGGCGGCGATCGCCCGCCTGGACCACGGGGTGATCGTGCCGATCGAGGTGCGCGTGGCCCAGGGCGACGACATCTGGCTGTCCACCGCCCACGGCCGGGACACGGCGTACATCGCGGTGCACCAGTACCTCGGCATGCCCTACCGCCAGTACTTCGACGCCTTCGAGAAGATCGCGGGCGCGGTGGGCGGGCGTCCGCACTGGGGCAAGATGCACAGCCTCACCGCGCCGGACCTGGCCGCCCGCTACCCGCACTTCGCCGATTTCACGGCCCTGCGGGACACCCTCGACCCGACCCGGAAGTTCACGAACGCCTACCTGGACCGGGTGCTGGGCTCTTAAACGGCATCCTCGATCGGCGTGGAGCCCGAGACCAGCTCGTAGGTGCGGCCGACCGTGGTTGGGGTGTCGAGGAGCTTGACCACCACCGCCGCCACGTCCGCGCGGGGCACGTCGCCGCGGCGGACCGTGTCGGCCAGTTCGACCAGGCCGGTGCCGGGGTCGTCGGTGAGCCGTCCGGGGCGGAGGATCGTCCAGTCCAGCGGGCGGGCCTTGAGGTCGTCCTCGGCCTCGCCCTTGGCCTTCAGGTAGGCGTCGAAGACCTCGTCGCCCGTGGTGCGACCGATCCCCGTCGTGCTGATCTGCACGAACCGGGTCACGCCGGCCTGTTCGGCGGCCGACGCGAACAGCGCCGAAGCCGCCCGGTCCACCGTGTCCTTGCGGGCGACCCCGCTGCCGGGGCCCGCGCCCGCGGCGAAGAGGGCCGCGTCCGCGCCCTCCAGGTGCTCCGCGACCGAGGCCCGGTCCGCCGTCTCCAGGTCGCACAGGACCGGGGTGCCGCCGGCGTCGCGGACGTCCGGGAAGTGGTCCGGGTTGCGGACCAGGGAGACGACCTCGTCCCCGCGTCGCGCCAACAGCCGCGTCGTCAGAAGTGCGATCTTGCCGTGCCCGCCCGCGATCACCACACGCATGACCGCCAACCTAGATCAGGCGACCGGGTCCGGCACCGTGGCGAGGACCTGCTCGTAGACCAGCTCGTTGACCCAGCGGGTGGTGGCGGTGTCCTCGACGGGCACCGTCTCGTTGCGGCCGGCCACGTCCACCGACAGGGCCGACTCCTCGTCCGCCAGCAGGACCGAGACGCCGTAGCGGCGCACCCGCGGCAGGCAGTTGGACAGGTAGTCGTGGGTCAGGGCCACCGACGACGGCAGCACGGCCGCCGCGTTGCCGAACCGCGCGAACGGCACGGCCGAGGCCAGCGCGGTCCGCCAGTGGCGGGCCACCGCGAGGACGCCGATGATGCGGACCGCGGCGGGCGGCACGCGGCCGTCCATCTCCGGCCACACCCACGTGGACACGGTGGTGCGGTCGGTCTCCGGGCCGGCGCCCAGGCACACGCGCTCGGCGTGCGCGTCGGCCAGCAGCTCCGCGACGACGATGACCTTGCGGCCCATGAGGACCATCTCCGGCAGGACCACGCCGTGCCAGCCGAGGCGCACCGCCGCCGCCGCGGCGAGGTCCGCCGCGTCACCGGGCAGTTCGGGAACCGGGATCGCCGTGGCCGACAGCGCCCGTGCGTCGCCGGTGTCCGCGATCCGTGCTGGGGTGCTGCTCACGCCAGGGCCTCCTCGGCAACCACGGCGGGAGGACCGCCGCGTTTCGACTCGTGCTCTGCATAAGGCCTACCACCCGGGCACCCCGCCGTTCCCCGGCTCGCGGGGCCCCTGCGATCGACGGCGTCGAGCGGTCGGTAACCGGTCGAAACCCCGGACCGCGAGTTCGGCCCGGCGGTGCTGCCGTCCGGGTGACGTGTACCGGGCGGAACAGCGGAAAAACGTGCTCAGCGTGCACACCGCACCCACGCGCCGGCCCCCCGAGTGACGCCGCTCACCACACACCCCACCACTCAACCGACCGCTCACCGATCAAAACCGACCGACCGCCCACCGCTCGTCGGCACGCACGATCGGGAGGACGAAATCGGTGGGGCCGGTGAACGGGAAGGGGGAGGAAGTGGCGGCGGGGGCGAGGTGTCGGTGGGCGGCGGAAGGCGCGGATGGGCGGGCGCGGGCGAGCGCGGGCGGGCGGGGCGGGCGCGGGCGAGCGCGGGCGGGCGGGGCGGGCGCGGGCGAGCGCGGGCGGGCGGGGCGGGCGCGGGCGAGCGCGGGCGGGCGGGGCGGGCGCGGGCGGGGCGGGCGCGGGCGAGCGGGGCGCGGGCTGCGGCGTGGACCGGCGGGCGACTTGCGGCCGGAGTACCCCCGCGAAGTGCCGCTGTGCCCGAGGCCGGCGTGCCCGGCGGGACCTGCCGCCGGGCACCGCCGCCGCGACCCGGGTGGGAGAGGTCCCCGGTCGCCTCGCCGGAGACCCGTCAACACCCCCATGATGACGGTCCGGCTCGACCCCGACTATGCCGCTCGCGTCCCCGTGCCGGCAGGTCGTGGGCGTGGTCAGATGTGGTCAACCCGCTCGGCACGCGTGAAAGGGCACCTCGCCGGCGATCACCATCCACCGCATGGACTCCCCGATCGTCGTGCACACCGACCCCGGTCTGGACGACGCGCTCGCCCTGCTCTACCTGTTCGCCGCGGGAGCCGACGTCGTCGCCGTCGGCAGCGTGCACGGCAACCTGCCCGCCGAGCCGGCCGCCCACAACGCGCTCCGGGTGCTCGAACTGGCGGGCCGCGGGGACGTCCCGGTCGCGGTCGGGGCGGACCGGTTGCGCGACGGCTCCTCCCCGCCGCCCGAGCTGAGCGGTCTGGTCGTGCACGGTCCCGACGGGCTGGGCGGGCGGTGCGGTCCTCCCCCGCTGCGCCGGCCGGTCGACGGGTCGGCCGCCGAGCAGCTGGTCCGGCTGGCCCGGGCGCGCCCCGGTGAGCTGACCGTCCTCGAACTCGGTCCCCTGACCAACCTCGCCCTCGCGCTGGACCTCGAACCCCGGCTCCCCGCCCTGCTGCGGCGCGTGGTCTGGATGGGCGGTTCCCTCGCCACCCCCGGCGACGTCACGCCGTTCGCCGACGCCAACGCCTTCCACGACCCGGAGGCCGCCGAGCACGTGCTGGCCGCCGGGTTCCCGCTCACCGTCGTCCCGGTCGACGCCACCGCGCCGGCCACCGCCGACGAGCGCTGGCTGACCGCCGTCGAGACCGCGCCCGGCCCGGTCGCCCGGCGGGTCACCGCGTGGATGGGCCACTACGTGCACACCCAGACCACAGAGGACGGCGAACGCCGGTGCCGCCTGGACGACGTGGTGGCCGCCGCGATCGCCCTCGAACCGGACCTGGCCCTGGTCACCGAGCGCCTGGAGGTGACCTGCGAGACCGCCGGCCACTGCCGGGGACGCCTGCTCACCGACCGGCGCGCGATCCGGTTCGGCGTGACCCTGCCGCCACGGCGACCCGTGGACGTGGTCCTCACCGCCCGCACCGACGTGGTGCTGGACCGGCTGCTGCGCGCGGTCGTGGGAGGTCCGGCAAGATCCTCGGTGTGAGGTGGACCGTGGAGCGGACCGGTGTCGACGTCGTCGCCGAGACCGACCGCCGGGGCACCCCGCGCGGCCAGTTCTGGCCGTGGTTCGCGGCCAACGTGAGCGTCTACGGCGTCACCACCGGCGTCTACGTGGTGGCCGGCGGCCTGGGCTGGTGGCAGGCGCTGGTCGCGATCGTCCTCGGCGTCGCGCTGTCCTACCCGCTGCTGGGCCTGGTCGCGGTGGCCGGCGCCCGCGGCGGCGCGCCCACGATGGTCCTGTCGCGGGCGGCGTTCGGCGTGCACGGCAACCTGCTCCCCGGGTTGGCCAACTACCTCGCGCTGGTCGGCTGGGAGACCCTCGCGGTGACGCTCGGCGCGCTGTCCGCCCGGACGATCCTCACCCGCCTCGGCATCGCCCCGGAACCGGCGCTGGTGGTCGGGTTCGTGCTGGTCGCGGGTCTGTCGATCGTGCTGGGCGTGTACGGCTACGACGTGATCATGCGCGTGCACCGGTGGATCAGCGTGGCCCTCGGCGTGGCCACGGTCGGGTACCTGGCGTTCGCGCTGCCCGGCCTGGGCCTCCCGGCGAGCGGCGGCACGGCGGGCATCGCGCACGGGGCCGCGCTGGTGGCCGCCGCGACCGGGCTCGGCTGGGTGACCGGCGGCGCGGACTACAGCCGGTACCTGCCCCGCACGTCGCCGCCGCGGGCCGTCGCCGGGTGGACCGCGCTGGGCGGCGCGCTGCCGCCGCTGGTCCTGATGGCCGCGGGCGTCCTGCTCACCGCCGACCCGGACCTCGCCGCCGCCGCGGCCGTAGACCCGATCGGCGCTCTCGCCGCCCGCCTGCCGACGTGGTTCCTGCTGCCGTTCCTGGGCGCGGTCCTGCTCAGCCTGGTCGCCTCGGGGACGCTCGGCGTCTACTCGTCCGGCCTGACCCTCCAGGCGCTGGGCGTGCGGATCGGGCGACCGGTGACGGTGCTGGTCGACGGGGCGCTGGTGGTGGTGTTCGGCGGGTACGTGGTGTTCGGCGCGCCGGACTTCCTCGGGCCGTGGCAGACCTTCCTCACCGCGCTGGGCGTGGTGGCCGCCGCGTGGGTCGGGGTGTTCGCCACCGACCTGCTGCTGCACCGCCGCGCCGGGTACGCGACCGCCGAGCTGGACGACCCGCGCGGCCGGTACGGGCGGGTCAACCCGGCCGGCGTCGGCGCGCTGGTCCTCGGCGCGGCGGCGGGGTTCGCGCTCGGCCCGGCGGTCGCGTTCGCGCTGGCCGCGGGGCTGTACGCGGCGCTCACCGCAGCCGCTGGATGATCTCGTCGGCGCGCGGGTCGGAGAGCAGGTCGTAGAGCTCCCAGGCCGCCTCGCGCTCCCGGTTGCCGGGCAGGCCGGCGGCCTCCCGCAGGTCGGCCAGGCGCAGCAACGCGTCCGCCTCGCCCCGCCGGTCGCCGCCGCGCCGGAACGCCCGCACCGCCCGCTCGACGGCGTCCCGGTCGCCGCCGCGCAGCGCCGACAGCCGCAGCCACGCCCGCCCCCGGCCGTCGTGGATCTCCAGCTCCTCGAACAACCGCAACGCGGTCCGCACCTCGTCCTCGGTCCCGGCGCGGGCCAGCAGCACCTCGGCCGTGCCCTCCCGGTCGCCGACCTCGGCGAAGATCCGCAGCGCCTCCTCCGCCGGCGCCGCCGCCGGGTCGCCCTCCTCCACCGCCAGGAACACCAGGCCGGCCAACGTCCACGCCTGCCCGTACCGGTCGCCGCGCCGCTTGCGGACCTTGAGCGCGTACTCCAGCCGGGCACGGCTCGCGGCGAAGCACCGCTGCTCCTTGAACGCCATCGCGAGGTTGGTGGACACCCACGCGTCGGCCTCCGCGTCCAGCGCCCGGCGCGCCGCCCGCAGCGCGGCCTCGTGCGTCTCCACCCACACCGACAGCGGTCGGCGCACCTGGAGCCAGTCCCACAGCACCACCGCCAACTGCCATGCCGGCGCCCACAGGCCGTGCCGGTGCGCGAGCCGGATCACCGGCGCGAAGTTCTCGGCCTCGGCGTCGCACCAGGCCAGCGCCTCCTCGTAGCCGGTGAACCGCAGCGGGGTGATGCCGGGCGCTTTCGGCGGGGTGAACGGGACGGCCCGGGTCGGCGCGAGCACCCGGCCCGCCGCCCGCGCGGTGTGGACGTACCACTCGGCCAGCCGCCGGGCCGCGTCCGCCTCGTCCGGTTCGGGCTGCTCCGCCGCGTACGCCCGGAGCAGGTCGTGCAGCCGGTACCGGCCGTCGGCGTGCTCGACCAGGTGCCCGGCGGCCAGGTCCTCCAGCAGCTCCGCCGAGTCGGCGCCGGCCAGCGCGGTCGCCGCGGCCACGCCGATGTGCGCGCCCCGGTACCGGCCGAGCAGCCGGAACAGCCGCGCCGCCGGGCCGGGCAGTTCGCGGTAGGACCAGCCGATGACCGCCCGCAGCGCGGTGGACTCGTCGCCGGTGTCCAGGCTGTCCAGCCGCCGCTGCTCGTCGGCCAGGCGGGCGGCGAGGTCGCGGCCGGGGTGCCGGGCGAGCCACTCGCCCGCGATGCGCAGCGCCAGCGGCAGCCCGCCGCACCGCCGCACCAGCACGTCGTCGGGCCGGCTGCCGGTGACGCTCGCCACCAGCTCCGCCGACTCCTCGGGCGTCATCGGGTGCACGGTGACGCGGGTGACGCCGGTCCGGACGGCGAGCCCGGTCAGCTCGCGGCGGCTGGTGACCAGGACCGCGCACGTCGCCGAACCGGGCAGGAGCGGCGTGAGCTGGTCGAGGCGGGCGGCGTTGTCCAGGACGAGCAGCACCCGGCGGCCGTCGAGCACCGACCGGAACAGGGTGGCGCGCTCGGACAGCCCGGCCGGGACGTCGCGCATGCCGAGGGCGGTGAGCATCTCCTCCAGCACGTCCGCCGGGTGCGCCGGGGCCTGGGCGGGCGAGAAGCCGTGCAGGTCGGCGAAGAGCTGGCCGTCCGGGTAGCGGTCCTTCACGTCGTGCGCGACGCGCAGCGCGAGGCTGGACTTGCCCACGCCCGGCGGACCCTCGACCACCACGACGCGCGGCGACCCGTCGGCCCGGTCGCCGGCCAGCGCGGCGCGGATGCGGCGCACCTCGTCCGCGCGCCCGACGAACGGGCTGACCACGGCGGACAGCTGCGCGGGGCGGCGGCGCAGCGCGGCGATCAGCCGGCCGCCCGCGCCCAGCGCCCGGTCCACCTGCTCGGCGAGGTCGAGCTTGGGCGCGCGGCGACCGCGTTCGACGCCGGCGAGGTGGCTCGGGTCGTAGTTGGTGCTCTCGGCGAGCGCGCGGAAGGACCGCCCCTGCTCCTCGCGCAGCTGCTTCATGAGCTTGCGGAAGGTGTCGTGCTCGGGCGCGCTCAGCACCGCACCACCGCCGCGTAGTACGGGTACCGGTCACCGGGGCCGGAGTCGTGGTCGCCGAACAGGCTCGGGACCGGGACGACCGGCGTGCCGGCCGGCAGCAGGGCGGCGACCTCGGCGCGGGTGCGCACGGTCGGGTGGCCGGGCAGGAGGGCGGCCACGGCGTGCAGTTCGGGGGCGGTGTCGGCGCTCGGGTGGCTCAGGACCAGGACGCTGCCCGGCGCGAGCCGCGTCAGGTAGTCGGCCACGAGTTCGGCGGGTCCGTCGGCGTCGGGCAGGTACTGCAACACCGACAGCATGAGCACCCCCACCGGTCGGGTGACGTCCACCAGGCCCAGGACCACTTCGGGGTCCCGCACGTCCGCCCGCAGGACGGCGACGTCGTCCCGCCCCTCCGCCGCCAGCGTCGTGTGCGCGACCACGTCGGGATCGACGTCAACGCAGGCCACGGGGCAGTCCACCAGCTCGAACACCGAGTCGTCCCGCGGCGCGCCGCACCCCAGGTCCAGCACCTGGCCGACCGCCGCCGCCACCCGCGCCGCCCGGCGGACGAACGCCCGGTGCTCCCGCTCCAGCCGGACCGGCAGCGGGGACCGCGCGGCCACCTCCTCGACCAGCCGCCGGTCCGGGTCGTAGTGCGCGATCCCGCCGAGGAGACCGTCGTGGACCCCGGCCATGGTCGGCTCGTCCAGTGTCACGGGCCCACCGTAGAGGGACCGCCAAACGGTGCGACGAAGATCACTACGGCGGGCTACCGCACGACGAACGGACGCGGCCATCCGAGTGACGCAGATCACCGCCCGAACGGGTGGTGGAGGAACTCCCGCGCAACGAGAAATCCCCCGCCTCCGAACTCGGAAGCGGGGGATTCCCGTTGCTGTGGGCGAGGGGGGAGTTGAACCCCCACGTCCTTTCGGACACACGGACCTGAACCGTGCGCGTCTGCCATTCCGCCACTCGCCCGGAGCGACGTGGAGAACACTAGCACGGCCTCCGTCCGGGTTACCAATTGCCCCGTGTACCGGCACGTCACCCCGGATACGATCGGTGTCAGAAGTCGACCGAGTCGGAGGGTTGCCGTGGGCCTCGTTGAGCGCTTTGAGCGCCGTCTCGAAGGCATCGTGGGCAACACCTTCGCGCGTGTGTTCGGCGGGAACGTCGTCCAGGCGGAAGTGATCCCCGCGCTCCAGCGCGAGGCGGAGGTCAACATCCGCGAACTGGCGGGCGGCCGGCTACTCGCCCCGAACCACTACATGGTCCTGCTGGGTCCCCAGGACCACGATCGGCTTGCCGGTGACGGCCAGGATGAACTACGCATCACCCGTGCACTGGGGGACTCCATCCGGGAGTACCTGGAGGAGAGCGGATGGGATACCTATGGTGACGTCGTAGTCTCCTTGGAGCGCTCCGACGCGCTGCACACCGGACAGTTCCGAACCAGCTCGTCCGTCGACCCCGACGTGAAAGTTGCCAGCCGACGGTCAGCACCACCTCGCACAGGAGACGGATCGATGAGCCAGCCTCCCGGCTACGGACAACAGGGCCAGCCCGGCTACGACCCCTACGCGCAGGGCGGCTACGGCCAGCAGGGCTACGACCAGGGCTACGGCCAGCAGCAACAGGGTTACGACCAGGGCTACGGCCAGCAGCAGGGCTACGACCAGGGCTACGGGCAGCAGCCCGGCTACGGCGGCCAGCAGCAGGGTTACGACCAGGGCTACGGGCAGCAGGGGTACGACCAGGGCTACGGCCAGCAGCCGGGCTACGGCCAGCCGGGTTACGACCAGGGCTACGGCCAGCAGGGCTACGACCAGGGCTACGGGCAGCAGGGCTACGACCAGGGCTACGGCCAGCAGCCCGGCTACGGCCAGGCGCCCGGCGGCTACCCGGACCCGGCGCAGGGCTACGCCCCGCCCGCCGTGCAGTCCGGCCCGCGCCAGCTCAACGCGACGCTGCACCTGGACGACGGTTCGAACCGCACCTACAACCTCAAGCAGGGCGGCAACGTCGTGGGTCGCGGCCAGGAGGCGGACTTCCGCCTGCCCGACACCGGCGTGTCCAGGAGGCACCTGGAGATCACGTGGGACGGGCACAGTGCCATGCTCGCTGATCTCGGTTCGACAAACGGCACCACGGTGAACGGCACTCCAGTGCAGACTTGGCAGCTCGCGGAAGGCGACGTCGTCCGCATCGGCCACTCCTCGCTGGTCTTCCGCACCCAGGGCTAGGGGTCGAAGCGGGCGGGTGACGGCGGAAGAGTCAGGAGCGGTTACAACCGGTGCCAGAGCTGGTGATGCAGCTGACCAGAGCGGGTTTCCTCGTCCTGCTCTGGTTGTTCGTGTTGGCTGCGCTGAGAGTGGTCCGCTCCGACCTGTACGCGGCGTCGGGACTGCGCGTTCCGACGCCCGGTCTGCGGAGAGGGACAGGCAAGGCCGGTAAGGGCGGCAAGGCGCCCCGGCAGCTCGTCGTGACGCACGGCGCGCTGGCGGGCACCCGCATCTCCCTGGACGGCAGGCCGATCCTGATCGGCCGCGCCGACGATTCGACGCTCGTGCTGGACGACGACTTCGCGTCGACCCGGCACGCGCGCCTGTCGCTGCGCGGCACCGACTGGTACGTGGAGGACCTGGGCTCCACGAACGGCACCTACCTCGACCGGGCGAAGGTCACGGCCCCACTCCGGGTCCCGCTCGGCACCCCGATCCGTATCGGCAAAACGGTGATCGAGCTGCGCACATGACCCTCGTCCTTCGATACGCGGCCCGCAGCGACCGGGGCCTGGTCCGCTCCAACAACCAGGACTCCGTGTACGCGGGCCCCCGCCTGCTCGCGCTCGCCGACGGCATGGGTGGCCACGCCGCGGGCGAGGTCGCCAGCAAGGTGGTCATCGCCGCCCTGGCCCCGCTCGACGACGACGAGCCGGGCGACGACCTGCTGGGCCAGCTCCGCGACGCGGTCATCGCGGGCAACGGCGCGATCTCCGAGCTGGTGCAGTCCGACCCCGACCTGGACGGCATGGGCACGACGCTCACCGCCGTCCTGTTCGCGGGCACCCGCCTGGGCATGGTGCACATCGGCGACTCGCGCGCCTACATGATGCGCAACGGCACGTTCACGCAGATCACGCACGACGACACGTTCGTCCAGTCGCTGATCGACGAGGGCCGGATCACCGAGGAGGAGGCCGCGACGCACCCGCAGCGGTCGCTGCTGCTGCGCGCCCTCACCGGGCACGAGGTGGAGCCGCGGCTGATGGTGCGCGAGGCCCGGCCCGGCGACCGGTACCTGCTGTGCTCCGACGGCCTGTCCGGCGTGGTCAGCATGGAGACCCTGGAGGAGGCCATCCGCATCCCGGACCCGCAGGCCTGCGCGGACCGGATGATCGAGTTGGCGCTCAAGGGCGGCGGCCCGGACAACGTGACGGTCGTGGTCGCCGACGTGGTGGACATCGACTTCGGGGAGGACGCCCCGATAGTGGGCGGCGCGGCCGGCGACGGCAGCGAAGACCCACCACCCCCCGACTCGCCCGCCTCGCGGGCGAGTTCGATAACGGGGCCCCGACCGGTCCCGCAGCGCGTCGAGCCGCAGCCGCCGCCGCCCCCGCAGCGGTCGCGCGGCGGCAAGGTCAAGGCGCTGCTGCTGGTCGTGTTCGTGCTCCTGCTGCTGGCCGCCGCCGGTCTGGGCACCCGCTGGTACGTGCTGCGCCAGTACTACGTGGGCGCCGCGCCGGACGGCCAGGTGTCGATCTTCCGCGGCGTCACCGGCAGCGTCTTCGGCTTCGAACTGCAGAGCCTGGTCGAGGGCTCGTGCCCGCCGGGCGCGCAGGCGTGCGAGCCGATCACGGTGGACGACCTGAAGGTGGCCACGCGGGACGTGGTGCGCAACGGCATCACCGACGTGGACGGCCTGGAGGGCGCGCGCGAGGCGATCCGCCGCCTGCGCACCGAGCAGACGCTGCCGCTGTGCCCGAAGGAGCAGCCGACCACCACCACGACGACGACCGCGCCCCAGCCGGGTCTGGACCCGTCCGCAACCACCACGGCGCCGCCGACGTCCACCACTCAGGAGGGCACGCCGCTCCCCACGCCCGTGCAGAAGCCGGGCACGGACTGCCGGAAGGGTCAGTAGACGCATGGGTTCGCCGGTCCCCGGCGCGGAGGGCACGCCGCTCTCGGCGGCGAGCAGCACCTCGCCGGGTCTGAAGCCGCCCACGCGGCGGAGCAGCGAACTCTTCCTGCTCGCGTTCGCGGCGGGCCTGGTGACGATCGCGCTGATCCTGGTCGAGGCGAACCAGGAGCAGGAGCTCACCATGCGCATCGTGTGGTTGGGCCTGGCCTACCTGGGCGTGCTCACCGTCGCGCACCTCGCGGTGCGCAAGTGGGCGCCGTACGCCGACCCGGTGATCCTGCCGTGCGTGGCCCTGCTCAACGGCCTGGGCCTGGTCATGATCCACCGCATCGACCTGGCCAAGGAGGGCGACGCGCTGCCCGGCGGCGGCGTGTGGTCGCCCGCCGCGCCCAAGCAGGTGCTGTGGACGGCGATCGCGCTGGTGCTGTTCTGCATCGTGCTCGCGGTGCTGTCCGACCACCGCACGCTGGCCCGCTACGGCTACACGTTCGGGTTCCTCGGCCTGGTCGCGCTGGTGCTGCCCGGTGTGCTGCCCAGCTTCATCGCGCCGGAGATCAACGGCGCGAAGATCTGGTTGAGCTTCGGCGCGTTCTCCATCCAACCCGGTGAGTTCGCGAAGATCCTGCTGATGGTGTTCTTCGCCGCGTTCCTGGTGTCCAAGCGGGAGCTGTTCACCGCCGCCGGGCGCCGGGTGCTGGGCCTGGACCTGCCGCGCGCCCGCGACCTCGGGCCGCTGGTCGCCGCGTGGGCGGTCGGCGTGAGCATCATGGTCCTCCAAAAGGACCTCGGGTCGTCGTTGCTCTTCTTCGGCATCGTGCTCGTACTCCTGTACGTGGCGACCGAACGAGCGGCGTGGGTGGTGCTCGGCGTGGGCATGTTCTGCGTCGGCGCGGTGGTGGCGTGGCGGCTGTTCGGCCACGTGCAGATCCGCGTGCAGAACTGGCTGGACCCGTTCGCCGACCCGTCGGGCAAGGGCTACCAGATCCTGCAGTCCCTGTTCGGCCTGGGCACCGGCAACATGTTCGGCGCGGGCCTGGGCGGCGGGCGGCCGGACGAGATCCCCGAGGCCAACACCGACTTCATCACCGCCGTGATCGGCGAGGAGCTGGGCTTCGTCGGCCTGTCCGCGGTGCTGGTGCTCTACACGGTGCTGGCGCTGCGCGGCATGCGCAACGCGCTGGCCGTGCGCGACACGTTCGGCAAGCTGCTCGGTGGCGGCCTGTCGTTCGCGATCGCCTTCCAGATCTTCATCGTCGTCGGCGGCGTGACCAAGCTGATCCCGATGACCGGCATCACCGCGCCGTTCCTGTCCTACGGCGGCTCGTCGCTGCTGGCCAACTACATGCTGGTCGCGTTGCTGCTGCGGATCTCGGACGCGGCGCGCGCGCCGAAGACGACACCGAAACCGCGCCCGCAGCAACCCGCGATCGCCGACCAGTTCACTGTCATGGTGGAGCGTCCCAAATGAACACACCGCTCCGCCGCGTCGGCCTCGCCATGATGGTGATGATGTTGCTGCTCCTGGGCAACGCCACCTACGTGCAGGTCATCAAGGCCGACGACTACCGCAAGAACCCGCTGAACCGGCGCGTCCTGCTCGACCAGTACTCGCGGGAGCGCGGGCAGATCATCGCCGCCGACGGCACGCCGATCGCGACCGTGGAGAAGACCACGGACCGCCTGCGGTACCTGCGCAAGTACGCCAACGGCCCGGCGTTCGCGCCGGTGACCGGCTTCTTCTCCACCACCTACGGCACGTTCGGCCTGGAGCGGGTCGAGGACGACCTGCTCAACGGCTCGGACGACCGGCTGTTCGCGCGCCGGGTGTCCGCCCTGATCACCGGCCGGGACCCGAAGGGCGGCAGCCTCCAGCTCACCATCAACGCGGCGCTGCAGCAGGTCGCCTACGAGAAGTTGCAGGGCGTGACCGGCTCGGTGGTGGCGATCCGGCCGCAGACCGGCGAGATCCTCGCCATGGTGTCCACGCCGTCCTACGACCCGAACCTCCTGGCCAGCCACGACGTGGAGGAGCAGGAGAAGGCGTGGCTGGAGTACACCGCCGCGGACGGCCCGCAGCCCACCCGCAACCGGTCGGTGGCCGAGATCTACCCGCCCGGGTCGACGTTCAAGCTGATCGTGGCCGCCGCCGCCCTCGAAGAGGGCGCGAACAAGGAGACCCAGGTCGACGGTCGCCCGGTGATCACCCTGCCGGGCACCCAGCAGCCGCTGCCCAACTTCAACGACACGACGTGCGGCAACGGCGTCACCGCCACCCTCCAGGAGGCGCTGGCCAAGTCGTGCAACACGGCGTTCGCGGTGCTCGCCGACCAACTCGGGCCGGAGAAGCTGCGCAAGAAGGCCCGCGAGTTCGGGTTCGACGACGCCGAGCTGACCGTCCCGCTGTCGGTGGCCACCTCGACGATGGGCCCGATGCCGGACAAGCCGTCGGTGTACCAGAGCGGCATCGGCCAGCGGGACGTGCGGGTCACGCCGCTCCAGAACGCGATGATGGCCGCGACCATCGCCAACGGCGGCGCGCGCATGAAGCCGCACTTCGTGCAGAAGATCCTCGCCCCCGACCTGTCGGTGATCAGCGAGACCAAGCCCGACGAGCTCGACGAGGCGATGGACCCCGACGAGGCGGCGCTCCTGCGCGACATGATGGTCGAGTCGGAGAAGAACACCGGCGGCACCGGCAAGCTGTCCGGGGTGACCATCGCGTCGAAGACCGGCACCGCCGAGCACGGCGCGAACGTGCGCGAGAACAACCCGCACGCCTGGTACGTGGCGTTCGCGCCGGCCGACAAGCCGGAGATCGCGATCGCCGTGATCGTCGAGAACGGCGGTCAGCAGGGCCTGTCCGCGACCGGCGGCCGGGTGGCCGCGCCGATCGGCCGTGCGGTCATCGGCGCGTACCTCGGGAGCCGCTGATGCTGACCTCCGGCCAGTTGCTCGCCGAGCGGTACCGCCTGTCCCGGCGGATCGCGGTCGGCGGCATGGGCGAGGTCTGGGAGGCCGCGGACACCCGGCTGGACCGCAAGGTCGCGGTCAAGGTGCTCAAGGCGGAGCTGTCGGGTGACTCGGAGTTCCTCAACCGGTTCCGCATCGAGGCGCGCACGACGGCGTCGCTGAACCACCCGGGCATCGCCGCGGTGCACGACTACGGCGAGACCGCGTCGATCCCGGACGGGCCGGAGGACACCGCGTACCTGGTGATGGAACTGGTCGAGGGCGAGCCGCTGGCGGCGATCATCGCCCGCGGCCGGCTCGGCGCGGACCGCACCCTGGACCTGCTGGAGCAGGCGGGCAACGCGTTGCAGGCCGCGCACGAGCGGGGCCTGGTGCACCGGGACGTGAAGCCGGGCAACATCCTGGTCACCCCGACCGGCAAGGTGAAGATCACCGACTTCGGCATCGCCAAGGCCGCCGACGCCGCGCCGGTGACGCACACCGGCATGGTGATGGGCACCGCGCACTACATCGCGCCGGAGCAGGCCCTGGGCCACGCCGCCGAACCGGCGAGCGACGTCTACGCGCTGGGCGTGTGCGGCTACGAGTGCCTGACCGGGCACCGGCCGTTCCTGTCCGAGAACGCGGTGACCGTCGCGATGATGCACATCCGGGACGTCGCGCCGCCGCTGCCGCCGGACGTGCCGCCGGGGCCGCGCGCGCTGATCGAGGCGACCCTGGTCAAGGACCCGCGGCAGCGCTACCGCAACGGCGGCGAGTTCGCGGCGGCGGTCAGCGCGGTGCGCAACGGCCAGCCGCTGCCGGTGCCGACGGGCCTGGCCATGGCGGTGGCGCCACCGCCGCCGGCGTTCACCGGCGCGCAGGTGACCCACCCGGGCATCCCGGTCACCCACCCCGGCTCGCGGCCCGGTATGCAGCCCGTGCCGCCGGTCAACACTCCGCGCACGGGCGCTTTCGGTCCGTTGCCGCCGCCTCCCCGACCTCCAGGGCGCAACCGCGCGCTGCTGTGGGTTATGGTCGCTGTGCTGGTGGTCGTGCTGCTGGTGCTCGGCGTGGTCCTCCTGCGCGCGATGGGTGACGACGAAGTGCCGAGCGGCAAGGGCACGGCCCCCTCCAGCGGGACGAACCAGGTGGGTGCCACGAGTGCCCGCACCTCGCCGCGGGACTCGACCGACCGGATCCCCGGCACCCCGAAGGTCATGATCACCGAGTCCGACTTCGTCGACCGGCCTGCTGACGAGGTGGTGGAGAAGCTCGACGGGTACGGCCTGGAGCCCGAGGTGCACGCCGACCAGGGCGGTGCGCCGCGGGACGCGAAGCGGTGCCTGGTGTCGGACGTGAGCCCGACCGGCGAGGTTGCGATCGGCTCACGGGTGACGGTGACGTGTGTACCGACGTGACGGCGGAACGGTACGAAGGCGGACGGAAGCGATGGCAGGACCGTTGACGAGGAGCGGGACGAAGCACTGATGAGCACTCCGCGACTGCTCTCCAACCGCTACGAGCTGGGCGAGACCCTCGGATACGGCGGCATGTCGGAGGTGCACAAGGGCCGCGACGTCCGACTCGGCCGGGACGTGGCGATCAAGGTGCTGCGCGCCGACCTCGCCCGCGACGCCCAGTTCCAGGAGCGGTTCCGCAGGGAGGCGCAGAACTCGGCGGCGCTGAACCACCCCGCCATCGTCGCGGTCTACGACACCGGTGAGACCAACACCGAGTACGGGCCGCTGCCGTACATCGTGATGGAGTACGTGGACGGCCGCACGCTGCGCGACATCGTCAAGACGCAGGGCCCCATGTCGGGCAAGCGCGCGATGGAGATCATGGCGGACGTCTCGGCGGCGCTGGACTTCAGCCACCGGCACGGGATCGTGCACCGGGACGTGAAGCCCGCCAACGTGATGATCACCAGATCCGGCGCGGTGAAGGTGATGGACTTCGGCATCGCCCGGGCCGTGCACGACGGCCAGGCGGCGGTGACCCAGACGGCGGCCGTGATCGGCACCGCCCAGTACCTGTCGCCGGAGCAGGCGCGCGGCGAGGCGGTGGACGCCCGGTCGGACGTGTACGCGTCGGGCTGCGTGCTGTTCGAGCTGCTGACCGGCGAGCCGCCGTTCACCGGCGACTCGCCCGTGGCGGTGGCCTACCAGCACGTGCGGGAGGACCCGAAGCCGCCGTCGGCGCTGAACCCGAAGGTGACGCCGGCGCTGGACGCCATCGTGCTCAAGGCGATGGCCAAGGGCCCGGCGAACCGCTACCAGTCGGCCGCCGAGATGCGCGCGGACCTGGTGCGCGTGCTGTCCGGGCAGCGCCCGTCCGCGCCCGCGGTGATGACGCCTGAGGACCGGACCGCGGTGCTCAACCAGTCGCCGCGCACCGAGGTCGCGTCGACCGGCGGCAGGCACCGGCCGTCGGCGCTGCGCGAGGAGCCCGCCGACTACGACCCGCTCGCGGACGAGGAGGAGGAGCGGCGCGCCCGGCGCAAGAAGACGATCATGATCACGCTGGTCGTCCTCCTGTGCGTCGCGGTGCTCGGCCTCGCCGCCTGGATCACCAAGTCGTTGCTCGACGGCGACAGCGGCGGCGGCGGGACGACGCAGATCGAGGTGCCGCCGCTGAAGGGCCAGACCCAGTCGGCGGCCAGCGCGGAGCTGAGCCGGCTCGGGTTCAACCCGACGGTCAAGAACGTGCCGTGCCAGCCGGGCTCGCAGCCGGCGTGCACCGCCGAGGAGATCGGCAAGGTGATCGACACCGAGCCGGGCGCGGGCACGAAGCTGGACAAGTTCGCCAACGTGACGATCCTGGTGGGCGCGGCGCCCGAGGCGGTCGAGGTGCCGGACGTGCGCGGCCTCAGCGCCGCCGACGCGCAGAAGAAGCTCCAGGACGCCGGGTGGGCGTTCAAGCAGGACTCGGCGACGGTCGAGGTCGAGGACCCGAAGCTGATCGACAAGGTGGCGAACCAGAACCCGTCGCCGGGCACCAAGGCGCCCAAGGGCAGCACCATCACCGTGACCCTGGGCAAGGGTCCGGACACCGTCCAGCTCCCGGACGTGACCGGCCAGTCCTTCGCCAACGCCAAGGCGACGTTGGAGGGCAACGGGTTCAAGGTGCAGTCCAAGGAGGTCGACAGCCCGGAGGAGCAGGGCGAGGTGGTGGCCCAGAACCCCGGCCCCGGCCGCGTGGAGAAGGGCTCGCTGATCACGCTGAGCGTCTCCCGGGGCAACCAGATCCTGATGCCCGACCTGACCGGGCTGACCGAGAGCCAGGCGCGCAACAAGCTGAGCCAGGCCGGGTGGACCGGTGACCTGAACGTGTCCTCGAAGACGCCGACCAACGACATCACGCAGGACAAGAAGATCATCGACCAGGAGATCAAGCCGAACGCGGCGATCGCCAAGAACGGCCGCGTGAACGTGGTCCTGGCCGAGTTCAAGGTCGGCTCGACCACCACCAGGTAGCGCACTCGACGCGAAAGGCCCCCGGCTGCGCGCCGGGGGCCTTTTACGTTTGTCCACAGGGTTGCCCACAGCGGTGGACAACTCGAACGGGTGTTCGATTCAGGTGCGCTGAGCCGCGGCGGCGAGCTGGCGCATGCCGTTCTCCAGCCGCGCCACGGTGGCCTCCGGCACCTCGAAGCCGCACACCTTGAGCCAGTTGGCGAGCATCCGGTGGCCGCCGTCGGTCAGCACGGACTCGGGGTGGAACTGGACGCCCTCGACCGGCAGCTCGCGGTGCCGCATGGCCATCACCACACCGGACTCGGTCCGACCGGTGACCTCGAACTCGGCGGGGATCGTGTCCGGCAGCACGGTCAGCGAGTGGTAGCGGGTCGCGGTGAACGGGTTCGGCACGCCGGCCAGGACGCCCGCGCCGGTGTGGTGCACGACGCTGGTCTTGCCGTGCAGGAGTTCGGGCGCGAGGTCGACGGTGCCGCCCCACACCGCGCCGATGGCCTGGTGGCCGAGGCACACGCCGAACACAGGGACACCGGTGTCCGCGCAGCGGCGGATGACGTCCATGCTCTTGCCGGCCTTGTCGGGCGTGCTGGGCCCGGGGCTGACGAGCACGCCGCCGACCTCGCCGATCTCGTCCAGCTCGACGGCGTCGTTGCGCCGGACGACGCACTCCACACCGAGCTGGGCGAGGTACTGGACGAGGTTGTAGACGAAGCTGTCGTAGTTGTCGACCACGAGCACGCGCATGCCCGCCAGCGTAGCCGTGACCAACCTCTCGTCAGAAGTGAGCTTAGGCTCACCTAACCTTGAGCTATGACACGTTCTCTGCGCGTCGCCGTCGTCGGCGCGGGCCCCGCGGGCATCTACGCCGCCGACACCCTGGTCAAGTCGGAGGCCGACGTCCGCATCGACCTGTTCGAGCGGATGCCCGCGCCGTACGGCCTGATCAGGTACGGCGTCGCCCCGGACCACCCGCGCATCAAGGGCATCGTCAACGCCCTGCAGCGCGTGCTGGACCGGCCGGAGGTCCGGTTCTTCGGCAACGTCGAGTACGGCATCGACGTCAAGCTGGACGACCTGCGCCAGTTCTACGACGCGGTCGTCTTCTCCACCGGCGCGGAGAAGGACCGCCCGCTGGACGTGCCCGGCATCGACCTCGACGGCTCGTACGGCGCGGCGGACTTCGTGTCCTGGTACGACGGCCACCCGGACGTGCCCCGCACCTGGCCGCTGCACGCCTCGCGGGTCGCCGTGCTCGGCGTCGGCAACGTGGCCCTGGACGTCGCGCGCATCCTCGCCAAGACCGCCGACGAGCTGCTGACCACCGAGATCCCGGACAACGTCTACGAGGGCCTGAAGGCCAGCCCGGTCACCGATGTCCACGTCTTCGGCCGCCGCGGCCCCGCCCAGGCCAAGTTCACCCCGCTGGAACTGCGCGAACTGGACCACTCGCCGAACGTCGAGGTCGTCGTGCACCCGGAGGGCATCGACTTCGACGCGGCCAGCATGGCCGCGATCAGGTCGAACAAGCAGGTCGAGATGGTCGTCAAGACCCTCCAGGAATGGGCGATCCGCGACACCGGCGACCGCCCGCGCCGCCTGCACCTGCACTTCCTCGAAGCGCCCGTCGAGGTGCTCGGCGAGGACGGCCGCGTGGTCGGCCTGCGCACCGAGCGGATGGAGCTGACCGGCGACGGCGGCGTGCGCGGCACCGGCGAGCACACCGACTGGCCGGTGCAGGCGGTGTACCGGGCCGTCGGCTACCTGTCCTCGCACCTGCCGGACGTGCCGTTCGACCACCAGTCGGGCACCGTGCCGCACGAGGCGGGCCGCGTGCTGGACCTGGACGACCAGGCCATCCCGGGCGTGTACGTGACGGGCTGGATCAAGCGGGGTCCGATCGGCCTCATCGGCCACACGAAGGGCGACGCGCTGGAGACCGTGACGAGCCTGCTCGCCGATGCGCCCCTGCTGCCGGAGCCGCCGGTCACGGACCCGGACGCGGTGGTGCGGTTCCTGGAACAGCGGGCCGTGCCGTTCACGACGAACGAGGGCTGGCTCAAGCTCGACGCCCACGAGATCGCACTGGGCCAGGCCCGAGGCCGCGACCGCATCAAGGTGGTGGACCGCACCGAGATGACCAACGCCTGCCACAGCGACTGACCCGCCGCGGCCCGCCGGCCGTTCGTCGATACCAGCCGCCGCCCAACGGCCGCCCGCTCGCCAGCCGCCGGCCGCCCGCCGCCCAACGGCCGCCTGCTCGCCGCCCGCTGCCCGCTCGCCGCCCGCCGCCGCCCGCCCGCCCGCCGCCGGCCGGTCGTTCGTTCGCCGGGCCGGGCGGCCGTTCGCCGGGCCGGGCGGCCGTTGGTGTGCGTCGGATTGTCGGTGGTGCGTGGGACGATCGAAGCGGGGGCCGGAGGCCGCGGTCTACTGCGGCGTCGTCACGTTGTTGAACGGCAGTTTCGGCTCGATCCACGGGAAGACCACGAAGAGCAGCAACGCCACCACGCCGGCCACCAGCACGGTCGCCTCCAGGATGCGCACCGGCAGCGGGCCGGGGAGGTGGCGCCAGATCCAGCCGTACATCACTGCTCCTTGAACTCTTCGGGCACGAACCCCTCCGCCTTCGGGTAGCCCTGCGTCAGCACGGCGTGCACGATGAGCCGCTGCTTGTCGGAGAACCGCGGGTGGCACGTGGTCAGGGTGAGCAGCGCGACCTGCTGGGCCTGGGGCACCTCGCCCGCGAAGTGCGGCACCGGGTCGATGACCTCGCCCTGCGTCGGCAGCACGATCTCCTGGCCCACCGTCTTGTCGTACGGCGCGCCCAGCGGCGAGACCTTGCCGCACCTCGGGTCCTTCGCCTTGTCGCTCTGCGCCCACCCGGCGACCTCGCTCGCCTTGGGCAGCATGCGGTAGACGAACCACTCCGCCTTCGTCTCGACGATGATCGCGTCGCACGCGTTGAGCAGGTCGAGGTCGTTGAACGGCGCGCCCTTGCCGACCCGGTGACCCGCGACCGCGAAGTTGCCGGGCGCGCCGGGCAGCGCGGTGTTCACGTAGTGGCCGGGGCCGATCTCCAGGTGCTTGTCGCTGGTGCCCTCGACCACGGAGAACTTGTAGTCCGGGCCGAACGCCGGGATGTACATCTTGGCGAAGGCCTCGCCCTCGACCAGGTCGTACTGCGCCTGCCGCTGCGGGTCCGCGCCCTGGACGGTGTTCGCGCCCCACTTGTCGTCCAGCGCCGAGGTGGCGTCGTCCTGCTTGCCCGCGGAGATGAGGTCGGTGATGTAGACCTCGTAGACCACGAAGAGCAGGATCACCAGGCCCAGCGTGATGAGCAGCTCGCCGACCGTGCGGACGGTCTTGCGGGCGGCGCTGTCCGGCGGGGGCGGTGGCGGCTCGTCGTCCTCGTAGTCGTCGTACTCGTCGTACTCGTCGTAGTCGTCGTCGACCGGCTTGATGATCTCGGTCGGCGGGTCCACCGGGCGCGGGCGCGGGGGACGCGGCGGGCGCGCGGGGCCGGCCGGCGGCAGGCTGCCGGAGAACGCGCTGGTGTACCGGGTCGCGTCGGCCGGCGGCGGACCCGGCGGCGGGCCGGGGTGCGGGCGGCGGCCGGGGGTCTGTGGTTCGGGCTCGCCGTTCAGGCGGCGACCCAGCGCCCCGCCGGGCGGGGTGCCCGGGATGCCACCCGGAGGGGTGCCCGGACCACGGGAACCCGGCATCCCGCCGGGTGGGGTGGCCGGACCACGCGCGGTGCCGCCGGGCGGGCCCGGGATGCCGCCGGGCGGAGTGCCCGGCCCGCGGGAGATCCCCCCGGGCGGTGTGGCCGGCCCGCGCGGGATCCCACCGGGCGGCGTGCCCGTGCTCGGAACGCGCGGCGGCAGCGGCTCCGGGGCACGACGGCGGCCACCCGGCTCGGGGGCGTCCTCGGGTGCACGACGGCGGCCACCGGGCTCGGGAACGTCCTCAGGCGCGCGGCGGCGGCCACCCGACCCGGGAGCGTCCTCGGGCGCGCGGCGGCGGCCACCGGGCTCGGGGGCGTCCTCGGGCACGTGGCGCCGGCCGGTCGGCTGGTACCCGCCGGGCAGCGGTTCCTCGGGAGCGCGCCTGCGGCCACCCGGCTCGATGTGCCCGCCCAGGCTCGGCTCGTCGTCCTCGCGCAGTCGCCGCCGGCCACCGGGCTCGGGGGTGAGGTGACCCGAACGGGGCTCCGGGTCGTACCCGCGCGGTCCCGGCGCGGGGTCGTCCCAACCGGGTGCGAACCGCGTGGCCTCCTCCGGTCCGGGGGGCAAGACCGGGGGGTGCGGCCGGGGGCGTGGCGGCGGGCCCGACGGGCCGCCTCGCGGCGGGGGCGGGTCGTAGCTCACCGAAAAACCTCCCGGGCCGAACGTTCCAGAACTACGCGGTGCTTCAGGGACCTGCTCGGTTACGTTAACGTGTTCATCCAGCAGTGGACGTAAACTCGCGCCACTGGAGGCTCATCCACCCGTCAGGCGAGGACAGAATGCCCAAGTCCAAGGTCCGCAAGAAGGCCGTCTACACGGCACCGGCCGATCGCCGCACCCCGGTGAAGGTCAAGGCGGCGGGACCGTCGCACCCGGTCTACATCGCCGTGATGCTCGGCATGATGCTGCTCGGTCTGGCGTGGCTGGTGGTCAACTACATCGCGGGCGACAAGGTGCCGGTGATGATGGACCTCGGGAGCTGGAACTTCGGTATCGGGTTCGCCCTGATGATCATCGGTCTGCTCATGACCATGCGGTGGCGCTGACCACCTCGCTACGCCACGTGGCGGACGGCCCGGACGATCACACGTCCGGGCCGTCGCGCGTTAGCCGATCGTTCACCCCGTTCACCGGCGGGTCACCGAAGCACAGAGATGTAAGTCATCCCCAATGGGGACAACTCCTGTGGACAACTTTGCGCCAATTTGCACAAGCGCCGGTAGAGCCCCTCAGTTGTCCACATGCGGAACACTCGACAGCGTGACGCCTCACCGTTCCTGGTCCCCCAGACCCGCCGCCGTGGCCCTCCTGTGGGTCCTGACCGCGGTCGCCCTCCTGCTCACCGTGCTGGGCCCCGACGCCGCCGCGCGCCTGTTCATGGGCACCGGAACGGCCCTGGTCCTCGCCCTGGCGGCCTACGGGACGTTCGTGCGCCCCCGGCTCACCGCGGACGACACGGGCCTGACCGTCCGCACCCTCACCGGTCCCCGCCACCTGCCGTGGCACGAGGTCCACGTGAAGCTCGTCCACACCCGCCGCCTGGGCCGCGAGGTGGCCACCCTCGAACTGGACTGGCACCGCGGCGAGGACGAGCAGCTCTACGTGCTCACCCCGACCGACCTGGGCGCCGACCCGCGCGAGGTCGCGGACGTCCTGCACGCCCTGCGCCCCTAGGTCAGCTGCCCCGTCCGCACGGCCACCATCACCACGAACAGCACCAAGCCGGCCGCGACGACCGCCGCCTGGTACCACTCGCGCTTCTCCCGGGGCGCGAACACCAACCCGGCGGTCACCGCCGCGCCCGCCACGAAACCGCCGGCGTGCCCGATGAGCGAAGCACCCGGCAGGGTGAAGCTGGACACCACGTTGAGCACGAACACCGGCAGCACGACGCCGGGGTTGAAGCCCATCGGCCGCATGGCCACGAGCACCGCGCCCATCAGCCCGTAGACCAGGCCGGACGCGCCCGCGCCGATCGAACCCGGGTTGCCGAACAGGTACACCGCCGCGCCGCAGCCCAGGATGGACAGCACGGACACCGCGAGGAACCGGGTCGTCCCGAACGCGGGTTCCAGCAGCCAGCCCAGGATGGCCAGCCACACCATGTTCAGCGCCAGGTGCAGGAACCCGAAGTGCGTGAACGCGTTGGTGACGAACCGCCACCACTCGCCATCCACGACCACCGCCCACGGCCACAGGCCGAAGTCGCCGAACAGCGGGGCCCGCTCGACGTCGAGGGGGTTGCCCGCCTGGACCGCGAGCACCACGAACACCAGCAGGTTGAGCCCGACCAGCGCCGGGGTGGCGAGCAGCCGCCCGCGGCCCTCCGTGCCCATGAAGTTGCGGGCGCGGCGGACCGTGCGGCGGCCCTCGTCCACGCAGTCGACGCAGTGGTAGCCCACCGGCGCGTCGCGCAGGCACTCGGGGCACGCCGGCCGGTCGCACCGGCTGCAGCGCAACCCGGTGACCCGGCCGGGGTGCCGCACGCAGGCGACAGCGCCGACCGGGTCACCCGGCGCGACAGGACCGCTCATCGCGCGGGGTCAGGAACGCTCGATCGAGACCTTGTTGATCACCACGTCGGTGACCGGGCGGTCGCCGGCGCCGGTCGGCGCGTTGCCGATCGCGTTCACGACGTTGATCGACTCCTGGTCGGCGACCTCGCCGAAGATGGTGTGCTTGAAGTTCAGCCAGGTCGTCGGCGCGACCGTGATGAAGAACTGGGAGCCGTTGGTGTTGGGCCCGGCGTTCGCCATCGCCAGCAGGTACGGCTTGTTGAACTGGAGCTCCGGGTGGAACTCGTCGGCGAACTTGTAGCCCGGGCCGCCGCGGCCGGTGCCGGTCGGGTCGCCGCCCTGGAGCATGAAGCCCGCGATGACGCGGTGGAAGATCGCGCCGTCGTAGAACGGGCCGCTCTTCTCGCCGCGGGCGTTGGCCTCGCTGTAGTCCTTGGTCCCCTCCGCCAAACCGACGAAGTTCGCCACCGTCTTGGGAGCGTGGTCGGGGAAGAGGTTGATGCGGATGTCGCCCTGCGTGGTGTGCAGGGTCGCCGTCACCTTGGTCCCGACGAGCGAGTCGTTGCTGTCTGCCACGCACACCATCGTGCCATCCGCCGCGCGCGGTGGTTGGGGAAGGGGCAGGATGGGTATTGCCAAACCGTGACTGACCGACGTCTTGTGGAGCAGAAATGGATGAGGTAGCTGCCATGACCCGAGCCGGGGAGTCGGTTGGCAAGGCCGTGGGCACGGGCATCCGCGCGGTGCGCCGCGGTGCGGTCCGCGCCGGTCACGTCGGCGCCGAGACGGCGGCGACCTGGGCCGGACGGGCCGAGGAGCGGCTCGCCGAGCGGGGCGTGACGGCCGACCACATCCGCGGCATCGTCGCGGACCGCGCGGGACTGCTGGTGGAGAAGGCGGAAGAGGTCGAGAAGTCGACCCGCAAGACCCGCAAGCAGCTCGCGAAGAAGGCCAAGGGCGTCCGCAAGGACCTGGCCAAGGCCGCCGAGCGGGCCCGCAAGGAGGCCAAGGTGCGCGCCAAGGACGTGCGCAAGGCGGCCAAGCAGGCCCGCAAGGAGATGGCCAGGGCGCAGCGGCCCGCGCCCCGAAGGTGGCCGTGGGTGCTGGGCATCCTCGTGGCCGGCGTCGTCGCCGGGTACGTGGCCCTGACCCGCCGGCCGCAGGAGGTCCACCTGGAAGAGGAGGAGGCCGTCGAGCCGACTCCGCGGAGTTCGGCTGCCCAGGACACGACGCCGCCCACCACGACGCCGTCGGACTCCGAGGAGCACGCGACCCGCAACGGCCGCGTCTCCGACCGGAGCTGACCCCCGGCACGTCGCGCCCGCTCACCCGGTGTGAGCGGGCGCGAAGCACGTCTAGAGGCCGAGGTTGGCCACGACGGTCTCGGCGACCCGCTTCGCCTTGATGCTCTGCTTCTGGTTGCTGGTCACGACGACCGCGTCGCCGTCCTTCGCCACCGCGTAGACCGCGCCCTCGGGCAGGACGAGCGACCCGCCCTTCCAGCCGTCCGGCGCGCTCGCCGGGCTGGACTTGTCCACCGGCGCGGCCCGGTCGACCACGGCCTTCGCCGTCGCCGGGTCCCCGTGGAACACCCACACGGACAGCTGCACGTCGGTGGCGTTCGCGTAGAAGAAGCACGCCGGGTCCGGCCGGTCGGCGGAAAGCCGAACCTTCCGGACGAGCTGGCCGTTGGCCTCCGCCACGTACGACGACTCCAGGTACGGGCACTGGCCGTCGGCGGTGGGCTCCGGCTCCGGCGGCGGTCCGGCGGGCGCGGTCGTGGTCGCCGCGGTCCCGGCGGCCGACGGGGCGCTGGTCGCCACCGGCGCGGGCTCGGCGGTGCACGCGGCCAGGGCGCCGAGGGCGAGCAGGCTGGGCAGGGCGGTTCGCAGCACTCGGTTCATAGGGCCGAGAGTCAACCAGACGGGCGATCCGGTCGAACGACCGACAGGTGATCGACAGCGTGACCACCTAGGCACGCACCGTGTCCAGCGCTAGCTTTGAACCACCCTGCCAGGCCGCCCCTGCAATGTGAGGACTGACTCGTTATGAACGTGTTGGACCGCGGCCGAGATCACGCGTTGGCGCTGTTCAGGATCGTCGTCGGAGTGTTGTTCGTGTGCCACGGGGCACAGAAGCTGTTCGGGGTGCTCGGCTCGAAGGGCGCGGTGTCCATCACGTCCTGGCCGTCCGGCCCCGCCGGCGTCATCGAACTCGTCGGCGGCGCGCTGATCGTGCTCGGCCTGGGGACGCGGGTCGCCGCGCTCGTCTCGTCGGGCGCGATGGCCTACGCGTACTTCGTGGTGCACCAGCCCAAGGGGCTGCTGCCGATCGAGAACCACGGCGAGCTGGCCGCCGTGTACTCGTGGGTGTTCCTGCTGCTGGTGTTCACCGGGCCGGGCGCGTGGGCGCTCGACCGGGTGATCACCTCGCGGAAGGAGACCGGTTCGACGAGGCCCGCGCACGTTTAGGGGCACGGGGTGGGGCGTCCTCCGGGGCGCCCCACCTCACCGGCGCACGCGGTACCTGGTGTGCGTGACCAGGTCGGTGCCCCGGCTCTCCACGGGCTCCAGGTCGAGCCGGCCGACCCCGTCGAACAGCCGCGCGCCCGCGCCGAGCGTGATGGGCGCGACGTGCAGCCACAGCTCGTCCACCAACCCGGCCGCGAGGCACTGGTCGACCACCGAAGCGCCGCCCGCGATCGCGACGTCCCGGTCGCCGGCCGCCTCGCGGGCCCGGGCCACGGCCGCCTCGACGCCGTCGGTGACGAAGTGGAACGTCGTGCCGCCGAGCATCTCGACCGGCTCGCGCGGGTGGTGGGTCAGCACGAACACCGGCGCGTGGTACGGCGGGTCGTCGCCCCACCAGCCGCGCCAGTCGCCCGCCCACTCGCCGCGCACGGGGCCGAACATGTTGCGGCCCATCACGAACGCGCCCGCGCCGGTGATCGCGGCCAGCTCCGCCCGGTGCAGGTCGGGCTGCTCGAACATCCAGCGGTGCAGCAGCTCGCCGTCGACGCCCAGCGGGTCCTCGACGCTCTGGTCCGGCCCGGCGACGAACCCGTCCACCGAGACCGTGATCCCGCACGTGACGATGCCCACAACGCTCCCCCCGACCGCGGAAACGCCAAAAGGCCCGCGAGCGTTCGCGAGCCTTCAAACGTGGAGACGAGGGGAATCGAACCCCTAACCCCCGCCTTGCAAAGGCGGTGCTCTGCCAATTGAGCTACGTCCCCCTCACGAGGGGCGGCAGCACCGCCCTCGCGGGATCAGTCGGTGGGGGCGGTGGCCTCGCGCCACAGGTCAGCGTCGGCCTTGGCCGAGCGGCTGCGCTTGACGAAGAACAGAACCGCACCGGCGACGGCGACAAGTGCGATGATCTTCTTCACAGCAGTTCCCCTCTGCAATCCTGTGAAACTTCCGGTGGGCCTAGGAGGACTTGAACCTCCGACCTCTTCATTATCAGTGAAGCGCTCTAACCGCCTGAGCTATAGGCCCTCGGGGCAACGACGGCAACAGTACACGATCGCCCGTCGCCGCCCCAAATCGCCGGTGTCACTCGCGCTCGGACAGGGTCACTTCCAGCCCGCCCGCGAGGTCCGCCGACACGTTGTAGACGAACGCGCCGACCGTCGCCAGCGCCGTGAACAGCACGATGTTGACCGCGCCGACGATCGCCGCGACGCCGAACACGCGGCCGGCGCTGATCAACGGGTCACCGGACGCCTCGTTGCCCTGGAGCAGGTCGTTGGCCGTGTTGTTGATCTTGTCCCACACGCCCATGCCGTTCAGCACGCCGTAGAGCACGCCGACCGCGACCAGCCACACGAAGAACAGCGCCACGCTGAGCACCAGGGCGAGCTTGAGCACCGACCACGGGTCGACCCGCTTGACCTGGAGGCTCGCCCGGCGCGGGCCCCGGCCGGGCCGGCGCGCGGACGTCGCCGACGCGGCCGGACGGCCGTTGGCCGCGCCCAGGTTCACCGAGGTGCGCGCGGCGCCCTGCGGCGCGGCGGTGCCCGTGATCACCGGTCGCGCCACGGCGACGGTGTCCGGGTCCTGCGCCGGGTACGCCGGCTGCGCGCCCTCCTCGGCGGGCTGCTCGGGCGGCGGGTCGCCGGGACCGACCTGCTTGGCCTCGGCGTACTGCGCGTCACTGGTCACCCGCGCCCACGGCGGGGGTGTGGCCGGCGCCTCCTGCTCGGCGGGCGCCGGCGCGTCACCACCCGACGAGCCCTGGCCAGACGACGTCTGCACCGTCGGCTCGTCGCCCGGTGTCTTCTCGGCACCGGGCCGGGTGATCACCGCGGTCTTGTCCTCTGGCTTCTCGGGTGAGCTCACGAGCAGTCCTCAACCTCTCGTCCGCGCTAGTTGGCAGGCTCCGCCTGGTCGGTCTCGGCGCCGTCACCAGTGGTGACGTCTCCGGCCTCGTCGGCGTTGCGTGCCACCGCGATGAGAGTGGTCCCTTCGCCGAGGTTCATCAACCGGACGCCCTTCGTCTGCCTGCCCGCTTTGCGCACCTCCGCGGCGCTGGTGCGGATCACACCGCCCGCCGACGTGATCGCGTACAGCTCGTCGTCGACGTCGACGATGAGCGCGCCGACAAGCCTCCCACGGCGCCGGTCGTGCTGGATGGTCAGCACACCCTTCCCACCGCGACCCTGCACCGGGTAGTCCTCGATCGGCGTGCGCTTGGCGTACCCACCGTCGGTGGCCACCAAAACAAACAAACCCTCTTGGACGACACCCATGGACAGCAGCTCGTCCCCGGTGTTGAACCGCATGCCCTGGACGCCGGAGGTCGCGCGGCCCATCGGGCGCAGCGCCTCGTCGTTGGCGTGGAACCGGATGGACTGGCCGTCCCTGGACACCAGCAGCAGGTCGTCGTCGGCCGAGCAGAGCACGGCGCCGACCAGCTCGTCGTCCTCGCGCAGGTTGATGCCGATGAGACCACCCGATCGGTTGGAGTCGAAGTCGGACAGCTTCGACTTCTTCACCAGGCCCTTGCGGGTGGCCAGCACCAGGTACGGCGCGACCTCGTAGTTCTTGATCTCGATGACCTGGGCGATCTCCTCGTCCGGCTGGAACGCGAGGAGGTTGGCCACGTGCTGGCCGCGCGCGTTGCGGTTGGCCTCGGGCAGCTCGTACGCCTTGGCCCGGTACACCCGGCCCTTGTTGGTGAAGAACAGGATCCAGTCGTGGGTGGAGCACACGAAGAAGTGCGCCACGATGTCGTCCTGCTTGAGCTGCGCGCCCTGCACGCCCTTGCCGCCGCGCTTCTGCGAGCGGTACAGGTCGGTCTTGGTGCGCTTCGCGTAACCCGTCCGGGTGATCGTGACGACGACGTCCTCGACCGCGATGAGGTCTTCCATCGACACGTCGCCGTCGAACGGCACGATCTTGGTGCGCCGGTCGTCGCCGTGCTTCTCCACGATCGCCATCAGCTCTTCGCGCACGATGGCGCGCTGCCGCTCCGGCTTGTCGAGGATGTCCTTGAGGTCGGCGATCTCGATCTCGATCTCGGCCAGCTGGTCGATGATCTTCTGCCGCTCCAGGGCCGCCAGGCGGCGCAGCTGCATCTCCAGGATCGCGTTGGCCTGGATCTCGTCGACGTCGAGCAGCTCCATCAGGCCGGTGCGCGCCACCTCGGGCGTCTCCGACCGGCGGATCAGGGCGATCACGGCGTCGAGCTGGTCGAGCGCCTTGACCAGGCCGCGCAGGATGTGGGCCCGCTCCTCGGCCTTGCGCAGCCGGAACCGGGTGCGCCGGACGATGACCTCGATCTGGTGCTTCACGTAGTGCCGGATCATCTGGTCCAGGCGCAGCGTGCGCGGCACGCCGTCGACCAGGGCCAGCATGTTCACGCCGAACGAGTACTGCAGCTGGGTGTGCTTGTAGAGGTTGTTCAGCACGACCTTGGCGACCGCGTCCCGCTTGAGCGTGACCACGATCCGCATGCCCGAGCGCTTGTTGGACTCGTCGGCGATGTTCGCGATGCCGGTGAGCTTCTGGTCGCGGACCAGGGCGGCGATGTTCTCCACCAGGTTGTCCGGGTTGACCTGGTAGGGCAGCTCGGTGACGACCAGGATGGTGCGGCCCTTGGCGTCCTCGTCGATCTCGACGACGGCGCGCATCTTCACCGAGCCGCGGCCGGTGCGGTAGGCGTCCTGGATGCCGGAGGTGCCGAGGATCTGGCCGTAGGTCGGGAAGTCCGGGCCCTTGATCCGCTCGATCATGGCCTCCAGGGTCTCCTCGTCGGAGGCCTCGGGGTTGTCCAGCGCCCACACCACGCCGTCCGCGACCTCGCGGAGGTTGTGCGGCGGGATGTTGGTGGCCATGCCGACCGCGATGCCCGCCGAGCCGTTGATCAGCAGGTTCGGGATGCGCGACGGGAGGACCGTCGGCTCCTGGATGCGGCCGTCGTAGTTGTCGCGGAAGTCGACGGTGTCTTCCTCGATGTCCGCGAGCATCTGCATGGCCAGCGGCGTGAGCCGGCACTCCGTGTACCGCATGGCGGCGGCCGGGTCGTTGCCCTGGGAGCCGAAGTTGCCCTGGCCGTCGATCAGCGGGTAGCGCATCGCCCACGGCTGGGCGAGGCGGACCAGCGCGTCGTAGATCGCCGAGTCGCCGTGCGGGTGGTAGTTGCCCATGACGTCGCCGACGACGCGGGCGCACTTGTTGTAGCTGCGGTCCGGGCGGAACCCCGAGTCGAACATGGAGTACAGCACCCGGATGTGCACCGGCTTGAGGCCGTCGCGCACGTCCGGGAGCGCGCGGCCCACGATCACGCTCATCGCGTAGTCGATGTAGGAGCGCTGCATCTCCTGCTGGATGTCGACCGGCTCGGTGCGGTCGCCCTCCGGGGGCAGGGTCGTCTCGGTCACGGTCCTTCTTCCTCTTCGACTTCCGGCCTACGGGGTGGTGGAGGGGCTCACACGTCCAGGAAGCGGACGTCCTTGGCGTTGCGCGTGATGAAGCTGCGCCGCGCCTCGACGTCCTCGCCCATGAGCACGCTGAACAGCTCGTCGGCCGTGGCCGCGTCGTCCATCGTGACCTGGAGCAGCACCCGGTTGGCCGGGTCCATCGTCGTCTCCCACAGCTCCTCGGCGTTCATCTCGCCGAGGCCCTTGTAGCGCTGGATGTTGTCGTCCTTGCCGATCTTCTTGCCCGCGGCCAGGCCGCGCTCGATCAGGCCGTCGCGCTCCTTGTCGGAGTAGGCGTACTCCGGCTCGGCGCGCTGCCACTTGATCTTGTACAGCGGCGGCTGGGCGAGGTACACGTGGCCGTGCTCGATCAGGGGGCGCATGAAGCGGAACAGCAGCGTGAGCAGCAGCGTGCGGATGTGCTGGCCGTCGACGTCGGCGTCGGCCATCAGCACGATCTTGTGGTAGCGCAGCTTCGCGAGGTCGAAGTCCTCGTGGATGCCGGTGCCCAGCGCGGTGATCAGCGACTGGACCTCGTTGTTCTTCAGCACGCGGTCGATGCGCGCCTTCTCCACGTTGATGATCTTGCCCCGGATCGGCAGGATCGCCTGGAACATCGAGTCCCGGCCCTCCTTGGCCGAGCCGCCCGCGGAGTCGCCCTCCACGATGTAGATCTCGCACTCCTCCGGGTTGGTGGAGCGGCAGTCCTTGAGCTTGCCGGGCAGGCCGCCGATGTCCAGCGCGCCCTTGCGGCGGACCAGCTCGCGGGCCTTGCGGGCGGCGATGCGGGCCTGCGCCGACGACACCGCCTTGGTGACGATCGTCTTGGCCTCGTTCGGGTGGCGCTCGAACCAGTCGGCCAGGTGCTCGTTGGTCGACTTCTGCACGAACGACTTGGCCTCGCTGTTGCCCAGCTTGGTCTTGGTCTGGCCCTCGAACTGGGGCTCCTTGAGCTTGACCGAGATGATCGCGGCCAGGCCCTCGCGGATGTCGTCGCCGGTGAGGTTGCTGTCCTTCTCCTTGAGCAGCTTCTTGTCGCGCGCGTACTCGTTGACCACGCGGGTCAGCGCGGCGCGGAAGCCCTCCTCGTGGGTGCCGCCCTCGTGCGTGTTGATCGTGTTGGCGAAGGTGTAGACCGACGGCGTGTAGCCGGTGTTCCACTGCATCGCCACCTCGACCTCAAGCTCGTCGCTCTTGGCCTCGAACGCGATGACCTTCTGGTGCACGGCCTCGCGGGTGTGGTTGATGTGGCGGACGAAGTCCTCCAGGCCGCCGGGGTAGTGGAACGTGCGCTCGCGCACGCGCGCGACGTGGCCCTCGGCGTCGGCCTCCTCGTCCTCGGCGCGCACGCGCTCGTCGCGCAGGACGATGGTGAGGCCCTTGTTGAGGAACGCCATCTCCTGGAGCCGCCGCGAGATGGTCTCCAGGTTGTACTCGGTGGTCTCGAAGATCTCCGGGTCCGCCCAGAACGTGGTGGTGGTGCCGGTCTCGTCGGTCGGCGCGCCCTTGCGCAGCTCGTGCGCGGGCTTGCTGGCCTCGAAGCGCTGGTTCCACGTGAAACCGTCGCGCTTGACCTCGACGTCGACCGCCGTCGACAGCGCGTTGACCACGGAGATGCCGACGCCGTGCAGACCGCCGGACACCGCGTAGGAGTCGCTGTCGAACTTGCCGCCCGCGTGCAGGACGGTCATGACGACTTCCAGGGTCGGCCGCTTCTCCACCGGGTGGATGTCGACCGGGATGCCGCGGCCGTCGTCCACGACCCGGACGCCGCCGTCGGCCAGCAGGGTCACCTCGACCTTGGTCGCGTAACCGGCCATCGCCTCGTCGACCGAGTTGTCCACCACCTCCTGGATCAGGTGGTGCAGACCGCGCTCGCCGGTGGACCCGATGTACATGCCGGGCCGCTTGCGGACCGCCTCCAGGCCCTCCAGGACGGTGATCGAGGACGCGCTGTACTCATTCTTCTTGGCTGCCACGGGCCTGGTGTCTCCTCGGACTACGGGGCGACTCGCCACGGAAGGTGTGACGCTGGAGTCACGCTACCCCTCGATTCTACCGGGCGAGGTGCGCAGAAACCCATCAAGGACACCCCTGGTTCGCTCACAGACGGGCCGAAGTGAACGCGGATGGGTCCGGACGGCCGTTGACGGGGTGCGAAACGGCTGGTGAGCGCTCATCGCGCCACAGGATCGCCGCTGAGCCCCTCGCGTGGCTCACCCGTAGGTGTCACGTGGTCCACGCCCGGGAACGTGCAGCGGGCCGTAGCGCCAACTCGGCGCCGCCGGTCCCTGCACCTTCAACCGCAGGACCACGCCGTTGCCGACGCCCGCCGCGATCTTCTTCAGCAGCTCGCGCTGGAGCAGCCGCAGCTGCGTGGCCCACGCCGTCGAGTCGGCCTGGACGGTCAGCTCGCCGTCACTGAACGCGACCGGCCGCGCGTGCTCGGCCACGTCCTCGCCGACCAGCTTGCCCCACCGCGCGAAGACCTGGCCGCCGGCGAGGCGCTCGGTCCAGCCGCGGTCGGCGGCGATCCGGGAGGCGATCCGGCCCAGCGGCTGGGGGTCGCGGTCGTCGGGCCCGGGACCGGACCACGAGCGCCGCCGGCGACGCGCGCCGGCACCGCCGCGACCGCCCTTCCGGACGCGCGCGCCGCGCTCCTTCGCCGACGCGCGGGCCGCGTCGAGGGCCGCGCGAGCCAGGTCCGAGCCGCGCAAACCACCCTCTGGTGTGACTTCAGGTGTGGACAAGTCCCTGTCTGTGCCGGAGTTATCCACACCATCCACAGGGTTGTCCCCAGATGTGCTGCCGATCACACCCTTTTGGGGCAGCGCGTCAGGCACGGCGCACCTCCCCGTGGCCGACCTCGAACCGGGCGCCGTCCAACTCCTCCGGCACGTCCTCCGCGACCGCCGCGGTGATCAGCACCTGCTCCGCGCCGGCCGCCACCTTCGCGAGCTGCCGCCGCCGGCCGCGGTCGAGTTCGGCGAACACGTCGTCCAGGACGAGCACCGGCTCGGCGCCCTCGGCGCGCAGCAGCTCGTACCCGCCGAGCCGCAGCGCGAGCGCGAACGACCACGACTCTCCGTGACTGGCGTAGCCCTTGGCGGGCAGGTCGCCCAGCGCCAGGTCCAGGTCGTCGCGGTGCGGGCCGACCAGGCACACGCCCCGCTCGACCTCCTGCGACCGCACCCGGCGCAGCTCCGCCAGCAACGACTCCTCCAACGCGTCCCGATCATGCGTTCCCGGGAAAGCATCGCCCAGGCTCGACCGGTACGCGATCCGAGCGGGCCTCGACTGTCGCTCGT
Organism: Saccharothrix mutabilis subsp. mutabilis; assembly: GCF_039521145.1. Taxonomy (NCBI): domain Bacteria; kingdom Bacillati; phylum Actinomycetota; class Actinomycetes; order Pseudonocardiales; family Pseudonocardiaceae; genus Saccharothrix; species Saccharothrix mutabilis. Next base: position 150,382 of record NZ_BAAABU010000004.1, read on the forward strand.
CCCCCAGCCCACCCCCGGCGACCTCGGCGTACGCCTGCGCCACGTGGGGCGCGATGTCGGCCACCAGGTCCAGCCGGCCCGCCAGCAGCTCCGCGCCGTGCCGCGCCAGGTGCCCGTCCCACACGTCCAGCGTCGAGATGTCCGCCGACCGCGTCGCCTTCACGCTCTTCAACAACGCGCCGCGCTGCTTGAGGACGCGTTCGTAGTCCGACCGCACCCCGGCGTACCGCGGCGACCGGGTGGTGAGCAGCTCGTCGAGGAACCGCCGCCGCTCGCCGGGGTCGCCGCGCACCAGCGCGAGGTCCTCCGGCGCGAACAGCACCGTCCGCAGGATGCCCAACACGTCGCGCGGGCGCGGCACCGGGCCGCGGTTGATCCGCGCCCGGTTCGCCTTGCCCGCCGTGATCTCCAGCTCGACCAGCAGCTCGCGGCCCTCGTTGACCACGGCCGCCCGCACCACCGCGCGCGGCGCGCCGTGCCGGATCAGCGGCGCGTCCGTCGCCACCCGGTGCGAGCCGAGGGTCGCCACGTAGCCGAGCGCCTCGACCAGGTTCGTCTTGCCCTGGCCGTTGCGCCCGACGAGGACGCTCACCCCCGGCTCGAACGCCAGGTCCGCCTGCTCCCAGGACCGGAAGTCGGTCACCTGGAGGTGTCTGACGTACAACTCAGCTCTGCGTGGTTCCGGTGCCCGACGACGGACCGGCCGACACGACCGCGTGCCCGCCGAACTGGTTGCGCAGCGCCGCCACGGCCCGCATCGCCGGCGAGTCGTCCTGGCGCGAGGCGAACCGGGCGAACAGCGCGGCGGAGATCACCGGCGCGGGCACCGCGTGGTTGATCGCCTCCTCGACCGTCCACCGGCCCTCGCCGGAGTCCTCGACGTGACCGCGCAGGTCGTCCAGCTCCGGGTCCGACTCCAGCGCGCGGACCAGCAGGTCAAGCAGCCAGGACCGGACGACGGTGCCGCGCTGCCACGCCTTGATCGTGGCCGGCACGTCCTCGACGACCTTCGAGGCCTCCAGCAGCTCGAAGCCCTCGGCGTAGGCCTGCATCAGGCCGTACTCGATGCCGTTGTGCACCATCTTCGCGAAGTGGCCCGCGCCCACCCGGCCGGCGTGCGCGAAGCCCTCCTCGCGCGGACCCTCCGGGCGCAGCGCGTCGAAGATCGGCATGGCGCGCTCGACGTGCTCGGGCGCGCCGCCGACCATCAGGCCGTAGCCGTTCTCCAGGCCCCACACGCCACCGGACACGCCGCAGTCCAGGTAGCCGATGCCCTTGGCGCCCAACGCCTCGGCGTTCTCCACGTCGTCGGTGAACCGCGAGTTGCCGCCCTCGATCACGAGGTCGCCCTCGGACAGCAGCTCGCCGAGGTCGGCGATCGTCTGCCGGGTGATGTCACCGGCGGGCACCATCACCCACACGACGCGCGGCGACTCCAGCTTCGCCACCATGTCGGCCAGCGAGTCGGCGTCGGTCACGTCCGGGTTCCGGTCGTAGCCCACCACCTCGTGGCCCGCGCGGCGAATCCGCTCGCGCATGTTGAACCCCATCTTGCCGAGGCCGACGAGTCCGAGCTGCACGGTGGTTCCTCTCCCCTGGAAGTTCTTGATCAGCCGGGCAGGCGCACGGGCATGAGCAGGTAGAGGTAGCCCGGCGCCACGTTCCCATCCTCGTCCACCGGCTTGAGCAGTGCCGGGCGGCTCGGTGTGGTGAAGGACAAGTGGGCGCGCGGCGTCCGCACCGCCTGCAGGCCCTCCAGGAGGTAGGTCGGGTTGAACGCGATGGTCACCGCCTCGCCGGTGTACTCGACCGGCAGCTCCTCCTCCGCGCTGCCCTCGTCGTCGCCGCCGGCCGACAGGCGCAGCACCGAGTCGACGAACTCCAGGCGCACCTGGGTGCCGCGCTCGGCGACCAGCGACACGCGCTTGATCGCCTGCACCAGCGTGTCCACCTCGATGACCGCGGCGGCCGAGTGCTCGGTCGGCAGCAGCTGGCGGTACTTGGGGAAGTCGGCGTCGAGCAGGCGGGTGGTCGTGCGGCGGCCGGTGCCGGACAGGCCCAGCAGCCCGTCGTTGGCCGCGAGCGACAGCTCGACCTTCGCGCCGGACGCCCCGAGCGTCTTGGCGGAGTCGTTGAGCGTCTTGGCCGGCACGAGCACGGCGACCTCGCCGAGCTCCGCGTTGGGCGCCCACTCGAACTCGCGCATCGCGAGCCGGAACCGGTCGGTGGCCACGAGGGTCAGCTTGCCCTCGCCGATCTCCAGCCGCACGCCGGTCAGCATCGGCAGGGTGTCGTCCTTGCCCGCCGCGACGGCGACCTGGTTGACCGCCTCGCCGAACACCTCGCCCGGCAGTTCGCCGACGAGCTGCGGCATGGACGGCAGCTGCGGGTAGTCCTCGACCGGCATGGTCGGCAGGCTGAACCGGGCGCTGCCGCAGCTGATCGTCATGCGCGAGCCGTCCACCGCGATCTCGACGGGGTGGTTGGGCAGCGCCTTGGTGATGTCGGCCAGCAGCCGGCCGCTGACCAGCGCCTTGCCGCCGTCCGCGATGGTCGCCGGGACGCCGCACTGGGCGGAGACCTCGTAGTCGAACCCGGAGACGGTGAGCGCGTCGCCCGACCCGTCCTCGGCCCCGGCATCGAGCAGCACGCCGCCGAGCACCGGGACCGGCGGCCGGGACGGCAGGCTGCGCGCGACCCAGGCGACGGCGTCGGCCAGGCCGTCGCGCTCGACGCGGATCTTCATGAGGCGTCCTTTCTCAAGTTCCTCAAGTCGGCATGACCCACAGCAGCATGCGTTGCGGTGGGGGTTCGGGGAGCCGCGTCCCTCGCCGGAGAGCTCCGACCCTCGGCGCGGAGGCTCCACCGTAGAGCTTCCTCGGGGACTTCGTCACCTCGGGGCGGCCCCGGGTGTCGCCCCGGGTGCGAGCCCTGTCCCCGGGTGTCCACGCCGGCTGTTTTTTCTTTGTTCATCTCTTCAAGGGAAGACAACAGCAACAGCAGTAAGGGCTGTGGACAGTGTGGACAACGTCTGTTCCCGCAGTTCGTCGCCCGGTTGGAGGTGTGGATGAACACGGGTCGTCACCCGGGGACAGATCGCCGCCCCCGGGGAGAACTACGGCGGTGGTCCGTTCGGTCCACAGATCGGCCGAGTTGTCCCCGGGTGCATCCCCGGGTGTGGGTCGAGTTCTCCCCGGGTGCTGCACAGGGTGATCGTGGCCTGGATCTCCCCCGATCGTTGAGTTCCCTGGGCTTTGTGGACAACTTTTTCCGCCGGTTCACCCGCCCGCACCCGGGGTCGAGCGGCCCTGGTGGCGGTCGCGGGCACCTCCGGGACCCGTTCCGCGACCCCGCGGCCGCCCCGCGACGACGCCTCGGCCGCCCCCGGGCGCGGCCGCCGCGGCGCTCCCGCCACACCCGGGGACGCGCCTCCCGCCCCCGGGGGCGCGCCCCCGTCCCGCGCTCCGCCCCGGGTGCGGGCCCGCCCCGGGGACGCATCCCCGCCCCTCGGACCGCCCCGCCCCGGGGACGCGCCCCGAGCCCCGGACGCGGACCCGCCGTCGGACACACCGCCCGCCCCTCGGACCGGACCCGCCCTCACTTGGACGGACCCCGCCCCGGGGATGCCCCGGTTCCGAACCGGCGCGCGCCGTGGGGCGGGTGCCGGTTCGGCGTGGTTCAGGAGGGGCGTCCGGTCAGCCGGCGCAGCAGCGACTCGGCGGGTCCGGCCCGGCCCGCCCGCCGCAACGCCTCGGCGAACGCGACCGTGCCGGCCCACGTCACGACCGCGACCGGAGGCCGCCGCCGTCCCCAAGGTCGTCCCCCGAGCCCGCCGGCGTACGGCACGAACACCGCGACGAACACCACGAACTGCGCGAGGTAGCAGCTCAACGACCGCCGCCCACACGCCGCGATTGCGGTCACCACGGCCCCTCCGCCCGGACCGCCACCATCTGGACCGCTGGGCTCACGCCGATCACGACGCAGATCGGCGAGGCGCTGGTGTTCAAGCTGTCGATCGACCTCGGCCGGCCGCCGACCGCCGACGAACTGGCCGCGATCGTGGACGAGGCCCTGCTGCCGGTACTGGGGGTGTGCGGATCAGGGGGTGTGGCGGGCCCGCTGCTTGATGCGGGAGGTCAGCTCCTGCACCTGCTCGTACACCCGTCGCCGCTCGGCCATCTCCTTGCGGATCTTCTTGTCCGCGTGCATGACCGTGGTGTGGTCGCGACCGCCGAACGTCTGGCCGATCTTCGGCAGCGACAGGTCGGTCAGCTCGCGGCACAGGTACATGGAGATCTGCCGCGCCTGCGCCAGCACCTTCGTCTTGCCGGGGCCGCACAGGTCGTCGATCGTGACGCCGAAGAACTCCGCCGTCACCGCCATGATCGTCGGTGCGGTGATCTCCGGCGCGTGCGAGTCCGGGATGAGGTCGCGCAGCACTATCTCGGCCAGCTGCACGTCCACCGGCTGCCGGTTGAGCGACGCGAACGCCGTCACCCGGATCAGGGCGCCCTCCAGCTCGCGGATGTTCCGCTCGATCCGGGCCGCGATGAACTCCAGCACCTCGGCGGGCGCCGCGAGTCGGTCCTGGGCCGCCTTCTTGCGCAGGATCGCGATCCGGGTCTCCAGCTCGGGCGGCTGGATGTCGGTGATCAGGCCCCACTCGAACCGCGTGCGCAGCCGGTCCTCCAGGGTCTCCAGCCGCTTGGGCGGCCGGTCGGAGGACACCACGATCTGCTTGTTCGAGTTGTGCAGCGTGTTGAACGTGTGGAAGAACTCCTCCTGCGTGCCTTCCTTGCCCTCCAGGAACTGGATGTCGTCCACCAGGAGCACGTCGATGTCCCGGTAGCGGCGCTGGAAGGCGACCTTGCGGTCGTCGCGCAGGGAGTTGATGAAGTCGTTGGTGAACTCCTCCGTGGACACGTACCGCACCCGCATCCCGGGGAACAGCCGCTGCGCGTAGTGGCCCACGGCGTGCAGCAGGTGGGTCTTGCCCAGACCCGACTCGCCCCAGATGAACAGCGGGTTGTACGCGCGCGCCGGCGCCTCGGCGACCGCGACCGCCGCCGCGTGGGCGAAGCGGTTCGACGCGCCGATCACGAAGGTGTCGAAGTTGTACTTCTCGTTCAGCCGGGTCTGCGAGGACGCCGGGTTCGCGGGCCGCGTGAACGGCATCCCGCTCGGCGCGCCGCCACCGCCGCCGAACGTCGGCCAGATCTCGGTGACCGTGGCGAGGGCGTCGCCCTCCTCGTCCACCTCTTCGTCGGTCTCGGCCTCCTCGCCGACGACGAGCCCGCCCCCGGGGACCGGCGGGAGGTCCGGCGGTACCACCCCGTTGGTGGGTACCCCGTTCGGGGGAACGGGCACGGGGATGGGCGTGGTCGGCGGGCCGTTGACCGGCTCCGGCGAGTCGACCTTCACCGCCAGCGACACGGCCCGGCCGAGGCGGCGGGACAGGGCGGCGGTGATCGGGTCGCGCAGCGCCCGCTCGATGGCTTCCTTGGCGAACTCGGACGGCGCGGCCAGCAGCGCGGTGCCGTCGAGCAGGCCGATGGGACGGGTCACGCGCATCCAGGCGCGTTGCTGCGGTGAGAGCGTGCTGGCAGCCAGTTCCTGCACGACCTGTTCCCACACGAGACCCAGATCGGCCTGGTGGTCGGACACCTCCGCGCTCCCCTCCCCTCGGTGTGACTCCCCCGCGGTCAGCCCCCGGGGACCGCCACGACGTGGACACGGAGAATAGAGGCATCCACAGAGTTATCCACAACTGTGCACGAACGCGCGTCGGAGTGCAGCGGTTCCCCCCGTTGCTTTCCCGACACCGGTGCGGTCCGTGCGACGCTGCGTCGGCCACGGCTACCCGCGAAGGCAGCACGCTAACAAGGAGCGGGCTCTGCCACAAGACGTCGGTCGTCGCAAGCGTTTTACGTGCCGGGTGGGAGCGTCCGCCGCGCCCTCGGTGATCGCCGGCCCTGCCTGCTCCGGACCCCGATTTGGGTCCCGCCCCCGGGGCCGCGTACCCTGGACCGGTCTCCGATTGCGAGGCGTGCTCTTCGCGCGCCCTATGAACGGCCGGGGACCACCACAGACGTTAAGCATCGGGAGTCCGACCGTGAGCAAGGGTAAGCGCACTTTCCAGCCCAACAACCGCCGCCGCGCGAAGACGCACGGCTTCCGGCTGCGTATGCGCACCCGTGCCGGTCGCGCCATCCTGGCCGCGCGCCGCAGCAAGGGCCGCAAGCAGCTCTCCGCCTGATCGCCGCAGCGCCGTGCTTCCCGCGGCCAACCGGCTGACCCGCAGCCAGGACTTCGGCCTGGTGGTCCGCCGAGGCCGCCGGGCCGGCCGGCCCCGGCTGGTCGTGCACGCCCTCGTGCCGACCCCGGCGGGTGTTCCAGCAGGCACCCCGGTCGCGGCGGACCACGTCGCGACCGGACGAACGTCGGCGCAGCCCACCTCGGACGTGCAGTCCAAGGTGGGCTTCGTCGTGAGCAAGGCCGTGGGCAACTCCGTGGTCCGGCACCGGGTGAGCCGCCGGCTCCGCCACGTGGTGCGGGACCGGTTGCCCGGCCTGCCCCCCGGCTCGTCGCTGGTCGTGCGGGCGCTGGCCCCGGCGGCGACGGCGAGCAGCGCCGACCTGGCCGCCGACTTCGACGCGGCGCTGCGCAGGTTGCTGCGATGACCGGGACCCGAGTGAGCCCCGTGACGCGGGCGCTGTTGCTGCCGATCCACTTCTACCGGCGGTTCATCTCCCCCGCGTTGCCCCCGACCTGCCGTTTCCACCCGAGTTGCAGCACGTACGCGGTGGAGGCGCTGACCGTCCACGGTCCGTTGCGCGGCTCCTGGCTGGCCCTGCGCCGGCTGCTGCGCTGCGGACCCTGGCACCCTGGTGGCCTGGACCCCGTTCCGCCGAGGCGAACCACGGTCCCCGACGTTTCTGCCGAGGAGTAGCAAGTGCTCAACTTCATCTACTACCCGGTGTCCTTCATCCTGTGGTGTTGGCACTGGGTGTTCGGACACGTCTTCGGCGAGTCGAGCGGGTTCGCGTGGGCGCTGGCCGTGGTGTTCCTGGTCTTCACGCTGCGCGCACTGCTGTTCAAGCCGTTCGTCGGCCAGGTGCGCTCGATGCGGAAGATGCAGGAGTTCGCACCCGAGATCCAGAAGATCAAGAAGAAGTACCCGAACGACAAGCAGCGCCAGGCCCAGGAGATGCAGAAGCTCCAGGCCGAGCACGGCGTGAACCCGCTCGGCGGCTGCCTGCCGATGCTGGTGCAGATCCCGGTGTTCATCGGCCTGTTCCACGTGCTGCGCTCGTTCAAGCCCGGCTGGGGCGAGGTGTACTTCTTCGACGCGCAGGGCGTCGAGTCGTTCGTCAACGCCAAGCTGTTCGGCGTCAACCTCTCGACCTTCATCACGATGCCGGCCAACGAGCTGGAGCAGTTCGCGACCGAGCGGACGTCCGTGCTCTACGTCGCGATCCCGCTGATGATCGTCGCGTCGATCGCCACGCACTTCACCGCGCGGCACTCGGTGGCCCGCCAGACGCAGGCCGCCGCGGAGAACCCGCAGACGGCGATCATGAACAAGCTGACGCTCTACATCTTCCCGCTGGGCGTGCTCGTCGGTGGTCTCTTCTTCCCCATCGCGATCCTGCTCTACTGGCTGAGCAACAACATGTGGACGCTCGGCCAGCAGTACGTCGTGTACCACCGCATCGACCGCGAGGAAGCCGCGAAGAAGGAAGCGGTCGTGGAGAAGCGCCAGGCGCTCGCGCCGCGGCCCGGTGCGAAGCCGAAGCCGGGCGCCAAGCCCGGAGCGACGGCCGCGAAGAAGCCCGCCGCGCAGGACACGCCGCCGTCGGACGAGCAGGCCGGCAACGGCAAGCCGGCCACCGAGATCCCCGGTCTGAGCCCAGACCGATCCCCGGGCAAGAAGCAGGGCAACAAGAAGCGTCGTTGACCCTGGAGAGGAGACATCGTGTCGGAGACGTTGCAGGCGACCGACGTGGACGCGGCGCCGGAGGCCGACGAGGCCCCGCCGGCGCGGTCGGGGAGTTCGGAGGACCTGCTCGTCCAAGAGGGCGACATCGCGGGGGACTACCTGGAGAGGCTGCTCGACCTGCTCGACTACGACGGTGACATCGACCTCGACGTCGAGGCCGGTCGGGCGATCGTCAGCATCGACGGCGGTGACGACCTGGAGAAGCTGGTCGGCCCCCGCGGCACCGTGCTGGAGTCACTGCAGGAGCTGACCCGGCTCGCCGTGCAGCAGGAAACCGGCGTCCGCAGCCGGCTCATGCTGGACATCGCGGGCTGGCGGGCGAACCGGCGGGCCGAGCTGGCCGAGCTGGGTCGCACGACGGCGGAGAAGGTGGCGGCGTCGGGCGAGAAGGTCCGGCTGCACCCGATGACGCCGTTCGAGCGGAAGGTCGTGCACGACGCCGTCGCCGCGGTGGCGGGCGTGCACAGCGAGAGCGAGGGCGAGGAGCCGCAGCGCCGAGTCGTGGTGCTGCCCAAGCCCTGAGCGGTTCTGGGAGCGGCCCTCGGTTTCACGTGAAACCGAGGGCCGTTTTCTATGCCGTCACGAGGTACCGCTCGTCGTCGATCGGGCCGCCCCACAACACCGGGTCGGTCAGCGGTCGGACGTCCACCCGGCTCCGGTGCCGCCGGACGAGCGCCTCGGTCTCGGCGGCGGTGAGCCCCGCGCCGGTGTGCCAGCGTCCCTCCACGAGCAGCAGCCGCCCGCCCGGCTTGAGCAGCCGCACCCACCGCGCGAGCGCCGCGTCGGGATCGGGCAGCGCCCACAGCACGTGCCGAGCGAGCACCACGTCCGCCGAGCCGTCGGGGTAGGGCGGGTGCGCGGCGTCCCCCTGCTCGAAGACCACCCCGCTCCCCTTGGCCCGCGCCCGCTCGACCATGCGGGCGGACAGGTCCAACCCCCGCACGTCGTGCCCCGCCTCCGCCAGCAGCACGCTCAGGCTCCCCGTGCCGCAGCCGAGGTCGACCACCGACGACCGCTCGGGGACGAGCGGCAGGAGGAGGTCGGCCCACGCCCGGCGCGTGTCCGGGTCGCGCAGCCCGTGATCGGGTTCGTCGTCGAACGCCTCCGCCTGCGCGTCCCAGAAGTGCCGCGCCGCGAAGGTGTCGAGCCACGCGCGTTGGTCGGCGGTCTCCGGAACGTCCCGGCCGCGTGCCTCCGCGATCGCCTGCCACGCCGCCGCCGGGGACGCGCCGTCCAGGACGAGGAGCGCTGCCGCCAACAACGACGAGCGGCCGATGCCGCCCCAGCAGTGGACCAGGACGTGGCGGCCCTCCCGGATGTCCTCGGCCAGGCGGTGGAGTTGGTGGTCGAGGTCGGTCGGTACGCCGAAGTCCGGGATGGGGAGGTGCCGGTGGTCGCGGGCCGCGTCGGGCGCGTCCGCCAGGTCCAGTTCGGCGATCTCCCGGTCGGTCAGCGCGCACACGACGATGTCGACGCCGGCGGCGGTCCAGCGCTCGACCTCCGCGACGCCCTCGGGGTGGCCGGACGTGCTGAGGCGGCCGGGGCGAATGGTGTACATCTGAAGCTCTTCCCCTCTTCGTGTTTCACGTGAAACGGTCCCCGCATGACTGAGATCATCCGGAAGCTCCGCGTCGCCGCGTACGCCGTCATCGTCCGGGACGACCAGATCCTCCTGTCGCGGTGGCTGGGGCCGGAGCGACCGATGTGGATCCTGCCCGGCGGCGGAGTGGACCACGGTGAGGATCCGTACGACGCCGTCATCCGCGAGGTGTTCGAGGAGACCGGGTACAAGGCGGAGGTGCGCCGCCTGCTCGGCATCCAGAACGTCCACGGGCCGCTCAACCGGGACGGCGTGGACGTGGACTACCACCGCATCCGGATCCTCTACGAGGCGGAGGTCGTGGGTGGCGAGCTGACCTTCGAAGTGGGTGGCTCGACTGACCAGGCGGGGTGGTTCCCGCTCGCCGAGGTCCCCGAACTCGACCACGTCGAGTCGGTCGACGTCGGGCTCGCGATGTTTCGGAACCGCCCCGAGGACGGCCGAATCGCTCGTTTCACGTGAAACACGGTCGTTCTGGTCACCTCGATTTGGCGTGTCGCCGGGGTGATCCGTCATAGTGGTCGTCGGCACATTTGCGGGGCGCGTGACGCCCCCGTGGACGCCTCCCATCCACCCACCCGGCTCGACACCCGCCGTGTGGTTTCACGTGAAACGACGGAGACATGGCCGGAGAGTTGGAAGACCGCGCGAAGCGGGTCTTCGGTGACCACTACCCCAAGGCGGTCGCCTTCACGGAGATGCTCACGGAGCAGGGCGTCGAGCGCGGCCTCATCGGGCCGCGCGAGGTGGACCGGCTCTGGGAGCGCCACGTGCTCAACTCGGCCGTCGTGGCGGAGCTGTTCCCGGCCGGCAGCCGCGTCGTGGACGTAGGCTCGGGCGCGGGCCTGCCGGGCATCCCCCTGGCGATCGCGCGACCGGACCTCGACCTCACCCTCCTCGAACCGATGGCTCGACGGGTGGCGTGGCTGACCGAGGTCGTGGCGGCGCTCGGCCTGGACGTCGAGGTGGTGCGCGGGCGAGCCGAGGAGGGGCCGGTGCGGGAGCGACTGGCCGGCAGCGACGCCGTGACCGCCCGCGCGGTCGCGCCGCTGGAACGCCTCGCCCGGTGGTGCCTGCCGCTGCTGCGGCCCGGTGGGCGGCTGGTGGCGCTCAAGGGTGAGAGTGCCGCCGAAGAACTGGAACGTGACGCCGAGGCGGTGCGGAAGGCCGGAGGCGTCCGGCCCTTCGTGACCACCTGCGGCGGTGATGTCCTCGAAGTGCCGACGACCGTCGTGCTGGTGGAGCGCGACGAGGCGAGCCGCCGGGCCGGGGCGCGCCGGCCGGTGAAGGCTGCAACCAGACCACGGAAGGATCGGTGACCGTGTACCCCGACCCCCTGCAACCGGTGTTCCAAGCGGCCGGTGTTTCACGTGGAACAGAACAGGGCGCGACGGGTTCGGGCGAGGTCCTGCGCCCCACCCCGACCGAGCCGACCGTGAGCGACAACGCAGGAGACAACACCGTGTGGACCCCGATCGCGGAAGAGGCGGCACGCGCCACGCGCGTCCTCCACCCCGACTCCCTCCAGCTCCCCCGCCCGACGCACCGCCGCGTCCTCACCGTCGCGAACCAGAAGGGCGGCGTCGGCAAGACGACGAGCACGGTGAACCTCGCCGCCGGGCTCGCCATCCACGGCCTCAAGGTCCTCGTGATCGACCTCGACCCGCAGGGCAACGCGAGCACCGCCCTGGCCGTCGAGCACCGCTCCGGCACGCCGTCGGTGTACGAGGTGCTGATCGGCGAGATGTCGGTCGCCGAGGCCGCTCAGGTCAGCAACCAGTCCCCCAACCTGTACTGCGTCCCGGCCACGATCGACCTCGCCGGCGCGGAGATCGAACTGGTCTCGATGGTGGCCCGCGAGTCCCGCCTGAAGGAGGCGCTGAGCCCCGAGGCGCTGGACCCGATCCGCCCGGACTACGTCTTCATCGACTGCCCGCCGTCGCTGGGCCTGCTGACCGTCAACGCGATGGTCGCCGCCCAGGAGGTCCTGATCCCGATCCAGTGCGAGTACTACGCGCTGGAGGGCCTGGGGCAGCTGCTGCGCAACATCGAACTCGTCCAGGCGCACCTGAACCCGACGCTCAACGTGTCCACCATCCTGCTCACCATGTACGACGGCCGCACGAAGCTGGCCGACCAGGTGACCAGCGAGGTGCGCGGCCACTTCGGCGACACGGTCCTCAAGACGGTGATCCCACGCAGCGTGAAGGTCTCCGAGGCACCAGGATTCGGTCAGACGGTGCTCACCTACGATCCCGGCTCACGGGGCGCGATGAGCTACCTGGACGCAGCGAGGGAGATCGCCGAGCGCGGCGCGGAGATGGAGTCGGCATGACGGAGCAGCGCAAGGGTGGACTCGGCCGCGGGCTCGCGGCCCTGATCCCGAGCGGACCCCCGGTGGGTGCGCCGACACCGATCCGGGCCGTCCCGAACGGCGCCACCCCTGCGCCCTCCCCCGCCCCGTCGGCGTCGGGTGAGGTGGCGGGCGCGGTGTACCAGGAGCTGCCGGTCACCTCGATCCGCACCAACCCGAAGCAGCCGCGCCAGGTCTTCGACGAGGACGCGCTGCGCGAGCTGGAGCACTCGATCCGCGAGTTCGGGCTGATGCAGCCGATCGTCGTGCGGTCGATCGGCCCGGACTCCTACGAGCTGGTGATGGGCGAGCGCCGGTGGCGCGCGACCCAGCTGGCGGGGCTCAAGACGATCCCGGCGATCGTGCGGCAGACCGCCGACGACGTGATGCTGCGCGACGCGCTCCTGGAGAACATCCACCGCGTCCAGCTCAACCCGTTGGAAGAGGCGGCGGCGTACCAGCAGTTGCTCCAGGAGTTCGGCGTCACCCACGAGGAACTGGCCGACCGCATCGGCCGCAGCCGACCGGTCGTCACCAACACGATCCGCTTGCTCAAGCTCCCCCTCCCCGTGCAGCGGCGGGTGGCGGCGGGCGTGCTGTCCGCCGGTCACGCGCGGGCGCTGCTCGGCCTGGACGACCCGGGCGCGCAGGAGGAGTTGGCGACCCGGATCGTGGCCGAGGGCATGTCGGTCCGCGCGACCGAGGAGGCGGTGACGCTCGCGAAGTCGGCGGAGCCCGCCAAGGCGAAGCAGGCCCGGCGCAAGCCGATCCAGGCGCCGGGTCTCCAGGAGCTGGCGGAGCGGCTGTCGGACAACTTCGACACCCGCGTGAAGGTCGAACTCGGTCAGCGGAAGGGCCGGATCGTGGTCGAGTTCGGCTCGGTGGACGACCTCGAACGCATCATCACGCTCATGGCGCCGGAAGCGACAAATCGGACACGTTCGACGGACGTGTGATCACCCACGGCACTTATGTCACGGTGACGATGACGGCCCGCATCCGAATGGATACGGGCCGTCACCACGTTGTGGGGTCGGTTCAGCGGTTGACCGCGCGCTCCACCAGGCCCGCGTAGATCTCGCCCAGCGACTGGCCGGCCGCCTCCACCGCCATCGGCAGCAGGGACGTCTCGGTCAGACCCGGCGACACGTTCACCTCAAGGAAGTACACGGTCCCGTCCGGCGCCACGATCGCGTCCGTCCGCGACACGTCCCGCAGACCCAACAGGCGGTGCGCCGCCACGGCCAACTCGCCGACCGCCAGGGCCGCCTTGTCGTCCAACCGAGCGGGGGCGTGGAAGTCGGTCAGGCCGGCCGTGTACCGCGCGGTGTAGTCGTAGACGCCGTTCTCCGGCACGATCTCGACCGGCGGCAGGGCGCGGGGACCATCCGGGCCGTCCACGACCGCCACGGCCACCTCGACGCCCTCCACGTACCGCTCCGCGAGCACGGTGTCCCCGTACGCCAGGCAGCCCACCATCGCCGCGGGCAGTTCCGCCGCCTCGCGCACCACCTGGGCGCCCAGCGCCGAGCCGCCCTGGTCGGGCTTGAGCATCAGCGGCAGGCCGAGCTTCTCGACCATCGCGTCCAGCACCGGCTGCGCGCCCAGCTCGCGGAACGTCGCGTGCGGCAGCACGGCCCACTCCGGCGTCGCCAGGCCCGCGCGGGCGAGTTCGGCCTTCGCGGTCGGCTTGTCCCACGCGCGTCGGCACGCGCGGGAGTCCGTGCCGACGAACGGCACGTCCAGCATCTCCAGGACGGTCTGCACCGACCCGTTCTCGCCCTCACCGCCGTGCAGCGCCACCACGACGGCGTCCGGCCGGTGCTCGCGCAACCGCGTGAGGAGCTGGGCGTCGGCGTCCCACTCCTCCACGACGAGACCGGCCGAACGCAGCGCGGCGGACAGCCTGCGACCGGATCGCAGGGACACCTCCCGCTCGTGCGACAGGCCCCCGGACAGCACTGCGACCCAGTGGTCGGACAACTTCTCTCCTAATCAGGCGGTGTCGGGCGAGGGGGTCTGCGGACCGGAGACCGGGCGGGGCGTTGACGGCCCGAACGTCTCGTGCAGCTCCAGCTCGTCCTTGATCACGTTCGCCAGCCGCCGCACGCCCTCGCGGATGCGCTCGGGCGTCGGGTAGCAGTACGAGATGCGCAGCTGACGGCTGCCCAGCCCGTCCGCGTAGAACCCGGTGCCGGACGCGTACGCGACCCGCTGGGTGATGGCCCGCGGCAGCATGGCCTTGGTGTCGATGCCCTCGGGCACGGTCAGCCAGACGTAGAACCCGCCGTTGGGCTTGTTCCACGTGGAACCAAGCGGCATGTGCTGCTCCAGGGCCTCGATGGCCGCGTCGCGCCGCTCCCGGTAGGCCTCGCGGTAGGTCTTGATCTGGCCCTTCCAGTCGTGCGTCGACAGGTACCGCGACACGACGAGCTGGTTGAACGTGGGCGGGCACAGCGTGGCCGACTCGGCCGCCAGCACGAGCTTCTCGCGCACCGCGTGCGGCGCGAGCACCCAGCCCACGCGCAGGCCGGCGGCGAAGGTCTTGGAGAACGAGCCCAGGTAGACCACGTTGTCCGGGTCGGTGGACCGCAGCGCCGGGTACGTCACGCCGTCGAAGCCGAGCAGCCCGTACGGGTTGTCCTCGACCACGAGGATGCCGTGCTCGCGGCAGATCTGGAGCACCTCGGCCCGGCGCTGGACGGCGAGCGTCACGCCGGCCGGGTTGTGGAAGTTCGGGATCGTGTAGAGGAACTTGACCCGCTGCCCGGCCCGCGCGACGGCGGCGATGGCCTCGCGCAGCGCCTCGGGCACCAGGCCGTCGGCGTCCATGGCCACGTGCACGACGTTGGCCTGGTAGGCGGAGAACGAGCCGAGCGCGCCCACGTACGACGGGCCCTCGGCCAGCACGACGTCACCCGGGTCGCAGAAGATCCGGGTCACCATGTCCAGGCCCATCTGGGAGCCGACGGTGACCACGACGTCGTCCGGGTGGGCGTTGATGCCCTCCAGCGCCATGACCTCGCAGATCTGCTCGCGCAGCTCCGGGATGCCCTGGGCCGAGCCGTACTGGAGGGCCACCAGGCCGTCGGTGGCCACCACGTCCGCGACCTCGGCGGACAGCGAGTCGAGGGGCAGTGCCGCCAGGTGGGGCATCCCTCCCGCCAGGGACACCACCTCGGGCCGACTTGCCACCGCGAACAGCGCCCGGATCTCCGAGGCCGTCATCCCCGCCGTGCGCGCCGCGTACCGGCGCAGGTGGGGATCGAGGCTTCTGGCACCCTGCTTCGGGGGCTGTCCGGGTAGGTTCACGGGGAACTCCGAGGTAGTAGTGGTTACCGGCGGGTTTGTTCCCGGCTGAGTGTAACCGCCGTCCCGTTCGGGGCATGTGCCTTCCGGGCGGGGGTCACATCCGCCTATCCTCGTAGGCGTTGCATTCGGGGGTTGGGAGGTCGGGGTGTCGCGACGCGTCGTGGGCGTCACTCTGGACAACCTGGAGCACCTCTCCAAGCACAGCCGGACCTGCGTGTTCTGGGAGCTGGCGCCCCACCTGAAGGAGCAGGCCGAGGAGTTCGGCGACACCGAGTTCGAGAAGGAAGCCTGGGTGTCCAGCGTCCTGCTCGAATGGGGTTCGTGCGGACGGATCATCTACTGCGACGGGATCCCCGCCGGCTCCGTGTTCTACGCGCCACCCGCGGCGGTGCCCCGCTCGTTGGCTTTCCCCACCTCCCCCGCCAGCCCGGACGCCGTGCTGATGACGGGCCTGGAGGTGCTGCCGGAGTTCCGCGGCGGCGGGCTCGGGCGCGTGCTGGTGCAGACCGTGGCGAAGGACCTGACCCGCCGCGGTGTGAAGGCGATCGAGGCCTTCGGCGACGCGCAGCCGATCGAGGACGAGCGGACGTGCGTGACGCCCGCGGACTTCCTGACCAGCGTCGGCTTCAAGACCGTGCGCCCCCACCCGCGCTGGCCCCGGCTGCGGCTGGAGCTGCGCAGCGCGTCCTCGTGGAAGGAAGACGTGGAGGCGGCGCTGGAGCGGCTGCTCAGCTCCGTGACCGTGTCGACGGCCGAGCCGAGCTTCCGTCCCGTCTGATTTCACCGCTCTGAGCTGCGGTTCCTTTCGCGCGGGTTGACATGCAGGTTTTTGCCTGCATAACGTTTACGGTGTGGACAAGGTCTTCAAGGCCCTCGCCGACCCGACCCGGCGCTACCTGCTGGACCGGCTCCACGAGGAGAACGGCCAGACGCTGGGCGAGCTGTGCGCGCGGGTGGGCATGACGCGTCAGTCCGCCACCCAGCACCTCGCCGTGCTGGAGGCCGCGAACCTGGTCAGCACCGTCCGCCGGGGCCGGGAGAAGTTGCACTACCTCAACCCGGTGCCGCTGCACGAGGTCCAGGAGCGGTGGATCGACAAGTTCGAGCGCCCCCGGCTGCGGGTGCTCGCCGAGGTCAAACGACGAGCGGAGAACGCGATGAAACCCGAGTTCGTGTACGTCACGTACATCGAGAGCACGCCGGAGAAGGTCTGGGAGGCCCTCACCGACCCGGACCTGACCGCGGCCTACTGGGGGCACCGCAACATCTCCGACTGGCAGGTCGGCTCGACGTGGGCGCACCGCCGGGTCGACTCGGACGTGGACGACGTGGTGGGCGAGGTGCTGGAGAGCGACCCACCGAACCGCCTGGTGACCACGTGGCGGGACCCGGAGGACCCGCGGGAGGCCTCGACCGCCACCTTCCTCATCCAGCCGTACAAGGGCATCGTGCGGCTCACCGTGACCCACGAGGACCTCGCCGACGACGCCGAGCGCGCCCAGGCGGCGGCCGGGTGGGCGGCCGTGCTGTCCAACCTCAAGTCGTTGCTGGAGACCGGCCGGGTGCTGTCCGGCATCCCGTGGGAGATGCCGGGGTGACCTGCGCGGTCTAGGTTTCACCCCGTGGTGTTCGCGATCTTCGGCCTGGTGTCGGCCGTGTTCTTCGTCCTGGGCGTGCGCCGCGACCGGCGGCGGCTGGCCAACGCCGTGTGGCTGGGGCTGACCCTGGTGGCCGCCCTGCTGTGGCTGCTGACCAAGGACGACCTGCCGTGGTGGCTGGACGACCTGCTGGGGTGGGCGGTCGCGATCGCGGTCCTCGGGTGCGGGCTGGTGCTGCCGATCGCGCTGGTCGTGAACGGGCTGCTGATGGTGCGGCGCGAGGGGCGCAGCCTCGGGAACCTGTTGTCGCTGCTCGCGGGCCTGGCGATCGTCGGGCTGGTGGTGGCGTTCCTGCTGGCCCTGGACGACCCGCGGACGTGGGTGCACGCCGTGGTCGGCTCACTGCTGATCGTGTCGGCGTACCTGGCGTTCCTGTTCGTCAGCCTGCTGCTGTACTCGGTGCTCTACGGCAAGACCGGTCGCCGGACGGGCTTCGACGCCGTCGTCGTGCTCGGCTCCGGCCTGCTCGGCGACCGCGTCCCGCCCCTGCTGGCGTCCCGCCTGGACCGGGCCGCGCAGCTGTACCGGCGGGAGGTGGCGGCGGGCGGCGCGCCGGTGATCGTCGTGTCCGGTGGCCAGGGGGCCGACGAGCAGGTGTCCGAGGCACAGGCGATGCAGCGGTACCTGGTCGACGCGGGCGTGCCGGCGGCTGCGGTCCTGCTGGAGGACCAGGCGACCACCACGGAGGAGAACCTGCGCTACAGCCGGGCCGTGCTGGACTCGGAGGGCCACAGCGGCCGGACCGTGGCGGTCACCAACAACTACCACGTGTTCCGCACGGCGGTGACCGCGCGGCGGCTGCGGCTGAAGATGGGCGTGATCGGGTCGCGGACGGCGTTCTACTTCCTGCCCAGCGCGTTCCTGCGCGAGTTCGTCGCCATCCTGACCCGCAACCCGGTGGCCCACACCCTGGCCTGCGGGTTGCTGGTCAGCCTCTACCTGCTGCTGCTGTTCTAGCCGGCCGAGCGCTGGCCGGTGGCCAGTTCGTGGCGCATGAGGTCGTCGAGGGTGAAGGTGCCGGTCGGCTGGTCGTCCTTGCCCAGCAGGTACAGGCGTTTCACGGCCACCAGGATGCCCTCGGCGACCACGTCCCGGAACGCGGGCGTGGCCAGGCGGGCGCGGTCCTGGTCGTTGGTCAGGTAGCCGACCTCGACGCGGACGGCCGTGCACTTGGTCATCCGCAGCATGTCCCACGTCTTGGGATGGGTGCCGCAGTCCAGCATGCCCGTCCGGGCGACCAGTTCCCGCTGGATGAAGCCCGCCAGGGCCTCCCCGACGGTGGACGACGTGCCGTTGCCGGTGCCGTAGTGGAAGCTCGCCACGCCGTTGGCCAGCGGCGACTTGTTGCCGTCGCTGTGCAGCGACAGGATCAGGTCGGCGCCCGCCTCGTTGGCGAAGCGCGCCCGATCGCTCTCGTCCGGGCAGTTGTGCGGACCGCGGGTGAGCAGGGCTTCCATGCCGGTCGCGGCCATCTTGCCCTCCAGCAGGCGGGCCAGGTCCAGCATCACGTCGGCCTCGGACACGCCGCCGACCACGACACCGCGGTCGGTGCCGCCGTGGCCCGGGTCGATGATGATCCGCTTGCCCGACAGCCGCGGCCCGGCCTTGCGGACGCGCTCCTGCTCGCGCAGGAACACCGGCCGGCCGCCGCGGACCTTCGGCTGGAGCTGGCGCAGCGCGCGGACGGTGTCCGGGCCGCACATGCCGTCCACGATCAGGCCGTAGTCGCGCTGGAAGCTGCGCAGCGCCTGCTCGGTCTGCTGCCCGAACTCGCCGTTGGGCCGGCCTGCGTCGTAGCCCAGCTCCAGCAGGCGCTCCTGCAGGGCGAACACGTCGTCGCCGGTCACCGGCTGGGACATCAGGTAGGCGAGCGGCCGGTCGCCGAGGCGGAAGGTGGCGTCGCGCAGCGCGCGGTAGGTGGCGGGGCCGACGACGCCGTCGGTGATCAGACCCCGTTGCTGCTGGAACGCGCGCACGGCGTGCTCGACCGGCAGGTCGAACACCTGAGACGGCTGCGGATCGGACAGCAGGCCGAGCCGGGTCAGCGTGGCCCTCACCTCGGCGACGTCCGGACCGAAATCCCCGCGGCGGAGTAGCAGCATGTACCCCTCGTTCACTAAGGCGTCGACGGCGCCGACGCTGAGGTTGACGCCCTATTGTGCCTTGCTCGGGCCGATGCTCCTCGTTGGGCTACTGGGAGTGGTTACCCGCCCACAAAAGCGTGACCCGTCCGTCTCACCATGAAGACGGACGGGTCACGCTCCGGGTTGCACTCAGGCGAGCACGTCGGCGAGGTCGTTGAGCAGCGCGGCCTTCGGCTTCGCGCCCACGATCTGCTTCACCGGGCGGCCACCCTGGAACAGGATCATGGTCGGGACGGACATGATCTGGTAGTCGCGGGCGATCGACGGGTTGGCGTCGATGTCCAGCTTCGCCACCGTGATCTTCTCGGCGTGCTCGGCGGCGATCTCCTCCAGCACGGGGGCGACCATCTTGCACGGGCCGCACCAGGTCGCCCAGAAGTCGACCAGGACCGGCTTGTCGCTCTGGAGCACGTTCTCGGTGAAGCTGTCGCTGGTCACAGCGACGGTGGCGCCTGCCATGTTCTCTCCTCTTCAGGCGGGGAAACGCGGGACTAGCTGGGGGTCAGTCGGCGGAGTCGCCGTAGCCGCCGCCCACGAACTCGGGCGTGAGGTTCGCCTCGGACTCGCCGTGCTCGGCCAGCCAGCGCTCCGCGTCGATCGCGGCGGAGCAGCCGGAGCCCGCGGCGGTGATCGCCTGGCGGTAGGTGTGGTCGACCAGGTCGCCGGCCGCGAACACGCCGTCGAGGTTGGTGTAGGTGCTCTGGCCCTTGACCTTCACGTAGCCGGCGTCGTCCACGTCGACCTGGCCGCGGACGAGGTCGCTGCGCGGGTCGTGGCCGATCGCCAGGAAGAAGCCGGTGAACGGGTGCTCGCTGATCTCACCCGTCCGGGTGTCACGCACCTTGAGGCCGGACATCGTGCCGCCCTCGCCGACGACCTCGACGGCCTCGGCGTTGAGCAGCCACTTGATCTTCTCGTTGGCGCGGGCGCGCTCCAGCATGATCTTCGACGCGCGGAACTCCTCGCGGCGGTGGATCAGCGTGACCGACCGGGCGAAGCGGGTGAGGAACGTGGCCTCCTCCATCGCCGAGTCGCCGCCGCCGACCACCGCGATGTCCTGGTCGCGGAAGAAGAAGCCGTCGCAGGTCGCGCACGCCGACACGCCGCGGCCGAGCAGCTCCTGCTCACCGGGGATGTGCAGGTAGCGGGCCGCCGCGCCCATCGCGAGGATGACGGCCTTGGCCGCGTAGCGGACGCCGTTGGCGGTGACGTGCTTGACGTCGCCTTCCAGCTCCAGCCGCTCCACGTCCTCGGCGCGCAGCTCGGCGCCGAAGCGCTTGGCCTGCTCGCGCATCTGCTCCATGAGGTCGGGCCCCATGATGCCGTCGCGGAAGCCGGGGTAGTTCTCGACTTCGGTCGTGGTCATCAGCGCCCCGCCGTACTGCGAGCCCTCGAACACCAGCGGTTCGAGCTGCGCGCGCGCCGCGTAGACCGCCGCGGTGTACCCGGCGGGCCCCGATCCCACGACGATCAGGTTCCGAACGTCCGACACCCTCGACCTCCGTTTGTCGTGACAGGCATGGGCCTGCACTTCTGCTCAACGGATCGTAGGGTGCCGCAATTCCTGATCTGTCGGGTGAGGTGGACTACTGCCGCTTGCCCCTGCTACGGCGTGATCTGGCTGGTGGCCAGGACGCCGTTGGGGTTGTCCGGGCCGCAGGTGTCCGGGTCCAGCACCACGATCTTGAACGCGCCCGGCTTGCCGCCCGGCAGGATCGCCATCACGGCGGCCTTGTCGTCCAGCGTGATCGGGCTGACGCCCAGCGGCTTGGCGCTCGCGATGTTCGCGCCCTGCAGGCAGCCGGCCAGCTTGTCCTGGTTCTCCAGCGGCCCGTAGTTCTGCGCCTTGAGCACGTCGCCGAAGACCGGGCCGAAGTCGTTGCCCTTCACCGCCAGCGGGCGCTGCGTCGGGACCGGGGTGTTCGCCGAGGTCGGTCCGGCCATGTTGTCGCCGGGCTCGGACGTCGGGCTGCCCTGGGTGCTGACGACCACCACGCCGACCGCGACGGCCGCCGCGGCGAGCAGTCCCGCGCCCCACCCGAGCTGCTTCTTCCGCCGCCGCGCGGCGAGGTCCACCACCGGGGCGACGGGCTGCGCGGGCGAGGCGCCCGCGCGCCGGAACTCCTCGGCCAGCGCCGCGTCGATCCGGTCCGCGACCTCGCGCGGCATCGGGATCGGCGGCAGGTCGCGCAGGTCGGCGACGGTCGCGTCGAGGGCGGCGAGGATGTCCCGCGCCTCCGGGTCGTGCGCCACGGCCGCCCGCAGCTCCGCCTCGGTCTGCGGGTCCAGGACACCCGCGTGCAGGTCAGCCAGCAGGTCGACGGACCACGGCGGCCCCGAACGCCGCACATTGCCGGTCATCGTTCCTCCAACTGACGTCCCTGTTGCACCTGCACATCGCTCACTGGGACGTTCGCATCTGCACTCTGGTTCCGGAGGTGCCCGAGAACTTTGGCCAGCTTCGCGCGACCCCGGGCGCACCGCGACTTGACCGTGCCCTCGGCGATGCCCAGGAGCTGGGCCGTCTCGGCGACGGAATACCCCTCCACGTCAACCAGCACGATGGGCGCGCGCTGCTCCTCGGGCAGCTCGCTCAGCGCCGCCTGGACCACCAGCCGGGTCTCCCGCTCGGCCATCGCGTCGCGGGGCGCGACCGGCTCGCCGGGCCCGGCCTCGGGCAGCGGCACGGTCGGGCGCGTCTGCCGCCTGCGCATCCGGTCGAGGCAGGCGTTCACGACTATTCGGTGCAGCCACGTGGTGACCTGCGACTCGGCCCGGAAGCTCGCGGCGGCGCGGAAGGCGGAGATGAACGCCTCCTGCAACGCGTCGGCCGCCTCTTCGGGGTCGCGCAGCGTGCGCAGCGCGACGGCCCACATGCGGTCCCGGTGCCGTCTGACCAACTCCGAGAAGGCGTGCGGGTCACCCGCGGCGTGCGCCGCGATGAGGTCTGCGTCCGAGCTGGCTGCGGCGGTCACGCGGGAAGCCTATCGGCCCTGGCGAGTGGCGGTTCGATCACCCGTTGGGAGTAGGCGCGGCGGGGTCACTGGGCCCGCGTGTAGACCACTTCGGCGATCTCGGACTTGTGGTTCCGGCCGCCGCCCGCCAGCTTCGTCACCCACACGAGCAGGTGCTGGGTGGCCTCGTGCTCGCCCAGCTGGACCTGGGTCTGGCCCGGCGACAGGGTGGCCGTGGCGATCACCTTGGTCTCCTCCAGCGGGGCGTTCTCCGAGGCCGCGACCCGGATCTCGACCACCGTGCCCTCGCTGGGCGAGGTGATCGTGACCGACGCGAGCTTCACCGGTTCGGCGAAGGACGCCATCAGGCCGATGCCCGGCTTGAGGGTCGGGAACGGCTGGAAGTAGTTCTCCGTCTGCCACACCGTCGTCGGGTTGTTGTCCACCGCCCGGTTCGCGCGGTTGGCGTTGTCCGGCTGGTTGGTGACGTCGTAGACGCCGATCGACGCCGGCTGCACCGGTCCGGCCGGGGTCGGCGCGGGCGGGGCCGGCTGCCCGGAGGTCGCGGGCGTGGTCTGGCCGATCACCACCGTCGGGCCGCCGCCCTTGGTGGGCTCGTCGCTGAAGAAGCTCACGATCTGCACGCCCAGCCAGACGATGACCGCGACGGTCGCCGCCGCCAGCACCGCCACGCTGATCCACAGCTTGCGCTTGTGGTCGCGCCCGCGCTGGGGGCGCTGGGTGGTCCACACCGCGCCGTCGTCCTCGGCGTTCACCGGCTGGATCAGCGCGGTCTGCGCCTCGGACTCGGCGATCTGGTCCAGCACCTGGAGGATCGCGGCGGACGTGCGGATGCCGCCCACGCTGGTGTCCTCCAGGGACCGCACCGCCACCGACGACAGCTCGTGCGGCACGTACGGGTGCAGGGCGCTCGGCGCGACGACCGAACCGTCCGGCCCGGTCGGGGCGACCGGCACGCCGTCCGGGCCGCCGGGCAGCGCCCACCGGCCGGTCAGCAGCAGGTACAGGATCGCGCCCAGGCCCTTGACGTCGTCGCGGGCGATCGCGTCCGGCCGCGGGCCGGGGAACGCCAGGCGCAGCCGGCCGTCGGAGGTCACCCGGATGCGCTGCGGGTGGTCCGCGCCCAGGACCAGGCCTGCGTGGTGCGCGCCCTCGATCGCCGCGCCCAGGGGCTCCAGCAGGCGGGTCGCGGCGCCGGCGGGCAGCGGGCCCTCGGCGATCAGGTCCATCAGGTCGGTGCCCTGGGTCCACTCGGCCACGACGATGCCGAGGATGCCCTCGGCCGGCTTCACGCCGGTGCCCGGGGTCAGGACGTCGATCACCCGGGACACCCCCGGGTGGGTGAAGCTCGCCGCGTGCGTCGCCCGCTCGGCGGTCCGCTTGGCCCGGGCCAGCGCCTGGGCGTCGGCCGGGTCGCCGACCAGGATCGTCAGGGCGACGTCCCGGTTGAGCTGGCCGTCGCGCGCCCGCCACAACTCGGCGTCGCAGCGCTGGTCCACGCCTGAGCGGGCGAGCAGCCGGTAGCGGCCGTCGCCGATGACCCCGCCGGGCACCAGCGAGGTGTTCTGGATCGGGCCGCTGCTCACGCGCCCGAGGGTACGGGACTCGGCTCTGTCGGCACGCTCACCGCCGCCGCACCAGACGGCTGATCTTGTCCACCACGGGCTTCACCTCGGGTACCCGGAACACCGCCATCAGCAGGAAGCTCAGCGGCAGTCCCACGATCGTCGACACGGTCATCTCCACCCAGGCGGAGGCGACGGGGCCTTCGGTCCCCAGCAGTTCGACGGCGAGCCACGCCGCTCCCGCCGCCACCCCGAAGCCGAGGGCCGACGCCACCACGCTCAGGCAGATCGTCCACGCCGTGTACCCGGTCCGCAGCCGGCCCAACCGGATCCGCAACCAGAGCTGCCCGACCAGGCAACCCACGACGAAGCTCAGCGACATGGCGATCGACACGCCCACGGCGAGCTTCTCGCGCGGCGCGAACTCCAGGAACCCGTAGAGCAGCGCGATCCGGACCACGACCATGATCGCCTGGATGATCGTCGGCGTCCGGGCGTCCTTCAGCGCGTAGAACACCCGCAGCTGGAGCAGCGTGATCGCGTAGGGCACCAGCCCGAACGCCGACAGCGCCAGCGCCTGGCCCATCCGCTCGCCGCCGGCCAGGCCCGCCTCGCCGTGCGAGAACACCGCCACGCCGATGGCCACGCCGCCGACGGTCATCAGCGCGCTGAACGGCATGAGCAGGATCGACGACATCCGGTTGCCGAACGACAGGTCGCCGACCAGCGCCCCGGTGTCGTTGGCCGCCGCCGCGCGGGACATCTTCGGCATCAGCGCGGTCAGCAGCGACACGCCCAGCACGCCGTAGGGCACCTGCGCCACGAGCCACTGGTAGTTGTAGGCGGTCAGCGCGCCGGTCGAGTTCAGCGCGACGCGCGTCAGCACCGCCATGCTGACCAGGCCCAGCGCCACGTACAGCAGCACCCAGAAGGCCAGGCCGCTGAACTCCGCGAGCCGCCGGTCCCAGCCCCACCGCCAGCGGAACCGGAACCCGGTGCGCTTCATCGCGGGCAGCATCACCGACGCCTGCACGGCCACGCCCAGCATCGTCCCCAGGCCCAGGACCAGCAGCTTCGGCTCGCCCATGCGGACCGGGTCGAGCGAGATCTCCCCCGGCATCAGCCAGTACACGCCGAGGGTCAGGATGACCACGACGTTGTTGAGCACCGGCGCCCAGGTGGGTAGACCGAACACGTGCCGGGTGTTCAGGATCGCGCCGAGCAGCGCGGACAGGCCGTAGAACACGATGCCGGGCAGCACCAGGTAGGCGAACGCGGTCACCAGCGCCGGGTTCGCCTCGTCCGCGCCGCTGGTGAACATCGCGGTCAGCAGCGGCGCGCAGGCGATGGCGATGGCGGTGCCGACGCCGAGCACGACCACCGACATGGTGATCAGCCACTGGGCGTAGGACTCGCCGCCGTCCGCGTCCTCCTTCTCGGCGCGCACCAGCAGCGGGATCGCGACCGACGTGAGGATGCCGCCGAGCAGCAGCTCGTTGATCATCGTCGGCAGCGTGGTGGCCGCCTGGTACGAGTCGTTGAGGACGTCCGCGCCGATGATGGTGATCAGCAGCAGCTTGGACAACAGGCCGGAGACCCGGCTGACGATCGTGGCGATGGCCATCGAGCCGGAGGCACGGGCCACCGACGGGGGTTTCTGCTGCTCGACCACCGTGCTCGTTCCGCTCAACTCGCGCTCGACCTCTCCGGCGTGACCGCTTCCGGTTGCCCCGGGCCGGCTGTGCTCGGCACCGCCGCCGCGGACTTCGCCGCGCGCGCCCGCCGGTAGATGCGCCGGGCGGACAGCAGCACGAGCAGGGCGCCCGCGAGGGCGGTGATGACGACGGTGATGGTCCCGTACGCCGAGGAGGACACCTCCAGCCGGGCCCGTTCGCCCAGCTCGACGCCGTCCGGCGTGGTCAGCCGGACGTGCACCGGGAACCGGCCCGACCGCAGCACCTCGACCGGCACGGTGAGCTGCCGGTCGCCGCGCGCGGGCAGCACCACGTCGGGCTGCTGCTCGACCAGGATGCCCGGGGTGTCCTCGACCAGGATGCGCACGGTGACCCGCACGTCGAGCCGGTTGCGGATGGTCACCGGGATGGGGCTGTCGCCGGACGCGAGCAGGATCGGGCTGCTCGGCTCGGACACGCTGACCTGGCCGCGCAGCGCGTCGAACTGCTCCCGGCCGGTGGCCAGGGTGGCGCGCGCGCCGGACTCGTTGCCGCGCCACGCCCCGGACACCGCGCGGAGCAGGTTCAGCCGGGTCGGCTCGACCAGGTCGCCCGGCTTGGTGGACTCGGCGTCCTGCTGGGCCATCGCCCCGAACAGCCGTTGCAGCTGCTGCCAGGTCGAGGACACCTCGGCGGTGACGGCCGGGGAGACCTCCCGAGCGCCCGACTCGACCGGGTAGCTCAGCGTCGAGCGCTGCTCGGGCGGGGCCGCGCCGAGCAGGGTCGGCAGGCCCACCGGCGTGGCGAACCCGGAGCCGACCAGGGACTTCGTCTGCTGGAGGAACGTGTCGACCTCGCCGGTCGGCGCGTTCCAGCGGCGCGGGGGCGTGATCACGAGGTGCCGGCCGTCGCCCTGGAAGGCGGTCCGGTAGACCAGCGCGGCCAGCGCGTTCTGCACCGACACCGGGCGGTTCTCGGTCGGGGTGGTGATGCCGGCGGCGGTCTGGGCGGGGCCGCCGCGCAGCGCGTCGGACACCATGTCGTCGATCCGGACGGCGGTCACCGGCTTGCCGCCGGGCCCGTCGACGCGGACCGGCGCGGTGCCGGCGGTGCCCGCGACCGCGGACTGGTCGACCACCAGGGAGGTCACGCCCTGCGCGGCGAGGTCGGCGAGGGTCTGCTCGTCCACGACGCCGTCCTCGGGCCACGCGAGGCCCTGCTGGGCCTGCACGTCGAGGATCTGGCGCACCACGTCGACGCCCTTGCCGGCGAGCGCGCCGAGGTCGGTCAGCCGGGCGCGGGACAGCGCGACCAGGTCGGCGTCGGCGTCGGGCAGCGCGATCACGCACCGGCCGCCGGCGAGCAGCTTGAGCCGGGCCAGCCACAGCTCCGCCGCGCCGCTGCCCTTGCCCGCGCCCTGGCCGCGCACCTGGTAGCCCTTGGCCATCGTGGACACCGTCCGCAGGAGGTCGGGGTCCACGGCGAGGCACACGGCCGGGCCCAGCGGGCCGTCCAGCGCGGACTCGTAGGCCATGAGCAGGCCGTACAGGCGTCCGCCGAGCGCGAGGGACCCGGCCAGCTCGTCGTCGGCGAGCACCGGCTCCAGGCCGCCGGAGACCATCCGCGGGCGGTCCACCAGCGGCCACAGCAGGGTGATCCGCGCCGGGTTGGCGGGCGCGCCGAGCGGGGTGCCGCCGGGGACGCCCAGCACGGGCAGGAGGGTGCTCAGGGCGACCAGGCGGGCGCGGCCACCGTCCTGCGGGCGGCCGTTGATGTTGGCCAGGACCGGGTAGATGCCCGGCTGGTCGATCTTGAGCGAGGTGTTGCCGGCGCCGCGGACCGGGACGGTGAGGGTGAACGGCTTGCTCTCGTTCTCCCGCAGCTCGTCCACGATGGGCGTGAACCAGGGCTGGACCAGTTCGGCGTCGGTGGGCTCGCGCAGGGCGCGGCGGACCTCGTCCTCGGACTTCAGGGCGTCGCCGCGCTCCAGGCGCAGCTCCAGGTCGAACAGCGGGCGGTCGCCGATGTTGACGACCTTGCCGGTGACCGTGACGGACTCGGTGTCGGCGGTGACCACGCGGGGGGTGAGCGCCTCGATGTCGAGCCGGAGCCGGGCCGGGGCGTTCTGGCCGGGCTGGCTGGACAGGGCGCGGGTCGACCACACCTGCGTGGCGGGCGCGGGCTTGACCGGGATGCGGCCCGCGAGGACGCCGCCGACCGGGCCGGGCGGGGCCGAGGACAGCGCGCCGTCGACCTGGCCGCCGGGTTGGCCCGCGACGGGTTGGCCGGTGACGGGTTGGCCGGTGACGGGTTGGCCGGTGACGGGTTGGCCCGCGACGGGCTCGCCCGCCTGACCGGCGGTCGCGGACCCGGCGCCGGGTTGGGCGGCGGGTCGGGTCGCGGTGTCGGGTCGGGGCGGGCCGACGAGGTCGTCGACCGGCGCGGCCAGGGCCGGCGAGCCGGTGAGCAGGAGCCCGGCCGCCGCGAGGGCGGACAGCAGCCGTTTCACGCGCGCTCCGCCCCGTCTTCGGCCGCGTGGCCGCCGGCCCCCGAGTCGATCATCTCACGGGGCACCGACACCTCGGTGCGGGCCGCGGTGACCAGGTCGGGCAGTTCGGACCCGGCGAGCAGGTCGACGGCCCGGCGCACCAGCCGCCGCTCGTCCGCGTAGGCGAGCCGCTCGTCCAGTTCGCCAAGGGGCACCCACGCCACCTCGGTGACCTCCACGTCTTCGTCGGACAACTCGCCGCCCAGCGCTTCGAGGAGGAAGTGGTGGACGGTCTTGTGCACCCGGCGGTCCTCGGCGACGAACCAGTAGTCGATCGAGCCGAGGGGCCGCAGCACCCTGCTATGGATACCGGTCTCCTCCGCGACCTCGCGCACCGCGGTCTGCTCCGCGGTCTCGCCGGCCTCGATGTGGCCCTTCGGCAGCGACCACAGGAGCCTGCCCCGCCGGTCCAGCCGGCCGATGATCGCCGCCGCGCCGCGCAGGCGGTCGAGCACGAGGCCGCCCGCCGACGTCTCGTCCACCGTCTTCAGGCGGCGACCGCGACGTCGGTTCCGACGCCTCGGCTTGGGACCGCCGGAGCGACCGGACGAGTGGGGCATGACCTGATGGTAGTCACGTCCCCTGATTACCGGTCGTGACCCCGGCATTGCCCAAGGTAACCGGTACCCTCGCATGCTTGACTTAGACGACCTGACTTGGGACCACACCCCCGCTGATAGAAGGCTGGCCTTTCGTGTCCGGATCGAAGCTGTCCCCAGATGACGTCGTGGAGCTGCTCAGCGGGTTCCCCGTCGCCGACGAGCTGGCCGAGCGGTTCGCCGCCGCGGGGCACCGGCTCTACCTCGTGGGCGGCAGTGTCCGTGACGCGCTGCTGGGTCGCCTGACCGGCTCCTACGACCTGGACTTCACCACCGACGCCCGGCCGCCGGCGGTGCAGAAGCTGCTGTCCGGTTGGGCCGAGGCGGTGTGGGACACCGGCATCGCGTTCGGGACGGTCGGCGCGGCCAAGCGCGGCCTGACGCTGGAGATCACCACGTTCCGCGCGGACGCCTACGACGGCGTGACCCGCAACCCCGAGGTGACCTTCGGCGACTCGATCGACGGCGACCTGGTCCGGCGCGACTTCACCGCCAACGCGATGGCGTTCGACCTGGTCGCCCGCGAGCTGGTGGACCCGACCGGCGGTCGGGCGGCGCTGGCCGCGAAGGTGCTGGACACGCCCGCGACGCCCGAGCAGTCGTTCTCCGACGACCCGCTGCGGATGCTGCGCGCGGCCCGGTTCGTCGCGCAGCTCGGCTTCCGGCCCGCGCCGCGCGTGGTGGAGGCGATGCGGGCGATGGCCGGCGAGCTGGCCCGGATCACGCCCGAGCGGGTGCAGGCCGAGCTGTCCAAGCTGCTGACCGGCGCGTTCCCGCGCGCGGGGATCGAGCTGGTGGTCGAGACCGGGCTCGCGGACGTCGTGCTGCCCGAGCTGCCCGCGATGAAGCTGGAGATCGACGAGCACCACCAGCACAAGGACGTCTACCACCACTCGCTGGTCGTGCTGGAGCAGGCGATCGACCTGGAGGACACGCCCGAGCCGGACCTGGTGCTGCGGCTCGCGGCGCTGCTGCACGACATCGGCAAGCCGGACACCCGCAGGTTCGAGGAGGGCGGCGGCGTCTCGTTCCACCACCACGAGGTGGTGGGCGCGAAGATGGCACGCAAGCGCTTGCGCGCGTTGCGGTACTCGAAGGAGGTCGTCGAGGACGTCTCGCAGCTGGTGTACCTGCACCTGCGCTTCCACGGCTACGGCTCCGGCGAGTGGACCGACTCGGCGGTGCGCCGGTACGTCACCGACGCCGGCCACCTGCTGCCGCGCCTGCACAAGCTGGTCCGGGCCGACTGCACCACGCGCAACAAGCGCAAGGCCAACACGCTCCAGCGCACCTACGACGAGCTGGAGCGCCGGATCGCGCGCCTCGCCGCCGAGGAGGACCTGCGCCGCGTGCGGCCCGACCTCGACGGCAACGAGATCATGGAGCTGCTCGGGCTGCCGCCGGGGCCGCAGGTCGGCAAGGCGTGGAAGTTCCTCAAGGAGCTGCGCCTGGACCGGGGTCCGCTGGACCGCGACGAGGCCGTGGCGGAGCTGCTGGCGTGGGCGCGCGCCGAGGGGATCGACCTCCCCGGGTGACTCCTGGTGAAACAATCACCCGCTTTCCGTTAGCCAAGTGACAGCCGGTTGCGACACCATGACTGTGTGCGTCGGGGGTAGACGCACATTTGGGGGTGGTGTCGCATGAACGCTTGGGGGTTGTCCACAGAGGGGGGCACTCGGGCGGACGGGCTGGCCGTGCTGACCGATCACCAGCGGGCCGTGCTGAGGTGCTTGGCCAGGGGGTTGGCCGATCACGAGATCGCACGCGTCCTCGCGGTCACGCAGCGCCAGGTCGGTGTGGTCGTCGGTGAGATCCTGCGGGCGCTGGACCTGCGGGACCGCATGGCGGCCGTGGTGTACGCGCACGAGATCGGGATGATCCGGCTACCCGTGCCGTACGCGCCGGTTTAGCGCCAGGAAACCGGCGATGCCGAGCAGGTAGGCGACGGTCGCCGCGACGACCAGGCCGGGCGACCGGCCGTCCAGTGGCACGACCGCCGCGGCGACCGCCACCGCCGCCACCTGCGTGGCGTTGAACAGCGTGTCGTAGAGCGCGAACACCCGGCCGCGCACCTCGTCGCCGATGTCGTGCTGCACGGCCGCGTCCACGCACAGCTTGACCGCCTGACCCGCGAAGGTGAGCAGGAACGACGCGAACAGCGTGGTCGGCAGCGTCATGGGCAGGCCGAGGCCGAGCTGGGTCGCGGCGGCCAGGCCCAGCGCGCCGCACACGGTGCCGCGGCGGCCGAGCACGTCCACGACCCGGTCGGTGACCAGGCCCGCGACCAGGATGCCCGCGCCGCCGAACACCGCGACCTCGCCCAGCCCCGCGAGGCCCGCCCGGAACGGGCCGGAGTCGGTGAACGAGTTGCGCATCAGCAGCAGCGTGATCAGCAGCGACATGCCGAACGCGGCCCGGTGGGCGAGCAGCGCCAGCAGGGCGGCGGACACGCTGGGCGTGTGCCACGCGGCCCGGCCGCCGTCGGCCAGGCCCCGGGCGACGGCGGTCACCGTGCGGGACGGCTCGTCCACCTCGTCCGGGCCCAGGACGCCGCGCGCGAACCGGGACGCCAGGAACGCCGCGGCCACCGAGCCGATGACGGCGAACGTCGTGGTCCACGCCGAACCGCCGTCCCCCGAGCCCAGCACCTGCCGCAGCCCGACCGCGCAGCCCGCGCCGAGCACGGCGGTCAGGGCGCCGAGGGTGGTGACGAACGCGTTCGCCTCGACCAGGTGGTCGTCGTCCACGACGTGCGGCAGCGACGCGGACAGGCCCGAGCCGACGAACCGGCTCACGCCGGTGACGAACAGGGCGGACGCGTAGAGCGGGACGCCGTCCAGGCCCAGGCCCACGGCGGCGGCCGTGAGCAGGATGAACGCGCCCCTGGTGAGGTTGGCCACGACCAGGACGCGGCGGCGGTCCCACCGGTCGAGCAGCGCGCCCGCGAACGGGCCGACCACGGAGTACGGGAGCAGCAGGACCGCGAACCCGGCGGCGACGGCGAGCGGGTCGGCGTGCCGTTCGGGGTTGAACAGCACCGCGCCCGCGAGACCGGCCTGGAACAGGCCGTCGCCCCACTGGGCCGCGAGCCGGGAGGCCAGCAGCCTGCGGAAGTCCGCCAGGGCGAGGAGCTTGCGGATCCCGAGGTGGTGCTTTGCCGTGGTCGTCCCGGCAGTGGTCACGTCACGAGCCTATGCCCTGCGGTCGGCCGCTCGGGTGAACGGGAGGGGGAATCAGGGGGCGGGTGCCAAGAAGGCCGGACCCGTGGTGGGTCCGGCCTCCCTGGCGCCAGGTGCCCGGTCGCCTCTCGGCGGATTGCGCTTCGCGGCTCCAGCCGTGCGGTATTCCGCGAAGGCGGTTTGTGTTGGGCCCGGGGGACTCGATGGCACCTGACGGTCACTGCAACGAACACGGTAACGCGGATGTTCCGCGACGGGTGTGATGTGCGCCGTCTGGGATCATGGGCTGGTGCGCCCTGATGCCGAAGTCGAACCGGGTTCCCTGCTGGTCGCGGCGCCGAGCCTGACCGACTCGAACTTCCGCCGCACGGTGGTCTACGTCATCGACCACCGCGGGGAGGGCACGCTGGGCGTGGTGCTGAACCGGCCGAGCGAGGTGGCGGTGCACGACGTCCTGCCCGCGTGGGGGCCGCACGTGTCCCGGCCGCAGGCGGTCTACATCGGCGGTCCGGTGGAGCAGAAGACGGCCCTGTGCCTGGCCGCGCTGCGGGCCGGCGAGGACCACAGTTCGCTCGAAGGTGTGGTCGGCGTGCACGGACCGGTGGCGTTGATCGACCTGGACTCGGACCCCGACGCGCTGGTCCCGAAGGTGCGCGGCCTGCGCGTGTTCGCCGGGTACGCGGGGTGGGGCGAGGACCAGCTGGCGGGCGAGATCGACCGCGGCGACTGGATCGTGGTGCCGGGCCTGCCCGACGACGTCCTGACCCCGCCGAACACCGACCTGTGGGGCCGCGTCCTGCGCCGCCAGGGCATGCCGACCGCCCTGCTGGCCACGTTCCCCATGGACGTCCGCCGCAACTGACTTGGGCGTCCGGGCCGTGAACTCCGGTGGGGTCAGGCGCGCTGGAGCACGCCGCACGCCCCGGCGCACGCGCACCCGCCGCAGCCGGCCGGTTCGGGCGCGGGCATCGCCTCGGCGGCCCGGTGCGCCACGACCCCGCCCGCGGCGGCGATGACCAGCGAGCCCACCAGGCCCACCAGGCCGACGACCAGCGCGGTCCCCGGGTTGAGCAGCACCGCCACCGCCGTGAGCAGGGCGACCGCGCCCGCCACCGCGGTGGGCACGGCGGCCACCCGGTTGGCCATCGCGAACGTCTCGTCGTCGCGGAGGGTGGCCGCGGTCCGGACGCCGAAGAAGCGGTTGCGGCGCAGGAGGCCGCGCAGACCCAGCACGCCGGTCGTCCCGAACGCCACGCCGACCAAGCCCAGCACCACGAGCAGCACGATGTTCACGCGTTCGAGGGTAGGCGCGTCCTTCGATCAAGGTCGAACCAGGTCCTCCGATCGCCCGCCGGCGGACCCGTCCGGCTTCCGCCGCCCGTGAACGACGACGCCGCCCGGGGAACGGTGAACGCACGGTGGTCCCCTGGTCAGCGACGACGACTCCGCCCCGAGGGGTTCACCCGGTTCATCCTGCTTGCGGTCCGCTGATACCGTGGACACATGAGCACGGCCCGCCTGCTCCTTATCTAGCCGCGCGGACCCGCACGAAAGGGTCGGCGCGGCAACCCCTCATGCCCATCAGGGCTGGGGGGTTTCGTCATGTCAGGGGCCGGCAACCGGAAGGGACTACCCAGATGAGCACCGACGCGGCGGCTGAGACGCCCGCCCACCGCTACACCGCCGCACTGGCGGCGGAGATCGAGCAGCGGTGGCAGCGCGAGTGGGAGGAGCGCGGCACGTTCCACGCGCCCAACCCGGTCGGCCCGCTCAAGGGTGACGTGCCCGCGGACAAGCTGTTCGTGCAGGACATGTTCCCGTACCCGTCCGGCGCCGGGCTGCACGTCGGCCACCCGCTGGGGTTCATCGGCACCGACGTGTTCGCGCGCTACCACCGGATGACCGGCCGCAACGTGCTGCACACGATGGGCTTCGACGCGTTCGGCCTGCCCGCCGAGCAGTACGCCGTGCAGACCGGCCAGCACCCGCGCAAGACCACCGAGGACAACATCCAGACCTACCTGCGCCAGATCCGCCGGGTGGGCCTGGGCCACGACGAGCGCCGCCGCATCTCCACGATCGACCCGGCGTACTACAAGTGGACCCAGTGGATCTTCCTGCAGATCTTCAACTCCTGGTACGACGACAAGGCGCGCAAGGCGCGGCCGATCGCCGAGCTGGAGGCCGAGTTCGCGCAGGGCAAGCGGGCCACCCCGGACGGCCGCGGCTGGTGCGAGCTGACCCGCGCCGAGCAGCAGAAGGTGCTGGGCGGCTACCGCCTGGCCTACCTGTCCGAGGCGCCGGTCAACTGGTGCCCCGGCCTGGGCACCGTGCTGGCCAACGAGGAGGTCACCGCCGACGGCCGCAGCGAGCGCGGCAACTTCCCGGTGTTCCGCCGGTCGCTGCGCCAGTGGATGATGCGGATCACCGCCTACTCCGACCGCCTGATCGACGACCTGGACCGGCTGGACTGGCCGGAGAAGGTCAAGTCGATGCAGCGCAACTGGATCGGCCGCTCGCACGGCGCCCGCGTGAAGTTCGCCTGCGGCGACACCGACATCGAGGTCTTCACCACCCGCCCGGACACGCTGTTCGGCGCGACCTACATGGTGTTGGCGCCGGAGCACCCGCTGGTGGACGTCATCGCGACGCCCGACCACGTCGAGGCGATCGAGGCCTACCGGCGCGAGGTGGCGCGCAAGTCCGAACTGGACCGCCAGGAGAACAAGGAGAAGACCGGCGTCTTCACCGGGGCGCACGCCGTGAACCCGGTGAACGGCGCGGAGATCCCGGTCTACATCGCCGACTACGTGCTGATGGGCTACGGCACCGGCGCGATCATGGCGGTGCCCGGCCAGGACCAGCGCGACTGGGACTTCGCCAAGGCGTTCGACCTGCCGATCATCCGGACCGTGCAGCCGCCCGCCGACTTCGACGGCGAGGCGTTCACCGGCGCGGGCCCCGCGATCAACTCCGGTTTCCTGGACGGCCTGGACGTCGCCGAGGCCAAGAAGACGATCATCGCCTGGCTGGAGGAGCAGGGCCGCGGTGAGGGCACCGTGCAGTACAAGCTGCGCGACTGGCTGTTCTCCCGCCAGCGGTACTGGGGCGAGCCGTTCCCGATCGTCTACGACGAGGACGGCGTGCCGGTCGCGGTGCCGGAGTCGATGCTGCCGATCGAGCTGCCCGACGTGGACGACTACTCGCCGCGGACGTTCGACCCGGACGACGCGAACTCCGAGCCGTCGCCGCCGCTGTCGCGCGCGGAGGACTGGGTCGAGGTCGAGCTGGACCTGGGCGACGGGCGCAAGAAGTACCGGCGCGAGACCAACACCATGCCGAACTGGGCCGGTTCCTGCTGGTACCAGCTGCGCTACGTGGACCCGACCGAGGACAGCCGGTTCGTCAACGCCGAGAACGAGCGCTACTGGCTGGGCCCGCGCACGCAGGACCACGGCGCGAACGACCCGGGCGGCGTGGACCTGTACATCGGCGGTGTCGAGCACGCGGTGCTGCACCTGCTGTACGCGCGGTTCTGGCAGAAGGTGCTGTTCGACCTGGGCCACGTGTCCGGCGACGAGCCGTACCGGCGGCTGTTCAACCAGGGCTACATCGAGGCGTACGCCTACACCGACGCGCGGGGCGTGTACGTGCCCGCCGAGCAGGTGGAGGAGCGCGACGGCAAGTACTTCTTCGAGGGCGAAGAGGTCAAGCGCGAGTACGGCAAGATGGGCAAGAGCCTGAGGAACGTCGTCACGCCGGACGACATGTGCGACCGGTACGGCGCGGACACGTTCCGCCTGTACGAGATGTCGATGGGCCCGATGGACGTGTCCCGGCCGTGGGCGACCAAGGACGTCGTCGGCGCGCAACGGTTCCTGCAGCGCCTGTGGCGCAACCTGGTCGACGAGGAGACCGGCGCCCTGCGGGTCACCGACGAGGAGCCGACCGAGGAAGCGCTGCGGCTGCTGCACAAGACGGTCGCCGGCGTGCGCGAGGACTACGCGAAC
This sequence comes from Saccharothrix mutabilis subsp. mutabilis, assembly GCF_039521145.1. Lineage (NCBI taxonomy): Bacteria > Bacillati > Actinomycetota > Actinomycetes > Pseudonocardiales > Pseudonocardiaceae > Saccharothrix > Saccharothrix mutabilis. The sequence continues at coordinate 186,000 of NZ_BAAABU010000004.1, forward strand.
CTGCGCTACAACACGGCGGGCGCGAAGCTGATCGAGCTGAACAACCACATCACCAAGCACCACCCGGGCGGCGCGCCCCGCGCCATCGCCGAACCGCTGGTGCTGCTGCTGGCCCCGCTGTGCCCGCACGTGGCGGAGGAGCTGTGGGAGCGGCTGGGCCACGGCGAGTCGCTGGCGCACGGGCCGTTCCCGGTGGCCGACGAGAAGTACCTGGTCGAGGACACGGTCGAGTACCCGATCCAGGTCAACGGCAAGGTGAAGGCCCGCGTGGTCGTGCCCGCGTCGGCCGGTCAGGACGAGGTCAGGGCCGCCGCCCTGGCCGACCCGAAGGTGGCCGAGCTGGTCGGCGGCGGCGAACCCCGCAAGGTGATCGTCGTGCCAGGCCGCCTGGTCAACGTGGTGCTGTAGCGACGACGGGCCGCCCTCCGGCGCGGAGGGCGGCCCGTCGCGCGTCCCGGGTCAGTCCGTGAAGCCCATCTCGGCCAGGATCTGGGCCAGCATCGAGTCGAACATCGGTTCCGGGTTGCCGATGGCGAACGGGAACCGGCCGAAGACCTCCAGGGCCACGTGCCCGTAGAGGCGGACCCACGACTGCGTGATGTGGTAGACCGCGCTCAGCGGCAGCACCTCCGGGTCCACCGGTTCGCCCTGGGCGGCGACGGTGTCGAGCAGGACTGCCCGGAACGACTCCAGGTCGGCGTGCAGGCTCTCCGGCACGTCGGTGTGCGGCGGTGTCGGGGCCGGGTGGCTCGCGATGAGCCGGCCCGCCACCTGCAGGAAGATCCGCCCGAACTGGTCGCCCACCTGGGCGCGCTGGTCCGGGCGGCAGATGCCGAGGGTGTCCTCGGTGCTCGCGAACACCAGCGCGAACTCCTGCGGGTGGGCCAGCGCCCAGCGCCGGAAGCCGTGGCACACGGCGTAGACCTGCGCGGTGATGTCGTCGGCCGGGATGACCGCCAGGTCGGTGTCCAGTTCGACCGCGAGGTCGGTGCAGATGTCGTCGACGAGCCGGCGGAGCAGGTCTTCGCGGGAGTCGTAGTACCGGTACAGGGCGGGTGCGGTGATGCCCAATTCCCGGGCGATGGCACGAAGGGTGACAGCATCACGACCATGCGACACCAACAGGGCACGTGCTTGCCTTCGAATGTCGCGCTCCGTCTCGGCTCGGAGCCGTTCGCGGCGCGTGGCCTCGGTCATATGTCACCCCATCGGGTTGTAAACGGTGTTCACCGGGCGTACGGTCGGGCGGGGATCTCAGTGAACGGTGTTTACGAAGTTCACGCCATTCACGCCACCGTAACGCATCAGCCTGGGAGGACGCTTTGTTCGCGAAGTGGGGATCGCTGGCGTACCGCCGCCGATGGGTGGTGCTCATCGCGACGGTGGTGCTGGCCGTCGCGGGCGGCGTGTGGGGCCTGGGGGTGTTCGACAAGCTGAGCCAGGGCGGTTACGACGCCCCGGACAGCGAGTCCGCCCGCGCCAACAAGGTCGCCGAGCAGGCGTTCGGCCGCACCGGCGGTGACGTCGTCGTCGTGTACGACACGGTGGACCCGGCGCAGTTGCGGAAGATCGACGCCCAGCTGTCCGGCCTGCCCTCCGACGCCGTCCTGACCGTGCAGGACCCGTACCCGTCCCCCGAGGCGGGCAAGTCGCTGGTGGCGATCACGCTGCGCGGCAGCGACTCCAACACGCACGTCAAGCAGTACGAGCAGATCAAGGACCAGTTGCACGTCGACGGGATCAGCGAGGTCGTGGGCGGGTTCATCCCGACCCAGAAGGCCATCAACGACATGTCGTCGTCGGACCTGGCCACCGCCGAGGCCGTGTCGCTGCCGATCGTGCTGCTCCTGCTCATCGTCATCTTCGGCGGCCTGGTCGCGGCGTCCCTGCCGGTGCTGGTCGGCGGTCTGGCGATCATGGGGTCGCTGGGCGTGCTGCACGCGATCTCGCTGGGCGCGGAGGTCAACTCGTTCGCGGTCAACGTCGCGAGCCTGCTCGGCCTGGGCATGGCGATCGACTACGGCCTGTTCATCGTCGGCCGGTTCCGCGAGGAGATGGCCGCCGGCCGCACGCCCGAGCAGGCGGTGAAGCGGACCGTGATGTCCGCCGGCCGCACGGTCGTGTTCTCGGCGACGCTGCTGGTCATCGCGCTGTCCGGGCTGCTGCTGTTCCCGCACGGCTTCCTCAAGTCGCTCAGCTACGGCGGCATGTCCGCGGTCGCGATCGCGATGGTCGTGTCGCTGACCCTGCTGCCCGCGCTGCTGGGCGTCCTCGGCCACCGCGTGGACAAGCTGGCCATGCCGTGGCGCAAGAAGGGCGAGCCGTCCGAGCGCGGCTGGCGCAAGCTCGCCGGCGTGGTCATGAAGCGGCCCGTGCTGTTCGCGCTGCCGATCATCGCGGTGCTCGTCGCGCTGGGCGCGCCGTTCCTCGGCGTGAAGTTCGGCCAGGTCACCGAGAAGGTCCTGCCCGAGGGCAACGCCGTGCGCGTCGCGGCCGAGTCGATCAACAACGACTTCCCCGGCCTGGCGTCGGGCAGCATCAAGATCGTGATCACCGGCGACCCGGCGCCGGCGGACGTGCAGGCGTTCGCGGCGCGGGTCGGCGCGGTGCCCGGGGTCGGTGAGGCCGTCCTCGCCGCCGAGCCGAAGAACGGCGTGTGGCTGGTCAACGCCGGTCTCGACGTGGACCAGCTGTCCGACGAGGCCAAGCAGGCGATGAAGGACGTCCGGGCGCTGGACGGGCCGGGCGACGAGGTGCTCGTCGGCGGCAACACGGCCGTGGTGTCGGACAGCCTCGACGCCGTGCGCGCCGAGCTGCCGTGGATGGTGCTGATGCTGGTCGGCGCCACGTTCCTGCTGATGTTCCTGGCGTTCGGTTCGATCCTGCTGCCGATCAAGGCGGTCGTGGTCAGCGCGCTGTCGCTGTCGGCGACGTTCGGCGTGCTGGTGTTGGTCTTCCAGGAGGGCTACGGCGCCGACCTGCTGGGTGTGACGCCGGGTCCGCTGGAGTCGGGCATCGTCGTGCTGATGGCGGCCATGGTGTTCGGGTTGTCCACGGACTACGAGGTGTTCCTGATGTCCCGCATGGTCGAGGCGCGCGGACGCGGCGCGTCGACCGAGGAAGCGGTGGCCACCGGCCTGGCCAAGACCGGGCGGGTGATCACGGCGGCGGCGTTGCTGCTGATCGTGGTGACCGGCGCGTTCGCGTTCTCGCAGATCGCGATGATGCGGTTCGTCGGCGTCGGCATGATCCTCGCGCTGGCGCTCGACGCGACCGTGGTGCGGATGATCCTCGTGCCGGCCGTGCTCAAGCTGCTGGGCAACGCGGCCTGGTGGGCGCCCGGCCCGTTGAAGCGGATCCAGGAGCGCATGGCCATCCACGAGGAGGCCCCGCCGGTGGAGGACGAACGGGTGCCCGCGCGCGTCTAGCGGTTCCCGGCGAAGAGCACGGCCACCGCGTCGAAGCCGCGCCCGTTGTCGTGCAGCGGGGTGCTGTCCAGGGCGCTGTGGTGGAACGTGGTCAGGACCGCGTTGTCGGTGCCGTCCAGGACCGTCGTCGTCTTCCCGCAGGCCAGGAAGACGCGGCGGTCGCCGGGCGGGATGGCCAGGCTCCGGGCGTCCCGCTGGACGTGGGTGACCTCGTAGGTCGTGGTGTCCAGGACGGCGATCTCGCCGTCCAGGGCCACGTACACGCGCTCGCCGTCGGGTGTGACGGCGACGCTGCCCGCGCCGCGGCCGACCTTCTGGCTCCAGCGGACGCGGTTGGTCTGGGGGTCGATCAGCGTCACGGTGCCGCTGCGGTCGGAGACCTCCAGCGTGCTGACGTAGACCGCGCTGCCGTCCGGGCTGATCGCGACGTTCTGCGGGAGCCCGCCGACGGGGATCGTGGCGACCGGCGACGACGACTTCGTGTCCACCACGGTGACCGTGCCGTCCTGGGAGTTGGCCACGAACACCAGGTCGCCGTCGGGCGCGACCGCGATCCCCTGCGGCTGCCGGCCGACGCGGACGGCGGCGACCAGGTTGAAGCCGCGGGTGTCCACCACGGCCACGACGCCGCTGCCGGTGACGTACAGGCGCTCGCCGTTGGGGTGCAGGGCCGCTCGGGCCAGTTGCGCGCCGGTGTGGATGCGGCCGACGACCTTGCCGACCAGCGGGTCCACGGCGGTGATCACGCCCGCGTAGCCGTTGACGACGTAGACGCGGGTGCCGTCCGGGGAGACCGCCGCGCCGGTGGCCCACGCGCCGGTGTCCACCTCGGCGCGGACCGTGCTGTCGGCCGGGTCGAGGACCTGGACCTGGCCGTGCCGCGAGAGGACGTACGCGAGCGGGGCGGGCGCGCCGGCGGCGGTGACCACGGCGGGCTGGGGGCGTTCACCGAACGCCGGGACCACCGCGGTGGCCACGAGCAGCCCCGCGCAGAGGAGGGCGGCTCGTCGTCGGACCATGCGCGAATGGGAGCACCTGCCGCCCCCGCCGTTCCACTCGACTCCTACCGACGAGTGATTTCTTCGCCGGTGCGAGTGAACTGCCGCCCGCGACGGCGGGGCGGGCGGCAGCACGCGGCGTTGGTGTGCCCGGCGCCGGTCGCTCGGGGGGCGAAACGACCGACGCCGGGCCCCTGCCGGTGCGCTGCACCGGTGGTCGTTCCCCGACGACGTAGAACTACACCAGGTTGACGCACCGCGCTCGGTTTTGGATCCCGACTGGACCTAATTAGCGGAAATTCGTCGCGTTGCCACCAGCTTGGCGTAGCGCGTGCCCGCCGTCAGGAGCACCAGCCCTGCGCCGATGAACGCAAGGACGCGGGCGATGCCGTCCAGCGCGGCCAGGTCGAACAGCAGCAGCTTGGCCACCGCCGAGCCGACCAGGACCAGCCCGGCGACCCGCAGCGACCGCACGTCGATGCCCCGCACCAGCAGCACCAGGGCGGCGACCGTCCACGAGACCGTGACGACGGAGTGGCCGAACAGGAACCCGGCTTCGTCCTGCGACACCAGCAGGGCGGAGCACAGCACCACCCCGGCCGTCGCGTACAGCACGACCAGGCCGACCGTGATCCACGGCAGCGGGTGCCGGCCCAGGACGCCCAGCCGCACCGCCGCCCACGGCAGCGCGATCGCGGTCAACGCCAGGACGAGCGCGGCGAGCAACCCGGTCACCAGGTCGCCGCGCGTGATCGGGTGCCACGGTTCGTCGAGCAGCCATTCCAGCGGGACCGCGTCGGCCACGGTCATGACCAGGCCGATGCCGGCGAAGGCGGTCGACCCGAGCAGCGACCCGCGCGACCGGAGCCGTTCGGCGAGCACGGCCAGCACCAGCGCCTCGCCGAGCACCACGCCGGCGCGGGCGCTGCCGTCCAGCGCGAGGGCGGTCGACACGAACAGCGCCAGCACCCCGACCGCGCCGACGCTGGCGGTGAACGCGGAGGGCAGGGCACGCCGGCCCACCACCCACAGCCCGAGCAGGACGACCGCGACGGCTCCCGCGAGCCCCGCGCCCCACGTCTTGTCCAGCACCACGGTCGTGAGCAGGGCGGGCAGCGGCGAGCCGACGGCGAGCCCCAGCGCGGCCACGTCGTCCGGCCGGACCCGGACGGTGACGACGGCGGCGGCCACGCCGACCAGCGCGGCGAGCAGGGCGAGTCCGGCGAGGGTGCGGGCGTCGCGGGTGTGGCCGATGACCAGGAGGGTGGCCAGCAGCGGCGGGACGCCCGCGGTGACGGCGAGCGACGGCCAGTCCTTGCGCAGGTGCACGGGACTGGCGGCGATCTTCAGGACCAGCAGGAACCCGACCAGCAACGGCGTGAACCCGTCGGTGAGGACCGGCGCGCACACCGCGCACGCGCCCACGACGCCGGACGCGAACAGGGCGGAGTTCCACCGCATCGCGAGCAGCAGGCCGGCGGCGGCGATCAGGAGCCCGGCGGCGAGGCCGGCGCCCTCGGGCAGGTAGCCGTAGATCGAGGTGGCGGCGACGACGTCCAGGTAGAGGACGGCGAACCCGGTGGCGGCGACGGCGAACGCGCCCGAGCGCGAGTGCTCGCTGCGGTGCATGCGCAGGGCGATGGCGACGAGCGCGGAGCCGAGCAGCGCGCCGCCGACCACGCGCGGGACGGGGCCGAGGTAGCCGCGCTGGACGGCGAGCACGAGGAGGAGGACGACCCCGAGGAGGGTGACCGCGCCGCCGACCCAGGCCAGCAGCTTGCTGCCCGCGCCGGGTTGGCTGAGCCGGTCGAACAGGGAGGGGCGGGGCGGCACGGGCGGCAGCGGGTGGCCACCCCACGGCGGAGGGGGTGGGGGCGCGGCCGGCAGCGGGAACCGCGGCACGGGCGGCGGCATCGGCGGCGCGACTGGGCCGGCCGGCGGCACCTGCGCGGCGGCCGAGGCGGCGACCTGCGGCGTGGCGGGCGGCATCGGCGGCGCGACTGGGCCGGCCGGCGGCGTCTGTGCGGCGGCCGGCGGCTGTTGTGGCGCGGCGGGCGGCGGTGGTGGCTCGGCTGCGGTGGTCGTCCCGGGAGCGGTGACTGGGAGGTCGGGCGCGCTCCAGCCCGGCCAGTGGGGCTGCGGCGGCGCGAACGCCTGCGCCGCGGGTGCGGCAGCCGCCTCGGTCGCCCGTGTCAGCGTGACGTTGCGGAGTTCCGCGCCCACGGCCTCCAGGCGTCGCCCGAGGTGGCCGAGTTCGTCCGCCAGCCGTATCAGGGGGTCCTGTCCAGTCATGTGACCAGGGTCGCGCCCCGCCCGCGTATCCGGATCCGTACCTCTACTCACTCCCGCGTACCGAACAGGTCACGCCGCTGAATCGTGAAACTTGACAGCGACCCCTGTGTAACCGATTAACTGCACCCCTGTAATCGATACCACGTGTTCGAGGGGGTGCGGAGCGTGACCACGATCAAGGACGTCGCGCAGCACGCCGGCGTCTCGACCGCGACCGTGTCCCGCGTCCTCAACGGCCACGCCGCCCCGACGCCCGAGACCCGCACCCGCGTCCTCGCCGCCGTCGAAGAACTCGGCTACCGCCCCAACGCGCTGGCCCGCTCCCTGCGCACCACCTCCACCAAGACCCTGGGCCTGGTGATCAGCGACCTGGTCAACCCGTTCTTCGCCGAGATCGCCCGCGCGGTCGAGGAGGAGGCGCGCGCCCACGGGTACTGCGTGATCGTCGCCAACGCCGACGAGTCCGCCGACCAGCTGCTCACCTACGTCCGCACGCTGCTCGACCGCCGCGTGGACGGCCTGCTGGTGTGCCCGGCGACCGACGACCCGTCCTGGCTGGCCGAGGTCGAGCAGCGCGGCGTCCCGCTGGTCCTGTTGGACCGCACGGTGCCGGACGCGACGTGCCCGGTGGTCCGCGCGGACGGCGCGCAAGCGCTTGCCGACCTCGCCGAAGCGCTGAGGGCCGCGGGTCACCAGCGGGTCGGCGTGATCGCGGGCCCGCCGGACACGAGCACCGGCCGGGAACGCCTGGAGCAGTTCGCGCGCGGCGGCCTGGACCTGCGGGTCGTGCACGGCGACTTCCGCCGGGACAGCGGCGCCCGCGCGGCGGCCGAACTGCTCGACGCGCCGGACCGCCCGACGGCCCTGGTCGCGATGGACAACCTGATGGGCCTGGGCGCGCTGGAGGAGCTGCGCCGCCGCGGCCTCACCGTCCCGGCCGACGTGGGCCTCGCCGTCTACGACGACCAACCGTGGTTCCCGCTGCTCGACCCGCCGATCACGGTCATCGCCCAGCCCACCGTCGAGATGGGCCACGCGGCGGCCCGCAGCCTGCTGGCGCTGGTCGCGGGCGAGCAGCCGGCCGACGTCCAGCTCACCGCGCGCCTGGTGGTGCGGGGTTCCTGCGGGGAGGCGACCGGTGCTGCTTGAGGCCCGGAACATCGGCAAGAGCTTCACCGGCGTGCGCGCGCTGGACGGCGTGGACTTCGACGTCCGCCCCGGCGAGGTGCACGTCCTGCTCGGCGAGAACGGCGCGGGCAAGTCCACGCTGGTGAAGGTGCTCGCCGGTGTCCACGCGCCGGACCAGGGCACCGTCGAGCGGCACGGCAGCCTGGCCGTGATCCACCAGGAACTCACCCTGGTCCCCCAGCTCTCGGTCGCCGAGAACCTGTTCCTCGGCCGCCCGCCCCGGCGGTTCGGAATTGTCGACAAAGCGCGAATGCGACAGGACGCTGGAGCGCTCCTGGACCGCGTCGGCTTGGCCGTAGACCCGACCACACCGGTCGCAGACCTCGGCATCGCTCAGCAGCAGATGGTCGAGATCGCCCGAGCGCTGAGCCTGAACGCCCAGCTCCTGGTCCTGGACGAGCCGACCGCCGTGCTCACCGACACCGAGACCGACCGCCTGCTCGGCATCATGTCCGAGCTGCGCGCGCAGGGCGTCGGCCTGGTGTTCATCACCCACCACCTGGACGAGATCCGCCGCGTCGCCGACCGCATCACCGTCCTGCGCGACGGCCGCAGCGTCGGCACCCTGCCCGGCACGGCCACCGTCGAGCACATGATCGAGCTGATGGTCGGCCGCACCATCGACGAGCAGTACCCCCGCCGCCGCACCGAACCGGGCGAAGTGCTGTTCAAGGTCGAGGGCCTGACCCGGCGCGGCGCGTTCCGGGACGTGTCCTTCCACGTCCGCGCGGGGGAGGTCGTGGGGGTCGCGGGCCTGGTCGGCGCGGGCCGGACCGAGGTGGTGCGCGCGGCGTTCGGCGTGGACCCCTACGACTCCGGAACCGTCGAGGTCGCCGGGCGGAAGGTGCCCGCGCACGACGTGCGGGCGGCGGTGCGCGCCGGCCTCGGGCTGGTCCCGGAGGACCGCAAGGGCCAGGGCCTGGTGCTGACCTCGACCGTCGCCGACAACCTCGGCCTGGTCACCCTGAAGGCGAGCACCCGGGCGGGCCTGGTGGACCGGCGCGGCCAGCGCGAACGGGCCGCCGAGATGGCGAAGTCGCTGCGGGTCAAGGCGTCCGGGCTCGGGCAGCCGGTGCGCGAGCTGTCCGGCGGCAACCAGCAGAAGGTCGTCATCGGCAAGTGGCTGCTCGCCGACCCGCGCGTGCTGGTGCTCGACGAGCCGACCCGCGGCGTGGACGTGGGCGCGAAGGTCGAGATCTACGAGCTGGTCAACCGGATGACGGCGGCCGGGCGCGCGGTCGTGCTCGTGTCCTCCGACCTGCCCGAGGTGATCGGGATGAGCGACCGGGTCGTCGTGATGGCGCACGGCCGCGTCGCGGGCGAGCTGCCCGGCGGCACGACCCAGGACAAGGTGATGGCGTTGGCGGTTCAGGAGTTCCCGGCATGACAACGGTGGCCAGTCGCAAGAACCTCAGGGTGCTGTCCGACAACGGCGCGCTCGCGGGCCTGCTGGTGCTGGTGGTGGCGCTGTCGCTGCTCGCGCCGTCGTTCCTGAGCACCCAGAACCTGCTCAACGTGGGCGTGCAGGCGGCCGTGGTCGCGGTGCTCGCGTTCGGCTCGACGTTCGTCATCGTGTCCGGCGGCATCGACCTGTCCGTGGGCAGCGTCGCGGCGCTGTCGGCGATGGTCGGCGCGTGGTCGTCGGCCGAGGCGGGCCTGCCCGGACCGGTGGCGCTCCTGCTCGGCCTGGCCACCGGCGTGGTCGCGGGCCTGGTCAACGGCGCGCTGGTGTCCTACGGGAAGCTGCCCGCGTTCATCGCGACCCTGGCCATGCTCAGCGTCGCCCGCGGCCTCACCCTGGTGGTGTCGCAGGGCAGCCCGACCACCACGCCCGACGTCGTGAGCTTCCTCGGGTCCAACCTGACCCCGTTCCTGCCGGTGCCGTTGCTGGTGATGCTGGTGTTCTTCGGCGTCACCGGGTTCGTGCTGTCCCGCACGTACTCCGGCCGCGCGATGTACGCGATCGGCGGCAACGAGGAGGCCGCGCGCCTGTCCGGCATCGACGTGCGCCGCCAGAAGCTCGTGATCTACGCGCTGTCCGGCCTGTTCGCGGCCGTCGCGGGCATGTTGCTGGCCGGCCGGCTGTCCTCCGCGGGCCCGCAGGCGGCCGTGGGCTACGAGCTGGACGCGATCGCGGCCGTGGTGATCGGCGGCGCGTCGCTGTCCGGCGGCGTCGGCCGCGCCACCGGCACGCTGGTCGGCGCGCTCGTGCTGGCCGTGCTGCGCAACGGCCTCAACCAGTTGCAGGTGTCCCCGTTCTGGCAGCAGGTCGTGATCGGCGCGGTCATCGCGCTGGCCGTCCTGCTCGACACGCTTCGCCGCCGTACCCGATGAAAGGAATGACGAAGATGAAGTTCCGCGGTGTCGCCGCGCTGTCAGCCGTCGCCCTGGCGGCGCTGACCGCGTGCGGTTCGGGGGCGTCGGCAGGTGGCGGTGGCGACATCACCGTCGGCCTGGCGATCTCCACCCTGGACAACCCCTACTTCGTGGCCCTGAAGGGAGGCGCCGAGAAGGCCGCCGCCGAACTGGGCGTGAAGCTGACCGTCGTGGACGCCCAGAACGACGCCACCAACCAGGTCAACCAGGTGCAGACGCTCACCACCCAGGGCGTCAAGGCGATCATCATCAACCCGGTCGACTCCAAGCAGGCCGCGCCCGCCGCGAAGGCCGCGGAGAACGCGAACATCCCGCTGGTCGCGGTGGACCGGTCGGTGGACGAGGGCAAGGTCGTCTCCGAGGTCGCGTCGGACAACGTCCAGGGCGGCACCCTCGCGGCGATCGAGCTGGGCCGCGCGGTCAGCGGCGACGTCGTGCACCTGCAGGGCATCCCCGGCGCGTCGGCCGCCCGCGACCGCGGCCAGGGCTTCGAGCAGGGCCTGAACTCCGGCGGCATCAAGGTCGTGGCGAGCCAGCCCGCGGACTTCAACCGCGCCAAGGGCCTGGACGTGATGACGAACCTGTTGCAGGCCAACCCGGCCATCAAGGGCGTGTTCGCGGACAACGACGAGATGGCGCTGGGCGCCATCAAGGCGCTGGGCGACCGGGCGGGCAAGGACGTCGCCGTGGTCGGGTTCGACGGCACGCCGGACGGCCTGAAGGCGGTCGAGGACGGCACAATGGCCGCGACCATCGCGCAGCAGCCCGAGGTGCTCGGGCGCAAGGCCGTCGAGCAGGCGGTGAAGGCGGCGCGCGGCGAGGCGGTCCAGGAGGTCGTCGACGTGGAGGTCAAGGTCGTGACGAAGAAGAACGTCGCCGAGTTCAAGAAGTGAGTCGAGCGGTGGGCGTACTGGTGCTGGGCTCGGCCAACGCGGACCTCGTCGTGGCGGTGGAGCGCCGTCCGGCGGGCGGCGAGACGGTCCTGGGCGGTGACACGGTGGTGATGCCGGGCGGCAAGGGCGCCAACACGGCCGTCGCCGCCGGTCGGCTCGGGTGCGACGTCGCGCTGGTGGGCGCGGTGGGCGCGGACCAGTACGGCTCGCTGCTGCGGGAGTCCCTGGTGTCGGCCGGGGTGCGCGTCGAGTCGGTGCGCACCTCGGACCGGCCGACCGGGATCGCGTACATCACCGTGACGCCGGACGGGGAGAACTCCATCGTCGTGGCCCCGGGGGCGAACTCGGACGTGTCGGCGTCCGATGTGGACGCGCTGTCGTGGGACGGCGTCTCGGTGCTGGTGTGCTCGCTTGAGGTACCGCTGTCCACTGTGGAGCACGCTGTCGCCGTGGCCGCCGGGCACGGGGTGCGGTGCGTGCTCAACCTGTCGCCGGTGACGGCTGTGTCGCCGGAGGCGTTGGCGCTGCTCGACCCGTTGATCGTGAACGAGCACGAGGCGCTCGCGTTGGCGGACTCCTTCGAGGGGTTGCTGGCGCTGGGGCCGCGGTCGGCGGTCGTGACGCTGGGTGGGCGGGGTGCCGCCGTCGTGACGCCGGAGGGGGTCGTCGAGGTCCCCGCGCCCGCGGTGGACGTGGTCGACACGACCGGCGCCGGGGACGCGTTCGCCGGCGCCCTCGCGTTCGGGCTGTCCCGCGGCGACTCGCTCGTCCAGGCCGCCCGCTTCGCCACCCGGGTGGCGGCGACGTCGGTGACCAGGGCGGGCGCGCAGCCGTCGTACCCGCGGGCGGACGAGGTGCTCGCGTGAAGCGGTCGGGCATCCTGCACGCGACGCTGAACGCGGAACTGGCCCGGCTCGGTCACACGGACGAGGTGGTCGTGGCGGACTGCGGCCTGCCGATCCCGCCGGGGCCCGCGGTGGTGGACCTGGCGTTCACGTTCGGCGTGCCGGGCTTCCTGCAGGTGGTCGACGGGTTGCTGGCCGAGCTGGTGGTCGAGCGCGCGGTGGTGGCGACCGAGCTGGACGACCGCAACCCGGCGTGCGCGCGGGCCCTGGCGGACCGCCTGCCGCTGATCGACCGGATCAGCCACGAGGACCTGAAGGCGAGAACGGCCGGCGCGCGGTTGGTGGTGCGGACCGGCGAGGCGACCCCGTACGCGAACGTGCTGCTGCGCTGCGGCGTGCCGTTCTGAGCAGCCCCCGACTTCAATCCTGCCACAGGGGTACGACACCCGGCCCCGAACGCCCCCTGGGGCCAATCCTCCCACGCGGGCACGACAAAACCCGCGCCCAGCCGTCCGCCCCACCTCCCGCGGCGGACCGATCGGCGCACCCCACGACCCCACGGCGCTGCCCCGCCGTGGGGTCGTCCGCCACCCGGCCCCCGACTGCCGCCGCTGGCCCCGACCGCCGCTGCCCCCCCGGCCGCCGCCGCCCGTGCCCGCCGCCGCCCGTGCCCGCCGCCCGTGCCCGCCGCCGCCCGTGCCCGCCGCCCGTGCCCGCCGCCGCCCGTGCCCGCCGCCCGTGCCCGCCGCCGCCCGTGCCCGCCGGCCGCCCCAGCCGCCCCAGCCGCCACCCCGCCGCCCTGCCCCAGCGCGCCGCCGCCCTGCCCGAGCACCCCGCCGCACCGCCCGAGCGCGCCGCCGCACCCCCACGGCGGCGTTCGGCCGGCCCGGAGACGTGCTGCGATCGATCGCCGCCGGTCAAGTCCTGGTTTCCTGCGGTAGCGGACTCGCGGGTAGTGGCGTTGGCTGGTTCACGTCCCTGCTACCCGAAGGGTATGGTCTAGACCATGTCGAGCGCGCGGCTGAGCGGTGTCGGTGTCAGTTCCGGGCGGGCTTCCGGGCCTGTGGTGCGGGTGGCCGAGCCGTTGGGGGAGCCACCGGCCGAGCCCGTGCCCTCCGATCTCGCCGCCGAGGCCGCGCGCATCCGGCCCGCGGCGGACGTCGTCGCCGAACGGCTCTTCGCCCGCGCCGCCCAGGCGACCGGGGACGCGAAGTCCGTGCTGGAGACCACCGCCGCGATGGCCGCCGACCCCGCCCTCCTCGGTCAGGCCGAAAAACTCGTCGCCGAACGCCGGCTCCCCGCCGCGCGCGCCGTCCACCAGGCCGCCGCCGGGTTCATCACCGCTTTGGAAGCCGCCGGCGGGTACATGGCCGAACGTGCCCGCGACGTGCAGGACGTCCGCGACCGCCTGGTCGCCGAACTGCTCGGCGTCGCCCCGCCCGGGGTCCCCGAACTGACCTCGCCCAGCGTCCTGGTCGCCCGCGACCTCGCCCCCGCCGACACCGCCGGCCTCGACCCCGCCAAGGTCCTCGCCCTGGTCACCGAGGAGGGCGGGCCCACCTCGCACACCGCGATCCTCGCGCGCTCGCTGGGCATCCCGGCCGTCGTCGCGTGCCGCGGCGTCCTCGCCTCCTCCGCCGCCGCCCTGCTCGTGGACGGCGACACCGGCGTCGTGCAGCCCTCCGACGGCACGGTCCGCGCCGCGCACGTCGCCGGCAAGGTCGAGTGGAACGGTGTGGGCGTCCTGCGCGACGGGCACCGGGTGAAGGTGCTGGGCAACGTCGGCTCCCCCGCCGACGCGGTCGCCGCCGCAGCCGCCGGCGCGGAGGGCGTGGGCCTGTTCCGCACCGAGTTCTGCTTCCTGTCCTCGACGCAGGAGCCGACCGTCGAGGACCAGCGCGCGGCCTACGCCGCCGTGCTCGCGCCGTTCGCCGGCAAGCCGGTCGTCGTCCGCACGCTGGACGCCGGCGCGGACAAGCCGCTCGCGTTCCTCGAACCCGACCCGGAGCCCAACCCGGCGCTGGGCGTGCGCGGTCTGCGCGTGGCGTTCGACCGGCCCGAGGTGCTGGACCGGCAGCTGGAGGCCATCGCGCTGGCCGCCAAGGACAGCGGCGCGGACGTGTCCGTGATGGCCCCGATGGTCGCGACCGCCGCCGAGGCCGCGTGGTTCGTCGACCGCGCCCGCAAGGCCGGCATCGAGCGGGTCGGCGTGATGATCGAGATCCCGGCCGCCGCGCTGACCGCCCGCGAGATCCTGGCCGTGGTCGACTTCGTGTCCCTGGGCACCAACGACCTCGCCCAGTACACCTTCGCCGCCGACCGCCAGGTGGGCGCGGTCGCCACGTTGAACGACCCGTGGCAGCCCGGCCTGTTGCGCCTGGTCAAGCTGGTCGGCGACGCCGGCACCGAGCTGGGCAAGCCGGTCGGCGTGTGCGGTGAGGCCGCCGCCGACCCGCTGCTGGCGTGCGTGCTCACCGGGCTGGGCGTGACGAGCCTGTCGATGAACCACACGGCGCTGGCCGGCGTCGGCGCGAAACTGGCCTCCACCAGCTTCGACCTGTGCCAACTGGCGGCGCGCGGCGCGCTGGGCGCCCACGACCCGGCCTCCGCCAAGCTCGCCGCCCGCGCGCCGCACTAGCGGGACGCGACTAGCGGGCCGCGTCGAGGACCGCCCGGATCAGCGGGTGGTCCTCACTGCCCTTGCGCACCGCGGCGAACACCCGGCGCAGCGGCGCGGTGCCGCGGACCGGGACGCCGCGCAGCGCGTGCCGCGGCACCAGGGCCACCCCGGCGCCGGCGCGGACCAGCGCCCCGACCGCGCTGAAGTCGTCGGACGTGTGCACGATCCGGGGCGCGAACCCCGCGTCCCCGCACGCCAGCTCCACCACGTCCCGCACCGGGTTGCCGGGCAGCGTCGCCACCCAGTCGTCCTCGGCCAGCTCCCGCAGGTCCACCTCCGGCCGCGCGGCCAGCCGGTGGTCGGGCGGCAGCACCACGTCGAACGGCTCGGTGTAGAGCGGGAACCGGGTGAGCCGGCCGTCGTCGCGGCGCGGCCGGTACTCCTCGGTGATCGCCAGGTCGATCTCGCCGTCGAGCAGCAGCGGCACGCTCGCGTGCCCCTCCACGTCCCGCACCCGCACCACCACGCCGGGCGCGGACACCCGCAGCCGGGCCAGCGCCGGCGCCACGACCTGCGTGATCGCCGACGCGAAGCTGCCCACCTCGACCCGCCCGGCGGCGCCGGACGACAACCCGGCCAGGGTCGCCTGGGCGCGCTCCAGCTCGGCGGCGACGGCGTTCGCGTGCCCCACCAGCAACTCGCCCGCGGACGTCAGCGACACCCGCCGCCCGCGCCGGCGCAGCAACTCCTGCCCGACCTCGGACTCCAAGGCGGCCAGTTGCTGCGAGACGGCGGACGGCGTCAGGTGCAACGCCTGCGCCGCCGCGGTCACCGTGCCGTGGTCGGCGAGCGCCCGCAGCACGCGCAGCCGTCGGGGATCGATCACCCGGTCATTGTCTTCACCAGGGTCATCGTCTGCTTGCCCTGGTCGGAGGAGACGTCGAGGGTCAGCCGGTCGGCCTTCACCCGCGCCGGCATCTCCCCGCACGGCCCGGACGTCGTGGTGAACAGCAACTGCTCGCCGTTCGCCTCGACCACCCCCGAGCAGTTGACCTCCACCTCGGGCAGGACCTGGTCACCGGCCTGCCCGAGGTTGAACACGACCTTCATCCGCAGGTCGAACGCGCCGTCCGGGCCGACGGTGAGCGTCGACGGCAGGTCCGCCGCACTGCCCGACGGGGCCGAACTCCACGTCCCCACGGCGTCGGACGGGTTCGCGCCCGCCCCCTGGACGATCTTGTACGCGCCGAACCCGCCGCCCGCCACCAAGGCGACCACGAGCACGGGCATCCCCAGCCCCCTGAAGCTGAACTTGTTCGTCCGGTCGCCGATGTGCCGGACGCGCACGTCCTTCCCGGCCTGGAAGACGTTGTTCCCCTCGCCCTCGACCCGCGAGGACTGCCGCCAACCGTTGGTCATGCCCACCTCCCCTGTCACAGAGGAGGTAGGCGCGACCGCGGTCCGCGTTACGCGATTCGCTCCAACGGGTTACGCCGACTGCCGCATGACCTCGCGCGCGGCGATGAAGGCGTCCACCGCCCGGTTCACGTCGTCGGTCGAGTGCGCGGCCGACATCTGGGTGCGGATGCGGGCCTTGCCGTGCGGCACCACCGGGTAGGAGAAGCCGATCACGTAGATGCCCTGTTCCAGCAGCAGGTCGGCCATCCGGGACGCCTCCGCCGCGTCGCCGATCATCACCGGGATGATCGGGTGCTCGCCGGGCAGCAGGTCGAAGCCCGCCTCGGTCATCCGCGACCGGAACAGCGCGGTGTTCGCGCGCAGCCGCTCCAGCAGCTCGCCGGACGAGCTGAGCAGGTCCAGCGCGGCGATCGCGGCGGCGGTGATCGACGGGGCCAGCGAGTTGGAGAACAGGTACGGCCGGGAGCGCTGCCGCAGCATCTCCACGATCTCCGCGCGCCCGGACGTGTAGCCGCCGCTCGCGCCGCCCAGCGCCTTGCCGAGCGTGCCGGTGACGATGTCCACCCGGTCCCGCACGCCGAACAGCTCCGGCGTGCCGCGCCCGGTCGGGCCGGTGAAGCCGACGGCGTGCGAGTCGTCCACCATGACCAGCGCGTCGTACCGGTCGGCCAGGTCGCAGATCTCGTCCAGCGGCGCGAGGTAGCCGTCCATCGAGAACACGCCGTCGGTGGCGATCAGCCGGTAGCGCGCGTCGGCGGAGTCCTTGAGCTGCCGCTCCAGGTCGTCCATGTCGCGGTTCTTGTAGCGGTACCGGCGCGCCTTGGACAGGCGGACGCCGTCGATGATCGACGCGTGGTTCAGCTCGTCGGAGATGATCGCGTCGTCCGCGCCGAGCAGCGTTTCGAACAGGCCGCCGTTGGCGTCGAAGCACGAGCTGTAGAGGATGGTGTCCTCGGTGCCGAGGAACTCCGACAGCCGCTTCTCCAGCTCCTTGTGCGGTTCCTGGGTGCCGCAGATGAACCGGACGGACGCCATGCCGAAGCCCCACCGGTCCAGGGCGTCCTTGGCCGCCGCGATCAGCTTGGGGTGGTCGGCGAGGCCCAGGTAGTTGTTGGCGCAGAAGTTCAGCACCTCGTCGCCCGCGCCCACCCGGACGGCGGCGTTCTGCGGTGTGCCGATCACCCGTTCCGCCTTGTAGAGGCCCGCCGCGCGGATCTCGTCGAGGCCGGAACGCAGGTCGTCGCGCATCGCGCCGTACATCAGTGGGCTCCCGTCCAGTCGAGGATGACCTTGCCGCACTTGCCCTGGCGGGCGGTGGCGAAGGCCTCGGCGTGCTCGGTGTAGTCGAACCGGTGCGTGATCACCGGGGTGAGGTCGAGGCCGCGCTGGAGCAGCACGGACATCGAGTACCAGGTCTCGAACATCTCGCGGCCGTAGATGCCCTTGATGTGCAGCATCTTGAGCACGACGCTGCTCCAGTCCACGGCGAACTCCTCGGCGGGCAGGCCCAGGATGGCGATCCGGCCGCCGTGCGCCATGTTGCCGATCATGTCCTGGAGGGCGACCGGCTTGCCGGACATCTCCATGCCGACGTCGAAGCCCTCGGTCATGCCCAGTTCGGCCTGCGCGTCGGCGATGGACTGCTTGGTCACGTCCAGCGCGAGGTCGACGCCCACCTTGCGGGCGATGTCCAACCGGTGCTCGCTGACGTCGGTGATCACGACGTTGCGCGCGCCCGCGTGCTTGGCGACGGCCGCCGCCATGATGCCGATCGGGCCCGCGCCGGTGATCAGCACGTCCTCGCCGATCACCGGGAAGGACAGCGCGGTGTGCACGGCGTTGCCGAACGGGTCGAAGATCGCCGCCACGTCCAGGTCCACGGGGGCGCGGTGCACCCACGCGTTCTGCTCGGGCAGCACCACGTACTGGGCGAACGCGCCGTCGCTGTGCACGCCGAGGCCGCGCGTGTTGGCGCACAGGTGCCGGCGGCCCGCCTTGCAGTTGCGGCACGTCCCGCACACCAGGTGGCCCTCGCCGCTGACCAGGTCGCCGACCTGCACCCCGGTCACCGCGGACCCCGTCTCGACGACCTCGCCGACGAACTCGTGGCCGAGCACGAGGGGCGCGTTGATGTTGTGGGCGGCCCACTCGTCCCAGGAGTCGATGTGCAGGTCGGTGCCGCAGATGCCGGTGCGCAGCACCCGGACGACCACGTCGGTGGAGCCGGGGGTCGGGTCGGGGACGTCGGTCAGCGACAGTCCCGGCCCGGCGGTCGCCTTGACCAGAGCCTTCATGCCGGCAGTGTGCTCCCGTCCTGCTTGTGCAGTCCATCAGGACTTTCTGAACTCGCTTGTAAGCTCCGCTTCACTGGCGATGTTGCGCGCCATGCCCGCGAACACCACCCCGTGGAACGGCCACACCAGCCACCAGTAGACGTGCCCGGCGAGGCCGCGCGGCACGAACACCGCGCGCTGCCGGTAAATGGACCCGCCGTCGTCGGCCTCCGCCACCCGGAGCTCCAGCCACGCGCGACCCGGCACCCGCATCTCCGCGCGCAGCCGCAGCAGCCGGCCCCGCTCGACCTCCTCGACCCGCCACCAGTCCAGCGCCTCGCCGACGTGCAGCCGCTTCGGGTCCCGCCGCCCGCGCCGCAGCCCGACCCCGCCGACCAGCCGGTCCAGCCACCCCCGCACCGCCCAGGCCAGCGGGAACGAGTACCAGCCGTGCTCGCCGCCGATGCCCTCCACCACCGCCCACAGGCGCTCCGGGGAGGCGTGCGTCCGGCGTTCGCGCACGTCGACGTAGGACGAGCCGCCCGACCAGTCCGGGTCGCTGGGCAGCGGGTCGGAGGGCGCGCCCGGTGTCGACGCGCCCGACCAGCGGGTCTCCACCGCGCCGTCCCGGACGCGGGTGAGCGCGAGCCGCACGGCCTGGTCGTACCCGGTGGTCGGGCCGGGGACCAGCGCCTCGATGTCGTGCTCCCGGCACACCACCTCGTGCACCAGCGACTCGATCAGCGGCGCGGCGATCGAGCGGGGCACGGGCGTCACCAGGTTCACCCAGTGGGCGGACAGCTTCGGCGTCAGCACCGGCACCGGCAGCACCCGGCGCGGGCGCAGCCCGGCGACCCGCGCGTAGCGCAGCATCATGTCCAGGTAGGTCAGGACCTCCGGGCCGCCGATGTCGAACGTCCGGTTGATCCCGTCCGGCAGGTCCACGCACGCGACCAGGTAGCGCAGCACGTCCCGCACGGCGATCGGCTGGACCCGGTTGTGCACCCACCGGGGCGTCACCATCACCGGCAGCCGCTCGGTCAGGTAGCGCAGCATCTCGAAGCTGGCCGACCCGGACCCGATCACCACCGCGGCCTGGAGCACCACGGCGGGCACGCGCGAGCGCAGGAAGACGTCCCCGACCTCCTTTCGCGAGGCGAGGTGCGGCGAGAGGTCGGCGTCCGGCGGGTGCAGGCCGCCCAGGTAGACGATCCGGCGCACCCCGGCGGCCTCGGCGGCGCGCGCGGTGTTCTCGGCGGCCTTCCGGTCCGCGTCGGCGAAGTCCTGGTGGTGCAGCGAGTGGACCAGGTAGTAGAGGACGTCCACCCCGTCGACCGCGGCCCCGAGGTCCCGGAGGACGTCCCCGCGCACCACCTCGACCCGGTCGGCCCAGGGCACGTCCCGCAGCTTCCCCGGGTCGCGCACCAGGCACCGGACCTCGTGCCCCTCGTCGAGCAGCCGCGGCACGAGCCGCCCACCGAGGTACCCGGTCGCACCGGTCACGAGACAGCGCATGCCCCGATCCTGGCCGGCCCCGCCGGGTCCCGCACGACGGGGCGTCAGACGCCGCGCAGCCAGTTCTTCTTGCGCTTGACCTCCACCGAGCCCGCCGTCACGTGGCCGCGCAGGACGAAGTGCGGCCGGCCGCCGGTGCCGCCCACCTTGTCCTTGAGCGACGACGCCGCCAGGTCCACCCCTTCGGTGCTCACCGTCGCGTCGTCGGGCAGCACCAGCTTCACCGACCCGGCCAGCACGTCCAGCTCGACCTCGACCACCGGGCTCAGGATCGACGCCTCCCGGAAGTCCAGCTCCGTCGAGCCCATCCGGTTGCGCACGACGACGGTCTTCGGCACCGTCCACTGGCCCTTGCGGCGCACCGACGACATGGTGGACTTCAGCTCCAGCGGCTCGACCGACGCCACCACGCGGGTCTGGTCGGCGTGCACGACGCCGCTGAGGTCGAGCAGCACCCCGTTGAGCTGCTCCCGGGTCTTCGCGGCCAGCGCCGTGTCGGTGCGCTCGGTGAACTCGTCCAGGGTGATCAGGCCGCGCCCGATCGCCTTCTGCAGGACGCCGACGACGTGCTCGCGCTCGGCGTCGGACACCCGCCACTGCCTCGGATCGGTCATGTCCCCTCCGGTTCGACGTCCAGGCCGTGCTCGATGGCGTACCGGGCCAGCTCGACCCGGTTGTGCAGTTGGAGCTTGCGCAGCGTCGACTGCACGTGGTTCTCCACGGTGCGGTGCGAGATGACCAGGCGGGTCGCGATCTGCCGGGCGGTCAGCCCCTTCGCGACCAGCCGCAGCACCTCCGTCTCGCGGTCGGTCAGCTGCGGCTTGTCCTCGTCCGGCGTGGCGGCCATGCGCCGGTACTCGCCGAGCACCAGGCCCGCCAGGCCCGCGGTGAACACGGCGTCGCCGGCGGCGGTGCGGTTGACCGCCTCCACCAGCTCCTCGGCCGACGCGGACTTCACCAGGTAGCCCGACGCGCCCGCCTTCACCGCCTCCAGGACGTCGTCGTGCTCGCCGCTGGCCGACAGCACCAGGACCCGCGTCCCGGTCAGCGACCCGGTGATCATCGTGGTGGCCTCGACCCCGGTCGACTCGCCCAGGTTGAGGTCCATCAGCACCACGTCCGGCCGCACGGCGCGGGCGATGCGCACCGCGGACGCCGCGTCACCGGCCGTGGCGACCACGTCGAACCCGCGCTCGGCGAGGTCGCGCGCGACCCCGTCCCGCCAGATCGGGTGGTCGTCGACCACCATCACGGACACGCTCATCGGTAGACCCGCACCTCCCACTCAGTGCCCTCCCCCGGGCCGGTCTGCAGCTCCAGCGTCCCACGCAGCGCCTCGACCCGGCCCCGGATGGACTTCGCCACGCCCATCCGCCCCTCCGCCTCGGCCGACGCCAGCCTCCCCTCGGGGATGCCGGGACCGTCGTCGCGCACGCTGAGCACCACCTCGTCGCCCAGGTCCTCCAGCAGCACCCACGCCTTCGCGCCGGGCGCGTGCTTGTCCACGTTGGACAGCGCCTCGCGGACCACCGCGGTCAGCTCGGCCGCCGTCGCGGCCGGCAGCATCACCTGGGTGGCCGGAGTGGACACCTGCACCCGCGGCGTGGCCAGCAGTTGCAGCCCCGGCCGCAGGTCCGCGTCGCCATCCACAGTGGACTCGGTGGGCGCGGCGGCCACCAGGGACCGCAGCGCGATCTCCTGCTCGCCCGCCAGCTCGGCCAGTTCCGCCGCCTCGCCGCCCAACTCCAGGCCGCGCTTGCGCACCCGGGCCAGCACCTGGAGGACACCGTCGTGGATGGACCGTGCGAGACGCTCGCGTTCCGCCGTGGCCGCCTCGGTGCGCAACGCCTGCTCCAGCCGCACGGCCGACTTGCGCGCCGTCGTGGACGCCATGCCCACGACCAGGCCCGCGCCGGACAGCAGCACGACGTCCCGCACGAGGTCCACGCTCAGCACGCCCCGGCTCAGGTACGTGAACAGCCCGACCACCAGGCCCGACAGCGCGCCCGCGACCGACCCGCCCAGCGCGCCCGCCGCGACCGGCGGCGCGGACGCCCAGATGGTGGTGATCAGCGGGACGTTCGACAGGAACTGGTAGTCGGTCATGATCAGCGGGGACAGCGACATCAGCGCGCACGCCAGGCCCAGGTCGACCGACACCAGCCACGGCCGGCGGCCGGCCTCCCGGCTGTAGGCGAAGCTGGTGACCACCGTCCACGCGGCCATGGCGCCGATCGCGGCCCACGCGAGCCACGGCCGTTCGTAGCCCCTGTGGTGCACCGCGGCGTTGCCCAGCGCGAACAGGAACGTCACGATCCGTAGTGCGACGGTTCCCCGCCAGAGGTGCGCGACCGGGTCTCCGGTCACCGATGGACCCGTCCGGCCCGGCTCTGTGTGCACGGTGTGCTCCCTTCACCGCTGATTTTGCCGTGTCGGAGTGGCGCAGCTAACCCCCAGGTGGCCGTCTGTTCCGCGACCGGCGGGTGTGGAAGGCTTGCCCGCATTACTGGGTGTGACTCTCGGGGGACACCGCGCGATTCGACTCCTGGCGCGAGGGGTGGGGTGGACGTGCGCGACTGGCCACTGTGGACGCTGCGGCGCTCCGCCCTGGCCTACTGGCTGGCCGTCGACGTGCTCGCGCTCGTGGTGGTCGTGTACGTCATCGCCGCCTCGCCCACGCCCGACGCGGAGGCCGTCGCCCGGTTCGGCGCGATCGCCGGCACCGCGGGCGCGGTGATCATCGGCAGCTCGATCCACAGCCACCGGATGGGCGAGTCGGAGCGCAACCCGTGGGCCGCGCACCTGACCTACCTGACCGCCGGCCTGATCGCGCTGCCGTGCAACCTGCTGGTCCTGCTGCTGTTCGGACCCGCACTGCACGGCGTGCTGGCGCAACGCCCCGAGTCGCACCGCTGGGTGTTCACGCTGTCCGCGACCGCCATCTCGGTGTTCGCCACCCGGGCGCTGCTGGGGTGGATGAGTCCGAACCGCGAGCTGCTGGTCATGGTGCTCGGCGCGGCCGTCCTGCTGATCCTGCGGGCCGGGATCATCGCGCTCGGGTTGAAGCTGCGCAGCCCGCAGGCGCCCGCCGAGGAGGTCGTCGGCGAACCGATCGACGCCGTCCTGGGGATCGTCGCGGTGAGCATCGGCGGTCTGATGGGGTTCGTCGCGACGGCGACCCCCGTGCACGCGCTGATGGCGGCGGCCCCGATGGCGCTGCTGGAACGCGCCGCCCAGCTGCCGCAGTGGCGGCGGTCGGCGCAGCGGGACGCCAAGACCGGCCTGGCCAACGCCGTGCACTGGGACGGCCGCGCCCGCTACGAGCTGGCCAAGGCCCGCGCCCGCAACCGGCCGATGGCCGTGATGCTGCTCGACCTGGACCACTTCAAGAAGGTCAACGACGAGGTCGGCCACCTGGCCGGGGACGCGGCGCTGTCCGCCATCGCCCTGCTGCTGTCCGGGACGGTCCGGCGCGGTGACCTGGTCGGACGCTTCGGCGGCGAGGAGTTCGTGGTGCTGCTGCCGGACGCCGAGCCGGCCATCGCCCGGTCCGTGGCGCAGCGGGTGCGGCTGGCCGTGGCGGGCCTGGCGGTGACGACGGTCGGCACGGACGGCCGCGAGCACCTGCTCACCGGGCTGACCGTGAGCATCGGCGTGGCGACCACCCAGCGCTACGGCTACGAGCTGCCGGACCTGCTGGTGGCCGCCGACGCCGCGCTGCTCGCCGCGAAGGGGTACGGCCGGAACCTGGTGGAGATGGCCTAGGGCTTGCCGTCGAGGTCCTCGACGCGTTCACCGCCGGTGTCGATCGGGCCGGTCTCCTGCGGCTCGTGGACGTCCACCTGCTCGGGCTCGACGGCCTTGTCCGACTCCGACAGCAACGACCGGATGCCCGAGTTGAGCACCGCGAGCAGCGGCACGGACAGCAACGCGCCGGCGATGCCGCCGACGACCAGGCCCGCGGTGATCGCGAGGACCACGGCCAGCGGGTGCAACTTCACCGCGCGGCCCAGCAGCAGCGGCTGGAGGACGTGCGACTCCAGCTGCATCACGCCGATCAGGACGGCCAGCACGATCAGCGCCGCGACCCACCCGTTGGCGACCAGCGCCACCAGGACGGCCACCGCGCCGGTGATCACCGCGCCGACGATCGGGATGAACGCGCCCAGGAAGACCAGCGCGGACAGCGGCACCACCAGCGGGACGCCCACGATCCACAGGCCGATGCCGACGCCGAGCGCGTCCACCACGGCCACCAGCGCCGTCGCGCGCACGTATGAGACGAGGGAGGCGAACCCGCGCCGTCCCGCCACGTCGGCGCGGTCCCGGACGTCGTTCGGGACGGCCCGGATCAGGAACCGCCAGATGCCGTCGCCGTCGTGCAGGAAGAAGATCAGCGTGAACAGGGCGAGGATCAGACCGGTGAGCAGCTCGCCGACGGTCGCGGCGGTGGTCAGCGCGCCGGAGGTGATCTCGGCCTGGTTCTCCTTGACCGTCTG
Source organism: Saccharothrix mutabilis subsp. mutabilis (assembly GCF_039521145.1). Lineage (NCBI taxonomy): Bacteria > Bacillati > Actinomycetota > Actinomycetes > Pseudonocardiales > Pseudonocardiaceae > Saccharothrix > Saccharothrix mutabilis. The sequence continues at coordinate 210,346 of NZ_BAAABU010000004.1, forward strand.
CACGACCCGGTCCAGGTACTGCTGGAGCTGGGCGTCGGTCAGGTGCGCCGGCCCGTCCCGCAGCCACTCGCGGATCGTGTCGAGGGACGCGCCGACCTGCTTCTGCAGGTCCGGCAGGCCCTTGGAGAACTCGGTGATGACGAAGGTGAGCACCCCGCCGACCACGGCGATGCCGCCGACCAGCACCAGCCCGGTGGCGACGCCCTTGGGCACGCCGATCCGCGTCAACTGCGCCACCGCCGGCGACAGCAGCGCCGCGAGCAGCAGCGCCACCCCGGCCGGGATGACGATGGTCGTCAGGTACCCGACGACCACGCCGATGACGTACAGCGCGGCGACGACCGCCACGAACCGCCAACTCAGCGCGGCGCTGACCCGCAGCAGGCGCGGCACCCTGGTTTCCGAATCGCTCCCCTTCACACGATCACCGTAGCCCGCGCACGGGCCGCGCGAGTCTGAACACGCGGCCAACTCCCACCCCGGGTGCCCGGACGTCCGGGACAGTCCCGGCCGGTCGGGGCGCTTGTCGGACACCCGCTCGGACGGATTGCGTCCGGTGTCGAGCGATCCCGACGAGGAAGGGCCGTGCCGATGCCACGCCGACAAGTACCCCCGCCGCCCACCCGGGCCACGTCCCGCAAGCCGGCCCCGGCGGTCGCGCCCTCGTCCTCGTCGGGTGAGTCGGCGCGTGAGCCGTCGGATGGGTCGTCGGGTGAGTCGTCGGGTCAGAAGCCCGGGCGGATGGAGCCGAAGACGTTGCTGGTGTTCGCCGCGTTCGCGCTGGCGGTCGTGGCGGCGTTCCTGCTGGGCCACCAGCAGGGCGGGGAGTCGGCGGTCGCGGAGCCTCCGGTGGCGGAGGCCCCCGTGGGCCAGGTGCCGGTGGAGGAGCCGGAGGCCGCGCCGGAGGAGGAGTCCGGCACGCCCGCGCCGGAGGAGCCCGCGCCTAGCGAGGAGTCGCCGGCCGACCAGTCGCCTACCGAGGAGTCGCCGGCCGACCAGTCGCCGGCTGAGGAGTCGTCGGCCGGGGAGTCGGCCGGCGAGTCGGTTGGCGAGTCGGCCGGTGAGCCTGCCGGGGAGTCGTCGTCGGAGGAGCCCGCCGCGCCGGCCGCGCAGGAGCCGGCGGGCCGCGCCCTCCCGGTGGCGGACGCGCCGGCCGAGACGCCCGCGCCCGTGCAGCCGCCCGCCACGGCGGTGTCCGCGTCCGTGGAGCCCGCCACCCGCCCCACCGAGGCGGAGCCCACCGAGCCCGAGTTCGTCGAGCCCTACCAGCCGTACCAGCCCTACGTCCCCGAGCCGTCCGACCGGCTCCTGCACACCATGCCCGCCGAGCCGATCGTCCCCGAGCGCGAGCACGCGCAGCCCGACGACTTCCAGCTCAACGACTTCCGCGAGCTGCGCACCGTCGAGCCCTACAGCCACCACACCACGCCCGAGCCGTACGCCGTGCACGTCGGCCCGGACGGTGGCGGCCCCTACCTGATCGTTCCCGCACATTGCTGATGGAGGAGATCCCGTTGCGATTGACCCTGCTCAAGACCACCACCGCGCGCCTCGTCGTCGGCCTCGCCGCAGCCGCCGGCATCGCCGTGGTGGGACTGTCCGCGCAGGCCGCCCCGGTCGAGATGGACCTGGTCGCCGCCTCGACCAAGCCCGCGGACGACGACTCCCGCAAGAAGATCGTGGACATCGCGCAGAAGGAGTTGAACAACCCGAAGCGCAACCACGAATCCGGTGGTGACAACTGCAACGCCTACAGCCCCGGCGGCAAGTGCCAGGCGTGGTGCGCGGACTTCACCAAGTGGGTCTGGGACAAGGCTGGCATGAAGACCGAGGGCGCGACGTCCATGGCCAACAGCTTCCGCAGCTACGGCGTGAAGTACGGGACGTGGAAGAACGGCGCGGGTGTCAAGAACGTCAAGCCCGGTGACGCCGTCACCTACCGGCTCAACGACGGCACCACCAAGAACGACCACGTCGGCATCGTCACGAAGGTCGACAAGAAGACCGGCCGCATCACGGTGATCTCCGGCAACAGCGGCGCGGGCACGAACAAGGTCTCGAAGATCACCATCGACCCGAAGAAGTCGCAGGTCACCGGTTACGCGTCGCCGGTCGAGAAGAAGACGAAGAAGAAGGACGACACCAAGAAGAAGGACACGAGGAAGTCCAAGGACGACAAGCCCGGCATGGTCGACGGCAGCCAGCCGTCCTCGGTGACCATCGTCAACGGCGACCAGCTCCAGCACACCTACGGCCTCATCGGCTGACCCCACCTGCCCGCACTCGCTCAAGCAGGACCCCAGGGAGCCCCGCCACCCGGGATGGCGGGGCTCCCGCCCGAACAAGACAGCCCCCACACGCCCCGCACCCCGCCGGACTCGCCCACTCGCCCCCCTGCCGCGCCCGCCCCCGCGCCGCCCCGCGCCCCGCCCGCGCCCCGCACCCCGCGCCGCCCCGCGCCGCCCCGCGCCGCCCCGCGCCGCGCCGCCCCGCGCCCCCCGCGCGCCCGCCTGCCCGCCCGCGCCCCCCTCCCGCGCCCGCCGGCTGCCGCCCCTCCAACCCCAGCCGACCGGAAGCTTCCACCGGTCACCCCACCCCCGGAACCAGCCGCCCACCCCGCACTGTCGTACCCGCATGGGACGATGGAACCGGGGGCCGGAGGCCACAAAGCCTGGCCAACAGCACCGTCGGGATGATCGGATCGGTGCCGTGACCGACGAGGAGTCCCTGCGTGCCGCCTTCGCCGTCGGCCGTCGCGTCCGGTTCGACGCCAAGAAGCCCAAGGTCGACCGCACCGTCCGCGGCGAACTCCTCTCGTCCCTCCTCGTCGAACCCCTCCCCGGCTCCGCCCTCCGCCTGGTCGGCGCGCACGTCACCGGGCCGTTCGCGCTCGAAGGCCTGACCGTCACCCAGATCGTCGACTTCGTCGACTGCACCTTCGACCACACCCCCGACCTCCGCATGGCCCGCCTCACCAGCCTGCGCATGCGCGGCTGCAAGGTCCCCGGCCTCTGGGCGCGCAACCTCCGGGTCGGCAGCGACCTCGTCCTCGAAGCGGGCTTCACCAGCGACGGCGTCGTGGACCTGACCGACGCCACGGTCGACGGCACGTTCCGCCTCGCCGGCGCGGTGCTCAAGGCCAAGGGGGACCACGCCCTGCTCGCCGCCCGCATCCGGCTCTCCGGCTCGCTCCAGGCCATCGCCCTGCGCGCCGGCGGCGAGGTGCGGATGCGGGGGGCCAACATCGGCGGGTCGGTGCACCTCGGGGGCGCGCGGCTGCTCAACCCCGGCCAGAACGCCCTCGACGGCTCCGGCATCACCATCGCGGGCAACCTGTTCTGCGACGCCGAGGGCGGGCGGTTCACCGCCGACGGGCGCATCCTGCTCGACGGGGCCCGGGTCGGCGGCAACGTCGTCTTCTCCGGCGCGCGCCTCAAGGCCGGCGTGGTGGACCGGCCCGTCCTGGTGATCCCGCGCGGCACCGCCGACGAGTCCGCCGCGCTGGTCGCCGACCGCATCCACGTCGAGGGCAACGTCGAACTCGACGACGGCTTCACCTCCAGCGGCACGGTGCGGCTGCCCAACGCCGAGGTCGGCGGGTACCTGCGGCTGTCCGGCGCGGCGATCGGGCAGCAGGACGTGGTGGAGGAACTCTCGGCGCGCGAGGTGGTGGACCGGGTCCCCGTCGCGCTGCACGCCGACGGCATCCAGGTGCGCGGCGACCTCGAAGCGCGCGGCGCGGTCAACGGCGGGTTCCGCGGCGGCGGCTCGCGCGAGTCCGCCCTGCGCGCCTACGGCCAGGTCCGCCTGGTCGACGCGCACGTCCGCGGCAGCGCGAGCCTGTCCGGCGTCCAGCTGCACGGCCCGGGCATCGACGTCCTGTTCGCCGACCGGCTGACCGTCGGCGGCACGCTGTTCCTGCGCGACCTGCACGCCAAGGGCTCGCTGCGGCTGCAGAACGCCGCGATCGGCTCCACCCTGGACTGCTCGGGCGCGACGCTGGTCCAGCCGCGCCGCCGCCCCGACGGCGCCGGGGTCAAGCCCTCGCTCGACGCGCGGGTCGCCACCATCGGCAAGGACCTCCTGTGCAGCCACGGGTTCACCGCGACCGGCGGCGTCCGCATCCGGCTGGCCGAGGTCGGCAAGATGGCCACCTTCACCGGGGCCCGGCTGGGCGGTCCGGGCAGCGACATCGCCCTCAACGCCTACGGGCTCACCGTCAGCCAGCTCGTGCTGCGGATGGCCGAGGACGTGATCCCGGTCGGCCGCGTGGTGCTGCGCCGGGTCAGCGCGACCGCCGTGCAGGACGGGCCCGGCCTGTGGGCGGCGACCGGCGGCGTGGACGTCGAGGACTTCACGTTCAGCGCGATCTCCTCGACCCCGCCGGTGGACGTGCACACCCGGCTGCGCTGGCTGCGCGAGGTGCAGCCGGACTTCGCGCCCGGACCCTACGAGCAGCTCGCGGCGGTGTACCGGGACGGCGGCGAGGAGGAGCTGGCGCAGCACGTGCAGCTGGAGAAGCAGCACCGCCGCTACTCCGAGCTGGGCCACGCGGGCCGGGTGTGGGGGTTCCTCCAGCGCTGGACCGTGGGCTACGGGTACCGGCCGTGGCTGGCGATCGCGTGGCTGGCGGCGTTCTGGCTGCTGGGCGCGCTGTGGTTCCTCGGGCACGAGATGCCCAAGCTCAACGACGACGAGTCGCCGTCCTGGAACCCGTGGCTGCTCGCGGTGGACCTGCTGATCCCGATCGTGGACCTGGGACAGGACGGCAAGTGGAAGTTCTCCGGCGCTTCCCAGTGGATCTCCAGCGCGTTGATCGCCGTCGGCTGGATCCTCGCCTCGACGGCGGCGGCCGGCGCGGCCCGCGTCCTCAAGCGCGTCTGACCAGTGTTGGCTACGCACAGTCAGATCTGACAACACGGAGTGTCGATCACACGATCCGGCGAACCAGGCCGCGAACGCGTGCGCTCCGGCCCGGCGGGCTGGCACGCTCGACGGCGTCGGCTTGATCACCTTCGATCTCTCGCGCCGACGATTCCCCAGCGTTCAGGTGGAGGTACCAGCGGTGTCGTCGGCCGACCAGCGATCGGGTGTGGGGGTGAGCCGCGTTCGGCGGCTGCTCTCCCGTGCCCTGCTGGTCGCCGGCGGCGCGCTGGCTGGCACTGCCGCCGTCTGGGCGCTGTCCGCGTCCACGGCGTCCGCGCAGGGCGCCGACGCGGTCACCTCCGTCACCGAAGCGGTGGCGGTCAGCCCCGTCGGCGAGGCCGTCGCACCGGTCCGCGAGACCGTGCGCGACCTCGACGAGAAGGTCCGGGCCGAGCGCCCGCACCCGCAGGTGCCCGACCTCGGCCGCGTCGCGGAGGACATCCGCGGCACCTTCGGCCACACCGTGGCCAGGTTCGAGCCGAACCTGGCCGAGTCGGTCATCGCCTCGTCCCTCTCGGGGCGCGCGGTGAACCGGCACGCCGAGCCCGCCACCGAAGCCACCGCCGTGCCGGTCTCCACCGGCACCCCGGTGGTGCGGAGCCCGTTCGGCAAGCTCAGCGAGAGCTGGGCGTCCTCGCCGGCGCCGTCGTTCGACGCGTCGACCGCCGAGGACCGCACCGCACCGCTCTCCGACCCGGCCGGCCCCACGCGCACGCCGTTCGCACCGCCTTCAGGGGTGCCGGTGCACTGCTCGTGCGGTGGTGACGGCTCGGGTACCGCCGGCGGCGGCAACGGCCCGTTCACGGGCGTGACCGCCGACGGCCTGGACGCCGCCGTGCTCCGGGCGCTGCTGCCCGGCACCGAGCGGGTCTCCGTGCTGCCCGGCAAGCAGCCCGGCACCACCCCCGACTGATCCCAGCGCGCGGTCCGCGGGCGGCTCTGACGCCGTCCCGGTGATCGACCGACGCGCGTCCGTCGCGCCTGAAACCGGTCGACCAGCCGCGCCCCACCCCCCGATCCGGGTGGTCGTCGCTCCCCCGACGCGGTGCACGCGCCGACCACCCTTCACCTCCCATCACGGGACACAGAAGAAGGAGAACCCATGCAAACCTGGGCCAAGCGCGGTTTCCAGACCGCACTTGTCACGGGTGGTTTGCTGATGCTCGGCACGGGCATCGCTTCAGCCCAGGAGAACGTCAACCCCGACGCCCCGCCGTCGCCGCTGGACGCCCGCGTCCGCGTGCCGATCGACGTCGAGGAGAACAACCTGGGCACCCCGGTCGGCAACCGGGACCTGCCGGAGATCCACCGCGAGATCGGCACGGAGAACGTTCCGCAGCCGACCGGCATCACCAAGAACCCCCTGGTCCGCGAGACGCAGTCCCGCGTCCGCCAGGTCGACACCACGCAGGTGACCCGCGGCAACGCCATCGACGGCGACGTCGTCGCCCCGATCCACGCCTGCGGCAACGCGGTCGGCGCCGGCGGCGACGCCCACGCCGACGGCGAGTGCGCGCAGTACACGCCCAGCACCGGCAAGACCCGCACCGACGGCTCCCGCGGTTCGCTCGCGGGCAACGTCGCCGCGATCCACAACGCCAGCCCGATCGGGGCCAGCGGCAACGCCGCCGCCATCGGCGCCAACGCCTACTCCGAGTCCTACGCCCGCCAGGACGCCGCCGCCGGTGGCGACATCAGCACCGGCGGTTCGGACGGCTCGCTGTCCGGCAACATCCTCGGCGTCCAGCAGGCCACCCCGTTCCGCGTGAGCAACAACGCGGTCGCGGGCGGCGGCATCGCCAACAGCGCCTCGCACGCCGACACCGAGGCCGAGGCCGGCGGCTCGCTGGCCACCAACGGCGACCGCAGCACCCTGGGCGGCAACACCGCGGGCGTCCCGCTCGCCCCGATCACGTCGGTCGAGGGCAACGCGCTCGGCGCGGCCGGCAACGCCGACTCCACCGCCGACCACCGCACCACCGCGGTCGCCGGCGACACCGGCCCGACCCGCAGCAACCACGAGCCGTGGCTGTCCACCAGCGGCGAGAACGCCACCGTGGCCGGCAACGCGCTCCAGCCGCAGCTCGCCGGCCCCGCCACGCTCGACAACAACGCCCTGGCCGGCGTCGGCAACGCCGACACCGAGACCCGGTCGGACAACAACGCCCAGGCGGGCGGCTGGGCCCGGACCAGCGGCCAGGACTCGACCCTGTCGGGCAACTTCGGCGACGCGCCCGTCGCGCTGCCGGTGGGCAGCGCGGGCAACTCGGGCTCGCTGCTGGGCAACACCTCCTCCACCCACGCGGCCGACACCGACGTCAACGCGGGCGGCTCGACCTACACCCGCGGCGACCGCTCGGTGATGTCGGCGAACTCGACCAACGCGGCCCCGGCCGGCGCGATCGACGCGTGCGGCAACGGCCTGTCCGGTGGCGGCATCGCGGCCTCGCAGTGCGAGAACGAGGTCGACGTCACCTCGGGCGGCTACAACGGCACCACCGGCAACAACGCGGTCCTGTCCGGCAACATCGGCCAGGCGCCGCTCGCCGTGCCCGCCGAGGGCTTCGGCAACGCCGGCGGCGTCGGCGGCCTGGCCACCGGCAACGCCGTGGAGGACAAGAAGATCCGGGCCGGCGGGTCGCCCAACGCCCGGGACGACAACGGCACCGTCTCCAGCAACGTCGTCACCACGCCCACCGCCCTGGGCGGCCAGGGCTTCGGCAACGCCGGCGCGCTGGTCGGCAACCCGACCTCGAAGACCGAGAGCGACACCGCGCTCGTCGCCGGCGGTCCGGCGATGGCCACCGGCCGGCACGGCTCGATGTCCGGCAACATCGTCGAGGTCCCGACCTCGAACCCGGCGCAGGTGCCCGGCAACACCTTCGTGGCCGTCGGCAACGGCGCGTCCGACCTGAGCAACGAGCTGCACTCGCGCTCCGGCGGCGACGCCAGCTCCGAGGGCGACCACGGCGCGTTCACCGGCAACGTCGTCTCGGTCCCGCAGGCGTCCTCGCCGCAGGTGTTCGGTTCGACCCTGGGCGCGGGCAGCAACGCCAAGAGCGCGGTCGAGAACGAGTTCACCTCGTTCTCCGGCGGCGACATCGCCACCTCGGGCAACCAGGGCTCGGTGTCCGGCAACGGCATCACCGCCCAGCCCGCCCTGGCGCTGCAGACCTTCGCCGACTCGGTGTCCGCCGCCGGCAACAGCCGCTCGGACGTGTCCGACCAGTCCGCGGTGGTCGCCGGTGGCGACCAGGAGACCGAGGCCTGGAACAGCTCGCTGTCGGGCAACCTGGTCAACCTGCCGGCCAACGCCAAGCCCGGCGTGTTCGGCGACGCGGCGACCGCGGGCGGCCTGGCCGACGCCAACGCCGACTCGCTGAGCCTCACCCAGGCCGGCGGCGACACCGAGACCAAGGGCTCGGGCGCGCTCACCTCGCACGACGTGTCGGTGCCCGCCGAGACGCGGCCCGCCGTGTTCGACGTGCCCGCCGACGTGCTCGGCGACGCCCGGACCGACCTCGCCGAGGCCTCGGCCGAGCGGACCGGCGACGAGCCGGAGGGCCAGGGCGGCCCGCGCAAGACCGTGCCGCGGGGCATCAACCTGCCCGCCGGCGTGGACAACCTGATGAAGCCGACCGAGCTGCCCAGCCTGTCCAGCCTGGACAAGCTGTCCGGCCTGGGCGCGATGGACCTGTCCGACCTGCGCGACTTCGACCTGTCGGTGCTGCGCGGCCTGGAGCTGTCGAAGGTCCGCGAGCTGGGCGCCCCCCAGGTGCGCGGCATGGACCTGACCCGCGCCAGCGACCTGTCGCTGACCCGCAAGGCGCTGCCGAAGCTGCCCGCCGCGTCCGACCTGGTCGACCTGGACGACATGCCGGTCAACCAGATCCCGAACCCGAAGCTGGTCCTGGAGCTGCTGACCGGCCAGGCGGGCGGGCTGCCCAAGGTCGACGTGACCAAGGTGGCGCCGTCCGAGCTGCCGACGAAGCTGCCGTCGAACGCGCCGGCCACCAGCGTGGCGGACAAGAAGCTGCCCACGCCGGCGCTGCCGGGCAAGCTGCCCACCGGTGGCCTGACCGACGCGCGGGTTCCCGGCGTGTCGAAGGTCCCCGGCCTGGACAAGGTCACCGGCCTCACCCGGTCGCCCGAGCTGGGCAGGCTGAACGAGCTGCGCCGCTTCCAGGAGCTGCGCCGCGTGCCCGAGGCGATCGTCAACGCCTCCGACCGCAACGCCGCCCTGAACAACGGTGACAAGGACGAGCGGTCCTTCGGCGGCACCCTGCCGCTGTTGGGCGGCAACCTGGGCGTGACCCCGGTGGTGCAGGGCCTGCCGCTGCTGCCCGGCCCGCAGAAGGCCGCGCCGCGCAGCCTGCCCAGCGTGGCCTCCCCGCTGCCGCTGCCGTTCGTGGTGCCGGTGCCGGGTGTGGCCCAGCCGCGCACCGCGGCCCCGGCCCTGCCGGGCGTCCCGGCCGCGCCGGTGCCGCCGCTGTCCGGCGCGTCGCTGTCCGGCCTGAACGTCAACCCGCTGAACGGCAAGGTCGAGGGCCCGCGCGAGCGCACCTCCGCCCCGGCCCTGGCCGGTCTGGACGCGCTGAGCATGCTCGACGTGCTGGGCGCGATGGACGTGACGCAGGTCCTGCCGAAGCTCTGACCCGCACCACCCACCCCGCGTGAACGGGACCCCTGGCACACCCGGTGCCAGGGGTCCTTGCTTTCAGTGGCGCAACCGCTCTTCGACGTGGGCGATCACCGAGTGCAGGGGCGTGTCGCCGTCGCTGGTCACCCAGCACACCCGGACGCCCGGCTGGATCCGCGTGCCGCCCAGCCGCACCGCCCGCCCGGCCAGTTCCCGGGCCCGCGCCGCCACCGCCTCGCCGTTGCCGTTGGGGTGCTCGGCCACGACGGCGAACTCGTCCCCGCCGTACCGGGCCACGGTGTAGTCCTCGCGCAGACCCTCGCGCAGCCGGCCGCCGATCACCGCGAGCAGCTCGTCGCCGCGCTGGAACCCGTGGGTCCGGTTCACCTCGGCGAGCTGGTGCACGTCGACCAGGGCCAGCGTGGCGAGCGTGCCGTGCGTGCGGGCCCGGGTCAGCGCCTGGTCGAGGCGGTCGAGCAGCAGTGCCCGGCCGGGCAGCCCGGTGAGCGCGTCGAGCAGGTTCGCGCTGTGCGGCACGTCCTGCTGCACCGGTCGCAGCAGCACCAGCACCTGGCCGCGCTCGGACAGCGGGTGGATGTCGGCCCACACCCGCGTGTGCGGCAGGACCACCGGGATGGTCAGGGCCGCCCCGGTGCGCAGCACCTGCGCGGCGAGTTCGGCGCACGTGGGCAGCCGCGCCCCGGACTCGTCCCACGCCGCGGGCAGCCGGTAGCCGGGCAGGGTGGTCGGCGGCACGTCCAGCAGGGCGGCGGCCAGGCGGTTGCCGGCGAGGACGGTGCCGCGGTCGTCCTGGAGCAGCACGCCGACGGGCAGTTCGGCGACCAGTTCGTCCCACACCCGACGGGGGGTCGTTGACTGCACGGTACGCATAGGACTCGTGCCCTTCGCCGGACCAGGCCTGTCCGTCAGAAGCATCCCCGCAGGTCGAGGGCTTTTCAATAGGCCTGATGACACCCGGTCCGGTGATCTTTTATTCCATCACCCCGCCGATCAGCAGCCCGGCGAACTCCTCCTCGGACACCACGGGCACCTCGTAGGCACGCGCCCGCCGCGCCTTCGTGGACAGGGTGAACGGGTCCGCCGCCACGACGAGCCGCGTCGACCGGGTGACGTGGCCGCGGCTGACCAGGCCGGCCGCCTGGGCACGCGAGATCCACACGTCCCGCGGGTCGGTGGTCTGCCCGGTGAACACGACGACGTCGCCCACGCGCAGTTCGACGTGCTGCTTCGCGCGGGTGACGGTCGCGTTGCCGCGCCGCACCTCGACCGCGTCGCCGGGCAGCCGCGGCCACAGGACCCGAGGCGCCTCGGGGACGCCCCGCCGCAGGTAGTGGGCGAACAGGCGGGCCGTGGCGCGGGCGTCGTGCAGGGCGGAGTGGGCGTCCTCGACCACGATCCCGGCCGCCGCGCAGCAGTCCCGCAGCGACCGGCCCGCGCCCGGCGGCGCGAGGCGCATCGTGCACAGGCCGTCCGGGTCGAGGTCCACGCCGAGCCGGGCGAACTCGGCGGCCAGGAAGCGGGCGTCGAACGCGAGGTTGTGCGCGACCAGCACGCGGCCCGCGAGCCGGTCGGTCAACGCGCCCGCGACCTGCGCGAACGTCGGCGCGGCCCACACGTCGGCCGCGCTGATCCGGTGCACGTGCCGCGGCCCGAGGTCGCGGCCGGGGTTGAGCAGGGTGCACCACTCGCCGGTCGGCTCGCCCCGCGCGTCCAGCTGCACGACCGCCACCTCGACCACGCGGTCCGCCCGGCGGGCGGCGAACCCGGTCGTCTCCACGTCGACCACGGCGTACCCCATGATCGGCCCACCCTACCGATCATGATCACGCGCACAGCGCGCGGAGCGCGAGCACCACCACCGTGTCGGAGAACGTGCCCGTCAACGGCCCGGTGCGCAGCAGCCACCGCTGGTAGACCGGGGCGAGCAGCAGCTCGGCCGCCGCCGGCACGTCCACGTCGCCGCGCACCTCGCCGGCCCGCTGGGCCATCGCCAGCCGTTCCTCCAGCCGCATCCGGCGCGGCATGAGCAGCAGCGCCACCAGGTCGGTCCGCGCCTCGTGCACCAGCAGCCGGCACACCTGGTCGAACCGCCGCTCCTCCAGCTGCCGCACCGCCTCCCGCAGCTCCCGGCGCAGGTCGAGGTCGAGCGCGCCCCAGGCGGGCGGCTCGTCCTCGCCCGGCCCGAACTCGACCAGCGCGTCGAACAGCAGCGGCCCCTTGGACGGCCACCAGCGGTAGATGGTCTGCTTGCCGACCCCGGCGCGGGCGGCGACCGCCTCGACGGTCAACCGCGCGTACCCGACCGCCTCGACCAGGTCGAGCGCGGCGGCCAGCACGGCCCGCCGGGACCGCTCGCTGCGCCGCGCCGCGTCGGGTGGCATCCCTTGATCGTAAACGCGCCGACCCACGACGTTCACACTTTCGTGAGCCACCAACCCGAAGTGCTCACACACCGCAATGGAAGGCCGCGCCACCCCGTCGAGCTGTCCGGGCGCCGGCGATCGGCCATTCCCCCGTGTCCACCCGACCGGTCACGGCAGAATCGAGCGGGTGCAGATCGGGGTGCTGGGACCGTTCGAGGTCCGCGCGGACGACGGCGTGCCGGCGAACGTGCCGGGCGCCCGGTTGCGCGCGCTGGTGACCGCCCTCGCGCTCGAACCCGGTCGGGTCGTCCCGAAGGCGACGCTGGTCGACTGGGTGTGGGGCGAGCAGCCGCCGGCCGACGCGGCGAACGCCCTGCAGCGCCTGGCCTCCCGGTTGCGCCGGGTGCTGCCCGGCGGGGTGGTCGACGGGCAGGCGGGCGGCTACCGGCTGGCGGTCGAACCCGACGCCGTGGACGCCGTGCGGTTCGAACGCCTGGTCGGCCGGGCGCGCGGCGGTGACGAGGCCGTGCGGGCGCGGCTGTTGCGCGAGGCCCTGGGCCTGTGGCGGGGCACGGCCATGCAGGACGTCGGCCTCCAGGACAGCGAGGCGTTCGACGCGGCGGTCACCCGGCTCGACGGGCTGCGGCTGACCGCGCTGGAGGACCTGTTCGAGGCGGAACTGGGCCTCGGGCGCGGCCCGGAGCTGGTCGCGGAGCTGACCGAACTCGTGGCGGCCCACCCGGTGCGGGAACGGCTCGTCGCCGCGCTGATGCGCGCCCTCGGCGCGGCCGGGCGCAGCACCGAGGCGCTGATGGTCTACCAGCGGGCGCGGGAAGCCCTCGCCGACGCGCTGGGCGTCGACCCGTCGCCGGAGCTGTCCGCGCTGCACGTCGCCCTGCTGCGCGGCGAGCTGGGGCGCAAGGAGGAGACCCGGAAGAGCAACCTGCGCGCCGAGCTGACCACGTTCGTCGGCAAGGAGCACGACGTCGCCGCGGTCCGCGACCTGGTCACCGGGCACCGGCTCACCACCCTGATCGGGCCGGGCGGCTCGGGCAAGACCCGCCTGGCCACCGAGACCGCGCGCACCCTGCTGGACGACCTGCCCGACGGGGTCTGGCTGGTCGAGCTGGCCCCGGTCGGCGCGGGCGGCGACGTGGCGCAGGCGACGTTCGCCGTGCTCGGGCTGCGCGAATCGCTGCTGGGCGGCGCGGCGGACGCCGAACCCGCCGAACGGGTCGTCGCCGCGCTGCGCGACCGGGAGGCGCTGCTGGTCCTGGACAACTGCGAGCACGTGATCGACGAGGCGGCGAAGTTCGCCCACCGGCTGCTCGGCGAGTGCCGGCGGCTGCGCGTCCTCGCGACCAGCCGGGAACCCCTCGGCATCACCGGCGAGGCGTTGTGGCCGGTCGAACCGCTGGCGCTGCCCGCGCCGGACGCCGACCCGCGTGCGGTCGAGGCGTCCCCGGCGGTCCGGCTGCTGCGCGACCGGGCCGCCGCCGTGCGCAGCGACCTCGTGGTCGACGCCGCGGCGCTGGCCACCATGGCCCGGGTCTGCCAGGCGCTGGACGGGATGCCGCTGGCCATCGAACTGGCCGCCGCCCGGCTGCGCACGATGTCGCTGGAGCAGTTGGCCCACCGGCTGGACGACCGGTTCCGCCTGCTCACCGGCGGCAGCCGCACCGCGCTGCCCCGGCACCGGACGCTGCGCGCCGTGATCGACTGGAGCTGGGAGCTGCTCAACCCCGCCGAACGGGTCGTGCTGCGCCGGCTCGCGGTGTTCTCCGGCGGCGCGAGCCTGGAGGCGGCCGAACGGGTCTGCGCGGCCGACGGCGTCGAGTCGTGGCAGGTGCTCGAACTGCTCACCGCGCTGACCGAGAAGTCCCTGGTGGTCACCGAGGGGGACGCGGCCCCGCGCTACCGCACGCTGAGCACGATCAAGGAGTACGCCGCGCAGCGGCTGGCGGAGGCGGGCGAGTCCGAGCAGGCGCGGCACGCGCACCTCGCCCACTTCACCGACCTGGTCGAGGCCGCGCAGCCGCACCTCCTGCGCTCCGGGCAGCTGGAGTGGCTGGCCGCGCTGGAGGTCGAGCACGACAACATCGTCGCCGCGATGCGCGGCGCCCTCGCGGCGGGCGAGGCGCAGCCCGCGATGCGGCTCGCCGCGGCGGCCGGCTGGTTCTGGTGGCTGGGCGGGCACAAGGTCGAGGGCGGCGAGCTGATCATGGCGGCGGCCCGCATGCCCGGCGAGGTGACCGACGAGGCCCGGGCCGTGGTCTACACGTTCGTCACGACGTTCCTGACCGCCGGGCGGGGCAGCGACGAGTACCAGGCCCGCGAGTGGATCCACAAGGCGGCCGACATCAGCCGGCGCGTGCCCGGCCTGCACCCGGTGGTGCGGCTGATCGTCGCCCTCGAACGCATCCTGGAGGACCCGAGCGCCTACCCGGCCGCCTACGAACCGCTGCTGGACGACCCGGAACCCTTCGTCCGCGCGTTGGCCCGGTTGCAGCTGGGCAAGATGCGGATCATGCACGGCCACGGCGGGCGGGACGCGGACGCCTGCCTGGAGGCGGCCCTCGCCGAGTTCCGCGCGATCGGCGAGCGGTGGGGGACGTCGTTCGCGCTGACCGAGCTGGCGAACCGGATCGCGATGCGCGGCGAGTTCGCCCGCGCGTGCGCCCACCTGGACGACGCGGTCGCGGTGATCAGCGACGTCGGGGCCGCCGAGGACGTCCTGCGGATCCGGTCGCGGCAGGTGGAGCTGCACTGGCTGGCCGGCGACGAACGGGCGAGCGCCGCCACGCTGACCGAGGCGGAGCGGCTCGCGGAACGGGTCGCCTGGCCGGAGGCGCTGACCGACCTGGCCCTGGCGAAGGCCTCGCTGGCCCGCTGGCGCGGCGACGTCGAGCAGGCCCGCCGGCAGCTCGACCGCGCCACCACCCTGATGGGCGAGCAGGCCGAGCAGGCGGGCATCCGCGCCGCGACCCACGACGCCCTCGGCTACCTCGCCGAAGACCTCGCCGGGTCGCGCGAGCAGCGCGTCGCGGCGTTCCGCGCGGCGGCCGAGTCGGGGCTCCCGCTCGCCGTCGCCCACGTGCTGATCGGGATCGCGGACCTGGCGCTGCGCCGCGACCGGCCCGAGCAGGCCGCGCGGCTGCTGGGGGCCAGCGCCGGCGTGATCGGCCTGCCGGACCGCTCCCAGCCGGACTTCACCCGCATCGAGCGGGAAGCGCGTGGTCGCCTCGGTGACGCGCGGTTCACCGAGGCGACCGGGGAGGGGGAGCGGGCGGACTGGCGGGAACTCGCCGAGCTCACGCTCGCTTGGTGAACGTCGACCGCGCCCACACGTACCCGACCAGGGAGATGCCGACGCACCAGGCGATCGCGGCGTAGGTGTCGCCGGCCGACGGGACCCCGGTGAAGAACCCGCGCAGGCTCTCGATGATCGGCGTGAACGGCTGGTGCTCGGCGAACTCCCGAACACCCGGACCCATCTGCCCGGCGGGCACGATCGCGCTGCTGAAGAACGGAAGCATGATCAGCGGCACGGTCACGAACCCCGCCGACTCCGGCGTCTTCGCGGCCAGGCCCATCGCGACGGTCAGCCACGCCAGCGCGAAGGCCGTCAGCACCAGGACGCCGATCGCGGCGAGCCAGTGCCCGAAGGTCGCGGACGGGCCGAACCCCATGAGGAAGGCGACCCCGACGACCGCCGCCAGCGCCACCACCGTGCGCACCACGGTGGACACGACGTGCCCGGTCAGCACCGCGCCCCGGGAGACGTCCATGGCGCGGAACCGGTTGATGATCCCCTTGGTCATGTCGGCGTTCACGCCCAACGCGGTGGCGCTCAACCCGTAGCTGACGGCCATCAGCAGCATGCCCGGCGTCGCGTAGTCGATGTACTCGCCGTCGACGTTGAACGAGTCGCCGAACACGTACACGAACATCAGCATCAGCACGATCGGCAGCAGGATCGCGTTGAACACCGTGACGGGGTTGCGGACAGAGTGCTTGAAGTTGCGGCGGAGCATGATCGCCGAGTCGGTGAACGCGGTGCTCATGGTGCGGTGACCTCCGTGCCGGCGTGTCCGGTGAGGGCGAGGAAGACGTCGTCGAGGTCCGGCGTGTGCACGGAGAACTCCTCGACCTCGATCGAGTGCTCGTCAAGGCGGTTGAGCAGTGCCCGCAACGACCGCACGCCACCGTCGCCGGGGACGCGCAGGGCCAGGGCCTCGTCGTCCGGCGTGGACCCGGTGACGACCCGGGCCGCCGCGCCCAGCGCGACGACGTCGGCGAACCGGAGCCGGACGTGGCTGCCGGGGACCTTGCGCTTGAGCTCGGCGGCGGTGCCCTCGGCGACCAGGCGGCCCTGGTCGAGCACGGCGATCCGGTCGGCGAGCTGGTCGGCCTCCTCCAGGTACTGGGTGGTGAGGAAGATCGTCATGCCGTCGGCCACCAGCTCGCGGACGATGTCCCACATCGTGCGGCGGCTGCGCGGGTCCAGGCCGGTCGTCGGCTCGTCCAGGAAGATGATCCGCGGCTTGCCGACGAGGGTCATCGCGAGGTCGAGCTTGCGGCGCATGCCGCCGGAGTAGGTGGCGGCCTGCTTCGTCGCGGCCTCCACCAGGTCGAACCGTTCGAGCAGGCCGGCGACGACCTGCTTGCCCTCGCGACCGCCCAGGTGGTGCAGGTCGGCCATGAGCCGCAGGTTCTCCTCGCCGGTGAGCAGGTCGTCCACCGAGGCGAACTGCCCGGTCACGCCGATGGCCGACCGGACGGCCCGGGTCTCGGTGGCGATGTCGTGCCCGGCGACCCGGACCGTCCCGCCGTCGGCCTTCGCCAACGTGGTCAGCACGTTGACCGTGGTCGTCTTGCCGGCCCCGTTCGGGCCCAGCAGGGAGAACACCGAGCCCGCCCGGACATCGAGGTCGATGCCGGCGAGCACGGTCTTGTCCCCGTACGTCTTGCGCAGCCCGTGGGCCACGATCGCGGATTCCGTCATGGGCACACTGTCAGCGGCGGAACTGACACGCCCCTGTTCTGCGCCTGACACGGCCCAGACGGGGAACTCGCGGCTAGCGGTCGGTCCGGCGGCGCACGAGGACGTAGGCCTGCGGGGTCTTCTCGTACTCCTCCAGGGCTTCGCGGACCAGGGTCGTGTGCGGCGTGAAGCCCGCCCCGGTCAGGTCCGCCACCACCTTGGCCACGTCGAGCCGGTAGGCCATCGCGTCGAGCCCCCGGTGGCCGTACGCCTCGGTGATGCGCTTCGCCTCGTCGCCCACCTGGAAGGCGAGCAGCAGGTGGCCGCCCGGGGCGAGGACCCGGTGGAACTCGGCGAACACGGCGGGGTGCCCGGCCGGCGGCACGTGGATCACCGAGTACCACGCCACGAGACCGCCCAGCGACCCGTCCGGCAGGTCCAGCGCCGTCATGGACCCGACCTCGAAGCGCACGTCCGGGACGGTGCGGCGGGCGATCGCGACCATCTCCGGGGACAGGTCCACGCCGAACACGTCCACGCCCAGCGCCGCCAGGTGACCGGTGATCCGCCCCGGACCGCAGCCGACGTCCGCGACCCGGCCGGTGACCAGCTCGGCGAACGCGCCCAGCATGGCCCGGTCCAGGACGCTGCCCGGCCGGTTCTCGGCCAGCACGTCCTTGAGGGTCTCGTGGTACGACTCGGCGACCGTGTCGTAGGCGGCACGGGTGGTTTCGAGGAAGGTCACGCGGTCACTTTAGGCAGGAAACGCGTGTGGTCGGGGAAGGTCACCCGGGCTTTGAGGAACACGAAGAACAGGGCCGCCAGCAGCGCCGCCCGGCCCCACACGCCGATCACCACGGCCTGCGCCGAGAACCCGTCGTAGATGCCCGACGGCTGCGCGAACTCGATCGCGTAGTACCAGCGGAAGATGCCGATCCCCATCGCGATGTCCGCCGCGAAGTAGGCGAACGCCCAGCCCAGCGGCACGCGCAGCAGCACGAACATCGGCACCAGCCACAGCGTGTACTGCGGCGAGTGGACCTTGTGCAGCAGCAGGAACCCGCACAGCATGGCCGCCGACACCGGCACCCACGGGTACGCGCCCTCGCGCTGGAACCGCCGCCAACCCAGCCAGCACGCCAGCGCGAACGACGCCAGGATGCCCACCGGCGACAGCACGCTCACGATGCCCTGCATGGACTCGTCGGGCATGAACGGCCGCATCGACCAGAACCAGATCGAGTTCGTCGTGATGTCCACGCGCCGCAGCTGCTGGAACGTGAACGACGCCTGCCAGCCCTCGAAGCCCGCGATCGCGAACGGCAGGTTGACCAGCACGACCGTGACGATCGAGGCGAACGCGACCTTCACCGCGCCCGCGAAGTCGTACCGCTCGCCCTCCTTGAGGCCCTCGCGCCCGCCGGTCAGGACGTAGAGGCACAGCGGCAGCACGAACGCCGCCGGGTAGATCTTGAACGCGAACCCCAGGCCGAGCAGGACCGACGCCACCACGGCCCGGTCCACCAGCGGTTTCGGCGTGCGCCCCCACCCCCGGTGCACCACGTAGACCGCGGCGACCGCGCAGAACACGACCGGCAGGTCCCAGTTGTGGAAGGCGTAGAGGACCATCGGCGGCCCGATCGCCCACAGCAGCGCCCGCCACCCGCTGAGCTTGCCCAGCAGCCACGCCGTCGCCAGCCCGAACGGGGCCATCAGCAACGCGCTGAACAGCAGGAACGCCGCGTCGGTGTGGGCGAAGATCGCGCCCGCCCAGATCAGCAGGCCGGTCAGCACCGGGTACTCGACGGTGCCGCCGATCAGGACGCCCTTGCTGTTGATGCTGCCGTGCACGTACGGGAAGACGTGCCGGTCCACGTCCCGGCCGATCCACAGGTGCTGGATGTCGGAGTAGCAGACCTCGGCCTTGTTGCGCTCCTCGTAGTCCGGCGCGCTGCGGCCCCACTGGTCGAACTCCGGCCCGGTGCAGCGGTCCTTGTTGGCGAACCCGAGCAGCAGCGTCACCCCGCACAGGAGGACCAGCGCGGCCAACGCGGCCCGGCCGAGCCGGTGCGACCGCTCCCCGCGCGCCCGATCGGGCACGGCCGACACCTCCCGCGTCACGCTCATCGGCCCAGGTGCTCGCGGAGGAACGCGATGTCCTCCGCCTGCCCTTCGTCCGGTGTCTCCACCAACGCAGGCGATCCGGCTGCGGCGACCACCGCGACCAGCTGCTCCGGGTCGATGGTGCCGGTGGCGATGTTGGCGTGCCGGTCGCGGCTGGAGCCGAACTCGTCGCGCGAGCTGTTGAGGTGGACCAGGTCGATGCGGCCGGTGATGGCCTTCACCCGGTCGACGATGCCCACGAGGTCCTCGCCGGAGGCGAACGCGTGGCAGGTGTCCAGGCAGAACCCGGCGTCGAACTCGCCGACCGCGTCCCACAGGCGGGCGAGCATGTCGAAGGTGCGGGCCATGGCGTTCTCGCCGCCCGCGGTGTTCTCGATCAGGATCGGGACGGCGAACCCGCCCTCCGCGGCCTGCCGCTCGAACATCTTGCGCCAGTTCGCGATGCCCTCGGCCGGGTCGTCGCCCTTGCCGACGTGGCCGCCGTGCACGATCAGGCCCTTCGCGCCGACCTTGGCCGCGCCCTCGGCGTGCTGGAGGACCATCTTGCGGGACGGGATGCGGATGCGGTTGTTCAGCGACGCCACGTTGGCCAGGTAGGGCGCGTGGATGAAGACGTCGAGGTCGGAGGCCAGCAGACCCTCGGTCTGGGGGTGCGGCTTGGGCGCCTTCCACCCCTGGGGGTCGGCGAGGAAGAACTGGACGACTTCAGCCCCGCGAGCAGCCGCGGCGCCCAGCGGGTCGTCGTCGCGGACGTGGGCCCCGATGCGCATGGTTGTGCAGAGTAGCCGGGTGCTGCAACGAGTCAGGAGCCGACGCCGATACGGGTTTTGCGAAATCAGCACATGACTCGCGTCACCCGGAGGACGTACGCTCGTTACTTGTAAGTAGGTAACGGCGTGGGGCACGGCAGGAGGACAGCCATGCGGACCCGACTCACCGGGCTGTTGGGCGCGGTGGCCGTGGTGTTCGCGGTCGCGGCGACCGGCTCGGGCACCGCGCAGGCGGCCGAGCCCGTGGTGGTCGGCAGTTGCGCGACCAGCGTCCAGGGCGCTCCCGGCACACCCGTGTCGCTGAGCCCCGGCGCCGTCGTGCAGCCCGTCACAGACCTCATCCGGGCGATCCCGCTGCTCGGGCCGCCCCTGGCGGAGCCGTTCAAGACGGCGTTCAACGCCCTCCCGCCGATCCCGATCGGCGCGATCCCCACCGGGTCGGGCGTCATCACCGGCGGGCACATCGCGAACCAGGTCAACGCGGAGCTGAACAAGATCCCGCTGCTCGGCCCGATCATCACCACGCTGACCGGCCGGGTGCAGGACACCCTGACCAAGCTGTGCGGCGTGACGGTGACGGGCGTGAACGCGGCGGCGGCGCCGGTGCAGGACGGGTCGAAGGCGCTCGCGGACACCTCCCAGCAGATCGCCGGCCAGGTGCTGCCCGGCACGCAGCCCGGTCAGCCGGGCACGGGCCAGCCCGGGACCGGGCAGCCCGGTGGCGGTCAGCCGGGGACGGGGCAGCCCGGGACCGGCCAGCCCGGCGGCGGGCAGGGCGGCTTCACGCCGATCGGCGGCGTGGGCGGCCTGGACCTGCCGCTGTACGGGAGCAACCCGTTCAGCGGCAACTTCGGCCGCGTGCCGCTGTTCAGCTACGGCTCGCTGCCGTTCGCGATGCCCGGTCAGTTCTCCCCGTCGCCGGGCATCCGGTACGGCGGCAACGTGCCCGGGTACCGGCCGGGGTACGGCCTGCCGACGCCCGCCAACGACGGCGTCCAGACCGCCGGCCGCGCCCAGGCGTTGCCGGGCGGCGGCAAGCTCGGCGGCGGCGTGGCCGCGCCGGTGCTGTTGGCGGTGCTCGCGCTGTCCTGCGTGACGGGTGCTCTCGTGCGGACGTGGGTCCTGCGGCGAGCCGTCGCCTGAGTTCGCGTCGACCACCGCCCCGCCGGCCGGGACCCGGGAGCCCCGCCGGCCGCCGCCCGCGAATCTCCTGCTAGCCTTCCCGGGTTGCTGACGCGACGACCCTCCTGCCACGGAACGTCCGTGGCCGCCGAGTCCACAGGAGGTGAGTGGTCTTCATGCGTCATTACGAAGTGATGGTCATCCTGGACCCCAGTCTCGACGAGCGCACCATCGCGCCGTCGCTCGACCAGTTCCTCAACGTCATCCGCACCAGCGGTGGCAACGTCGAGAAGGTCGACGTGTGGGGCAAGCGCCGGTTGAGCTTCGAGATCAACAAGAACAGCGAGGGCATCTACGCGGTGCTCGACCTGACCTCGACCCCCGACGCGGTGAAGGAGCTGGACCGCCAGCTCGGCCTGCAGGAGACGGTGCTCCGGACCAAGGTCCTGCGCCGCGAGCCCCCCAAGGCTGTCGCGGCCAAGGCGTAAGGGAGCCCTTCCGACATGGCAGGCGAGACGACGATCACGGTGGTCGGGAACCTGACCGCCGATCCGGAACTCCGCTTCACCCAGTCCGGTGCCGCGGTGGCGAGCTTCACGGTCGCCTCCACGCCCCGGACCTTCGACCGCCAGTCCGGCGAGTGGAAGGACGGCGAGGCGCTGTTCCTCCGGTGCAACGTGTGGCGGCAGGTCGCGGAGAACGTGGCCGAGTCGCTCACCCGCGGTTCGCGCGTGCTCGTGACCGGGCGCCTGCGCCAGCGTTCCTTCGAGACGAAGGAAGGCGAGAAGCGCACCGTCATCGAGCTGGAGGTCGACGAGATCGGCCCCTCGCTGCGGTACGCGACCGCGAAGGTCAACAAGGTGAGCCGTGGGGACGGCGGCGGCGGCTTCGGCGGCGGCGGTCAGTCCCGTGGCGGTGGCGCCCCGGCGGACGACCCGTGGGGCTCCGCGCCCCCGGCGGGCTCCGGCGGCGGCTTCTCCGACGAGCCCCCCTTCTAGACCCCGCACCCCCCTCACTTCACCGCTTCATCCAGGAGTACCCCACATGGCCAAGCCGCCTGTGCGCAAGCCGAAGAAGAAGGTCTGCGCTTTCTGCAAGGACCGCAACGCCAACCTGATCGACTACAAGGACACGACCCTGCTGCGGAAGTACATCTCCGACCGCGGCAAGATCCGTGCCCGCCGGGTCACCGGCAACTGCTCCCAGCACCAGCGCGACGTCGCCGTGGCCGTCAAGAACGCCCGCGAGATGGCGCTGCTGCCCTACACCTCGACCGCTCGCTGAGAAAGGGGGACACACCGTGAAGCTCATCCTCACCGCTGACGTCAGCGGCCTCGGTGGCCCCGGCGACATCGTCGAGGTCAAGGACGGCTACGGCCGCAACTACCTGCTGCCCCGCGGCCTGGCGATCGTCGCCACCAAGGGCGCGGCCAAGCAGGTCGAGGTCATCCGCCGTGCGCAGGAGACCCGCCGCGTCCGCGACCTGGACCACGCCAAGGAGATCAAGGCCGCGCTGGAGGGCCTCGGTTCCGTGACGCTGAAGGCCAAGGCCGCCGTCGGCTCCAAGAAGCTGTTCGGCTCGGTCACCTCGTCCGACGTCGTGTCCGCGGTCCGCTCCGCGGGCGGCCCGACGCTGGACAAGCGCGCCGTCGAGATCGCCGGCCACATCAAGACCCTGGGCAAGCACACGGTCGCCGTGCGCCTGCACCCCGAGGTCACGGTGTCGCTGGCCGTCGAGGTCGCAGCCGCCAACTGAGCCCCGGGCTCGCAGAAGGCGCCGCTCAGCCGGTACTCCGGAAGGGCGGCGCCTTCGCACGTCCGGCTGTGGACAACCCCGTGTGACAGCCCGTGCGCGACACGCCGTAGAAGCGGTTACACGCGACACGCCGAGGGTGTGACGAAGCACTTTTCCACATCTCTGTCCACAGGCCCCCACCTGGGAAAACTTCTGTCATGGCCGGAGTTGTACCCAGGTTGTCCACAGCTTTCCACGGCGTTGTGCCCAACCGGCCGGAACCATCCCCAACCTGTCCACCGGTCTGTCCCCAGGGCTGTTTGCCTGCGCCATCCGGGGGTCACTAGCGTCCGCGAAGTCGCTGAGCGTGCCTCGCGGACTTTGTCGTACCGGCGGGGTAGAAAACAGGGCACGAGCGGATTGGGGTGAGTGCGCGGTGGCGCTGGTGGACGACCGGGGGATGGCCGAACCCGGCTTCGAGCGGCAGCCGCCCCAGGACCTCGCCGCGGAGCAGTCCGTGCTGGGCGGCATGCTGCTGAGCAAGGACGCCATCGCCGACGTCGTCGAGGTCCTCGCGCCCAACGACTTCTACCGGCCCGCGCACCAGGCGATCTACGACTGCGTCCTCGACCTGTACGGGCGCGGCGAACCCGCCGACCCGATCACGGTGTCGGCCGAGCTGGAGCGGCGCGGCGAGCTGCTGCGCGTCGGCGGCGCCCCGTACCTGCACACCCTGATCGCGACCGTGCCGACGGCCGCCAACGCGTCGTACTACGCGGAGATCGTCGCCGAGAAGGCCGTCCTGCGCCGCCTGGTCGAGGCGGGCACCCGCATCGTCCAGCTCGGCTACAACGGCGCCGAGGGCGCGGACGTGGACGAGGTCGTGGACCGCGCCCAGGCCGCCATCTACGAGGTCACCGAGCGCCGCACCACCGAGGACTACGTGGTCCTGGAGGAACTCCTCCAGCCGACCATGGACGAGATCGACGCGATCGCCTCGCGCGGCGGCTCGTCCCTGGGCATCCCCACCGGCTTCGCCGACCTGGACGAGCTGACCAACGGCCTGCACCCCGGCCAGATGATCATCGTCGCGGCCCGCCCGGGTGTGGGCAAGGCCTTGGCGCTGGACACGCCGCTGCCCACCCCGTCCGGCTGGACCACGATGGGCGAGGTCCGGGTCGGCGAGCAGCTGATCGGCGCGGACGGCCTGCCGACGACGGTCGTCGCCGCCACCGACGTCATGCACGGCCGACCGTGCTACGAGGTCGAGTTCTCCGACGGCACGGTGGTCGTCGCCGACGCGGAGCACCAGTGGCTGACCGAGACCCGGGCCTCCCGCAAGTCCGCGGCGGCGGTCGTGGCCGGCAGCAACCGCAACCAGGCGACGTTCGCCGAGGTCCGCACCACCCGGGAGATCGCCGCCACCCTGCGGTGCACGACGGCGGACCACCGGCTCAACCACTCGGTGACCAACGCCCGGCCGCTCGCCCTGCCGGAGCGCCCGCTCCCCCTCGCCCCCTACGTGCTCGGCGTGTGGCTCGGTGACGGCCACTCGGCGTCCGCGCGGTTCACCACGGCCGACCCCGAGATCGTGTGGCACGTGGAGGAGGAGGGCTACGACGTGGTCCCGCAGGGGCCGCTGCTGTACGGCATCCGGCTCCCGGCCGACCAGCCCGCCGAACGCGACTGCGTCGTGTGCGGCACGCGGTTCACCCCGCGGACCAGCCAGGTCCGCACCTGCGGCCGTAGCTGCGGCGGCAGAGCCCGGTTCACCTCGGCGCCCGTGCCGCCACCGACGTGTCCGGACTGCGGCAAGCCGTCCTCCGGTCTGCGCAGGTGCCAGGAGTGCCACAGCCACCACGGCACTGTGCAGGCGGTGCTGCGCAGCCTGGGCGTACTCGGTGACAAGCACATCCCGGTCGAGTACCTGCGTGCGTCGGAGACGCAGCGCCGCGCCCTGCTCGCCGGCCTCCTCGACACCGACGGCACGGTGACCTCCGGTGGGTCGGTGCAGTTCAGCGTCACCAATCGACGGCTCGCCGAAGACGTGCGTGAACTGGTCGTCGGCCTCGGCTACCGCTGCGGGTTCAGCGCGAAGCGGGTGCGTGGCCGCAGCGAGGACTCCTCGACCGCGTACACCCTGACCTTCGGCACCGACGACGACGTGTTCCGGCTCGAACGGAAGCGGCTCGTGCTCAAGGAGCGGCGGCGCACGGCGAGCACCGCGCGCACCGGGTCCCGGTACATCGTCGACGCCCGGCCGGTCGAGAGCGTTCCGGTGCGCTGCGTCGAGGTGGACAACGCGGACCACCTGTACCTGGCGAGCCGGTCGATGATCCCCACCCACAACTCGACCCTGGGACTGGACTTCGCCCGGTCCGCCTCGGTCAAACACGGTCTGACCAGCGCGTTCTTCTCGCTGGAAATGAGCAAGACCGAGATCGTCATGCGCATGCTCTCCGCCGAGGCCCGCATCCGGCTCGGCGACATGCGCGGTGGGCGGATGAGTGACGACGACTGGACGCGGCTCGCGCGGCGGATGAGCGAGATCAGCGAGGCGCCGCTGTTCATCGACGACTCGCCGAACCTGACCATGATGGAGATCCGGGCCAAGGCGCGGCGGCTCAAGCAGCGGCACGACCTGCGGCTCGTGGTGGTCGACTACCTCCAGCTGATGTCGTCGGGCAAGCGCAGCGAGTCGCGTCAGCAGGAGGTCTCGGAGTTCTCCCGGAACCTGAAGCTGATCGCGAAGGAGCTGGAGGTCCCGGTGATCGCGATCTCGCAGCTCAACCGCGGTCCCGAGCAGCGCACCGACAAGCGCCCCCAGCTGTCCGACCTGCGCGAGTCCGGCTCGCTGGAGCAGGACGCCGACATGGTCATCCTGATCAACCGCCCCGACGCGTGGGAGCGCGACGACCCGCGCGCGGGCGAGGCGGACCTGATCATCGCCAAGCACCGCGCCGGCCCCACGGCCACCATCACGGTCGCCCACCAGCTGCACTACAGCCGCTTCGCCGACCTCGCCCAGGGCTGACGACCTCAGCCGGGTTGGAAGAACGCGACCAGCCGCTGCGCGGCGTCCGGTGACATCAGCAGTTCCTGGAGGTCCGCGGACAGCCGGGCGGCGGCGCTCGTGCGGTCGAACATCTCGCGCTCGTACTCGCGGACGGCGGTGGGGACGTCGTCCGGGTGCGCGGTCAGGGCCAGGCCCAAGCGGGCGCCGTCGAGCAGGGCCATGTTGGCGCCCTCGCCGACCGGCGGCATCAGGTGGGCGGCGTCGCCGACGAGCGTGACGTCCGGCGCCGGCGGCCAGGTCAGGCCGACCGGGAGGGTGCTGATCGGCCACCTCCGGATCGTGTCGTCGCACGCCGCGATGAGCGCGGTGAACCGCGGGTCCCAGTCCGCCAGCAGCCTGATCAGGTGCGCGCGGGTGGCGGCCGGGTCGTCGAACGGGATGCCGCTGGTGGTGAACCAGTCCTCGCCGGTGTCGTAGAAGCTCAGGCCGACGCGCACGCGGCCGTCGCCGTTGCGCTGCGCGGCCAGCGAGATGCCGTCGCCCAGCACCCAGCAGGTGCCGCGGCCGACCATCGCCGCGAGGTCGGGGTGCGTGTGGTCGACGTCGGGGATGCCGAGTTCGACGACGTTCTGGCCGACGTGCGCCGGCCGGGTGTCGGTGAGCAGCGCCCGGACCCGGGAGTGCGCGCCGTCCGCGCCGACCAGCAGGTCGTACGGCGCGGTGCCGCCGCCGGCGAAGCGCAGCACGCCGTTGTCCGCGGACTCGTACGCGTGGCCCCACCGGACGGTGCCTTCGGGAAGGGAGTCGAGCAGGAGGGCGCGCAGGTCGGCCCGGTCCACCTCGGGCCGGAGGAGCGGGGCGTCCTCGGGCGTGTCCTCTTGGAGGAGCAACGTGCCGTCGGACTCCAGGAGCCGCATGTCCTGGCCTTCGCCGCGGGCGATGGCGAGGAACCCGTCCACCAGGCCGGCCTCCCGCAGGGCCCACTGGCCGGAGTGGATGTCGAGCATGCCGCCCTGGCCGCGGGCCTCGCGTGACGACTCGCGTTCGTACACGACGGCGTCGATCCCGTTCACGTGCAGCACCCGGGCAAGGGTCAGACCGCCCAGGCCCGCGCCGACGACGGCGATGGTCATGCGCACCTCGATTCACTGTATCGCTCGATACACTGTATCGCGACCGAGCGCTGTATCGTCTCGGCCGTGGTGGTGTGGGAGCGGCCGGAGCCGCCGGAACGGCCGGCGCCGGCCCCGCTGAGCCGGGAACGGATCGTCCGGGCGGCCATCCGGCTCGCCGACGCGGACGGCCTCGACGCGGTGTCACTGCGCAAGGTCGCCGCCGAGCTGGGCGTCGGCCCGATGCGCCTCTACGGCTACATCGCCACCAAGGAGGAACTGCTCGACCTGATGGTCGACGCGGTCCACGCCGAGATCCGGCCGACCGGGGACGGGTGGCGCGAGGTGCTGCGCTCCCTGGCCGAGGCCACCCGCCGGGCCGCCCACCGGCACGAGTGGCTCGCCGACCTCATCGGCGGCCGGCCCCAGCTCGGTCCGGACTCGCTGGCCGCCAGCGAGGCCGTGCTGGCCGCGATGGGCGACATCGACCTGGACACCGTCGTGCCCGCGGTCGCCGCGGTCAACGCGTACGTGGTCGGCGCGGTCCGCCGGGAGATCGCCGAGCGGCGCGCCGAGCGGGCCTCCGGGATGGACCAGCGGCAGTGGCAGGCCTCCTACGGCCCCTACCTGCGGCGGACCTTGGCC
This sequence comes from Saccharothrix mutabilis subsp. mutabilis, assembly GCF_039521145.1. Classification (NCBI taxonomy): domain Bacteria; kingdom Bacillati; phylum Actinomycetota; class Actinomycetes; order Pseudonocardiales; family Pseudonocardiaceae; genus Saccharothrix; species Saccharothrix mutabilis. The sequence goes on from NZ_BAAABU010000004.1 coordinate 237,803, forward strand.
ACCGGCCGCTTCCCCGCGCTGGCGAGGGTCGTGCACGACGGCCCCCACCTCGACGCCGACGAGACCTTCCGGGCCGGCCTCGACTTCCTCCTCGACGGCATCGCGGCGCGCGTCGTGGGCTGACGCCCGGCCGGGACGGGGTGTCAGGGCGGTGACCGGTCGGTGTCAGGCGGGTCGGCGAACGTGATCGCCATGACGACTTCACCGATCGCGGCCCGGACGCCGCGGACCAGCACCACCAAGGTGTTCCGGCACGTGGGGACGGTGGCCTTGGCCGCCGCGCTGCTGGCCGGCGCTACGACACCCGCCACCGCCGCGCCCGCGGCACCCGACACCGCCGCCACCCCCACCGCCGCCACCGCGGAGACCGCCGATCGCCCAGAACTGCAAAGAGCCGCCCAGGCGGTGATCGACGCCGGGTTCGGCGGCGTGCAGCTGCGGGTGCGGGACGAGCGGGGCGAGTGGACCGGCAGCGCCGGCGTGCGCAAGCTCGGCTCGCCCGCGCCGCCGCCGAACGACGGGCGGTTCTGGGTGGGCAGCTCGACCAAGACCGTCACCGCGACCGTCGTGCTGCAACTGGTGGCCGAGGGCCGGGTCGGCCTGGACGCCCCGGTGGCCGACCACCTGCCCGAACCGGGCCTGGACCGCCGGATCACCCCGCGCATGCTGCTCCAGCACACCAGCGGCCTGTTCTCCTACACCGGAGAGGTCTACGACGACGGCACGGTGGTGCCCGGCATCCCGGCGACCGGCAAGGCGTGGGTGGAGAACCGGTTCCACCGCTACGAGCCCGCGGAGCTGGTGCGGTTCGCGCTGGCCAGGCCGGCCCGGTTCGAGCCGGGGACGGGCCAGAACTACTCCAACACCAATTACACGCTGGCTCAACTGCTCGTCGAACGGGTCACCGGTCACTCGTTCGCCGACGAGGTGGAGCGCCGCATCCTGCGCCCGCTGGGCATGAGGGGCACCGGCGTGCCGGGCCACCGGTCCACGCTGCCCGGTCCGCACGCCCACGGCTACTACCGCTACCAGGACGGCGGCGAGTGGAAGGTCGTCGACGTCTCCCGCCAGAACCTGTCCCTGCTGGCCGGCGCCGGCGACATGTACTCGACCACCCGCGACCTCCAGACGTTCTTCTCCGCGCTGATGGCGGGCCGGCTCGTCCCGGCCCCGCTGCTGGCGGAGATGCGCACGCCGCACGGCCACCTCGGCTACGGCCTGGGCCTGTTCGCGCAGGAACTGCCCTGCGGCGGCACGGTCTACCACCACAACGGCGGCGCGCCCGGCGGCTACGGCTCGCTCATGTACAGCTCGCCGGACGGTCGCACGACCATGACGGCCGGCGTGACCACCGGCGACGCCCCGATCGACCCGGCGGCGGCGTTCCCGAAGGCACTGGCCGGGCTGGTCGAGACCGTCTTCTGCGGCAGGTGAGACGGTCGGGCGAGCACCACCGTGCTCGCCCGGTCAGGCCGCGTGGGCCGGCGTCCGGCGGCCGATCCGGAGCACCCGCCGGTCCGGCGCGCCGTCGAGGAAACCGCCGCACGGGTCGTCGTCCCCGGTCCGGCGCACCAGGTCCCGCGACGGCCGGTAGATCTCGCGCACCACGAACGCGCACAGCACGATCACGGCGACGTCCCGCACCACCACGGCGCCCAGGAACCAGTCGATCGGCAGGCCCTTGTTCTCCACGCCCAGGTAGAAGAACATGCGCGGCACCCACACCAGGGCGTCCACGGCCATCCACGCCAGCAACAGCCGCCAACGCGGCAGCGCCAGGACCGCCAGCGGCACCAGCCACAGCGAGTACTGCGGGCTCCACACCTTGTTGGTCAGCAGGAACGCCGCCACCACCAGGAAGGCGAGCTGCGGCAGGCGGGGCCGGGTCGGGGCGGACAGGGCGACGAAGCCGACGGCCGCGCAGCAGACCAGGAACAGCACCGCGCTGACCGTGTTCAGCACCTCGGGGGCCTGGCCCTGCACCAGGCCGGGGTCGAAGCCCTTCCAGTCGGTCCACTGGGCGACCACGTTGTAGAGGGAGTCCGGGTCCACGCCGCGCTCGGTGTTGAGCCGGAAGAACTCGCGCCAGCCCGCCGGGTACAGCAGCGCGATCGGCGCGTTCACCGCCGCCCACGTGAACAGGGTGGTCGCCAGCGTGGTGAGGCCGGCCCGCATCTTGTCCGCCCGCCAGCACAGCAGCAGCAACGGCCCGAGCAGGAACAGCGGGTACAGCTTTGCCGCGCCGCCCAGGCCGAGCAGGATGCCGGCGACCACGGGTTTCTTGCGCGCCCACGCCAGCATGCCCGCCGTGGCGAACGCCGTGGCGAGGGTGTCGAAGTTGGTGAACGCGTGCACCACGACCAGGGGCGACACGGCGACGATGGCCGCGTCCCAGATCCGCCGCCGGGCCAGGCGGGCCACCGCGTAGGTCGTCACGAGCCACGCGAAGGCCAGCCACAGGGCGGTGATGTCGAAGTACACGATGACCGTCATCGGGTTCGGCAGCCAGCCGCTCTCCGCGATGCGGGTCCAGCCCTGCGCCATGCGTGCGTTGAGCCACTGGAACAGGCCCGTCACCACCGGGTACTCCATGTACCGGACGTGCGCGGTGGGCTTGCCCTCGTCGTCGATCCACGACGTCTTGTAGGGGAACGTGTCCGGCTTGTCCAAGCGCTCCGCCGTGTAGAGCGGCACGGTGTCGGAGTAGCACATGGCGGTGAACTGCTTGCTGCCCCGCCAGTCGAGCTGCGCGACCCCGTTGGAGTCGACGTACTGCTGCACGCACGGCGACTTCTGGAGGTAGGCGAACGCCAACGTCACCACGGCCAGGAGCAGCACGACCCGCAACGGCGTCCAGAACCACTGCCGCCCGACCGACGCGTGCCGACCGACGGGCCCGCCGAACGGCCGCGCCGCCGCCCGCGCCAGCGGCTCGGTCCACGTCGGGTACACCCGCTCCTCGGGGCTCAGCGAGTCCGTGTCGTCGGCGTCCGTGTGCTGCGAAGGGCTTGCCACGTGCCGGATGCTACGGCCAGCGGCTGTGGTTGGGCGTGAAGAAGCCACCGAAAAGCGTGAGGCCCGGCGCGGCCGCCGGGCCTCACTGGCCTATCTCGTCGGTTGACTGCCGCCGCCGATCGGATCGGGTTCGTTCGGCTGCGTCGTGGTCGTCGGGCACGCCGGGAACAAGCCGCCGCACGAAGGCTTGGTCTGCCTGGTCGTGGTGGTCGTCGGCTCGTCGCGCGTGGTCGTCGGCCGGCCCGTGGTCGTCTTCTTCTCGTCGTCCTTGTCTTCGTCCTTGGGCGTGGTCGTCGTCGGCGTGATCTTCGGCGCTTCCAGCTCACCGATCGGCTTCGGCTTGGGGAACGTCTCCTTCGGGGCGTTCGCCAGCGCCTTGTCCATGAACTTCTTCCAGATCTGACCCGGCAGGCCGGAGCCGTAGATCATCTCGTTCTTCTTGTTCTTCAACGCGACCGTGCCGGAGTCGGTGCCCATCCACACGCCGGCCGCGAGGGACGGGGTGTAGCCGACCATCCAGGCCTTCGAGTTCTCCTGGCTGTTCGGGAGTTCGTGGGTGCCGGTCTTGCCGGCGCACTCGCGGCCGTTGGCGCAGGGGATGTTCGACTTGCCCGGGATGTGCTTGAGGACGTCGGTGACGTTGTCCGCGATGTCCTGGCTCTTCTGCGGGTCCGGGTCGAACGCGGGCCGCGTCACGTCGGTGTGCGTGTAGACGGCCTCGTCCTTCGAGTTGGTGATCTTCGTGATGAAGAACGGCTCGTGGTAGACGCCCCGGGCCGCGAAGGTCGCGTACGTCGAGGTCATGTCGAACGGGCGGACCTGCGTCGTGCCACCACCGATGGAGATGTTGGCGTCCGGCGCGTTGCCGTTCTCGTCCTCCAGCAGCGTGTAGGTCTTGCCGCCGACCTCGACCTTCGGCGGGATGCCCGCCTGGTGCGCCGCCTGCGCGACCTTGCCGGTGCCGATCTTGAGCGCCATGTCGAAGAACACGGTGTTGATCGACTTGATCATCGCCTCGCGCACGCTGCACTGCGTCGGCACGTCGCACCGCACGCCGGGCGAGTTGCGCACCGGGTTGTCCGGGCCACGGCCGGGGAACGTGCGCGGCGAGCTGCCGTCGTAGAGCTTGCCCGCGCCCTCGCCCTTCTGCAGCGCGGCGACGAAGTCGAACGGCTTGAACGACGAGCCGGGCTCCTGCAGCGTGCCCGTCTGGTAGTCGATGCCCTGGCCGGTGCCGCCCCAGTAGGCGCGGACCGCGCCGGTCGCCGGGTCGATCGCGGACATCGAGGTCCGCAGCACCTCCGGCTGACCCTCCATCACCTCGTCGACCGCCTCCTCGGCGGCGGTCTGCATGGCCGGGTCGATGGTGGTGTGGACGGTCACGCCCAGCTTCTGGGCCCGCTCCAGGCCCCACTGGTTGCGCTCCATCTCCGCCTCGACCTGCATGCGGATGAACAGGCGGGTGCCGTCCAGGCCGTTGTTGTTGACCTCGGCGAGCGGGACCGGCGGCACGTAGGCGAGCCCGGCGCGGGCGCCCTGGTCGATGAACCCGAACTTCACCAGGTTGTCGGCGACGTAGGTCCAGCGCTCCTGGCTGTAGGCCTGGTTCTCCGACTTGCTGGGGTTCTGGATCATGCCGGCGATCAGAGCGGCCTCGGACAGCGTCAGTTCGTTGAGGTCGTTGCGGTTGAAGTAGACCTTCGCCGCTTCCTTGATCCCGTACGCCGACCGGCCGAAGTAGATGGTGTTGAGGTAGGAGGTCAGGATCTCCTTCTTGTCCTGCTGCTCCGACATCTTGTACGCCTTGACGACCTCGGTGAACTTGCGCGAGAGCGTCTCGTCGTCCTGCTCGGTCGCCTGCTTGACGTACTGCTGGGTCAGGCCGGAACCACCGCTCTTGCGGCCGGTGACCTGGTACCAGCCGGCGCGGGCGATGGCGCGGAAGTCGAAGCCCGGGTTCGTCATGAACGTCGGGTCCTCGGCGGCGAACACGGCCTGCTTGACCGGCTCGGGGATCTGGTCGTAGGTGATCATCGTCCGGTTCGCGCCGGACGGGGCGATCTTGGTCATGACCGAGCCGTCGGAGTACAGGATGGTGATCGCCTTGTCCTGCTTCGAGGCGGTCTCCTGCGGGTTCGGGACCTCCACCAGCTGGTAGGCGATCGCGAACGCGACGATGGGGCCCAGGATCATGAGGGAGAGGCCGACGTACGAGACGCGCCGCACCCGGCGCCAGATCTTCTTCCGGCGCAAGGCTTTCTCCTCCTCCGGCGTCAGCTCCTCGTCGTACTCGTCGTCGTAGAACGGTTCGAGCTCGATCTCGTCCTCGCGGTGGGTGAGGAGCTCGGGCTCGCGGGCGACGGTCTGGTGCACGGGCGGGAGCAGGTCGGTCGGCTCCTCGCCGGGCCGGCGGGGGCCGCCCGGTCCGGGCACGCCGGCGCCGGGGACACCCGGGCCGGGGCCGCCGGGACGGCGCATGCCGCCGGGAGGCGTGTTCGGCCGGCCGGGGCCCCTGGGCACGTGCCGGGTGGCGTTCGGGTCGGCGTTCGCCGGGGAGGGCACGCCGGGTCCGCCGGGGCCGCCCACCGGTCGTGGGCCGCCGGGGCCGGGTTCCGGGGCGTGCCGTCGGCCACCCTGCGGGACACCGCCGGGGGGCGTGCCGCCACCGCCGGGGATGCCGCCCGGCGGGGTGCCTGGCCCGCCCGGCGGGGTGCCGGGACCGCCGGGGATGCCGCCCGGTGGGGTGCCTGGCCCGCCGCGCGGGACACCGCCCGGGGGCGTGCCGGGACCGCCGCGGGGGACGCCGCCGGGTGGGGTGCCTGGGCCGCCGCGGGGAACGCCGCCCGGGGGCGGGCCGCCCGCGGGTGGGCGCGCGAAGCCGCCCGGCGGGGTGCCGTGGCGCGGCTGGCGCTCGAAACCGCCCGGTGGCGTGTTCGGACGGTCCGGCTGATCCCCTGCGCCGCGGCGGGGTGCCAGGCGGGCGTCCGGGTCCTCACCCGTCGGCCACTGCGGCTCCGCGCCACGGTGCCTGTCGTCATGCTGGTCGTTCACGAAATGGCCTCCAAGACCGGCGTGCCGTCGCACGCGGTTCGGTGGTCGTACGCCGTCGCCGTCGGCAGCGACGCCCGTGGCCGGAGCAGCACTTTCACTCCGCCGCGGTCCTCCTGCGCGGTTTGCGGGAGTTCACACCGCGCGTTCCCAGGACGTATGACTGCACCAGGTGGTTCCAACTACATGTGCGGCAGACCTCCACCACGTACACGGTGAACTCCTCGAAGAGGTTCGCCATGCGGGTGAGTTCCTCGACGGTGCGCGCGGATCCGGCCGCGTGCTTGAGCTCGTCGCCGTAGACCCAGGACACGAGGGTCAGCGGCTCCTTGCGGCAGACCGGGCACGTCACGTCGCTCGGCCGGCCGTGGAACTTCGCAGCTCGCAGCAGGTACGGGCTGGCGTCGCAGACCTCCATCGTGCCCACCCGGCCCGCGTAGACCTCCGCCAGCAGCGCGCGTCGCTGCAAGGCGTAGTCCACCACCTGCCGTTGGGTCAGCACGGGACCAGAGTACGTGGCGGCAAAACCCCGTCGATGGGCCGTTCAGGGCAGTGGTCGCGATCACTTTGTGACCTTGTGCCCCTCGCCACATCTCAACGGGCGGACGGATGTATCGCACCGATATACTGAGTGCACCCATCGGGCAGCTTGGTGCGGGAGGTGATCAAGTGCTGGAGTTCGCCATCCTCGGGCTGCTGCACGAGGCACCCATGCACGGGTACGAGCTGCGCAAGCGCTTGCACGAACTGCTGGGGGCGTTCCGAGCGTTCTCCTACGGAACGCTGTACCCCACGCTGCGCCGCCTGCAACGCGCCGGGTGGATCGTCGAGGAGGCGCCGGAGGAGGCCCGCACCTGGGGTCGTCGTGCGCGCAAGGTCTACAAGCTCACCGCGGAGGGCAAGGAGCGGTTCGCCGACCTGCTGTCCAACGCGGGCCCCCAGACGTGGGACGACGACTCGTTCGGCGTCCACCTGGCGTTCTTCTCCCGCACCCCCGCGGAGATCAGGATGCGGATCCTCGAAGGCCGGCGACGCCGGGTCGAGGAGCGGCGGGAAGGGCTGCGGACGGCTTTATCGGGCGCGAGCGAGCGGATCGACCGCTACACGCGCGAGCTGCACCGCATGGGGTTGGAGAGCACCGAACGCGAGGTGCGGTGGCTCAACGAGCTGATCGCGCACGAGCAGGCCGAACAGCGCGAGCGGGACGAATGACAGACGTAGAACACAAAGGAGGACTCGGCATGGGCGACAACCGCCGCACCGTTCGAGTGGCCATCGTCGGGGTCGGCAACTGCGCGGCGTCGCTGGTGCAGGGCGTCCAGTACTACCGCGACGCGGACCCGGGCACGCGCGTGCCCGGCCTGATGCACGTCCGGTTCGGCGAGTACCACGTCCGCGACGTCGAGTTCGTCGCCGCGTTCGACGTGGACGCCAAGAAGGTCGGCGTCGACCTGTCCGAGGCGATCGTGGCCAGCGAGAACAACACGATCAAGATCGCGGACGTGCCGCCGCTGGGCGTCACCGTGCAGCGCGGACCCACCCTCGACGGCCTCGGGAAGTTCTACCGGGAGACCATCGAGGAGTCCGACGAGGAGCCGGTGGACGTCGTCCAGGCCCTCCGCGACGCCGAGGTCGACGTGCTCGTGTCCTACCTGCCGGTCGGCTCGGAGGAGGCGGACCGCTTCTACGCGCAGGCCGCGATCGACGCGAAGGTGGCGTTCGTCAACGCCCTGCCGGTGTTCATCGCCTCCGACCCGGAGTGGGCGCGCAAGTTCGAGGAGGCCGGCGTCCCGATCGTCGGCGACGACATCAAGTCCCAGGTCGGCGCCACCATCACGCACCGCGTGCTGGCCAAGCTGTTCGAGGACCGGGGCGTCCAGCTCGACCGCACCATGCAGCTCAACGTGGGCGGCAACATGGACTTCCTGAACATGAAGGAGCTGGAGCGGCTGGAGTCCAAGAAGGTCTCCAAGACGCAGGCGGTGACCTCGCAGGTCGACCGCGAGCTGGGCAAGCGGAACGTGCACATCGGCCCGTCGGACTACGTGGCGTGGCTGGACGACCGCAAGTGGGCGTACGTGCGGCTGGAGGGCCGGGCGTTCGGCGACGTGCCGCTGAACCTGGAGTACAAGCTGGAGGTGTGGGACTCGCCGAACTCGGCGGGCATCATCATCGACGCGGTGCGCGCGGCGAAGATCGCCCTCGACCGCGGGGTCGGCGGCCCGATCCTGTCGGCGTCGTCGTACTTCATGAAGTCCCCGCCGGTGCAGTACTCGGACTCCGAGGCGCGGGACGCGGTCGAGGCGTTCATCCGCGGCGACGTGGAGCGCTAGATCGCCTTGTCGACAAACGCCCCTGTGCCCTCGTCGGGCGCAGGGGCGTTTTCGCTGGTCAGCGCTTGGAGAGGCGAAGCGACTGCCAGGAGCCGTCGGCCGTCCAGCCACCGTCCACCGGCAGCGCCACCCCGTTGATGAAGGAACTGCGCTTCGCGTCGGCCAGGAACGACACGGCCTGCGCGATGTCGTCCGGGTAGGCGAACCGGCCGAGCGGCACGTGGTCGGTGATGTCGGTGTCCCCGTAGTGCCCGCCGGCCTGGGACTCGACGTCCATCTCGGTCTTCACCCACCCCGGGCAGACGGCGTTGACCCGGACACCCCGGGCGCCCCACTCGACGGCGAGGGTGCGGGTCATGCCGATCAGGCCGTGCTTGGTGGTGTTGTAGGCGGCCCGGTCGGCCACACCCCGCAACCCGGCGACGGAGGCGATGTTCACCACGGACCCGGAGCCCCGGTCGAGCATCTTCCGCCCCAACGCCCGGGTCAGCAGGAACGGCCCGGTGAGGTTGACCGCGAGCATCCGCTGCCACTGCTCGACCGAGGTGTCCTCGAACGCCCGGATCCCGGCGATGCCCGCGTTGTTGACCAGCACGTCGACCCGTTCGAGCCCGTCCGCCAGCCGCTCGACGTCCTCTTCGGAGGAAACGTCCCCCACCACCCCGCCGGGCGTCTCCCGGAGGTCGAACCCGACAACCCGGAACCCGTCCTCCCGCAACACCTCGGCCACCCGAGCCCCGATCCCCTGAGCAGCCCCGCTCACCACCGCAACCGGTTGATCCATGGGGCGAGGCTAGGTCGGCGGGGCGGGGACGGGCGAGCCCCGCGCTTCGGAACTCGCGCTGAGCACCAGCAGCGCTCACGCCGTCCGGCACAGCACACAGACGTCCCAGCCGAACTGGTGCGTCCGAGCGAACTCCAACACTTCGGCCGCCGTCAGGTCGTCGGCGTCGAGCCGCCGTCCGATCACCAGCCCGGCAACGCGGCGCGCACCTGCCCGTTTGAGCGCGATCGCAGCGGATTGCAGACTCGCCCCGGAGGTCCAGGTGTCGTCCACGAGCAGCACGACCCTCCCCGCCACGGTGGTGTGCACGGTGACCGAGCCCGGGCGGACCGTGAGGTGGTCGTTCCCGCCGGTGGCGGCCATGGTGTCGGCGAACCGGCCGCTGGTGCGCATCACCGTCTTGCCGAGGATCTCCGCGAGCGGGTGCTGCCCGCTCCTCTGCCGTGTGCCCGGCACGATGGTGACCAGATCGAACACCCGCACGCCGACCGCCGTCGCGAGGCATCCCTCGTGGGTCGCGAGGAACACGGCCAAGGTGCTGGCGAGGTTGTACGCGAACTCTTTCCGCACCTGTGGCGAGTCGTTGTACTTGTACCCGCTCAACTCCCGGGTCAGCTGACCTCCGCTGATCGCGAGGGAGATCGGGACCACGACGTCCGCCAGTTCGTCGCCGTACACCTCACGGTGCTTGTTGCACTGGTAGCAGCGGACATAGCCGCTCGTGCCCCGGTGGCACGTGGCACAGATCGACGGTCCGGCCGGCGGTGGCGTCGCGAGGACGTTGCGGTAGCTCTCGCTGCGGCTGACCGACCCCATCTCAGAAGTCGATCAACTCGGGCACCTCGGCGGTCAGGTCGTCGACCACCCCAAGGAGGTGATCCGGGCCCTCCAGGACGGTGGTGTTCGGGCGCTCGGCCATCTCCCTGCCCCAGGTCGTGCCCGTGACCACCTCGGGAAGCAGGAACACGTGCCTGCCGTGCTCCAAGGCCATCCGGGCCTGGATGCGGGCGCCGCTGTGCTCGCCCGCCTCCACGATGACCGTGGCGACGCCACACCCGCTCATCACGGCGTTCCGCATGGGGAAGTGCTGCTTCGCCGGACCGGCGTCCGGCCAGAACTGGGAGATCACCGCTCCTCGACGGGCGATCTCGTCCTGCAGGGCGCGGTTGGCGGCGGGGTAGCAATGCCGAAGGCCCGTGCCCACGACGGCGACAGTGCGCCCTCCGGCGTCCAGCGCGGCCCGGTGCGCGGCCGTGTCGATCCCGGCCGCCAGGCCGCTGAGGACGGTCACCCCGTGACCGACCAGCGCCGTCGCGACCTCGCGGGCGATGTGCAGACCGCGCTGACTGGCTCCGCGGCTCCCGACGACCGCGACGGCGCGGTCGTCACCCGGGCCGAGTCCGCCGCGGATCGTCAGGAACGGGGGGCGCTGGTGGACCATCAGCAATCGGACGGGGTAGCCGGCGTCCAGGAGGGTGACGAGGTCGATGCCCTCGGTGGCCCAGCCGTCTATCTCACGCTCCACCTCGGCCAGTCGTGCCGCGAGGTCGACGTGGGAGTGGTCGAGGGTCGGTTGGTCGGGTGTGAGCAGGTCGTCCAGGACCGCGATCGCGGAGCGCGCGTCCTCGACGGCGTTGGCCACGTCGGCCCACCGCCGCCCGCTCTCCCGGAGGGCGAGCAGGAGTGCGGCCTGTTCGCGTCTCGTCACCTTGACATCCTATCGAACATGCGTTCGAGGCGGCAGATCATTCATCCGGACGTGTCGAGGCTAGTGCACTCGGCAGGTCGGACAGCGCCTGCAACACCGTGACCTCCGCGAGCACCCCCGGGTCGGGCGGGAAGTGCGGGTTGGGGACGGCGTAGACCGTCATGCCGGCGGCCAGGGCGGCGCGCAGGCCGTTGGTGGAGTCCTCCACGGCGGCGCTGCGGCTCGGGTGCACGCCCAGCTTCGACGCCGCCAGGAGGTAGACGTCGGGGGCGGGTTTGCCGGCGCCGGCCTCTTCGCTCGACAGGGCCACCGGGACCACGTCGGCCAAGTCCGTGGCCTCCAGGAATGACCTGATCAGCACGGGTGGCGAGGAACTGGCGATGGCCACCGGGTACCGCGACGCCACCTCCAGCACCACCTCGACCGCGCCCGGCAGCACCGGTGGTCCGGCCTCGTAGCGGGCGGCCATCTCGGCGACGACACCGCGCGCCGCCTCGTCCGGGTTCAGGCGCACGCCGACCGCCTCGACCAGGTAGGACGCCCACTCGGGAGTGCTCATGCCCTGCATGTCGCGGGTCGAGGTGGGCAGCCACGTGCCGCCGTGCCGGGCCGCGAACGCGCGGCGCACCTCGTCCCAGACCGTTTCCGAGTCCACGAGCACGCCGTCGAGGTCGAACACCACCGCATCCACGTCCCCACCGTACTGTGAGGCGACTTACTTAGCTACCCTAAGCAAAAAATTTTAGTATGGCGAAGTGAAATTTTCCGCCCTCTTCCAAGCGCAACCACGCCAGGTCTGGGTCACGGCGTTCGCCGCCGTCATCGCCTTCATGGGCATCGGCCTGGTCGACCCGATCCTGCTGTCCATCGCCGAAGGCCTGCACGCCACGCCGTCGCAGGTCACCCTCCTCTTCTCCTCCTACCTCGGCGTCCAGGTCCTCGCCATGCTGTTCACCGGCGCCGCCTCCGCCCGGTTCGGGGCCAAGCGGACGCTGGTCGCCGGCCTTGCCCTGATCGTCGTCGCCACGCTGCTGTGCGCGCTCGCCGCCGACATCACCCAACTGGTGGCCCTGCGCGCGGTCTGGGGGCTCGGCAACGCCTTCTTCATCGCCACCGCCCTGAGCGTCATCGTCGGCGCGGCGTCCGGCGGCCAGAAGGGCGCGATCCTGCTCTACGAAGCGGCGCTCGGGCTCGGCCTGTCCGTCGGACCCCTGCTGGGCGCGTTGCTCGGCAGCATCTCGTGGCGCGGACCGTTCGTCGGGACGGCCGTGTTGATGGCGGTCGCGTTCGTGCTCTGCGCGACCTTCCTCGCCAAGGACAAGCCCACCCACCGGATCGGCCTGCTCGACCCGCTCAAGGCGTTGCGGCACCCCGGTCTGCTGCGCACCGCGCTCGGCTCGGCCCTCTACACCGGCGCGTTCTTCGCCGTCCTGGCCTGGTCGCCGTTCGTGCTGCACTACAGCGCCGTCGCGATCGGGCTGATCTTCTTCGGCTGGGGCGTGTGCGTCGCCGTGTCCAGCGTCTGGCTGGCGCCCCGGCTCGCCGACCGGTTCGGGGAACGCCGCGCCACCATCGCCGCCGTCCTCGTGTTCGGCGTGCTCATGCTCGTCATGGCCGTGCCGAACAAGCCGCTGCTGGTGGTCGCCGTCATCGTCAGCGGCCTGGTCAGCGGGTTGCTCAACACCCTGTTCACCGGCACCGCGATGAGCATCAGCCCGGCCCCGCGCCCGGTCGCCAGCGCCGGGTACAACTTCCTGCGCTGGCTCGGCGGAGCGCTCGCGGCGACGTTCGTCGGTCACCTGGCGCAGCCGTTCGTGGTCGCGGCGGTGGCGTGCGTGCTGGCCGCCGGGCTGCTGGCCATCGGCCGGACGTCGGACCGCCCGATCACAGCCGAGGACGCGCTGATCGGTGAAGAAGTGGTGGGTTAACAACCGGTGAACGCCGGCCTACGGTCAGTGGACCCGACCTGACCCGTAGGAGCGCAGACCGTGCGACACCTTCCCCTGCTGCCCAACCACTCCCCGGGCCGTGCGGCGGTGACCTGCCGCTACCGCTGCGGCGACGCGTGCTTCCACGACGCCCCCAACACCTCCGCGAACCCGTACTTCGGCGACCTGCTCAGCCGGCGTGCGGCGATCAAGGCGGGCGTCGTGGCGACCGCGCTGGCCGGCGTCCCGGCCGTCGCGTCCGCCGAGTCCGCCGAGTCCGGGTCCGCCGAGTCCGAGTCCGCCGGGCACGAGTCCGCGTCGGCCGAGTCCGGGACCGCCGCGGGCACTCGGCACACCCGCGGCCTGAACTTCACCCCGGTGCAGCCGAACACGCGCGACGAGGTCGTGGTCCCCGAGGGCTACCGGCAGTCCGTCGTCATCCGCTGGGGCGACCCGCTGTTCCCCGACGCGCCCGCGTTCGACTTCGACCACCAGACCGCTGCCGCCCAGTCGCGCCAGTTCGGGTTCAACTGCGACTTCGCCGCCCTCCTCCCGCTGGACGCGCTGGCCCGCACGAACCTCCTGGTCACCAACCACGAGTACACCAGCGAGAGCTTCATGTTCCGCGGCTACGACCCCGCGAACCCCACCCGGGAGCAGGTCGAGATCGCGTGGGCCGCGCACGGCCTGTCCGTGGTCCAGGTCGAGCAGCGGGGTGGCCGCCTGACGCCCGCGTTCTCCCGCTACAACCGCCGCATCACCATGACCACGCCGTTCGAGCTGCGCGGCCCGGCGGCGGGGTCGGACCTGCTCAAGACGTCCGCCGACCCGACCGGCACCAAGGCCCTCGGCACGTTGAACAACTGCGCGGGCGGCGTGACGCCGTGGGGCACGATCCTGTCCGGCGAGGAGAACTTCAACCAGTACTTCGCCAACGGCGGCACCGACCCGCGCCGCACCCGCTACGGCATCCCCGCCGGCGCGACGACCCGCAAGTGGGAGCGGTTCGACAAGCGGTTCGACCTCGCTCAGGAACCCAACGAGGTCAACCGGTTCGGCTGGGTCGTCGAACTCGACCCGAACGACCCGGACTCCACGCCGGTCAAGCACACGGCGCTGGGCCGGTTCAAGCACGAGTGCGCCAACGTCCGCATCGCCCGCGACGGCCGCGTGGTCGCGTACTCCGGTGACGACGAGCGGTTCGAGTACATCTACAAGTTCGTCTCCACCGGCAAGGTCCGGTCGGGCACCAGCAGGTCCGCGCGCCGGCACAACATGACCCTGCTCGACGACGGCACCCTCTACGTCGCGCGGTTCAAGGGCGACAGCGACCCCGCCGAGATCGACGGCACCGGCGCGCTGCCCGCGGACGGCAAGTTCGACGGGCGCGGCGAGTGGATCCCGCTGGCCCGCGGCGACAAGTCCTATGTGGACGGCATGACCGCGGAAGAGGTCTACGTCTTCACGAGGTTGGCGGCGGACAAGGTCGGCGCCACGAAGATGGACCGCCCCGAGGACATCCAGACCCACCCGCACACCGGCACGGTCTACTGCGCGCTGAGCAACAACGTCGACCGCGGCAAGCCCGGCAAGGAAGGCGCGACCGAGCCGAACCCGCGCACGTTCAACAAGCACGGCCAGGTCCTGGAGCTGCGCGAACGCGGCGGGGACGCGCTGTCGCAGCACTTCTCGTGGAACCTGGTGCTGGTGTGCGGCGACCCCGCCGACCCGAGCACGTACTTCGCGGGCTACGACAAGTCCAAGGTGTCGCCGCTCTCCAGCCCGGACAACGTGGCGTTCGACCGGCACGGCAACCTGTGGATCTCCACGGACTCGGCGGGCGCGCTCAACGGGCTCAACGACGGCCTGTACGCGATGCCGCTGCACGGCCCGGAACGCGGTCACCTCAAGGCGTTCCTGACCGTGCCGCGCGGGGCGGAGACGTGCGGACCGGTGATCGGGGACCGCGTGATAACGGTGTGCGTGCAGCACCCGGGCGAGGTGGACGGGGCGTCGGCGGACAACCCGGTGTCGCACTGGCCCGACGGCGGGGACGCGCAGCCGCGTCCGTCCGTCGTAGCGGTGTGGCGCGACGGGTTCATCGGCGACTGACCCGTGCGAGGCCGCACCACCGAACACTGCGTGACCAGCCGGTTCCGGTCGGCAAGGGCTTGAGGTGTTCTCCTCGCGTTCACCTCCACGCCGCCTGGACGAGGACTTGTGAACCTACGTTCGCCCAGGTTCCCACCTGAAGCGATCTCGGAGGTCCGCGTGTCCTCGTCCACCGATCGGGGCCGGCGCCTGCTGCCCCTGCTGCCCAACCACCCCCTCGGGCGGTCGGCGATCACCTGCAAGTACCGCTGCGGCGACGCCTGCGCGCACGAGGCGCCCAACACTTCCGACAACGCCTACTTCGGTGACGTGGTCGGCGACGTCGTCCGCCGGCGCGGCCTGCTCAAGGCCGGCGCGGTGCTCGCCGTCGCGGGCGCGGGCGTCGGGCTGGCCGGCGCGGGCACGGCCGCCGCCGAGCCCGAGGCCGCCGACGTGGAGGCCCAGGGCCGCCGGTGGGGCCGGGACGGGCTGAACTTCGAGCCGGTCGCGCCGAACACCGAGGACCGCGTCGTCACGCCCGAGGGCTACGAGTCGGCCGTCGTGATCCGCTGGGGCGACCCGGTGCTGCCGGGCGCGCCCGCGTTCGACTTCGACAACCAGACCGCCGCTGCGCAGGCCAAGCAGTTCGGGTTCAACAACGACTTCTGCGGCCTGGTCCCGCTGAACCACTGGAACCGCTGGCTCATGGTGTCCAACCACGAGTACACGTCCGAGGAGTTCCTGTTCAAGAACTGGGACTCGAACAACCCGACCAAGGAGCAGACCGAGATCGCGTGGGCCGCGCACGGCCTGTCGGTCGTCGTGGTCGAGCGCGACCACCGCAGCGGCAAGCTGGTCCCGAAGGTGGACAAGCACTTCAACCGCCGCATCACGGTGAAGTCGGAGTTCGAGCTGACCGGTCCGGCCGCCGGCTCGCAGCACCTGAAGACCTCCGCCGACCCGACCGGCACCAAGGTGTTCGGCACGCTGAACAACTGCGCGGGCGGCGTGACGCCGTGGGGCACGATCCTGTCCGGCGAGGAGAACTTCAACCAGTACTTCGCCAACGCGGGCACCGTCACCGACCCGGTGCAGAAGGCGCGGCTCGCGCGCTACGGCATGTCCGGCGGCGCGACGACCCGCAAGTGGGAGCGGTTCGACAAGCGGTTCGACGTGGCGCAGGAGCCCAACGAGCCCAACCGCTTCGGCTGGGTCGTCGAGGTGGACCCGCTCGACCCGACCTCCACCCCGGTCAAGCACACCGCGCTGGGCCGGTTCAAGCACGAGGGCGCGAACGTCATCGTCGCCCGCGACGGCCGCGTGGTCGCGTACATGGGTGACGACGAGCGGTTCGACTACATGTACAAGTTCGTCTCCGACGAGCGGTACAAGCCGGGCAACAGCCGCCACGCCCGCGAGCACAACAAGAAGCTGCTGGACAAGGGCACGCTGTACGTCGCGAAGTTCACCGGCGACAGCCCGGCCGCCGAGATCGACGGCACCGGCAAGCTCCCGGCGGACGGCGAGTTCGACGGCTCGGGCGTGTGGATCCCGCTGGCGTCGGGCGACAAGTCCTTCGTCGAGGGCTTCACCGCCGAGGAGGTCTACATCTTCACCCGCCAGGCCGCGGACAAGGCCGGCGCCACCAAGATGGACCGCCCGGAGGACGTCGAGCCGAACCCGCGCAACCGCCGCGTCTACGCCGCGCTCACGAACAACACCGACCGCGGCAAGGCGGGCAAGGAAGGCGCCACCGAGCCCAACCCGCGCCTGAACAACCGCCACGGCCACGTGCTGGAGCTGGAGGAGCGCCGCGGCGACAACACGGCGACGAGCTTCTCGTGGAAGCTGCTGCTGGTGTGCGGCGACCCGAACGCGGCGGACACGTACTTCGGCGGGTACGACAAGACCCAGGTGTCGCCGATCTCGTGCCCGGACAACGTGGCGTTCGACTCGCAGGGCAACCTGTGGATCTCCACCGACGGCAACGCCCTGAAGTCCAACGACGGCCTCTTCGCCGTGCCGGTGGAGGGCAAGTACCGCGGCCGGGTGAAGCAGTTCCTGACCGTGCCGAAGGGCGCGGAGACCTGCGGCCCGGTCGTGGAGGACGACTTCGTGCTGGTGTCGGTGCAGCACCCGGGCGAGATCGACGGCGCGTCGGCGGCCAACCCGGCGTCCCACTGGCCGGACGGCGGCGCCACCCAGCCGCGCCCGTCCGTGGTGGTGGCGTGGAAGAAGGACAAGGGCCGCATCTGCGGCTGACCCCCAGCGGGCCCGGCCGTGCACCCCACGCCCGGGCCCGCTACCCCACCCGCTCCACCGCGCCGCCACGCTCAGCCAAGCCCCACCGCCCCACCCGCCTCGCCCCCGGCTGCTCGCCTGCCACACACCGCTTCCGCCGCGCCAAGCCCGCCTGCCGCGCCTACCCTGCTCGCCGCCCCCCGCCCCGGCCGCTGCCGCCGCCGCCTGCGTTCCGCCGCCGCCTGCGTTCCGCCGCCGCCTGCGCTCCGCCGCTGCCGCCGCCGCCCGGGCCTGCCGCCGCCCTGCCGCCGCTGCCGCCCGGACCTGCCGCCGGTGCCGCCCGGATCTGCCGCCGCTGCCGCCCGGACCTCGCCCGCCGTGTCATCGCTTCCGCGCGAACCAGGCCGGAATTGTCGGTCCCCCGTGGGAGAATGGAAGCCGGGGGCCGGAGGCCGCGTCGACGTACCGGGAGCGTGTCGGTGGGGCTGTCCGTCGTCACCCCCGCCCAGCGGCCCGACCTGCTCCTGCCCGCCCTCGACCTCGGCGTCTACGTCGAACCCAACGTCTGGGGCGAGCACGACCTAGGGTTCCGGGCATGACCGATCGACCCCTGGCCCTGATCACCGGCGCGTCCCGAGGCATCGGGCTCGCCATCGCGCGCCGCCTCGCCGACACCCACGACCTGCTGCTCGGCGGCCGGGACGAGCAAGCCCTCGCCGAGGCCGGGGTCGGGACGCCGTGGCCCGTCGAGCTGACCGACCACGACAGGCTCGCCGAAGCCGTCGCCGGGCTCGACCGGCTCGACGTCCTCGTCCACAGCGCCGGCATCGCCGAACTCGGTCCGCTGGCCGAGGCGAGCGCCGACACCTGGCGGCGCACCCTCGACCTCAACGTCATCGCCGTCGCCGAGCTGACCCGGCTGACCCTCCCGCTGCTGCGCGCCGCCCGCGGCCACGTCGTGCTGATCAACTCCGGCGCGGGTCGGCAGGCCAACGCGAACTGGGGCGTCTACGCCGCCAGCAAGTTCGCCCTGCACGCCTATGCCGAGGTGCTGCGGGCCGAGGAGACCGACCTGCGGGTCACCACCGTCTACCCCGGCCGCACGGCCACCGACATGCAGCGCGGCGTCCGCAGCCAGGAGGCCGGCGACTACCAGCCGGACCTGTACCTGCGCCCGGAGTCCGTCGCCGACGCCGTGCACACGGCCGTGACAGCGGCGGACGACGCCCACGTCACCGAGATCGTCGTCCGCCCCCGACCGCGCTAGCGCAACCGCTTCGAGACGGCCGCGACACCCGCCTGGGCCGCCCGCCGGTCCACGCGGGTGGTCTCGCCGTCGGCCACGACCTGCTCCCCGGCGACCCACACGTCCTTGACCCGCCGCGTCCCCGACGCCCACACCAGGTTCGCCAGCACCTGGTCGTCCGGCGCGTCCAAGCCGGTCGCGAACGCCGGGTCGTCCACGTCCACGTGCACGAAGTCGCCCCACCGCCCGGCCTCCAGCGCGCCGATGTCCTCGCGCCCCAACGCCGCCGCGCCGCCGCGGGTGGCCAGCAGCAACGCGTCGGCGGCGCGCATGGCGGTCGCGTCGAGCGTGGTCACGCGGGCCAGCAGGGCCGCCAGCCGCGCCTCCTCGAACAGGTCCAGGTCGTCGTTGGACGCCGGCCCGTCCGTGCCCAGGCCCACCGACACGCCCGCGTCCAAGTAGGACCGGATCGGCGCGATGCCGGACGCCAGCTTGGTGTTCGACCCCGGGCAGTGCGCGACGCCGACACCGTGCTTGGCGTAGATCGCGACGTCCTCGGGCGACAGGTGCACCGAGTGCGCCGACAGCACCCGTCCGCCGAGCACGCCCGCCTGCTCCAGCAGCTTCGGCACCGACCCGAACGCCGCCCGCTGGTCGACGTCCTCCTCCGGCGACTCGGCCACGTGGATCTGCAGCAACGCGCCCCGGTCGCGCGCGAGACCGGCGATCTCGCCCAGCGCCTCGGGCGCGATCAGGTACGCCGAGTGCGGCCCGTAGGACAGCTCGATCCGCTCGTGCGGCCCGAACCGGAGCCCGTCGGCGTCGATCCACCGGGTGATCTCGTCGGTCATCGGCCGCCACGGCAGGCCGGGCAGGTCCATGATCGCCGCGCCGAACACCACGCGGGACCCGGCGTCGAGGACGGCCTGGGTCAGCTGGGGGCCGTGGAAGTACATCTCGGAGCTGGTGGTGACGCCGTTGCGCAGCATCTCCACCGCGCCCAGCAGCATGCCCGCGCCGATGTCGGTCGGGGACATCTTCGCCTCGGCCGGCCACATGGCCTCGCGCAGCCACCGCAGCAGCGGCAGGTCGCCGCCCAGGCCGCGCAGCACCACCATCGGGCTGTGCGCGTGCGTGTTGACCAGGCCGGGCATGAGGATGCCGGTCAGCCGGCGCACCTCGCCGTCGAACGGGGACGCGTCGGCGGCCGGGCCGACGTGGGTGATCCGGCCGTCCACGACGTCGACCACCGCGTCCCGCAGCACGGTGCAGGACGGATCGCAGGGCAGGACCACGGGGGCGTGCAGGCGCAACGACATGCCCCGATCCTGCCGCACCGGATCAGCTCCGCACGCCCGAACCGCCCGCACCCGCGCCGAGCCGCCCCGCCCGAGCCGCCGCGCTACCCGCGACCTCTGCTCCCGGGTCACTCGGCGATGGGCAGCGCCGCCCGGACCTCCCAGCCCCCGGCCGGCCGTTGCCCCGCCGCGAACGTGCCGCCCAGCAGCTCGACCCGCTCCCGCATCCCCACCAGCCCGAACCCGCCGGACCCACCGACCGGCGCGGCCTTGGGCGCGCGTCCGTCGTCGGCGACCACCACGTGCACGACCCCGCCGTCCACCGCCACCGACACGTCCACCGCCGTCACGCCCTCGGCGTGCTTGCGCGTGTTGGTCAGCGACTCCTGCACCAGCCGCAGCACCGACCGACCCAGCGACGGCGGCACCTCCGACGGCAGGTCCAGCGACAGCCGCACCGGCTGCCCCGACTGGGCGACCACCTGCCGCACGTCGTCGGCCAGGTCGCTGGTCGCGGCCGGCGCGGCGTCCGTCTCCGACCCGCGCAGCGTGCCGACCAGGCGCCGCATCGCGGTCAGCGCCTCGTTGCCGCTCTGCGCGATGATCGGCAGCACCTCCTGCGCCGCCGCCGGCACCGCCTGCGCGGCCTGGGCGTGCACGACGATCCCGGTCACGTAGTGCGCCACCACGTCGTGCAGCTCGCGGGCCAGCGCCATCCGCTCGGCGTGCTGCGCGGCGGCCACCTCGGCCCGCAGGGTCGTCGCGCGCTCGCGGTCCCGCGCCCGGAAGTACAGGCCGGTGCCGACCGACAGCACGAGCAGGATGGTCCCCGCCAGCACCTGCTGCCAGAACGTGGGCCCCGAGTAGTCGACGTCCGAGTAGTACCGCTCCCAGTACGACGGGCGGAGTGGCTGGGTGAACCCCACCGCGAGGACGAGTGCCACCACGCCGACGAGCACGCGCAGTAGCGGCGCCTGGCGCACCAGGATGGCGATCAGCGCCATCGTCGCCGCGCCCTCGGACAGCGTCGCGCCGCCCACCAGCACGGCCGGACCGGCGGTCTCGTCCACCACGTCCAGCACCAACGACGACGCGAGCAGCGCCGTGGCGGCGCCCAGGGCCGCGTCGAACGGCCGGCGCGGGGACAGCACGGCCAGCGCGCACACCACGGCCGTGCCGGGCAGCTGCCACCAGGACGTCCCGTCGCTCAGGGTCTCGCTGCCGGCGAAGAAGAGCAGCGCACACGCCAGCGGCCACTGGCGCTTGGCCAGGGTGCGCCAGCCGAGGTGAGTGCTCTCCACGGGAGGTCACCGTATGTCCTCACGGCTGATCCCGCGTCCTCCCCCGGTCGGGGAGGGTCGTCATCCGCGGGACTGACCCGAACGCGTGGCGAAATACCCCTGTGGCCGATGTCGGACGACGTGCGCGCGGGTGACTCTGGATGGGCAGGTCGGGGAACGGAGGAACGACATGTTCGCGGTAGTGGCGACGTGGGCCGGTGCGGTGCTGGGGCTGTTGGTGCTGGTCCTGATGGCGATCGCCGGAGTGCTGGTGGATTCGCAGCGGTGAGCCGTCACCCCTCGGCGCGGCGGCGCAGCAGTTCGGCGAGGCGCCCGGGGGAATGCGGTCGGGTGGTTTCCAGGGCCGCGTTGGAGAAGCGCGCGGGGCCGCCGGTGCGGGCCCGGCGGGCGGCGGAGGCCTCCAGGCGGAACGCGGGGCGGTTGGTCGACGCCCGCTGCCGGGAGCGCAGCCACGACAGGCGGTGCAGCGACTCGGCGTGGTGGTCGGTGATGGTGACCTCGGCGAGGTCGAACGAGTGCAGGACGGCCCGGTTCAGCTCGACCACGGCGCGGTCGCGCCACAGGGTGCGCTCGGCGGAGGTGTCCAGGCCCAGGGCTTCGGCGACGGGCCGCGCGGCGCCGTAGCCGCCCTCGTCGGCGAGGCTGCGGGTGCCGACCTCGGAGCCGACGAACCAGGTGTTGAACGGGGCGGCGGGGTAGGTGACGCCGCCGATGCACAGCTTCATGTTGGTGATCAGCGGGACGGCGTGCCAGCGCAGGCCCAGCGAGCCGAACCACGGCAGCTCGGGGTGCTCCAGGCACACCTCGTGCACCACGTCCGGCGGGATGGTGAACAGCTTCGGCCCCTCGTGCGCGGTCTCCACGACCAGCGGCAGCACGTCGAACCGGCCGGGTCGCTCCGGTGGCCGCCACCCCATGCCCCGCACGGCTTCGGTGAACGCGGCGTAGCGCCGGTCGCCGGTGCCGTCGGCGTAACCCGCGTACCGGACGAGCTGCTCGTTCCAGATGCACGGGCCGGGCGCGGTGGGGGTGTCCGGGGCGAACACGGTGACCAGCGGGCGGACCTCGCCGCCGTTGGTGGCCAGCCGCAGGTGCTCCACGCACTCGCCGGCGACGGCGGCGGCGTTGCGGTAGCCGCGCAGGTCGCGGACCTTGAGCCGCCGCCACGGGACGCCGCTGGTGCACCAGCCGCTGTCCCGCAGCGCGATGCGCGTGCCGTAGGACAGCTCGGCGGTGGTGTGGCGGTAGGTGCCGGTCTCGGCGATCTCGTCGCGGACCTCCGCCAGGCGGGGTCCGACGGGTCCGGCCTCGGGGTGGGCGATGTGGAACATGCGGAGGAAGCCCTCCGCCGCGTCGATGTCGAGCGTTATCGGTTCGTTGTCTACGACGGTCACGGGCGGCAACCGTAGTTGCGGAACGACGTCACCCGTCACTGCCAGACGGGGCACACCGGGTGATCAACACAGCCCACCCGATGGGGTGACGAAACGACCGACCGTCGCCGTCTCGACCACTCGATGACGTGGCTTTATGACACGGTCAGGTGGTCTCGATCCGGTCGAACACCAGGTCGTGGCTGACCCGGTCCTCCTCGACCGCCCGCTGCTCGAACTTCGTCACCGGCCGCCACTCCGGCCGCGGCGCCCACCCGTCGTACCGGTTGCGCAGCAGCGGCTCGGCGGAGCAGACCTCCAGCATCTGCTCGGCGTAGTTCTCCCAGTCCGTCGCGAGGTGCAGCGTGCCGCCCGGTTCGAGCCGCGTGGCGACCAGGCGCACGAACTCCGGCTGCACCAGCCGGCGCTTGTGGTGCTTCTTCTTGGGCCACGGGTCGGGGAAGAAGATCCGCACGCCGCTCAGCGTGCCGGGCTCGACGTGGTCGGTGAGCAGGTCCACGGCGTCGCCGCGCAGCACCCGCAGGTTGGTCGCGCCCAGCGCCTCGGCGCGCATCAGCAACTGCGCGAGGCCCGGCTTGTAGACCTCGACGGCGACGTAGTTGAGGTCCGGGGCCGCCGCGACGAGCTGCGCCGTCGTCTCGCCCATGCCGGAACCGATCTCCAGCAGCACGGGGGCGTCGCGCTCGAACCACGCGGCGAAGTCGACGGGACCGGCCGGGAGCGCCTTGACCTCGCGGCCCAAGCGCTCCCAGTGGCGGTCCCACGCGCGCTGCTGCCCGACGGTCATCCGCTCCCCGCGTTGCACGTAGCTGACGACGGAACGGTGGTGCGGCGGGCGCTGGCTGGACGTCACAGGCGCACAGCCTAAGCAGCGACCGGTTACGCGATGTTCTCCAGGTCCTCGATCTGCTCACGCAGCGCGGCCGGCGTGAACGCGATCGGCTGCCGCGTCCCGGGTCCCCGGTGCGCCGGCAGGAGGTCCACCCAGCCGGGGTGCCGGTCGGTGAACTGCACGGTCGTCGGTTCGGCGGGCCCGTAGACGCCGCTCTCGGAGGGCACGAACTCCCAGTAGCCGACCTCGCCGTCGGCGGCCCACGGCACGAAGACCCAGCCCGGCCGGTCGGCGAGCAGGTCGGTCACCTCGTCCTCGACCGCGAAGCCCGCCGCCCGCGAGGGCAGCTTGCCGCGGGCCAGCGCCCGCAGCCACCACGGGGCCGGGGCGTCCGCGCCCACGGCCCGGAACAACGCCAGCACCTGCTGCTCGTCGGCCCGGTGCAGCCACGCCCGGCGGGTCTGCGCCGGCGTCGTGGCGATCCCGACACCGCCCGCGGGTTCGACCGCGTGCGACCATTCCAGTGCCATCATCGGTTCGACGCGAAGGGCGTGGTCGCGTTGCCGTGGCAGGTTCGTCGACCCGGTAGCCGACGAGTCGGCGTTCAGGTCTGGATCAAGCACCGTCACGGGTTCACCTCCGGAGGGTTCCTTGACGGGGGGTATCGGAATTCGCGTGCGGACGATCGCCGCCTCGCGATTCCCTGCTTTCCATCTGACCGGGTCCACGCGTTCTTGTCATGGTGCTGTGCCGGAGTTCACGGGCTCTTAACGAACCCCTTACTCCGATTGCCGGGTGGAACTCCGTTGAAACATCCGAGACATGGAATAGCGTTGTGATCTCGACCACAGGGGGAATTCCGGGGATGCTCCGCCGGGCGTTGCTCGTCGCGCTCCTGATCGGGCTGTGCGCCCCGCCGCCGGCGCACGCGCAGACGATCCGCGACCAACAGTGGCACTTGGACGCGCTGGCCGTGCCGAAGGCGCACGAGTACTCCCGCGGCCGGGGCGTCGTCGTGGCCGTCGTGGACTCGGGCGTGGACGTCACCGCCCCCGACCTGGCCGGCGGCGCCGTGCTGCCGGGCGCCGGGTTCGGCTCCGCGACCGGCACCGGCGGCACCGAGGACACCGACGGCCACGGCACCGCGATGGCCGCCCTGATCGCCGGCCGCGGCGTCGACGGCGGCGCGCAGGGCGTCGCGCCGGAGGCCACGATCCTGCCGGTGTCGGTGGGCTCGGACGGCGCGAAGTTCACCACCACGGCGGTCGCCGAGGGCATCACCTGGGCCGTCGACCAGGGCGCGGACGTGGTCAACCTGTCCCTGACCTCCGAGGCCACCCTCACCCCCGACCTGCTGCGGGCCGTGAACCACGCGTTCGACCACGACGTCGTGGTGGTCGCGGGCACCGGCAACGACGGCGTCGAGCGCATCGGCGCGCCCGCCAACATCCGCGGCGTGCTGGCCGTCGCCGGCACCGAGCGCGACCTGGTGCCGTGGGGCTCGTCCAACACCGGCCCGGAGACGGTGCTGGCCGCGCCCGCGAAGGGGATCGTGTCCGCGGTGCCGAGGTCCGTCGTGGACACCGGGTACGCCGAGATGGACGGCACGTCCGCCGCGACCGCCCTGGTGTCCGGCGCGGCGGCCCTGGTCCGCGCCACCTACCCGGACATGAACGCCGCCAGCGTGGTGAACCGCCTGATCACGACCGCGACCGACGCCGGCGTGCCGGGCCGCGACGACACCACCGGCTTCGGCCAGGTCGACCCGGTCGCGGCGATCACCGCCGACGTCGCCGACGTGCAGCGCAACCCGCTGTCCCCGCCGCCGCGCACCACCGCCGAGCCCGTGCCGACGTCGTCCGAGCCGCGCGCCGAACGCGCCGTCAACGGGCCCGCCTGGGGCGACGGGGCCCGCGCCGGGATCGTCCTCGGCGGCTTGCTGGCCGTTCTCGTCGGCGTCGCCGTCGCCGGTGCGCTGTTGTCCCGGACGCGCCGGCCGGACCCGCCGCCGCCGGTCCACCGGGAAATTCCACCGCCCCCGGAAGAATTCTGGAAACGCACGCAGTGGTGAACCGGTCGGTGAATTCGGCCGCTACTCCTGTGCCTGGTACTCGACGGATTCCTTGGTCAGCTGGATGAACGCCTCCTCCAGCGAACCGCGCTGGGGGCTCAGCTCGTGCAGCGTGATGCCGTTGAGCGCGGCCAGCTCGCCGATGCGCGCCGACTCCAGGCCGTGGACGACCAGCGAGCCGTCCCCGTCGGTGACCCGCGCCTCGCGGGGCAGCAGCTCGCGCAACCGGTCCAGGTGCGGCGAGCGGACGCGCACGGCGTCCTCGGTGGCGTCCTTGATGAACTGCTCGGTGCTGGTCTGGGCGATCAGCCGGCCGCGCCCGATGACGATCAGGTCCTGGGCGGTCTGCGCCATCTCCGACAGCAGGTGGCTGGACACGAACACGGTCCGCCCCTGGTCGGCCAGCCGGTGCATGAACTGCCGGATCCACTGGATGCCCTCGGGGTCCAGGCCGTTGACCGGTTCGTCGAACAGCAGCACCTTGGGGTCGCCCAGCAGCGCGCCCGCGATGCCCAGCCGCTGCGACATGCCCAGCGAGAACCCGCCGGCGCGGCGCTTGGCCACCTGGGTCAGGCCGACGAGTTCGAGCACCTCGTCCACGCGCCGCGCGGGGATGCCGTTGGACTTCGCGAGCCACAGCAGGTGCGCCCGCGCGGACCTGTTGGGGTGCACCCACTTCGCGTCGAGCAGGGCGCCGACGGTGCCCAGCGGGCGGTGCAGCTCGTGGTAGGTCCTGCCGTCGATGAGGACCTTGCCGCGGGTCGGGCGGTCGAGCCCGAGGATCATCCGCATGGTCGTGGACTTGCCCGCGCCGTTGGGGCCGAGGAACCCGGTGACCCGGCCGGCCCCGACGGTGAACGACAGGTCGTCCACCGCGACGGTGCGCCCGTAGTGCTTGGTGAGTCCGGTCGCTTCGATCATGACAGCTCCTGTCCGATCCGTGAGGCGAACCTAAACGACGGAGGTCCGGGCCACCTCCCCGAAAGGCGACCCGGACCTCCCCCTTCCCCCGTTCCCGCCCGGCCGGCCCCGATTCCGCCCGGACGGGGTACCACGACTAGGCGTCCCGGCGCTTCGCGACCACGAGGGACACGATGAAGAACGCCAGCGCGATGGCCGCGAAGTAGGCCAGCGACCCCCACGGCGACAGCTCGCCCGGCACCGGCGGCCCCGCGTTCTCCGGGATGCCGCTGCCGTCCGACTCGCCCAGCACGAACTTGTTGGCCACGGTGAACGGCAGCCACTTCTGGATGTCGTCGCCGATCTTGGGGATCAGCGTGACCAGGTTCTCCACCAGCAGCGCGAACACCAGGATGATCGACACCGCGCCGGCGGTCTGGCGGACCAGCGTGCCCACGCCCAGCGCGAGCAGCGAGCCGGCCGCGAAGACCAGCGAGATGCCCAGGACGTGCCGCCAGTCGTTCGCGCTCTCCAGCGCGAGCTGCGAGTGGTCGGACACGATCAGCCAGCTCAGCCCCCAGGAGCCGAACCCGACCAGCAGGCCGACCGCGGCGGACAGCAACGCCACCACGACGCCCTTGGCCACCAGCGGCGAGACCCGGTCGGGCACCGCCTGGAACGTCGCCTTGATCGTCCCGAACCGGTACTCGGTGGTGATCGCCAGCGCGGCCATCACCATGATCACCATCAGGCCGAACTGGTACATGAACGCCGAGGCGACCACCGGCATCGCGCCCTCGGTCGAGTTCGCCGCGATGATCGCGGTGAAGCCGATCGACAGCCCCAGGGCCAGGAGCATGCACCACCACGGCGAGCGGGTGGTGAACAGCTTGATCCGTTCGACAGCGAGCAGAGTCATCTCGGTCGTCACTTCCCCGTCTCGGCCGCGTGGTACTCGACAGAATCACCGGTGAGCTGCATGAACGCCTCTTCCAGCGAACCCCGCTGCGGGCTCAGCTCGTGCAGCACCACGCCGGCGGACGCCGCGATGTCACCCACCTGGTCACTGGTCGCACCCGACACGGTGAGCGCGCCGTCCTCGCCCTCGCGGACGGTGAACCCCTTGTCCAGCAGCATCGCGCCGAGCTTGTCGGCGTGCGGGCTGCGCACCCGCACCGTGTTCTCCGTCGAGCGCTCCACGAACTCCGTGGTGGTCGACTGCGAGATCAGCTTGCCCCGGCCGATCACGACCAGGTCGGACGCGGTGAGCGCCATCTCCGACAGCAGGTGGCTCGACACCAGCACGGTGCGGCCCTCGGCGGCCAGGCCCTGCATGAACTGGCGGATCCAGAGGATGCCCTCCGGGTCCAGGCCGTTGACCGGTTCGTCGAACAGCAGCACCTTCGGGTCGCCCAGCAGCGCGCCCGCGATGCCCAGCCGCTGCGACATGCCCAGCGAGAACCCGCCGGCGCGCCGCTTGGCCACCTTGGTCAGGCCGACCAGGTCCAGCACCTCGTCCACCCGCCGCGAGGGCAGGCCGTTGGACTTGGCGAGCCACTCCAGGTGCGCGCGGGCGGACCGGTTGGGGTGCACCCACTTGGCGTCCAGCAGCGCGCCGACGGTCCGCAGTGGACGGTCGAGCTGCGTGTAGGGCTTGCCGTCGATGAGCACCTTGCCCGACGTCGGCCGGTCGAGGCCGAGGATCATCCGCATGGTGGTGGACTTGCCCGCGCCGTTGGGCCCGAGGAACCCGGTGACGCGACCCGGCGCGACGGTGAACGACAGGTTGTCCACCGCCACCGTGTTCCCGTAGCGCTTGGTGAGGCCGATCGCCTCGATCATGGTTTCTCCCCTGGACGGCACATCCCCCGGTCTCGGCGAGAACTCTGCCCGGTCCGGGGGGTCGACCACATCGGTCTGTAGTTGACTCGTGGGTGCGACTTCAGTCTTATCGTGGCCGCTACCTCGGTTGTAGTAATCCGTGATCACCCTGAGTGCTTCCCTGAGTCGGCACCCGGGTGGTCCTCGGGGCTAGGGCTTCACCAGGCCGTGCTGGTAGGCCAGGGCCACCAGTTGGGCGCGGTCGCGGGCGCCCAGCTTGGCCAGGGCCCGGCTGATGTGGGTCTTGGTGGTGGCCGGGCTGATCACCAGCTCCCGGGTGATCTCCTCGTTGCTCAACCCCTGCGCGGCCAGGGCGACGACCTCGCGCTCGCGGGCCGTGAGCTGGGCGAACGCGTCGTGGTCGACCGCGGACCGCGGCGCGCCGCGGGACAGCAGGCGTTTGGTCAGGCCGGGCGACAGGAGTTCCTCGCCGCCCGCCACCACCCGGATGCCGTGCAGCAGCTGGGCCGGGTCGGTGTTCTTCAGCAGGAACCCGCTGGCTCCCGCCGTGAGACCCGCCACCACGTAGTCGTCCTCGTCGAACGTGGTGAGGACCAGGACCCGCACCCCGCTGGACGCCGGGTCCGCGGCGATGCGCCGGATGCCCTCCAGGCCGTCCACGCCGGGCATCTGGATGTCCATGAGCACCACGTCGGGCTTCAGCTGCGCGGCCAGCGCCGCCGCCGTGCCGCCGTCCGCCGCCTCGCCGACCACCGTCATGTCCGGTTCGCTGTCCACCAGCACCCGGAAGCCGCCCCGCACCAGCGCCTGGTCGTCGGCGATGAGCACCCTGATCACGCGTCCCCCTCCACCGGCAGCACGCAGCGGACCTCGAAACCGCCCTCGACCGGGCCGGCGGTGAGGGCGCCACCGAGGGCGTGGGCCCGCGCGGTCATGCCCTCGATGCCGTGGCCGGTGCCGGTGCCCGCGCCGGTCCCGTTGTCCCGGACCACCACTTCCAGCTCGGACGCACGATAGGTCAACTCCAGCCGGACCCGCGTGGCGCGGGCGTGGCGGCGGACGTTGGTCAGGGACTCCTGGATGATCCGGAACGCGGCCAGGTCCACGGCCAGCGGCAGGGGCCTCGGGTCGTCCGTCGTCAGCTCCACCGAGACGCCCGGCACGTCCAGCAGCTTGTCCAGGTGCTTCAAGCCGCCGGACGCGGTCAGCGTGCGGGTTTCGTCGGAACGCATCACGCCCAGCAGCACGCGCACCTCGGCCAGGCCGTCGTCGCTGATCCGCTTGATCGCGTTCAACGCCGCCACGACCTGCTCCGGCCGGCGTTCCATGACGTGCACGGCCACGCCGGCCTGCACGCTGATCGCGGCCATCGTGTGCCCGAAGACGTCGTGCAGCTCGCGGGCGATCACCAGGCGTTCCTCGGCGGCCTGCGCCTTGGCCTGGTCGGACCTGGCCTGCGCGATGCGTTCGGCCCGCTCCCGGGCGCCGGCCGCGAAGGCGCGGTGGGAGAACACCGCCGCGCCCAGGGCGGTCGCCGCCGCCTCCAGCGGGATCGCGTTGAGGACCTGGTCGGAGAACCACTGGCCGCCCAGGGTGAAGCGGACGGTGAGGACCGTGACCGCCGCCGTGGCGACGCCGCCGAGCACCCCGGCCTTCCAGCCCCGGTGGGCCGCGAGGGTGTAGCAGGCGATCAGGGCGGACGCGGTGACCAGCCGGCCGTGGTAGTCGAACGCGAACCACAGGGCGGTCACCGCGTTGGCCGCCACCAACGTCAGCACCGGCGCCCGGCGGCGCACCGCCAGGGCCGCGGCGAGCGCCACCGCCAGCCCGATCGCGCCCCAGCCGGTGGACCCGGCCGGTCCCGGCGGCCCCACCTCCAGCAGGCTCGTCCCGAGCACGAGGACGGCGAGCCCACCGCCCAGCGCGACGTCGGCCAGTGGCACTCGCGACACGTCAGCCCCCCACCCTCACCAGCGCACGCATCCCGTCCGCCGCGAACATCCTGCCCGTCCGGGTGTCGGTGACCCACGTGACCAGCGCGTACGGGCCGGCGGGGAGGTCGGCGTCGAGCACCGCGGACCGGCCGGGCGACAGCGGCACCACGCCGGTCGGCCCGCCGGTGAACGGCGCGGGCCCGGTGCCGCGGAAGAACGCCCCGAGGTCGGCGTCGGTCGTGCCGGGCCGGACGGGCATCAGCATCGCCTCGTTGACGTGCGGCGACAGGTTGACCACCCGCACCGACCCGCTGATCGCGGCGGGCGCGACGAACCGCCCGTCCAGCACCACCACGACCTGGTCCGCCGGCCCGTGCCCACCCCCGGGACCGGGCACGACCCGCACCGGCCGGACGCGGTCGGCGAGGTCGGGCAGCCCGACGTCCCGGAAGTCGACCAGCAGGTAGTCGCCCGGCGACACCCGGACCGTCACGGCGGCCGGGGTCCGGGCCACCGCCACCCCGCCCAGCATCTCGGCGTCCTTCGCGACGGCCCTGCCGCCCTCGACGGGTTCGGGTCCCATCGCCCGGGTCAGGTCGGCGAGGTACCGCTCGCGCGAGACCCCGGCCCGGAGCCGGACCAGGCCCAGCCACGCCCCGGCCGGATCGCTCGTCGACACGGAGAACGTCACCGCGCCCGCGCTGATCGTGCTCGGCGCGTCGAACCCGCCAACCCCGACCGCGATGTCCACCCGCTGCCCTTCATGGGCCTGCCGTTCATGAGCCACGGCCTGCACGGGCGCCACCGCCACACCGGCCGCCGCCACCACCGCCACAACGAATCGCTTCATGCCGGGAACCCTGCTCGGCCACCCCCGGTCGCCGCGTCAGCCCGGCGCCGACACCACGGGCGTACCGCCGGGGGCCGACGCCTACCGCCCGGGTTGTACGCGGTCCAGCGGGGTCTGGCGCAGCGCGGTGACGCAGGCGGCGATCGCCGGGTGCCCGCCCCCGCCCCGGCGGTAGGCGATGGCGGTCCGGCGGCACACGTCCAGCGGCACCAGCCGCACACCCGCAAACGGTTGCGCGGCACCCAGCTCGGGCACCAGCGCCACCCCCTGACCGGCCGCGACCAGCGCCAACACCGCCGTGAAGTCGTCCACGTGGTGCCGCACGCGCGGGGTGAA
The DNA here is from genome assembly GCF_039521145.1 of Saccharothrix mutabilis subsp. mutabilis. NCBI lineage: Bacteria > Bacillati > Actinomycetota > Actinomycetes > Pseudonocardiales > Pseudonocardiaceae > Saccharothrix > Saccharothrix mutabilis. The sequence continues at coordinate 268,955 of NZ_BAAABU010000004.1, forward strand.
GCCGTGCGCCTCGCACACCCGGGTCGCCACCGTGTGGCACAGCGTCCCCGGCGTGCCCGCCACCCACGCCGCCTCGCGCGCCGACGCCACCGGCGCGTCCCCGGTCTCGAACGACGCGGGCACCGCCAGGAACACCGTCTCGTCCAGCAGCGGCACGGAGTCCAGGCCGGGGTCCGGCGCGACCGGCGCGATGTCGTAGTCGTGCACCAGCGCCACGTCCAGCCGGCCGTCGCGCAGCGCGTCGGGCATCTCGACCGGGTCCAGCTCGCTCACCATGAGGTCCAGCGCCGGGTGGTCGCGGGCCAGCGCCACCAGCGCGGCCGGCAGCAGGGTGCGCACGGCGGTCGGGAACGCGCCGATCCGGACGGTGCCGGACACGCCCGCGCGGGCCGCCTCCAGGGTCGCCGACGCCGCCTCCAGCGTCGCGAGGATCGACTCGGTGTGCCGGACCAGCTCCGTCCCGGCGGGGGTGAGGGTGACCCGGCGGCCGGTGTGCTCCAGCAGCGGCACGCCCGCTTCGCGTTGCAGCGCCGCCAATTGCTGGGAGACTGCCGAGGGTGTGTAGGCATGAGCTTGAGCGACCGCCGCGATCGTGCCCAGGTGGGCGAGGTCGCGGAGCAGACGCAGGCGGCGGACGTCGAGCATCAGTCCAGCTTACGTTTTCGTTGAGGAACGCGAACTGGTGCTTCACGTTCCCGGACCGCATCCTGGCACCATGCTGACCGGCCTGTTCGTCCCGCTGATCACCCCGTTCGACCGCGAGGACCGCGTGGCCCTCGACGCGGTGGAAGCCCTGGCCGACCAGGTGCTGGCCGACGGGGCGACCGGCCTGGTCGCGCTCGGCACCACCGGCGAGCCCGGCGCGCTCACCCCCGCCGAGCAGCGGGCCGTGCTCAACCTGACCGCCCGGGTCTGCCACGAGCGCGGCGCGCAGCTGCTCATCGGCGCGAACTCGCCCGAGGCGCTGCGCGACGCCGCCGGCCGGGGCGCGACCGCCGCGCTGACCCTGGTCCCGCCGTTCCTGCGGCCGGGCGAGGAGGGCGTGGTCGCCTACTTCACCAAGGTCGCCGCCGAGAGCCCGGTGCCCCTGGTCGTCTACGACATCCCCTACCGCACCGGCCAGCACCTGTCGGCCGCGACGCTGCGCCGGCTCGCCGCGCTGCCGAACGTCATCGGCGTCAAGCACGCGCCCGGCGGCGTCACCGACGACACCGTGGACCTGCTCGCCGACCCGCCCGCCGGCTTCGCGGTGCTCGGCGGCGAGGACGCGTTCCTCTCGCCGCTGCTCGCGCTCGGCGGCCACGGCGGCATCCTGGCCTCCGCGCACGTCGCGACCAGCCGGTTCGTCGAGCTGATCGAGGCGTGGGAGAAGGGCGACCTGACGGCCGTCCGCGCGCTCACCGGACCGCTCGGCGCGTTGTCGCGGGCGCTGTTCGCCGAGCCGAACCCGACCGTGATCAAGGGCGTCCTGCACGCGCAGGGCCGCATCCCGACCGCGGAGGTCCGCCTGCCGTTGCTGCCCGCGAGCGCCGCGCACGTCGAGGAGGCCGTGCGCCGGGCTACCGCCCTGGGCTGACGCCGTACCGCCGTGGTCGCAGGCCCGGGATTACCGTCCCGGGCCGACGCTTCCGGAGCCCGCTGACCAGCAGCATTCCGGGGCATGAGACGACGCGGCTTCCTCGGGCTGATGGCCCTCGCCGCCCTGGCGGGCTGCGGCACCGGCGCGGCGGGCAACACCGGCAGCATCACGTTCACCAACCCGCTGCGCATCCCGCCGGTGCTCGACCCGCTGCCCGGCGCCGACGGCGTGAAGCGCTACCCGCTGGCGCTGCGGCCGGGCGAGACCGAGTTCCTGCCGGGCCAGCCCGCCCGCACGTGGGGGATCAACGGCAGCTACCTCGGCCCGACCCTGCGCGCCCGGCGCGGCGACCGCGTCGCGATGGCCGTCACGAACCTCCTGCCCGAGGCGTCCACCCTGCACTGGCACGGCATGCGCCTGCCCGCCGCGATGGACGGCGGCCCGCACCAGATGATCGCCGCCGGCGGGACGTGGACCCCGGCCTGGACGGTGGACCAGCCCGCCGCGACGACCTGGTACCACCCGCACCCGCACGGCGTGACGGCCGAGCACGTCTACCGGGGTCTCGCGGGCATGTTCATCGTCGACGACGAGCACTCCGCCGAGCTGCCGCACACCTACGGCGTGGACGACGTGCCGCTGATCGTGCAGGACAAGGTCTTCGACGCCGACGGCCAGTTGAAGGAGGACTTCGGCGGCACGTGGGGCCTGCTCGGCGACCAGGTCCTCGTCAACGGCACGCACAGCCCGTTCTTCGAGGTCAAGGCGTCGCGGACGCGGTTCCGCATCCTCAACGGGGCCGGCGCCCACGTGTTCACCATCGGGTTCGCCGACAACCGGGAGTTCCAGGTGATCGCCTCCGACGCCGGTCTCCTGCCCGAACCGGTGACCGTCGACCGGGTGAAGGTCAGTCCGGGCGAGCGGTTCGAGGTCGTGGTCGACTTCCGGCCCGGCGAGACGGTGCTGCTCAAGGGTTTCGACGGCGACTCGGTGATCGAGGCCGGCGACTACGACCTGCTCGAACTGCGCGCCGCCGCCACCCTCGCCCCGAGCCCGGCCCTGCCCGCGACCCTCGCCGCCCGCCCGCCGGTCGAGCCGGGCCCGAAGACCAGGACGTTCAAGCTGGGCGGCTCGAACATCAACGGCCGGAACATGGACCCGGCCCGCATCGACGAGGTCGTCCCGGCGGGCGCGCGCGAGGTGTGGGAGATCGACAACATCACCTACGACCACAACTTCCACGTGCACGAGGTGGCGTTCCGCATCCTCGACATCGACGGTGCGGAACCCCCGCCCCACCTGCGCGGCCCGAAGGACACCGTCTACGTGCCGGGCAAGACGAAGGTGCGCCTGGCGGTGGCGTTCGGCCGGCACACCGACGCGACGATGCCGTACATGTACCACTGCCACATCCTGAAACACGAGGACAAGGGCATGATGGGCCAGTTCGTGATCGTCGAACCGGGCACCGAGGACAGCACCCCGCGCACGCTCTCCCCGACCGCGGCGGGCCACGCCCACCACGAGGGCTGATCGAGGCCGGACCCGGCGCCGACCGGTGTCAGGCCGCGAACCAGCGGTCCAGGACGGCCGCCGCGCCGTCCTCCAGCACGGTCCCGGTGACGGCGTCCGCCACCTCCTGCACGGTCGCCGGCGCCTGGCCCATCGCCACCCCGTGCGCCGCCCAGCGCAGCATCTCCACGTCGTTGTGCCCGTCGCCGATGGCCAAGGTGTCGGACTCCGCGACCCCCAGCTCCGCGCGCAGCAGCTCCAGCGCCGACCCCTTGCTCACACCCGTCGGCGCGACGGTCAGCCACGGCTCGCCGTGGTCCACCCACCAGGCCACGTCACCCAGCGAGACGTCCGTCAGCCGCAGCGACACCTCCTCCGGCGTGCGGTCGATCCACCGCATGACCAGCCGGGACGTTGGCTCCGCCGTCAGCTCCGCCACGTCCACCTCGCGCACCACGCCCCACAGGTCGCCCTCGGGGAACCTGCCCAGCGACCGGTTGCCCTCGCCGGTCACCTCGGTCGCGAACACCGCGCCGGGGAACAGCTCCCGCAGCAGCTCGACGGTCGGCCGCGCGTCGAACGCGACCTGCCGCACCACCTCGCGGGACGACGTGTCCCACCACACCGCGCCGTTCGAGCAGATCGCGGTGGTGCCGCGCAGCTCCAGGTCGTCCACGACCGGCCGGGTCCCGATGAGGCTGCGGCCGGTGGACAGGACCACGTGCGCGCCGTGGTCGATCGCCCGGTGGATGGCCGCGCGGACCGCGGGGGCGACCTCCTCCTGACCGACTCGGGTGATGGTGCCGTCGATGTCCAGGGCGATGAGGCGAGGTCTCCAACTCACCGGCGTCACCCTAGTGGACGGCCATTAATGAATCGTGGTTCAATAACCGCGTGCCACGACCGCGGTCGATCAGCGACGAACGGCTCCTCACCGCCGCCGCGACCGTGATCGGCCGCAGGGGGCCGGGCTTCACGATCGCCGACGTGGCGCGCGAGGCCGGGGTGTCGGTCGGCACGGTCGCGCAGCGGTTCGGGTCGAAGGCCGGCCTGCTCCGGGCGCTGACCAGGCAGACCACCGCCGACGTCGAGCGCCGGATGCGCGCGGCGGCGGAGGGGCTCGACCCGGTCGAGGGGCTGCGGCGGGCGTTGCTGACGTGGTTCGAGGGCATGACCGACCCGGTCGAGGCGGGCAACCACCTCGCGCAGCTCGGCGTGGACCTGATCGACCCGGACCTGCGGGCGCTGCTGGCCGAGCACTACGCGGCGACCGAGCGCACGGTGCTCGCCCTGGTGCGCGCGGCGGACCTGCCGCACGCGCCCGACGCGGAACGCGCGGCGCGGGTGCTCACGGTGGTGGTCTTCGGCGTCTCGATGGACTGGTCGGTCCGGCCGCGCGGCGCGCTGGCCGATCGGCTCGCGGAGGACGTGGACGCGGTGCTGGACGCGTGGAAGGGGAGATGAATGTCGTTGGCGGGCAAGGTCGCGGCGGTCACGGGGGCCACTCGCGGCGCGGGGCGGGCCATCGCGGTGGAACTGGGGGCGAAGGGGGCGACGGTGTTCGTCGGCGGGCGGTCGACGCGCGCCGCGAAGTCGCCCATCGGGCGGGACGAGACGATCGAGGAGACCGCGGAGCTGGTGACCGCGGCGGGCGGGCGCGGCATCCCGGTGCGGTGCGACTTCACCGTCATCGAGGACGTGGACGCGTTCCGCGACCGCATCGAGTCCGAAGTGGACGGACAGCTCGACATCCTGGTGGACGACGTCTGGGGCGGCGAGCAGGCGGTCGAGTTCAAGCCGTTCTGGGAGGTGGACCTCGACCAGCAGCTCGGCATGTGGCACAACAGCGTCCGCGCGCACCTGGTGGCGCTGCACCGGTTGGTGCCGCTGGTGATCCGCAAGCCGGGCGGGCTGGTCGTCGAGGTCACCGACGGGGACGACGACGAGTACTACTCGGGCATGCTGGCCTACGACTCGGTGAAGGTCGCGGTCCGGCGGATGGGCCGCGTGCTGGCCAAGGACGTCGACAAGCACGGCGCCACGTCGGTCGCCGTCACGCCGGGGTTCCTGCGGTCGGAGGAGATGCTGGCGCACTTCGGCGTCACCGAGGAGAACTGGCGGGACGCGGTGCCGCGGTCGCCGCACTTCGTCATGGCGGAGAGCCCGCACTACGTGGGCCGCGCGATCGCCGCGCTGGCCGCCGACCCGGACCGGCACCGGTTCACCGGGCAGGCGCTGGCGTCCTGGACCCTCATGCGCGAGTACGGGTTCACCGACATCGACGGCACCCAGCCGGACTGGGGCCGCTGGAACGAGGACGTGGTCAAGGCCGACTTGGACCCGATGACCGTGGACGCGTCCAAGTACCGCTGACCGAGTCAATCGAACGCGTGTGAGCCCGCGTCCGGCCCGGTCAGACGTCGCCGGGCCGGACCAGCCCGGTCTCGTAGGCCAGCACCACGGCCTGCACCCGGTCCCGCAGGTCCAGCTTCGCCAGGATGCGCCCCACGTGCGTCTTCACCGTCGCCTCGGACAGGAACAGCTTGCGCGCGATCTCGGTGTTGGACAGCCCCTTGGCGATCAGCACCAGGACCTCGCGCTCCCGCTCGGTCAGCACCTCCAGCACGGCCGCGTCCCGCAGCTCCCCGCCGCTCTCGCCGAGGAACCGGCTCAGCAGCCGCTTGGTCACCGACGGCGAGACGACCGCGTCCCCGGAGGCCACCGCCCGCAGCGCCGAGACCAGGTCACCGGGCGGGGTGTCCTTGAGCAGGAAGCCCGAGGCGCCGTTGCGCAACGCCGACAACGCGTACTCGTCCATGTCGAACGTGGTCATGACCAGGACCTTCGCCGTGCCGGCCTCGGCGATCCGCTTGGTCGCCTCCACGCCGTCCAGCACCGGCATCCGCACGTCCATCAGCACCACGTCCGGCTTGAGCGACGCGGCCATGTGCACGGCGTCGAGGCCGTCGCCGGCCTCGCCCACCACGTCGATGTCCTCCTGCGCGCCGAGCACCATGCGGAAGCCCATCCGCATCAGTTCCTGGTCGTCCACAAGCAGTACTCGGATCACGCTCTCCACCCTATGACGGCACCACCGGCAGCACGGCCCGGACGCGCCAGCCACCACCCGGGTTCGGACCCGCCTCCAACGTGCCACCCAGCACACCGGCCCGCTCGCGCATGCCGATCAACCCGTTGCCGCCGGACACCGCGACCAGGTCGTGCGGCGTGCCGAACCCGTCGTCCACGACCTCCAGCGCCACGTGCTCCCCCGCGCGGGCGACCCGGACCACCGCCGACGCGCCGGTCCCGGCGTGCTTGAGCGTGTTGGTCAACGCCTCCTGCACGATCCGGTACAGCCCCAGCCCCAGGCCGGCGGGCAGGTCGGCGAGGTCGCCGGAGGTCTCCAGCCGCACCGGCAGCCCGGCCGCGCGCAGGTTCTCCGCCAGGTCGGCGAGGTCGCCGGCGCCCGGCTGCGGCGCCCACTGCGTGCCCGACTGGTCCTCCTGCCGCAGCACGCCGAGCAGCCGGCGCAGCTCGGTCAACGCCTGCCGGCCGGTCTCGGCGATGGTCCGCACGGCGGCCTCGGCCAGCTCGGGCTGCGACTTGATCGCGTACCCGGCCCCGTCGGCCTGCACGACCATCACCGACACCGCGTGCGCCACGACGTCGTGCAGCTCGCGCGCGATCCGCGACCGCTCCTCGCCCACCGCGATCCGCGCCTGCTGGTCCCGCTCGGTCTCCAGCAGCTTCAGCCGCTGCTCCAGTTCCCGCTGGTAGGCGCGCCGCGCGCCGACGAACTCGCCGAGCGCCCAGCTGAACCCGAAGATCACGACGATCAGGAAGACCAGGAACACGGCCTCGGGCACCCCGCCGACCCGCGCCACCGCCCACACGACGGTGCCCAGCGCGAGCCACCCCGCGTAGAGCAGGGCCGGTCGGCGGCCGACGAACGCGACCATCGTGTAGAGCGCGACGGCCAGCGCGAAGTCGGCCGGCCGGACGGCGAGGCCGGTCTCCAGGGTGCCGTGGGTGAGCAGCTGGATGACGCCGCCACCCAGGATCGTGTAGCTCGACCCGACCGGGTACTTGCGGCGGAAGGCCACCGGGACGATGAGCAGCAGCGAGACGAAGAACAGCGTGGGCGGCGTCACCACGTCGCCGTAGGACACCATCGCGCCGAGGTCGAACACGAACAGCAGCCCGGCGATCAGGGAGTCCCCGAACACCGGGTGAGCACGCATCCACAGGCTCAGCCGCCGCACGTCACCAGCCTAAAGAGAGGTCAGACCGAGCGCGTCGCGCCACGGTCTGACCTCAGCTAATCCTCTGGACGGATGGCGTGGGCGCACCGTCCGGTGATCGTCTCAGCGAGTCGTCTTGATCTGCCTCGGGTCGATCTGAGCGGGGTCCACCCGGGTCGTGTCGACCGGACGGCCCCGCGTGGTGTCCACCGGCGGGACCGGCTCGAACCGCACCGCCTGCGACGGCACGTTGTGCTCCCGCTCGTAGAGCCGGTGCTCCTCGGCCATCTCGTCGGCCAGCTGCTGCTGGAGCTGCCGGTCGCGGATGCGGCCCAGGATCATCATCGTCACCGCGTGCACCAGCGCCAGCAGCAGGAGCACGACGCCGAGCTTGACGACGACGTCCTTGACCGGGTCGCCGGTGTCCACGGTGATGATCGACACCAGCGCCAGCAGACCCAGCACCACGAGGTGGAACAGCACCGTGGCGAGCGCCGTCATGGACCGGGCCGCTTCCGGGTCGCCGTACGCCCGGTTCATGTAGGCCCGGCCGCTGCGGTAGATCAGCTGGCCGTCGATCAGCACCAGAACCACGCCGAGCAGCAGGAAGACGGCATAACCCTGTTCCATGACGTGACCTCCCTCTCCGCCGTTGGCAATACCCCGACCGGCCCGTTCGGAAACCGGACCCGGACCCCGCGTGGCACGATCTCCGTCGTGACAGCGCAGGCGCAGCAGCTCGCCGGCCCGCTCTCGGCGGCCGTGGCGAACCTGTGCGTGCGGCTGCAACCGCAGGTGTCGCCGACCACCGCCGCCGGGTTCCGCGAGGTGCTGCGCAGGTTGTCCGCGCCGTTGCAGGTCGCGGTCGCGGGGCGGATCAAGTCGGGCAAGTCGACGTTGGTCAACGCGCTGATCGGCCGCCGGGTCGCGCCGACGGACGTGGGCGAGTGCACGCGGCTGGTCACGCGCTTCCAGTACGGGACCGTCGACCGCATCGAGGTGGTGTTCACCGACGGGCGCAAGCAGGTGCTGCCGTTCGACGCGAACGGGGGCATCCCGGCCGACCTCGGCGTGGACGTCGAGCGGGTCTCGCACATCGAGGCGTACCTGACCAACGCGGTGCTGCGGGACCTGACCGTGATCGACACCCCGGGCCTGGGCTCGCTGGACGCCGCGTCGGTCGCGCGCACGGAGGCGTTGCTGGGCAACGAGCTGGACCCGGTGTCGCGCAGCGCGGTCGCCGGCGCGGAAGCCGTCCTCTACGTGGTGACCCAGGGCGTGCGGCAGGACGACCAGCAGGCGCTGGCCGCGTTCACCGCCGCCACGGCGAGCCGCGAGGCCGGCCCGGTGAACGCCATCGCCGTGCTGAACAAGGCCGACACCATCGCCGCGGAGACCGTGGACGGCGCGGACGGCGACACGTGGAAGGCGGCGGTGCTGCTCGCCGAACGCCAGGCGCACACGCTCAAGCCGCGGGTGGCGGACGTGCTGCCGGTGATCGGCCTGGTCGCGGAGTCGACCGAGACCGGCGGGTTCACCTCGGCCGACGCCGACGCGCTGCGCAAGCTGGCCGAGCTGGACGACGCGACCCGCGAGACCATGCTGATCTCGGCGGACCTGTTCGTGAGCTGGGAGTGCGACGTGCCGGTGGGCGTGCGCACGCGGCTGCTGGAGAAGCTCGACCTGTACGGCATCCGGTGCGCGCTGACCGCCCTGGACGCGGAGCCGGCGATCACCGCGGGCGCGTTGCGCCGCAAGCTGCTCGACGCGTCCGGCCTGGAAGGGGTGCGCGGCAAGCTCAACGCGGTGTTCCGGTCGCGCGCCGACGGGATCAAGGCCGCCGCCGCGCTGGCGTCGGTGACCGCGCTGGCCGCCGCGTCCGGCGACCCCGGCGAGCGGCAGCGCGTGCACGACGCCATCGAGGTGCTGCTGGCCAAGCCCGAGGCGCACCAGCTGCGGCTGCTGGAGGCGTTGACGCTGGTGGCGTCCGGCGCGGTGGCGCTGCCCGCGGACCTGGCCGACGAGGTGCTGCGGTTCGGCACGTCACCGGACCCGGCCGAGCAGCTGGGCCTGCGCGGACGCCCGCCGCAGGAGCTGGTCGCGTACGCGCTGGAACGCGCCGGCTGGTGGCGGTCCTTCGCGTCGTTCGGCGCGACACCGGCGCAGAGCCGGGTCGCGCACGTGGTGCACCGGGCGTACTTCCTGATCTGGCAACAACTCCGGGGGCGGCGATGACGGACGGAACCCAACCGGCGCCGACGGCGTCCGAGCCGGGTGTGGAGACGACCATCGCCGGTGAGCTGCTCGACCAGGCGCTGGCCGAGCGGCGCGCCCTGGTGCAGCTCTGCCTGTACGCGTTGGACCGCGCCCGGTCGTCGGGCGTGGTCGAGCGGATCGAGGAGGGCCTCGCGGGCATCGGCGTGACCGCCGTGCGGCCCGACGGCGAGCGGTTCGACCCGTCCCGGCACGAGGCGGGCGGCACCGTGCCCACCGACGACGCGTCGCTGGACGGCGTGGTCGCCGAGACCGAGGTGGTCGGGTTCGTCGACCGCGGGCGCACGCTGCGCGCGCCGATCGTCACGGTCTACACGGCCCGATGACCACGCTCCCGCAGACCGTCCGGCAGACCCGCGAGCGGCTGACCGCCCTGGTGCGCTCGATCGACCCGTCGGCGGCGTCGTTCGTGGAGACCCGGCGCGGCGGTCCCGCGTCGGTGGTGGTCGTCGGCGAGACCAACCGGGGCAAGTCCTCGCTGGTCAACGCGTTGCTGGCGACGCCGGGCCTGTCGCCGGTGGACGCCGAGGTGGCCACGGCGGCGTACCTGGTGTTCCGGCACGGGGCGGAGTTCTCGGCGCGGGCCTGCTACGCGGGCTCGATGTCGCCGGTGCCGTTCGAGCGGTCCGAGCTGGTCAACTGGGTGTCGGCGGCGCACGAGCTGCCGGAGGGCATGCTGCCGCCCCGCCACGTCGAGGTCGAGGCCCCGATCCCGCTGCTCGAACGACTGTCCGTTGTGGACACCCCGGGGGTCGGCGGGCTGGACTCGGTGCACGGGGAGCTGGCGGCCGAGGCGGCGGCGTCCGCGACGGCCCTGCTGTTCGTGGTGGACGCGTCCGCCCCCTTCACGCGCGGCGAGCTGGACTTCCTGCGCACGGTCGGCGAGCGCGTCGAGACCGTGGTGTTCGCGCTGACCAAGGTCGACCAGTTCCGCGGCTGGCGGACCGTGCTGGAGGCCGACCAGGCGCTGCTGGCCGAGCACGCGCCCCGGTTCGCGGGCGCGGTGTTCCACCCGGTGTCGTCGCGGATGTTCGAGCTGGCCGCCAAGGCCCCGAACCCGGACGCGGCGGCGATGCTGCGCGAGCGGTCCGGCGTGGGCGAGCTGCAGGCGGCGTTGCAGGAGCTGGTGGTCGGGCGGGCGGCGATGCTCGGCGAGGCGAACTCGTTGCGCGCCTTGGCGACCGTGCTGGACGAGCTGGTGGCGCGGGCGGAGGCGGACCGGCGGGCGCTGTCGTCGGGCGAGGAGGAGGCCGAGGCGCTGCGCGAGCGGCGCGACGAGCTGAACTCGCAGCGCCGGTCGTCCACCCGCAGCTGGCAGGTCAAGCTGCGCGGCGAGGTGCAGCGGGCGCGCGTCGAGGGCAGCCACGAGGTCAGCCGGCAGATGCGCGACGTGCAGACGTGGTTCCGGTCGGCCATCGACGCGGCGTCGCGCGAGCAGCTGGCGGCGCTGCCGCACCAGGTGGACGCGGCGCTGCAGGTGGTGTCCGGGCGGATCAGCGCCGGCCTGGCGCACCGGTTGCAGCGGGTCGCCGACGCGGCCCTGGCCGACCTGTTCGCGCCCGACGAGCTGGCCGTGATCCGCGGCCAGTTCGCCCGCGGCGCGACACCGCCGGTCGTGCTGCGCCCGCCGGACAAGCGCGCGCCGACGGCCGAGGACAAGCTCCTGGTGTTCATGGGCGTGACCGGCGGTCTGGGCGCGGGCCGGCTGGCCGCGCTGCCGCTGGCCGGGCTCGGCGTGGCCGCGCTGAACCCGATCGTCCTGCCGGTCACGATCGTGCTGGGCCTGGGCGCGGGCTGGTGGATGGCCCGCACCCGCAAGCACTCGGCGGACAAGCAGCACCTCAAGCAGTGGCTGTCCGACGCCATCGCCGACGCGCGGTCCACAGTGGACCAACTCGTGGCGGAGCAGCTGATCGAGGCCGAGCAGGCGCTGTCGCTGGCCCTGGACGACGCGCTGGGCAAGCGCGTGGACGCCATCGAGGCGGAGCTGCGCGAGGTGGACAAGGCGCTGCGCATGGAGGCCGGCGAACGGTCGAAGGCGCTCGCCGTGGCGACCCGCCGGGTGGCGGAGCTCAAGGCCGGCCGGGCGAAGGTGGACGACCTGCTCTCCCGCATCCGCGCCCTGCGCGACCGCACCTGAACCCCGGACCGGTCAAGGCGCTGCGTAGCCGTATCCCGACAAAGGGTGACGCGGGTTCCGCCCCGGAACCGAACAGGCATAACGTGAGTCCTACCGGTACTTGTGCGGCAGCAGGAGGGTGGGATCCGGTGTACGTCGACGAGACAGGCGCTTCCGACGGCGAGCTGAAGGTCACCGTCGAGGACGAGGAGTACACCGCCGAGGCGACCTACGACCTCAACGACGACGGCGTGGACGAGTCCGCCGTGGTCGAGACCGACGACGGCGGGCACCTCGCGTTCAGCGACACCGACGGCGACGGCGACGCGGACCTGATGAGCACGTTCGACAAGGACGGCGAGCTGGTCGGCCAGGCCCGGTTCGACGAGGGCTCCGGCGAGTGGATCGCCGTCGAGCCGTCCGACGACCACTCCCAGCAGACCAACACCAACGCGGGCAAGTCCATCGTCGTGGACGTCGAGGACGGGCCGGACCAGAACGTCGGCCCGGCCACCGAGGACACCGACGGCGACGGCGCCGCCGACACCGCCGTGGTCAAGGACGAGCAGGGCGACACCTGGCTGTTCACCGACGCCGACGGCGACGGCAAGGCCGACCTGGCCACCGAGATCACCGCCGACGGCGAGGTCACGATGTCCAAGCACACCGGCGAGGACGAGTGGACCGAGGTCGAGCACGGCCGCATCGACCAGAACGGCAAGTACGTGCCCGACGGCCGCGACGGCCTCGCCGAGGACAGCGACGAGGTCTGGGCGGCGGCGGAGGAGCGGAAGGTCACCGTCAGCGGCGTCGTGCGCATCGACTCCGTGACCGGGCAGTGGATCAGCCCGAACTAGGGGTGGTAGCGGCCGGCGATCTCGGTGATCTCGCCGGCGCTGTTGAACGTCAGCCGGGGCGCGTGGACGGCCGCCCCGGCGAACTGCTCCCGCGTGCACTCGACCGTCCCGACCCCGCTGAACAGCGCGACCTGCACCCCGCGGGACGACCCGCAGCCCAGCGGCAGGTAGAACTCGGCGTCTGCCGCGAGCCGCGAGGTGTGCCGGTGCTCCGCGCCGTCGAGCGCGCGCACGTCGGTGTTGTTCGACTCCGCCGGCCGGAGCTCGGCGTCCCGCCACACCACGGTGCCGTCGGCGGAGATGGAGTCGATGACGGCCACGTCCACCGTGCGCGGCGACAGGAGCAGCCACGCGGCGAGCACGACCAGCGCGCCGAACGCGCCGACGGCGATGCGGTTCTTCACGTCCAGGAGACGCACCGCCCGTGCCCCGGTTGCCCCCCTCCGGCCGCACCGCGCGGGTGGCGGTCGGGCTCGGCGCGGTGCCGCGCGGGTGGCGGTCGGGCTCGGCGCGGTGCCGGGCGTGGTGGTGGTCGGGTTCGGCGCGGTGCCGGGCGTGGTGGTGGTCGGCGCGGTGGGCCACCCGGCGGTGCGCGGGCACTTTTCCGCCCCCTGAACCGCGCGACCGACGGGCCGAACCGATCACGCGCAAAGTCGGACATTCTTCGTGCAATTCTTGCGCCCCAACGTGAGAGCGCTCTCACAGCGTTACGAAGTCGCAACCTCACCGTGTGGTCACCGCCGCACCGCCGTGCCCTTGCATTCCCGGAACTAAAGCCCAGGTCACAGGCGGGTTTGTGATGATCGGGTGCTGAATCGATTCCAGAATCGGTTTTGTGAGAGAGCCGACAGGTCAGACGTGCGTTACCGAGGATTAACCCGGCTAACCTCCGTCTATCCCCTTAAACGGCACGCCCTCCACCGGGCGGGCGGAGCCATTCCCGAGGACGTCCCACCAGGACAACGGCGTCCACGTGGGCTGGCGCTCAGCTAGGAGACGAGACGAGATGACGGCAGTGACCATTCCCGGTCTCGACCACGCACCTACCAACCACGCGCGCCTGCTGTCCTGGGTGCGGGAGGTCGCCGAGCTGACCTGCCCCGACGAGGTCGTCTGGGCCGACGGTTCCCAGGACGAATGGAACCGCCTGACCGCCAAACTGGTGGACGCCGGGACGTTCGTCCCGCTCAAGAAGAAACCCAACTCGTTCTGGGCCGCCTCCGACCCCACCGACGTCGCGCGGGTCGAGGAGCGCACCTTCATCTGTTCGGTGGACGAGGCCGACGCCGGCGCCACGAACAACTGGATGGACCCGGCCGAGATGAAGGCGATCATGACCGAGCTGTACCGCGGCTCGATGCGCGGTCGCACGATGTACGTGATCCCCTTCTGCATGGGCCCGCTGGACGCCGAGAAGCCGATGCTGGGCGTCGAGATCACCGACTCCGAGTACGTCGTCGTCTCGATGCACATCATGACCCGCATGGGCACCAAGGCGCTGGCCCGCTTCGGCGAGGACGCCGAGTTCGTCAAGGCGCTGCACTCGATCGGCGCGCCGCTGGAGCCCGGCCAGGCCGACGTGCCGTGGCCGTGCAACGAGACGAAGTACATCACCCACTTCCCCGAGGAGCGGACGATCTGGTCGTTCGGCTCGGGTTACGGCGGCAACGCCCTGCTCGGCAAGAAGTGCTACTCGCTGCGCATCGCCTCGGTGATGGCGCGCGACGAGGGCTGGCTCGCCGAGCACATGCTGATCCTCAAGCTGACCTCGCCGGAGAACAAGGCGTACTACGTCGCCGCCGCGTTCCCGAGCGCCTGCGGCAAGACCAACCTCGCCATGCTGGAGCCGACCATCCCGGGCTGGAAGGTCGAGACCCTCGGCGACGACATCGCCTGGATGCGCTTCGGCGAGGACGGCCGCCTGTACGCGGTGAACCCGGAGAACGGGTTCTTCGGCGTCGCGCCGGGCACCGACTACCACACCAACCCCAACGCGATGCGCACCATCGAGAAGGGCAACTCGCTCTTCACCAACGTGGCGCTGACCGACGACGGCGACGTGTGGTGGGAGGGCATGGGCGAGCCGCCGGCCCACCTGACCTCGTGGAAGAAGCAGGACTGGACGCCGGACTCGGACGAGCTGTCCTCGCACCCGAACTCGCGCTACTGCACGCCGATCGCGCAGTGCGACATCAAGGCCCCCGAGTGGGAGGACCCGAAGGGCGTCCCGATCTCGGCGATCTTCTTCGGCGGTCGCCGCGCGACCACCGTCCCGCTGATCACCCAGTCCCGCGACTGGCAGCACGGCGTGTTCATGGGCGCGACGCTGTCCAGCGAGACCACCGCGGCGGCGGTCGGCCAGGTCGGCGTCGTGCGCCGCGACCCGATGGCGATGCTGCCGTTCATCGGCTACAACGCCGGTGACTACTTCCAGCACTGGATCGACACCGGCAAGTCGGCCGACGCGGACAAGCTGCCGAAGATCTTCTACGTCAACTGGTTCCGCCGGGGCGAGGACAAGCGCTTCCTGTGGCCCGGGTTCGGCGAGAACTCGCGCGTGCTGAAGTGGGCCATCGAGCGCATCGAGGGCAAGGCCGCCGCGCAGGAGACGCCGATCGGCCACGTGCCGACCGCCGAGGAGCTCGACCTGACCGGTCTGGACGCGCCGCGCGAGGACGTCGAGGCGGCGCTGGAGTTCAACGCCGACGAGTGGCGCGCCGAGATCCCGTTGATCGAGGAGTGGTTCGCGAAGATCGGCGAGAAGGTCCCGACCTCGCTGCGCGACGAGTTGGAGTCCCTGAAGCAGCGCCTCGGCTGAGGTCGTCAGGGGTGCGTGAGACCCGGTGGACAACGGCGTCCACCGGGTTTTTCCTGTCGAGGCCCCCGAAGGGGTCTCTTTTTGGTGACTGCGGGTGATTTCCGGCTGGTCCGGAGGTACCAATGGAGTGTGACCCAGCAGGAGGACCTGCCCGGCGGCCTCCACTTCGACAGGCCTCGCGACGTGCAGGTCGGACCGCAGACCGGCATCGTGCGCTACTACCCGGTGGCGCCGGGCGCCACGCCGCCCGAGAGCGCGTCCCCGGTGCCGGAGCGTCCTCGCACCCGGTGGTGGTGGCACGTCCTCGGGGTGGTCCTCGGGCCCGCGCTGGTGGTGGCGGGGGCGTTCGCGTGGGGGTACGGGATCGACCAGTTCGACGAGGTGCGCTGGCGCGGGCTGGTGGGCCTGGGACTGGCGGGACTGCTGGTGGGGTTGATGACCTTGGGGCGGCTGTCCCCAAGCGCGCCGCTGGTCGGTGGACTGACCGCGGTGGCCGTGTCGGTGGCCTACGAGCTGGGCTACTTCCCGCCGTTGCCGGTGCTCAGGCCCGTGCTGGAGAGCGGCGCGCCGGTCGCGGTCGGGGTGCTGCTGCTCGTTGTGGCGCTGCGCCGGCGGTAGTTGTCCACAGGTTGTGGATGGAGCTGTGCACAGCCTGTGGGTCAGTTGGGGAGAGGTTTGTCGCCCAGGCCCCAGAGGCGTCCGGTGAACGGTCGCGTCGCCTCGGCGTAGCAGACGACCGTGGTGTAGCCCTCGGACCAGGCCTGGCTGCCGAACGTGCGCCAGGAGGCGAAGACGTCCGGGCGTTGCGCGCCGACGTACCCGGTGACGGCGTCGGCGCAGTGCTCCTTCGCCTTGGCGTCGACCTGCTCCTCGGACGGGGTGGGGGCGGTGTGCGCGCCGATGTTGAGGACGCCGGGCACGGCCTCGGCCTTGTGCTGGGTGTCGCAGCCGACGATCTTGAGCTGCTCGTCGACACCCGGTGAGCCCTGCGCGCACAGTTGCACCTGGGCGAAGCCTTCGGCTTTGAGCAGGCTCTTGAGCGGGCCGGTGCGCTTCTTGCGCTGCCCGTCGGGGCCGATCTCGACCACCGTGCACAGCCGCCAGCGGTCGCCGCGCGCCCAACCGTCCCGGCTCACCCACAGGACCTGCGGTTGGAGGCGGGTCGCGTCGTGGTCGGTGCTGCCGAGGTAGACGGCCAGGGCGGTGCGGCACGCGGGGAGCGCGCTGCGGCGGAGGTCACGTTCGCTCGGGTAGGCGTCACCCAGCCCGGTGAACTGCCCGATGGCGACGACCTCGCCCTCGTGCGGCTCGGTGCACGGCACGGTCTTCAGCGCGCCGTCGGTGCACTGGCCGTGCTGGGGCAGTTCCTCCCGGCTGGGGGTGATCGAGGGGCGGACGACCTCGCCGTCCGGGGTGCCGGGGACGGGCGTGGTGCAGCCCGTGAGGAGGGCGAGCGACAGCAGTCCGACACCCACCGCCGCCCGCCTGCGCCGCACGGTGGTCAGACTACTGAAACCAGGGCGCGGACCTGGTCGGCGATCGCCCTGCGCTCGGCCTCGAAGGCGGCGTCGGTGAGGGCGGTCGGGTCGGCGGGTTGCCGGAGGACCGGGGTGTGCAGGTGGCCGCCGGCGGCGGGGGAGTCGAGGCCGAGGCGGACGCGGTTGGCGCGGTACATGGATTCGTTTGACAGGTAGTCGCCGCCGCTGCCGACCGCGGCGACCGCGCCCTGGGTCGGTTCGTCGGTGCGGCAGACCGGGGTGCCGGTGCCGGGGGTGGAGCCGAGGGGCCATTCGCAGAACGAGCGGTTGTAGTTGACCGGGAACGGGGTGGTGCCCGCGTCCACCATCCGCTGCCAGGGCAGGGAGGTCTCGATGAACTCCAGGGCCGGCTGCGGCCAGCCGGTCGCGTCCGGCACGGTGCCCCGGACGCCGATGTCGTTGTTGTCGGGGAACCCGCCCCGCCAGCGCGCGGCCCACCGCTCGACGTCGAACCGCCCCGGCCGGCCCTGGCTGACCGTCACGAGCGCGTCCGGCTGGAGCCCTTGTTGAATCGCTCCCCCGTAGAACCGTTCAACAATCCCCTCGTCAAACGATCCCCACAGCACGGGCAGCACGGCGGCCTCGACGCGCGCGGGCCCGTCGGCGGTCTGCACAACGGTCCCGTCCAGGCGCAACGCGGCAGCGCCGGCGGGGTTGCTGCGCCGCACCGAGGTGCCGCTGAGCTGGAAGGGGTCGAACCCGGTGACCAGGACCCGCCGTTCGACGCCGCCGAACCGCACGTCGTCCACGCCGCGCGACGCCCAGTCGACGCGCCGGACGAGCCGGGCGCGGTCGCCTGCGGAGAGCGGGAACCGAGGTCGCCACTGCCGCACGGACGAGGTGAGCTGGAGGCGTGCCCAGTAGAGGGGACGGTCGTCGTAGGCGTCCCACTCGTGCTCGCCCTTGGCGCGGTCGACCGCGCTCCGCCACAGTTCACGCCCGGCTTCGGCGGTGAGGCCCTCCGCGCCGGCCCGCGTCCGCACGTCGCACAGCCGAGCGGCGAACCGCCGCACGACCGGCTCGAACCCGCCCAGCCGCACCAGTTCCGGTCCGACGGCGGGGAGCCCGGGCGCCAACGAGTCGTCCAACCGCTGTTCTTCGACGGTCAACGGCGCACTGGTGTCGAAGCAGGCGCCGGCCTCCTCCGCCGAAGCCACGGCGGGAAGCCCCAGCACGCCGATCCCGACCACCATCGCCATCACGCTGCGCATTCGCCTGATCACCCATCGATCCTGGCGAACCGGGCGGTCCGTCACCACCCCCGACCGTTGACTCTCAGGCACCGACCCGGGCGTTGTCGGTGCCCATCGCGGCGACGCCCACCCCGGCTCCCGTCAACGCCTCCCGAACCGCCCGCGCAATGCCCACGGCTCCCGGCGTGTCGCCATGAACGCAGATCGAGTGAACCCGCAGCCGGACAAGGTGCCCGTCAATCGACCGCACATGCCCGTCAACCGCGATTGCCACACACCGCTCAGCGATCTCCACCGCCGAGTGCAGGACGGCTCCGGGTCGTCGCCGGTCGACCAGAGTCCCCATCGCGGTGTACGCCCGATCCGCGAAGGCCTCATACCGAACCGGCAGCCCCGCCACCTCGGCCCGCTTCAACCACACCGCTCCGGGCAGTCCGAGCACGGGGAGCGAGGGGTCGAACGCGCGGACCGCGTCGACCACCGCGTCGGCCTGCGCTTCGTGCGTGCCCAGCGCGTTGTAGAGGGCTCCATGCGGCTTGACGTATGCGATCCGCGTACCGGCCGCCCGCGCGCAAGCGTCCAACCCGCCGAGCTGGTAGAGCACTTCGGCGGTGAGAACGGCAGGCTCGACATCCACGAACCGCCGCCCGAACCCGGCAAGGTCCCGATACCCGACATGCGCCCCGACCGAGACGCCACGAGCAGCAGCAGCCTCACAGGTCCGCCGCATGATCACGGGATCGCCGGCGTGGAACCCGCAGGCGACGTTGGCACTGGTGACGACCCCCAACAACCGAAGATCATCCCCAACCTCCCACCGCCCGAACCCTTCCCCGAGATCAGCATTCAAATCCACCCTCCACCCCTCCTCCCGCCAGGCGAACACCCATCCACCCGCCCGCCGCGCCACTCGCCCGCCGCGCCACCTGCCCGCCGCGCCACCTGCCCGCCGCGCCACCTGCCCGCCTGCCGCGCTGCCTACCTGCCGCGCTGCGCGCTCGCCTGCCGGCCCCGACCAGCCCGCCGCCCCACAGCCCAACCAGCATTGTTCAATGTAGGGATTGTTCAACAATCCAGCAATACTCCGATTGACCTGTTCACCGATAGACTCGCCGCATGACGAGCCTGGACGCGGACGACTGGCTGCGCACCCTCGCCGGCGACCGCGCCGACATCGACCGGTCCAGCACAGCGGAGAAGGTCGCCGACAAGCTCCGCGCCAGCGTCCTCGGCGGCGAGATCCGCCCCGGCCAGCAGCTCAACGAGAAGGCCCTCGGCGACGCCCTCCGCGTCTCCCGCAACACCCTCCGCGAGGCCTTCCGCCTGCTCACCCACGAGCGCCTGCTCGTCCACGAGTACAGCAAGGGCGTCTTCGTCCGTAAGCCCACCTGGCAGGACATCGCCGACCTCTACGCCGCCCGCCGCGTCATCGAGTGCGGCGCCGCGCGCGTCTACCCCCGCGCCACCGACGAGGCCAAACGAGCCGTCGGCGCCGCCGTGGACAACGCCGTCGAAGCCGCCACCCGGGGCGACTGGACCGCCGTCGGCACCTACAACATCAAGTTCCACCAGGCCCTCACCGCCCTGGCCGGCAGCTCCCGCCTCAACGAGGAAGCCGAGCGCCTCCTCGCCGAACTGCGCCTCGCCTTCCACCTCATGGACGACCCCAAGCGCTTCCACGAGGCCTACCTGCCCCTGAACGTCGAGATCGCCGCCCACCTGGAGAAGGGCGCCACCCAGCAGGCCGTCGCCGCCCTGGAGTCCTATTTTGAGACGGCCGAACACCAACTGGTGACCGCCCTGCGCGGTGAGTGAAAAAGGATCACGATTCAACTACGTCACCGGTAGGTAATCCACCGGACACCGTGACGACCGTCCCTCCCGAGGCCTAGCATCGCGCGACACCCTGTCATCCGGGCCGCACGGAGGGCACCCATGCCGTCTGCTCGACAAACCAGCCTGCGCTGGAGCTGGTGGAACCTGCTCCTCCTGGTTCCCCTGCTCATGCTGATCACCCCGTGGTTCAACTCCGACGAACCGCGGCTGCTCGGGCTCCCCTTCTTCTACTGGTACCAGTTCGTCTGGGTCCCGCTGGGCGTCATCTGCGTCGGCATCGTCTACGTGAAGACGAAGGACCGGCCGGCCGTGACCGGCAAGCCCGACCTGCTCGGCGTGGACGACCTGGACGAGGGGGCGAAGTAGATGCAGTGGACCGAACTCGTGGTGTTCAGCGCGTTGTTCCTGCTGGTCACCGTGCTCGGCTTCGTCGCGGCGCGCTGGAAGGCGGGCGACACGCTCGACCACCTCGACGAGTGGGGCCTGGGCGGGCGGAAGTTCGGCTCGTGGATCACCTGGTTCCTGGTCGGCGGTGACCTCTACACGGCGTACACGTTCGTCGCCGTCCCCGCGCTGGTGTTCGGCGCGGGCGCGATGGGCTTCTTCGCCCTGCCGTACACGGTGATCCTGTACCCGATCGTCTTCCTGCCGCTGGTCCGCATGTGGTCGGTGTCCCGCGTCCACGGCTACGTCACGCCGGCGGACTTCGTGCGCGGTCGCTACGGCTCGCACTGGCTCGCGCTGCTGGTCGCGATCACCGGCATCGTCGCCACCATGCCCTACATCGCGCTGCAGCTCGTCGGCCTGGAGGCCGTGCTGCGCAGCATGGGCCTCAACGGCGCCGGCGTCCTCGGCCACGCGCCGCTGTTCATCGCCTTCGTCATCCTGGCGCTCTACACCTACCAGTCGGGCCTGCGCGCGCCGGCGCTCATCGCGTTCGTCAAGGACACGTTGATCTACGTCGTGATCCTGGTCGCGGTGGTCTACCTGCCCGCCAAGTTCGGCGGCTGGGGCGCGATCTTCGACAGCGCCCAGGCGAAGTTCGACCAGACGCCGGCCAAGGGCGACGGCATCCTGCTCAACGCCAACAACCAGCTCCAGTACGCCACCCTGGCGCTGGGCTCCGCGCTGGCGCTGTTCCTCTACCCGCACTCGCTGACCGGCATCCTGGCCTCGCGCGGTCGCAACGTCATCAAGCGCAACATGGTGGCGCTGCCCGCGTACTCGCTGCTGCTCGGCCTGCTCGCGATGCTGGGCTTCGTCGCGATCACCGCGGGCGTCAAGCCGATCACCAACCAGGCCACCGGCCGCCCGGACACCAACACCATCGTGCCGGAGCTGTTCGGCCAGGAGTTCCCGTCCTGGTTCGCGGGGGTCGCGTTCGCCGCGATCGGCATCGGCGCGCTGGTGCCGGCGGCGATCATGTCCATCGCCGCGGCGAACCTGTGGACGCGCAACATCTACAAGGAGTACCTGAAGAAGGACGCCACCCCGGCGCAGGAGGCCAAGCAGGCCAAGCTCGCCTCGCTGGTGGTGAAGTTCGGCGCGGTCGCGTTCATCGTGTTCATCGACCCGCAGTTCTCCATCGACCTGCAGCTCATCGGCGGCGTCATGATCCTGCAGACGCTGCCCGCCGTCGCGATCGCGCTCTACACCCGGTGGTTCCACGTCTACGGCCTCATCGCGGGCTGGGTCGTGGGCATGGGCTGGGGCATGTGGCTGCTCTACGGCATCCCCAGCGCCGACGGGAAGCGCCCGCACTTCGGTGGTTCCGCGCTGGCGCTGGACAAGCTGTCGCTGTTCGGCTGGCACCCGTTCGCCGGCTCCACCACCCAGATCTACGTGGGCGCGGTGGCCGTCGTGGCGAACCTGCTGGTCGCCGTCCTCGTGACGGTCGTGGCCAAGCGCCTGCGGGTGTTCAACGGCACCGACGAGACCGACGCCGAGGACTACCACGTGGACGAGGACAACCCGAGGGTCAAGCCCGTCGCCGTCCACTGAGGACGGTCGCACCACCGTCGAGCCCGCCCGGTCACCACGCCGGGCGGGCTCGCCGCGTTTCGGCGGCGGGTCAGGCCAGGACGGCGAGGGCGACCAGCGAAGCGCCGAACACCACGACGTGGCGGACGTTCTGCAGCACCCACGTCCACGCCGGGAACCCGTCCTCGGCGGCCTTGAGCAGGGCCGGGACGTCGACACGGGCCAGTTCCGGGTCGCCCTTGCGCAGGAACGCGGCCCGCACGGACTTCGCGGCGGTCAGGTTGCTGTAGAGGATCACGCCGTTGCCCAGCAGCACGATCGCCTGGAACACCCAGGTCAGCGGCGCGGCCCAGCCGCTGCCGGCCAGGTTCAGCGCGGCCAGGCCGGTCATCACGGCGGCGACGGCGACCGGCACCGCCGTCTCGTGGCCGCCGGCGTCGAACCGCATCCCGTTCTCCGCCAGCACCCCCGGCCGCACCCCCTGGCGCGCCAGCTCGGCGTGGGCGGTCGCGGTGGCGGTCGGGCCGAAGCGGTGGCGCACCAGCGGGATGGACACGAAAGCGGCGGCGACCAGCAGCTGCATGACGGCGACAACGGTGTTCATCGGTGCTCCCCGGACTCGACTTGAACTAAGTGCAAGCGAACCGTAGCGCTCGACTTGAACAAAGTGCAAGAATCTCTTGAACTAAGTTCAGCTAGGGTGTGCCGCATGCCCCGCGAGACGCTGACCAAGGACCAGATCGTCCGGACCGCGATCGACCTCCTGGACGACGAAGGCCTCGACGGGCTGAACATGCGCAGCCTGGGCAAGCGGCTCGGCGCGGCGGCCACCGCCGTGTACTGGCACGTCAAGAACAAGGACGACCTGGTCGTGCTCGCGGGCGACCAGGTCTGGGCGGAGATCGCCCTCCCACCCGAGGACGCCGACTGGCGCACCGCCGCGCGCGAGCTGGCCCGGAGCCTGCACGCGATGCTGTCCCGGCACCCCTGGCTCGTGCAGGCGTTCGGCACCCATCTGTTCCACGGCCCCAACAAAGCCCGCTACGACGACCGCGCCCTGGCCGTCTTCGAGGCGGCCGGTTTCGAAGGCCCCGAGGCGGACCGCGCCGCCGCCGCCGTCCTGACCTTCGTGCTCGGCAACGTCCTGGGCGCGTCCGCCCTGATCACCATCACCCGCCGCATCGAACGCGAGGGCGACGACGCCCGCGAGCGCCTCGACGCCGTCATCGCTCAGGCCCGCGAGACCGCGCAGGCGTTCCCCCGCCTGCGCGAGCGCCTGGACAGCCCGGCCGCCGAGTACAACGCCTCACCCGAGCACACCTTCGAGCACGGCCTGGACGCCCTCCTCGACGGCCTCGGAACCGGCCTCGCGCGGCGGCGCTAGTCCACGACCTCCAGCGGCACGGCCGGCGACCGCCGCACCAACCCCGCCCCGGCGACCTTCGCGAACAGCCACCACCGCCCGGTCGTGGCCCACCGCGGCACCACCACCTCGAACCCGAACTCCACCCGCCCCCGCGCCGGCACCTCGCCGCCGCGCGCCAGTGGCCGCACGAAGTCCCACGTCTCCCACGGGCTCACCAGCCGCACCTCGACCGCCACCGCCGCCCACAACGCCGACGCCACGGCCACCGGCACCTCGGCCCGCTCGCCGGGGCGCAGCCGCAGCGGCTCCGGCGCCCGCGCGAACCACAGCGGCTGCACGGGCCCGTCGTCCAGCGGCGACCCGCCCCACTCGGGCACGTCCACCAGCAGCACGTCCTCCACGACCCGACCGGCGTCCACCCGCGCCCGCACCGGGTACAGGCCGGGCGCGGCCGACCGCGGTCGCCCGACCGACACCGCCGACCGCGCCGACCCACCGGGCGGCAGCGCGAACGGCACCGCCGCCGGTTCGACCGACCAGCCCGGCGGCGCGACCAGCCGGACCTCGCCCGACACCTCGGCCGACGCCGTCACCACCACTTCGTCGGCACCCCGGAACCGCACGCCCACCGGCGGCCGGCCCAGCGCCGGACCCCGCTCGTGCCGCAGGTGGTCGGCGAACAGCGGGATCCCGGGCTCGCTCGACACGACGACCGGTCCGACGTCCGCCGGCTCGTCCAGCGACCCGCACGCGGGCAGCCGCCCCGACCCGTCCACGCCCACCACGGCCGTCAGCGGGTGCGCGCACTCCTCGGCCGCCCGCGCCGGATCGCCGCACGGGACGGCGTACTCGACGGTCTGCTGCTGCGGGAAGTCCGCCGGCCGCACCACCTCCTCGACGCCGGGCCAGGTGATGCGGACCTCGCCCGCGATGTCGTCCACCGAGGTCACGCAGTCCACCCAGTCGACGCCCTCCCACAGCGTCAGGGTCTGCGCGTACGCCACGCCACCGGCCCGCCCGCGCACGACGACGCGTTCGCCGACCGGGCTGTGCCACACGGTCACCGTCGCCGGGGTCGTCGTGCCGAGGTCGTTGCCGACGGCGGGCGCGAGCAGTTCCGCCTCGTCCACCAGTCGCACCAGGCTGGTCACCACGCCGCCGCGCGCCGGGTCGACGGTCAGGAGGTGGGCGGAGTTGGCGATCTGGGCGCCGCCGCCGCGCGTCCAGCCCCGCGAGGGCCCGCCGGTGAGGTGGAACACCTTCCACCCCAGGGCGGGCACGTCCCCGGCGTGGAAGACGACCGTGTGGCCTTCGTGGGCGCACGGGTGCGCGCCGTCCGCCGACACCACGGACACCTCGGCCAGGTCGTCCTCCAGCCGGACCTCGACCATGCCGGACCGCTTGCGCGCCAACGGGTTCCACACGACCACCGGCACGCCGTCACCAACCGTGTCCACAATGGACGAAAGCTGGTGCAGGACCTGGGACCGCACCTCGGTCGCGAGGAAGTGGGCCTCCCGCAACGACACCCGAGGGTCCGCGTCGTCCGCGAGCCGGGCGCGGGCGTGGGCCAGGACGTCCTCCGGGGGTTCGGCGACGAGCGACGCGAACGCCTCCGCCTCCTCCACCGCCCGCGTCGCCGCGCGCAGCTCGATCCCTTGCGGCACCGGCACGTCCTGCGGCAGCGAGCACACGAACCGCGGTGACGAGTAGCGCGAGTTCCAGTCGTGGTGGATCCGGGCGAACCAACGTCCCGCGCCGACCAGCGCGGACTGGCCGTCGCGCAACCGTTCGTAGGCGGCGCGCTCGGCGTCGGCGAGGGTTTCGGCGTCCTCGACCGGTGCGCTGTTCGCGGGCAGGAGCCGGTCGACCAGTTCGACCCGGTTCTGGTCGACCAGGGCGGTCAGCGGTTCGCGGTCCTGCGGGCGCGTGTCGAGGTAGGGCTCCACCACGCTCGCCGGCAGGCCGAACCGGTAGGACGGGTCGGCCAGCGCGAGTTCGAGGTGCGCGCGGACCTCCGGCACGGACGTGGCCTGGGCGACCAGGTGCAGCGTCCGGCCGCGCTCGGCCACGGTGAGGTCGAAGTCGACCTCGTGCCGCTCGTCGCCGTGCCGCACGACCGCCCGCGCGGGCAGGACGGTGCCGGGCGGGTGGCCGGACACGTCGACCGGGACCTCGTAGCCGAACAGCCCCGGTTCGACGTCCGTGCCGTGGCGGGCACTTCGGACTCCCGCACCCTCGACGTGGACGTGCACCGGCCCTTCGTGGTCGGCGGTGCGCACGCGGACGATCTGCAGGGAGCCGACGAACAAGTCGGTGGACTCGACGACGACCATGGTTCGACCTCAGCACTGGAACGTCCGATGTGGAAATCCGCCAAACCGGCACCCCCCACCCGCAAAAACGCGGTCAGCGCTTGAGCATCCGCGTCAGACCCGCCGCTACCGTCGTGGCCAGCACCCACCCGGTGACGATCAACCCGGCCCCGATCCACTGCGAGGCGCCGGCCAGCTGCCACCGGTTCTTGTTGCCGAAGTCCACGATCGGCACCACCAGGTCGATCGTGAACAGCCACGGGTTCCACGGCAGGCGGTCATCGGAGTTGATCACCTCCAGCGGCGGCCCGACGGAGAACCAGACACTGCCCAGCACCCAGGACACCACGAGCCACGCGAGCGCGCGAGCCGGCCGGTACCCGTACCCGACCATCGACCGCTGCAACCAGCTCCACAGCAGCACGAGCGGCCGGAGCCACCGCCGTCCCTCGGCGACGGCCCGGTAGCGCAGGCGCTGCTTCTCGACCAGGACGGTCGCGGCGTGCTCGTCGTTGCCGCACGCGCGGAGCATCTCGGCGAACTGGTCGTAGGGTCCGGGCCGGTAGCTGCGCCGCATGGCTTGGCGGAGCCAGCGCAGGCGGCGGTTCACCTCGTCGTCGTCGCGCAGGTCGATCGGGTTGCGCAGCGAGTCGTAGCGGAACTCTTCGAGGTCGATCCAGCCGGTGGCGGACCAGAAGGTCTCGTTGTCGTCCAGCGATGTGCAGCGGACTTGCCGCAACGTCACGTCCCCACGCGGCGGACTGACCGGCGTGAGCACCAGCTCTTGGACCTGCAACCCGAGCGCGTTCAACGCATGGCTGTCGAGCTTGTCGCCCAACACGGCCCCGTTGAAGTTGGCCATCCGCCCGACCTGCGCGCGCCGAGCCCGAACCCCGCCGTGCGCGACGAACTCCTTGGCCCCGCCGGCACAGATCAGGTCCCGCCCGATGACCCCGCCCCCGACGTCCAACGAGGGCTTCCCGGCGGGCATGTGCCGGTACCGGCCGGGTTGCGTGATCCGACTGCCCCGCAGATCGAGGTTCGCGCCGATCTGCACACCCCGCAGCTCCAGCCCGCCGGCGACCTCGACCTCCCGAGCGGTCAGGTTGCTCCCGATGTGCGACCGGTTGCCGAGCACCGCGTCGGCGCGGGGGTTGTCCAGCGCCGACCCGTCGAGGGTGAGGCTGCCCTTGACCTGGAGGTCCACCATCCGGATCTGCCCGCGGAAGAACGCCTGCCGGGCAACGACGTCCCCACCCACCTGAGCCCCGTCGAGGTGCAACGCCCGCCCGAACCCGATCGGCTCAGCGACCCGCTTCCCACCGGACTGTCGGTCCCCCATGAGACGATCGATCCGGGGGCCGGAGGCCACGCCCGACGTATCCCCACCAGCGCCCGCGCCCGACGCACCACCACCAGCGGCCGCGCCCGACGCACCACCACCAGCGGCCGCGCCCGACGCACCATCAGCACCCGTGATCGAGGCCCGGCCGGCAACGGGCTCCGACGCTCGTCCTCGCTCTTGTCCAGGCGCACGCCCGGAAACTCCCCCGGCCGACTCAAGCGCGCTCTCCGCCCGCACGGGCGCGGTCTCGCTGAACTCCCTGCCCACCCGCGCCCGCACGGTCCCGGCCAACCCCACCGCAGCCGTCCGCGCCGCCTCGACCCGTGCGGCCCAGCCAGAGCCCGCGGCCTCATCCCCAGCCGCCTCACCGGATCCATGCCCGCCCGCCGCGCCCGCCGCCTCATCGGATCCATGCCCGCCCGCCGCGCCCGCCGCCTCACCGGATCCATGCCCGCCCGCCGCGCCCGCGGCCTCCGCCGAGTCGAGTTCGACCGCCGGCCCGTCCCCGTTCCCGCCCCCGACCACGAGCCCGTGGTCCTGGGCGTCGAAGTGGCCGCCGGACAGCGACAAGGTGCCGCCCAGCCGCGCGTTCACCATCCGCACCGTGCCCGAGCTGCTGAACTCCCGGTCCAGCTGCACGTCCCCGTCCACCGTCGCCCGGTCCAGCACCACCGTCGACGTCGGGTCCGCGTGCGGGTCCAGGCCCGCCTCCTCGTCGACCTTCCCCGCCGCCACCGACGCGCCCCTCAGGGTCAGCGCCGAGTCGACCCGGGCGTTCGCCAACAGGACCGTGCCGAAGATTGTGGAATTGTTGAACAAGAGGTTTCCGCCCACGTGCACGCCCGTCGCGTTCACCGCGTGAGCATGGGGATTGTTCAACGATCCACTGGAGAAGTTGCAGTTGCCGCCCACCTGGGCCCCGGCCATCCGCAGCTCGCCGGACACCGACACGCCCTGCGCCAACAGAGCCCCGGCCAACTTCACCCGGTCCGCGTGCAGGGCCAGTCCGCCGGCGACCGGCGCCAGCAACCGCGCATCGCGCAACACCAGCGACCCAGCGATGTCGGCGTCGGTCAGGTCCACGAGCCCTTCGACGGTGCTCCCCGACAACGACACCTCGTTGGCACTGCTGAGGTTCCGCCCCCACACGCCGGGCAACCGGCACCCGGAGAACACCACCCCGGCCAACCGCCCCTGCCGCAGGTCCGGCACCTCCTCGAACCGGCAGCGCACGAATTCGAGCAGGTAGTTCAGCTCCACGGCCCGCAGGTCGAGCACCCCGGTCAGGAACCGGTCCTCCACCCGGATCACCGGCGGCACCGACGGCCGCCGCAACCCCAGCCGGAACGCGCCCTCGCCCAACCCGCGCAACACGTCCGCGGCGGCCATCCGGAAGGCGCGCGGCGGACTGGGGTCGAACACGTCCAGTCCGCGCGCGCCCGTCTCGGTCATGTGATCGACAATGCGGGCAACCCAAGATCGCCCGCAAGCGAACGCACCAAAAAGCGGAAAGTTACGCCGCGCCCGCCGCCGGACTCACGCGCTCGCCGCCGAACTCACGCGCCCGTCCAACTCACGCGCTCGCCGCCGGGCTCACGCGCCCGTCCAACTAACGCACCCGCCGCCGAACCCACGCGCCAGCCGGACTCACGCCGAAGGCCCCTGGTGGGTCGGGTCGAGCACGCGCGCCAGGAACGACTGCGTCCGCTCGTGCTGCGGGTCCCCGATGACCTGCGCCGCCGGGCCCTCCTCGACCACGTACCCGCCGTCCATGAACAGCACCCGGTCGGCCACCTCGCGCGCGAACTGCATCTCGTGCGTCACCACGAGCATGGTCATGCCCTCGTCGGCCAACGCCCGCATCACGCCCAGCACGTCCCCGACCAGCTCGGGGTCCAGCGCCGACGTCGGCTCGTCGAACAGCATCACCGACGGGTCCATCGACAGCGCCCGCGCGATCGCCACCCGCTGCTGCTGCCCACCGGACAGCTGAGCCGGCATGGCGTTGACCTTCTCCGCCAGCCCGACCCGCTCCAGGTTGCGCAGCGCGATCGACTGCGCCTCCTTCTCGCCGCGCTTGAGCACCTTCCGCTGCGCGACGGTCAGGTTGTTCAGCACGCTCAGGTGCGAGAACAGGTTGAAGCCCTGGAACACCATGCCGATCCGGGTCCGGGCCGCGTCGATGTCGCAGTCCGGGTCGGTCAGCTCGACGCCGTTGACGACGATCTTGCCGTCGGTCGGCTCCTCCAGCAGGTTCACGCACCGCAGCAACGTCGACTTGCCCGAGCCGGACGGCCCGATGATGCACACGACCTCGCCGCGCGCGACCGTGACGTCGATGCCCTTCAGCACGTCCAGCGGCCCGAACGACTTCTTCAGCCCGGTGATCTCCACCGCGACTTCGGCGACGGGAGAACTCATGCCGACACCCCCAGCCCGCTCGACTCCGGCGTGCCGATCTTCCGACCGCCGGTCCGCTTCTCCAAGCGCCGCGACAGCTGACCCAGCGGCAGCGTGATGATCAGGTAGCACAGGCCCGCGACCAGCAGCGGCGTCAGCGACGGCGACCGGCTCAGCGTCTCGCGGCCGAACTTGGTCAGCTCGTAGTCCGCCGCGGTCAGGCCGACGACGCTGATCAGCGACGAGTCCTTGATCAGCATGATCAGCTCGTTGGTCAGCGGGGGCAGGATGATCCGGAACGCCTGCGGGATCGTCACGGTCACCAGCGTGCGGCCGGGCGACATGCCCAGCGACCGCGCCGCCTCGATCTGCCCCTTGGGCACCGCGAGGATGCCCGCGCGGATCGTCTCGGCGATGTAGGCCGAGCCGACGATGCCCAGCGCGAGCCCGGCGGTCGAGTTGATGTCGAACTTCAGGCCGAACGCCAGCGGCACCGCCACGCTCAGCGCCACGAACACCAGCAGCGCGGGCACGCCGCGGAAGAACTCGATGTACCCGGTCGCGATCCACCGCCAGGGCGCCACCGGCGACAGCTTCATCAGCGCCAGCAGCAGGCCGAGGCCGAGGCCGATCGCGAAGCCGAAGGCGCTGTAGATGATCGTGTTCACCAGCGCCGTCTGGATGACGGTCGGGAACATCTTGGCCGCGGTGTCGACGTCGAAGAACGACCGCCGGAGGTCTTCCCAGTCCGCGAACACCGCGATCAGCGCGACGATCACGATCAGCAGCGCGTACTGCGCCCGGCGGAACAGGATCGCCCGCCGGCGTTTGGACATGGCCATATTCCTCGGCACTCCTAGCAGGGGTTCGGGCAAGAGCCGGGGCCGGTGCCCGTGAGCACCGGCCCCGTGGGCGTTTCAGCCGGTCACTTCTTCTCCGGCTTCTTGCCGAACCACTTCTCGTAGATCCGGTCGTACTCGCCGTTCTCCTTGGCCTTCTTCAACACCTCGTTGACCTTGGCCTGGAGGGCGGTGTTGCCCTTCTTCATGCCGATGCCGTAGGCCTCGCCGGTGGCGAACTCCTTGGTCACCGCGGTGTCCGGGAACTCCTTGACGTAGTCGTAGAGCACGCCGTTGTCGTTGATGGCCGCGTCGACGGCGCCGGTGCGGACGGCGGTCTCCATCAGCGGCAGGTCCTCGAACTCCACGACTGTGTAGCCGTGGGTCGCGGCGTTCTTGTTGGCGTACTCCTCGCCGGTGGTGTCCTGCTGGACGCCCAGGCGCTTGCCCTTGAGGTCGGGCAGGTCCTTGATCGGCGAGTCCTTCTTCACCAGCAGGGCCTGCGAGGCGTCGAAGTACGGGTCGGAGAAGTCGATCGCCTGCTTGCGCTCGTCGGTGATCGTCATGCCGGCCGCGGCCAGGTCGCACTCGTTGGTGGCGAAGACCGTGCCGGAGGTGATGTTCTCGAACGGGGTGTCGAAGATCTCCTGGGTGACGCCCAGCTCCTTGGCCACCAGGTCCACCAGGTCGACGTCGAAGCCGACCGTCTTGTCGCCCTCGGAGTACTGGAAGGGCTTGTAGGACAGGTGGGTGCAGGTGACCAACTTGCCGCTCTTCACCAGGGAGACGTTGGTCGACCCGCTGTCGCCGGACGGGGTGTTGTTGACCTTTTCGGCGCAGCCCGCCGCCACGACCGCAAGGGCGATCGCGGGCAACAGGGCGAGCACGTGCCTGGTACGACGGGCCACGGCGTCACTCCTCGTAACTGTGTCGGTCGAGTGTTCGGCATACTGCCACTTGGGTGACGTGGTGCACAGCACGCGCGTGTTACAGCCCGAAGTGACGCATGAATCTTGCGTCACAGGAGCCTTTCGGGCACAAGATGTTCAGGCGTTTGGGCTAAATCACACAATAGATACACTCAGAGCGCCCGTTTGGCGACGATCTGTCAACAGCGACGCGACCAGCGCGGTCCAGCCCGTCTGGTGCGTCGCGCCGAGCCCTTCGCCGGTGTCGCCGTCGAAGTACTCGCTGAAGGTGACGTGCGACCGCCACAGCGGGGAGTCGGTCGCCTCCACCCGCTTGCCGTCCGCCGGCCGCCGCCCGTCGTGGTCGGGCAGGAACAGCGACACCAGCCGCCTGACCAGCTCGTCCGCCGCCTGGCCGGCCGTCATGTGCCGCTGCGAGCGGGTGGGAAGTTCCACGTGGAACCGACCCTCGTGGAACGACTCGACCGTCCGCAGCGCCTCCACCAGCAGGGCGTTGGTCGGGAACCACACCGGGCCGCGCCAGTTCGAGTTGCCGCCGAACATGGGCGTGCGGGACTCGCCCGGCTCGTAGCCCATCCGGTGCTCCTGGTCGGCCACCTGGACCTCCAGGCCCTCCCGGTGCGCCGCCGACAGGCTGCGGATGCCGTGCGGCGACAGGAACTCGCCCTCGTCGAACATGCGGCCCAGCACCAGGCGCAGCTTGCGCTCGTCCAGCAGCGACAGCAGCACCCGGTTGTCGCGCCGGGTCAGGAACTGGTCCAGCTCCGGCCGGCGCGCCAGCAGGTACTCCAGCCGCCGGGTGAACCCGGGCAGCTCCTCGAACACCCACGGCGGAAGCTTCGCGCACGCCAGCACCGGGATCAGGCCCACCATCGACCGCACCCGCACCGGCTGGGACTCCACCGAGCCGTCGGGCAGCCGGCGGGTCACCACGTCGTAGCAGAAGCCGTCGGCCTCGTCCCAGATCCCGCTCTTGCCGGAACCGAACCGGGTGGACGCCTCCGCGATGCTCAGGAAGTGCTCCACGAACTTCGTGGCCACGTCCTCGTACGACTCGTCGTGCCGCGCCAGCTCCAGCGCCATCCGCATCAGGTGCAGCGAGTAGGCGGCCATCCACGACGTCGCGTCGGACTGCTCCAGCCGCCACTGGCCCAGCATCGGCTCCGACCGGTTGACCGGGCCGATGTTGTCCATGCCGAGGAAGCCGCCCTCGAACAGGTAGCTGCCGTCGGCGTCCTTGCGGTTGACCCACCAGGAGAAGTTGAGCAGCAGCTTGTGGAAGATCTTCGCCAGGAACTTCCGGTCGTGGTCGACCTGGTAGACCTGCAACGCCGCCCACGCGTGCACGGGCGGGTTGACGTCGCCGAACTCCCACTCGTAGGCGGGGAGCTGGCCGTTGGGGTGCATCAGCCACTCGCGGCACAGCAGGAGGAGCTGCTCCTTGGCGAACGCCGGGTCCACCTTCGCGAACGGCACGGTGTGGAACGCGAGGTCCCACGCCGCGAACCACGGGTATTCCCACTCGTCCGGCATCGAGATGACGTCGGCGACGTCCAGGTGCCGCCAGTGGGCGTTGCGGGCGTGCGGCGACTGCCGGGACTTCGGCGCGGCGGGCTGCGCGGGGTCGCCGTCCAGCCACTCCCGCGTGCGGAACCGGTAGTGCTGCTTGGTCCACATCAGGCCGGCCAGGGCGCGGCGCACGACGTTGGCGCGCAGCGGGTCCAGGTCGGTCCCGTGGAACGCGTCGGCCTCCTGCCGCCGGTCGTCCACGGTCGCCTCGAAGGTGGGCCCGAACGCGTCGATGTGCCCGTCGCCCGCGATGAGCCGCAGGCGGACGCCCACCGACTCGCCGGGCTGCACCGGGTCGAACGAGTACCAGGCGGCGGCCTTGGTGCCGGGGTCGCTGGTCTCGTGCGGGCCGACCACCCGGCACGCCCGGCTCTCGCCGCGCACGACGTACCGGTCGATGCCGTCCTTGGTGTACGGGGTGGGGTTCTCGGCCGCGCCGAACAGCTCCACCTCGTTGGTCTCGTTGTCGGTGACCAGCAGCGTCGGGGTGCCCTCGACGTGCAGCGTGTACCGGCCCAGCGCGGCGTGCTCGGCGGTGACGCGCCGCCAGCCGTCCTCGGTGCAGGCGCGCAGCGACGGCCGCCGCTCGTCCCGGCCCCACGCCCACGTGTTGCGGAACCAGAGCTGGGGCAGCAGGTGCAGCGGGGCGGGCTCGGGGCCGTGGTTGGTGGCGGTGACCTCGACGCAGATGTCGGTCGGCGAGGCCTTCGCGTAGGTCACCTGGACGTCGAAGAACCGGTTCTCGTCCAGCGCGCCGGTGTCCGACAGCTCGGGCTCGCGCTCGTTGCGGCCGGCGCCGCGGGCCAGTTCGCGCAGTTCGGCGTAGGGGAACTCGGCCTGCGGGTAGCGGTAGACGACCTGCATCCACGAGTGCGTGGGCGTGCCGTCGGTGACCCACCAGTGCTCTTTGACGTCCTCGCCGTGGTTGCCCTCGTTGTTGGTCAGCCCGAAGTACCGCTCCTTGAGGATCGGGTCGCGGCCGTTCCACAGGGCGATGCCGAGGTTGAGGAACCCGTGCACGTCGCAGATGCCCGCGATGCCGTCCTCGCCCCACCGGTAGGCCCGCGACCGGGCGTGCTCGAACGGGAAGGAGGTCCAGGCGTCACCGCCGGCGGAGTAGTCCTCCCGCACCGTGCCCCACTGGCGTCCGGCGAGGTAGGGACCCCAGAGCCGCCAGGGAGCGGTGGGCGAGTCGGACTCGCCCAGGCGCGCCCGTTCGGCCTGCTGCCGTTGCTCGTTCACCGGGCCAGTGTGCGGCATCGATCCAGTAAAGCGGTTACTGACGGGTTAGGGTCACAGATCACGTTTGGCGGCGCTGCTCATGGCAAACGAGCCGCTACCCAGGGTGGGCCTTTTCCGCGGTCGGCTCACCCGAGTCGTGCACGAGACCGCTCGTCCGTGTTGTCCGGTGGACGCGGGCGGCCGACCTCCGCCGGCTCGCCCGCGCCCCCGTCCGCTACCGCTTCGCGTGCGCGTCCAGGACGTGCGCCACGCCCTCGGTGATACGGGCCGCGTGCGCGAGGTTCAGCCACTCGTCGGGCACGTGGCAGTTGCTGTCCGGCCCGACCGCGCCCGTGACCAGGAACTGCGCCTCCGGGTAGGCCTCGTGCAGCAACCCCATGAACGGGATCGAGCCGCCCAGCGCGACCGTCCGCCACGGCGCGTCGAACACCTCCTTGCCGACCACGTCCAGCGTCTCGCGCAGCCACGGGGCCAGCTCGGGCGCGTTCCACCCGTCCGCGTGCTCGACGCGCGACAGCTCGACCGTCGCGCCGTAGGGCACGTCGGTGGTCAGCTTCGCCACGACGGCGTCCAGCGCCGCTTTGGAGTCGGCGGTCGGGGGCAGGCGGAAGCTGAGCACCAGGGTCGTGAACGGCCGCAGCACGTTGCCCGCGTCGTCCGGGGTGGGCAGCCCGTCCGCGCCGGTGACCGACAGCGTCGGCCGCCACCCGGCGTTGAGCGCCAGCTCCACCTCGTCCTCGGCCATCGGACCGGTGGACCCCGCCCACGGCACCGACGACACCAGCACGCCGGGCGCGCTGCCGACGGCGTCGCGGACCTCGGCGACCCGGTTCTCCGGGATGTCCACGTGCATCTCGCGCACCAGCACCTCGCCGGTCGCGGAGTCCTCCAGCCGGTCGAGCAGCTGCCGCGCCACCCGGAACGAGCTGGGCACGATCCCGCTGGCCATGCCCGAGTGCATGCCGCTGTCCAGCACCCGCACGGTGAGCGTGACCTGGGTCAGGCCGCGCAGGGACGTGGTCAGCCACATCCGGTCGTAGTCGTTGCCGCCCGAGTCCAGGCACACCACCAGCGACACCTCGCCCAGCCGGGGCTTGAGGTGCTCCAGGTAGGCGGGCAGGTCCGGGCTGCCGGACTCCTCGCCGGTCTCCAGCAGCACGACGCACCGGGCGTGCGCCCCGCCGGCCGCGCGCACGGCCTCGATCGCGGCGACGGCCGCGTAGCCGGAGTAGCCGTCGTCGGCGGAGCCGCGCCCGTACAGGCGGCCGTCGCGCACGACCGGCGTCCACGGGCCCAGGCCCTCGGACCAGTTGGCCACCGGCGGCTGCTTGTCGAGGTGGCCGTACATGAGCACGGTGTCGCTCGTCGAAGCGGTCGCCGGCACGTCCACCAGCAGCAACGGCGTCCGACCGGGCAGCGTGACGACCTCGACGGTGGCGCCGAGGTCGCGGCCGGCGAGCCAGCCGCGGACGTGGTCGATCGCCGCGGCGAGGTGGCCGTGCTCCTCCCACGCGGGGTCGAAGGCCGGCGAGATCGCGGGCACGGCGACGAGTTCGGACAGGCTCGGGAGGATGTCGTCGTCCCAGAGCCCACGGACGGTACGGGTCAGCGCAGAACGGTCCACGGGACCGATCCAATCACGGGTCGGGGCGTTCACCAGCCGGGCAACCCCGTGAGGACCCGACCTTCGGACGTCCACCGTTGCCGGCCGCGACATCCGCAGCTCTTCGGGCGGCGTCGAAGCCGACCGGCCGTGTTCGCCGGCGTACGGACGGTGGTTAACGATCGGTAACCGGGACAAGGGTGTCCGGTAACCGAACGCCTCGGTCGGACTGCCGAAGATTGGCCTTCCTACCGTTGTCCCTGTTCAGCGGGGTGCGTCGCCTGTTACAAAGTGGGACGGGGCTCACCAAGTCGAGTGAGCGCGTGTCAAGATGTGGATGAGAACACCGTCAGTGCCGACGGTTGTCCGACCTCCCCGACCCAGGGTGGCGGCGACTGGCGGTGCCGCCGCGCAAGGTCGTCACAAGCGACTTGGCGGCCTCGTAGACGAGGAGTAAGGCGCAATGTCGTCCCCTGAGAAATGGACGCACCCGGGGCCGGGCAGCCCACCGGCGACCGCCGCCAAACCGACCGCGGAACAGGTGATCGCAGGCTTGCGAGCGACAGACGAGGGCGGCGCCGACCTGGTGCAGTTGCTGACCCCCGAGGGTGAGCGCGTCCAGCACCCGGACTTCGACATCGACATCACGGCCGAGGAGCTGCGCGGGCTGTACCGCGACATGGTCCTGGTGCGCCGCGCCGACCGCGAGGCCAACGCGTTGCAGCGCAAGGGCGAACTGGGCCTGTGGGTGCCGCTGCTGGGCCAGGAGGCCGCGCAGATCGGCGCCGGCCGGGCGTTGCGGCCGATGGACATGGCGTTCCCCAGCTACCGCGAGCACGGCGTGGCCTGGTGCCGCGGCATCAAGCCGGGCCAGATCCTGAGCATGTTCCGGGGCACCGACAACGGCTCGTGGGACCCGGTCGAGCACCGGTTCCACCCCTACACCATCGTCATCGGCAACCAGGTGCTCAACGCCGCCGGCTACGCGATGGGCCAGAAGTTCGACGGCAAGGTGGGCGACGCCGACAGCGAAGCCACCATGGTCTTCTTCGGCGACGGCGCGACCAGCCAGGGCGACGTGCACGAGGGCTTCGTCTGGGCGGCCGTGTACGACGCGCCCCTCGTCTTCTTCTGCCAGAACAACCAGTGGGCCATCTCCGAGCCCACCGAGCGCCAGTCCCGCCTGCCGCTCTACCAGCGGGCACGCGGCTACGGCTTCCCCGGCATCCGGGTCGACGGCAACGACGTGCTCGCCACCCTCGCGGTCGCCCGCTGGGCGCTGGAGGAGTGCCGGCAGGGCAACGGCCCGATCCTGATCGAGGCGTTCACCTACCGGATGGACGCGCACACCACGTCCGACGACCCCTCCCGCTACCGGCTCTCCGACGAGCTGGAGCTGTGGAAGCTCAAGGACCCCATCGAGCGGGTCAAGGTGCACCTGGTCAAGCAGCAGTGGGCCGACCAGGAGTTCTTCGACTCGGTCGAGGCGGACGCGGAGCGGATGGCGATCGAGCTGCGCGAGCACTGCGTCACCCTGCCCGACCCGTCCACCGAGCGGATCTTCAGCCAGGTCTACGCCGAGGGCAACCCCGTCCTGGAGGCGCAGCGCGACGAGTTCCTGGCCTACCACGCCGGTTTCGCGGGAGGTGAGCACTGATGGCTGCTCCGACGATGGACCGTCCCACCTCCGCAGCGCCCGCCGCGGTGCAGACCATGACCATCGCCAAGGGCATCAACAACGGCCTGCGCGCGGCGATGGAAGCCGACCCCAAGGTCATCATCATGGGTGAGGACGTCGGCAAGCTCGGCGGCGTCTTCCGCATCACCGACGGCCTCCAGAAGGACTTCGGCGAGCAGCGCGTGCTCGACACCCCGCTCGCGGAGTCCGGCATCATCGGCACGGCCGTCGGCCTCGCCATCCGCGGCTACCGCCCGGTGTGCGAGATCCAGTTCGAGGGCTTCATCTTCCCCGGCTTCGACCAGATCGTGTCGCAGGTCGCCAAGCTGCACTACCGCACCCAGGGCCGGCTCAAGCTGCCCATGGTGATCCGGGTGCCCTTCGGCGGCGGCATCGGCGCGGTCGAGCACCACTCCGAGTCCCCCGAGTCCTACTTCGCGCACACGGCGGGCCTCAAGGTCGTGTCGTGCTCCAACGCGGCCGACGCCTACTGGATGATCCAGCAGGCCATCCGGTGCGACGACCCGGTGCTGTTCTTCGAGCCCAAGCGCCGGTACTACGAGAAGGGCGAGGTCGACACGACCGCCGCGCCTTCGCCGTTGTTCCAGTCGCGCGTGCTGCGCACCGGCACCGACGCCACCCTGGTCGCGTACGGGCCGATGGTCCGCACCGCCCTCGACGCCGCCGCGGCGGCCGAGGAGGAGGGCCGGTCGCTGGAGGTCGTCGACCTGCGCACGCTGTCCCCGCTGGACCTCGCCCCGGTCTACGACTCGGTGCGGCGCACCGGCCGGCTGGTCGTGGTGTCCGAGGCGCCCAGCGAGTCGTCCATCACCAGCGAGATCGCGGCCAAGGTGCAGCAGGAGTGCTTCTACTCCCTGCAGGCGCCGGTGCTGCGGGTGACCGGGTTCGACACGCCGTACCCGCCGTCGAAGCTGGAGGAGGAGTTCCTCCCCGACCTCGACCGGGTGCTGCACGCCGTCGACCGCTCACTGGCCTGGTAAGGGGACACTTGGGATGCCGCAGTTCAAGCAATTCCCCCTGCCGGACACGGCGGAGGGGCTGACCGAGGCTGAAATCCTCACCTGGCACGTGCGGCCCGGTGACACGGTCAAGGTCAACGACATCATCGTGGAGATCGAGACCGCCAAGGCGGCGGTCGAGCTGCCGTGCCCGTGGGACGGCGTGGTGACCGAGCTGCTCGCCGAGGTGGGGCAGACGGTGGAGGTCGGCGTGCCGATCATCACCATCGACGTCGACCCGTCCGGCGCGGCGGCCCCGACCCCGGCGCCCAACCCGGCCACCAACGGCACGGCCCCGGACGCGACCGAGGGCCGGGTGGCCAACCTGGTCGGCTACGGCCCGAAGTCGGGCCCGGCCAAGCGCCGCGCCCGCGTGGGCACGCCTCCGGCCGCACCCGCTCCGGCGGCTCCGGCCTCCGGCGTGGCCACCGCCGCCCCGGTCGCGCCCGCGGCTCCGGCCGCTCCGGTCGCGCCCGCTCCGGCCGCGTCCGCTCCGGCCGCGTCCGCTCCGGCCGCGTCCGCTCCGGTCGTGCCCGCGACCTCGGCGGCGCTCACCGGGACCAGCTCGCCCGGCGGGTACGTCCCCCTCGCCAAGCCCCCGGTCCGCAAGCTGGCCAAGGACCTGGGCGTGGACCTGTACGCGCTGACCGGCAGCGGTCCCAACGGGGTCATCACCCGCGAGGACGTGGAGCAGGCCGTCGCCGCGCCGGTGGCCACCGCCGCCGCCCCCGTGGAGTCCGGCGCGCGTGAGCGCCGCGTCCCCATCAAGGGCGTCCGCAAGGCGACCGCGCAGGCGATGGTGGACAGCGCGTTCACCGCACCGCACGTCACGGAGTTCCTGACCATCGACGTGACGCCGATGATGGAGCTGCGCGCGCGGCTGAAGGACACGCCGGAGTTCCGCGGCGTGAAGCTCACCCCGCTCGCGTTCTGCGCGAAGGCCGTGGTCCTGGCGACCCGCCGCACCCCCGACGTCAACGCGACGTGGGACGCGGCGGCGAACGAGATCGTCTACAAGGACTACGTCCACCTGGGCATCGCCGCCGCCACCCCGCGCGGCCTGGTGGTGCCGAAGGTCCGCGACGCCGACCGGATGTCGCTGCGCGAACTGGCGGTGGCGCTGGACGAACTGGCCACCACGGCCCGCGACGGCAAGACCGCGCCCGCCGACATGCTCGGCGGCACCATCACCATCACCAACGTCGGCGTCTTCGGCGTCGACACCGGCACGCCCATCATCAACCCGGGCGAGTCCGCGATCCTCGCGTTCGGCGCGATCCGCGACATGCCGTGGGTGGTGGACGGCCAGGTCGTGCCCCGCAAGGTCTGCCAACTGGCCCTCAGCTTCGACCACCGCGTGGTCGACGGCCAACAGGGCTCCCAGTTCCTGGCCGACGTGGGCCGCCTCCTGTCCGACCCGGGCGTGGCGCTGACGTACTAGACGGGACCGGCGCCGGGGGCCCGCGGGTCCCCGGCGTCCTCCCGCCGCAACGCCTCGGCGAACTCGGCGACGGTCGCGTGGTCGACGTCGTCGTAGCGGAACACGCACCCCTCCGACACGGCGCCCTCCAGCCGCAGCGCGGACCCCCGGGTGAGCCGCGACCGCGAGAAGTCGACCAGGTCGCCGGCGAACGTCGCGGAGGAGAAGTCCAGCTTCGACAGGTTCGCCGACGCGCCCCAGAAGGACGTGTGCGTGGCCGCGAACGTCGCGGCCCGGAACGTCGTCACGCCGCGGAACCGCACCTCGCCGAAGTCGGTCAACTTCCCCCGGAACTCCGCGAAGTCGAACGAGAAGTCCCCGTAGAAGGTCCGGTCCGACAGGTCCAGGTCCTCCAGGACCGCACCGCGGAAGTCCATGTCCACGCCCCGCCACTCGCTGCGCGAACTGCGGTCGAGCAGGGTGGTCAGGATCGCCTGCCGCACCTCGCGTTCGGTGCTGTCGCCCTCCGGGTAGGGCGTGCGCAGGTAGCCGCACAGCACGTCCACGCACGTCTGCCGCTGCTCCGCCCAGTCGTCCGCCAACGCGCCCATCGCGTACACGCCGGCCAGCCGCACGGCGAAGCTGTCGTGCCCGAGTTGCTCGGCCGCCTTCCCGTACCGCTCGTTGAGGAACTTGGTGTCGTCGCGGTCCTCCTGCCAGGTGGCGATGAGGTGCGCGGCCTCCGACACCTGCTGCCGCCGGTACGCCACCGCCAACGCCACCACGGCACCGAGCCCGCCGACGACCGCCAGCCCGATCTTCAACAGGTCCAGCAGCTCGGCGGTGGTGAAACTGGCGGCCGACGGCAGCGCGGGCCTGCCCAACAGCCGGTACAGCCCCGCACCGGTGGCACCCGCGAGCACGACGGCCACGACCAGCCACCGCACCACCGACCCGGCCATCGACCCGCGCACCGCGGAGGCGTCCCGCTGTTCCACCGGCCGCGGCAGGTGCCTGCGCCGCGCCCGCCGGATGTAGAGCCAGGCGACCGCCGTCGCCAGCAGGATGACCACCGGGGGTCCGTAGGTGTCGAGAAGGGCGGGCACGGGTCGAGATCGTGCCGGATCATCGCGTTATTCGGTTGAAGTTCCAGCAACTGGAGAGTCCAGGGTGGTCGGCGTGACGCACTACTCGATCGGCGATCTGGCGCGGCTGACCGGCCTGTCCACCCGGACGGTCCGGTTCTACTCCGACGCGGGCCTCGTCCCGGTGGCGGGGCGGACCTCGGGCGGCTTCCGCACCTACGACGTCGACGGGTTGGCGCGGCTCAAGCTCGTCCGCACCCTGCGCGACCTGGGCGTCGACCTGCCCACCGCGCACCGGGTGCTGGCGAGCGAGGTGTCCGTGGCCGAGGTGGCCCGGACGCACGCGGAGGCCATCGACGCGCAGTTGCGCACGCTCCGGCTGCGCCGGGCCGTGCTGCGCGTCGTGGCCCGGACCGGGGAGGTGGAGATGGTGCACGAGTTGGCGCGGCTGTCGGAGGAGGAGCGCCAGGCGATCCTGGACGACTTCTTCGACGAGGTCTTCGGGGGCCTGGACCTGGACCCGGGCTTCCGGGACCGGATGCGGTCGGTGCGGGTGGAGCTGCCCGACGACCCGACGCCGGAGCAGCTGGAGGCGTGGATCGAACTGGCGAACCTGGTGCGCGACAAGGACTTCCGGGCGTCCATCCGCCGGATGTCGGAGCGCCACGAGGAGATGCGCGCGGGAGGCGCCGACCTGTCCGGCCCGAGCGCCGAGCAGATGGAGACCTTCCAGTACGCGATGACCAAGGCGAGGGAGGCCCTGGCGGCCGGCGTCGAGCCGACCTCCGAAGAGGGCCGCCGGATCGCCGAGGACGTGACGGCCCGCTGGTCCCAGGCCGCCGGCCTCCCGGTGGGCGGCGAGCTGTCCCGCTGGCTGGAGGAGTTCGGCGACCCGAGGGCGGAGCGCTACTGGGCCCTGCTGGCGAAGATCAACGGCTGGCCGCCGGTCCCGGACACCACCGCGGAACGCCGGTGGCTCGCCGAAGCCGGCCGCTGACCGTCACTCCCACACCAGGCAGAACGGGTGCCCGGCGGGGTCGGCGAACACCCGCCAGTAGGTCTCGGAGTCGTCCAGCAGGACCCCACCCAGCCGAAGGACCTCGGCCGAACCCGCGTCGAGGTCCTCCACGGCGATGTCGAGGTGGAACTGCTGCGGCTTGGCGGGATCGGGCCACTCGGGCGCGACGTGGTCATGCGCCCGCTGGAAGCAC
Organism: Saccharothrix mutabilis subsp. mutabilis; assembly: GCF_039521145.1. Taxonomy (NCBI): domain Bacteria; kingdom Bacillati; phylum Actinomycetota; class Actinomycetes; order Pseudonocardiales; family Pseudonocardiaceae; genus Saccharothrix; species Saccharothrix mutabilis. Next base: position 310,926 of record NZ_BAAABU010000004.1, read on the forward strand.
AGCACCCCGCCGGGATGGTGCAGGGTGGACCAGTCGTCGTTCAGCTCCCAGGGCTGCCCCGGCCGGTCCACCTCACCCCCGAGCAACCCCCGGTAGAACTCCGCCAACCCACGCGGCTCCGGACAGTCCACCACCACGCACTGCAGCCTCCCGATCACCCCAGCAGGCTAAGGGGGGCGGGGTCGTCCGCGCCCGGAAAGACCCCGCCCCGTCCCCCGCCGGTCACGTTCAGCGGATCTGCATGCCCGAGATCGCCCGCGACACCACCAGCCGCTGGATCTCGGAAGTCCCCTCGAAGATGGTGAAGATCTTGCGCCGGGTTCGGACCGACCAGGCGCTCCGGCGTGGAATGGTGGTCTGACCTGCGCATACCTGGTCAACGTTCGTCGTTGTTGACCAACCTTCTTCGACACCTCACGGCCTGGAGGCGGCCTGGCTGTTGATCTCCGCGAAGGGCGTCGCTCCGGCTAGCTGTGCCTTGCAGACAGCTGGCTGGGCGACGCCCTTCACGCGTCTTGCGCCTGGTGCTCATCGCCGAGCGGCCTTCCCGTTGGCAAGGCGGCGAAGCCGTCGCGGCAGCCGATCGCCGCGCCCAGCGCTGCCAACCGCCGTGACCGCGCGATCGTCCCGGGCCGGGCCGCTGGGAGCTGCTGTAGGTCAGGCTCCCGCTGCTGCGGCGCGCCGCCGTGCCAGCCACGTGCACCGACTCCGCGCGCGGCCGACGGGCGGAGCGAAGCGGGAGCCCGGCGTGCCGCGATGCGGGGAGTCGGTGCCAACGTGCGCCCGTACCGACCCGCGCGCCGCCGCAGGCGGCGCGCGCCTTGATCCCATAGAGCCAGATTCGGCAACACGAGTGCCGCACTAGGTCTTGGGCTTTAGCTTCGCAGCAACGCCATCACGAGGATCGAAGTTGTCGATGAACCACTTTGAGATGGCGACTGCCACGTCCTTGAACGTCAGCGCTTTTGATTGATTGACACCCTCGTTGAGGCCATGTGCGATCCGGTGCCGTTTATCGACTAAGGCGGCTAGCTCGCGGTAGTAATATTGATCGTTCTCGTCGAGGAAAGTCTTCAGTGCGTCGGCAAGATTGGCGTCCAGTCGGCCAACAAGTGCGCATAAATTTCCTGCGGTCGGGTTTGCCATGTGATCGAGGTGAGACGTAGCGAATGATTTGACCATTCCGTACGACTTCTCGCGAACGTAGGTTCGTAGCACCTCTATCACGACTTGCTCTAAGAAGCCGCAGGATCGTATGACGAGAAAACGTGTCAGCCACGCCGTTTCATTGTCGCCGAGTTGCTTCGGGGGCGACTGAATGGTTGACGCGAGTGATTCTAGTTGCGCCTTTAAGGGGTCAATCTGTCTCGGAGGCCACGTAATAGTACCCATATTACGCCTCTTCAGAAGTAAAGATGCGCATTGCGGCCCTGTGTCGCACCCTTACGTTCTCCTCGCTCGAAGTCGAACGCGTGATGGCTGGTATCACTCGGCGATTCTTCGTGAGGGTTGTGATCCACTCTGCGATTTGTTCGGGCGCAGGCTCCGTGGCGGTGGTTTCGAGGCGGCTCATAAGGGCGACGAATAGAGCTTCCGTAAGGGCTGCATTGACCTGCTGACTCTGATACCGGACGCTCTCTCGGCCTGCTGCGGCTAGCAAAAGTTCGGCAGTTCGGTCAAACAGTTTTGTGATCTTTTTGGTCGGCAGACCTTTCAGCTCGCGGTGTTCTTCGGCAAAATCGTTGAGATACTTCTTTAGCGGCCGGTAGAATTCTGTTTTCTTGGTAAACAGTGCGATGATGCGAAGCACGAGTTCCTGATCGCGCAACCTTGGCGAGAAGGATCCGTACAACTGTCGCCACGCCGTTGACTTGTTCAATTTGTCGATATAGTCAATCAGTGGGCCTGCGTAAAGAGCAATTCGGATCTCGTGGGGAGTTAGCTGAGTTCCACCCGAGTTCAGTCGCTCAAAAACCTGGTAGATCGCCTCCCTGGATCCGCGTGTTCCATCGGTCCTAACAATTGTCGCCTGGATGAACGTGTTATCGAGCTGCCTACGCAGCTCTGGCTCAAGTGTCTTGTATGTAAGACCCTTGAATTCCTCTGCGACATTGCGAAGGGCAAATTCTTTGCCGCCGTAAACGCCTTCGTAGAATGCCGCGAGGGTTCGCAGTCGCTGTTGGCCGTCGAGGACGAGATACTTCATGTTCGGCTGCTGAACGAGCATAATGCCCGGAATAGGGTAGCCAAGGAGTAGAGATTCGATAAACCGATCCATTTGATTACGTGCCCAAACGAAACCGCGCTGAAAACCTGCGACTTCGATGGTCGCGTCATTGTGACCGAATGACGGAATGACGATATCGTCGCGACCCAGGCGGCGGACGAGCCCTTCGACGTCGAAGTCTGAACCCATGTAAGAAACGGGGGCGGCGCTGTCTTCAGCCTCTGTAAGCTCCGACACTTCGTCGGGAGTTAGAAGCGCGTCATCCTGAAAGGATGCTTCGTACGGTTTACCGCCTGGCTTCCTGGTCATGACTCCACACTCAATCTTTAGTTTGTTCCTTGCTCACTGACTGATCAGCGACAACAGGGCTTTAGCCAGTTCCGGGTTTGCGGCCAGCACTGCACTTGCTTTGCTTGTGTATCGCGCCCCGTCGAGATCTGTTACATACGCGCCTGCCTCCGTTGCCAGTAGAGCGCCGGGCGCGATATCAAGGGTGTTGTTCGAAAGAATTACAACCGCGTCTGTTCGGCCTTCTGCTGCCCATGCGAAATCATGAGCGGCGGACCCGAGCATCCGAATGCGTTCGACTCGGGCAGCGAGCATTTCGGTCAGTGAGAGGCGCTTACGATTTTTCTCCTGTGCCCCATCGCCCGTCGCGTAGTCTCCAATTGAGACGATTGAGTTCGCCGGATCGGTTGTCTTGCTCACCTGAATTCGTTTGTCGCCAGCGTATGCGCCAAGCCCTCGGGCGGCCCAATATGTCTGCGAAGAGTAAGGTAGCGATACGGCACAAACGAACGCGGTGTCGTCGTGAAGGAGCGCAATTTGTGTTGCATATAGAGGTATGCCGTGTGAGAAATTTGCCGTTCCGTCAATTGGGTCAAGCGCCCAAACCGCGCGACTGCCAGGTGCCTGTGTGCTGCGCCCCTCCTCTTCTCCGATGAAACCAATCTCAGGGGTGACTTCGCTCAAGTACCTGCGAATCGCGCGCTCGACCTCCACATCGACGTCAGTGAAGATATCTCGATCCGACTTCACTGTGATGGTCGTCGGACGCGTGGTCCTGATTAGATCGGCCCCAATAGCTACGGCCTTCTGTGCGATCTCGGCCAACTGGTCGAGTGGTCGCATCAGTTGATCTCCTTTGAGCGATCCCACATGGAGGTGAACACCTGGGAGAAGGTGTCGAACAGGCCTGGTACGGCGGCGTCCTTCTCGATGACCAGGGTGGGGGACTCGACGCCTCGTGCGTCGGGTAGGTAGGGCTGCACCACGCACTTGGCCTGGTCGGTGATGAGGATGTTGTAGCGGACCGGCTCGTCGTAGGTGCGGATGTCGAGGCGGCCTTGTGCTTCCGGGCTCACCTTGGAGGCGACTCGCTGTAGGGCCTCGATGTTGAGCTTGGTGAACGATGAGAGGTGGCCTTCGGGTAGGCCTTCCTCGCGTTCGCGGGCGGTGATGTTGGTGCCGTTCGGGTCTAGGAACAGTGCCCTGATGACCGTGCCTGTCTCGATGGAGTCCAGGAGTAGGCGGTCTGAGTACTGCTGGCAGAGGACGTTGAGGGACAGGCCGGCCACGTCGATGGTCTTCGCGCCCTCGAACAGGGCTCGTGGGGTGACGTTGTGCAGGAACTCGGTGCGGCTGGCGTAGACGGCGGTGACGTCGGCCAGGCGGTTCTGCTTGGGCATCTGGACTGGGCGCGGGACCGGTGGGGTGGAAGCCGCGGTGCGCTGGGGTGGCGTCACGAGGCTGTCTGTGTCGCCCTCGTGTGGGGACAGGAGTTGTTCGGCGGTCCAGCCGGGGAACATCTTTTCGAGGATGCGGCAGTGGTCGGCGTATGGCAGGCCCAACAAGTCGCCGGACAGCCAGCGGTAGAACTGGGCCTTGCTCGGGTAGCGGCCGATGAGGTCGGTGTCTAGCTGCTTGGCGATGCGGTCGTACTCCTTGCAGAAGACTCGGTAGCCCTGCATGTGGCGTTGCCTGAGCAGCACCCGAAGGAGTGTGGACTCGGTGGCCATACGGTCTCCCCCCGTTCTGGCGATTGGTCGAGGCTAGCACCGGGACGAGACAAAGACGAGACAACTTGCGACCGACACGCGGCAGGTGAGACCCGGGCGGACCTGGGACGGGACGAATCGCTGCCGAATCTGGTTGGGCAAGCCGCAGAAGAGCGGCTCCCAGTCAGAGGAGCGGAACAGTGGCGATCAGCAAGGGGCACCGGTTCCCGATCGACTTCGATGACGCCTTCCCGCAGGGCCTGGTGATGGTCGGGGACGTCATGCCGGACACCGAGTACCAGACGCGGGACGAGCGGGCGGCCGGGCGGCCGGTGCGGCAGCGGGTGGACGAGTCCACGGGCAAGCGGCAGTGGAAGGTGTCGGTCACGGACCCGCACGAGCCGAACGCCAAGCGGAAGAGCTTCGAGATCACCTTGTTGGCGGACGTGCAGCCGGTGCCCACGACCGGTGAGGTGCTGCCGGGGATGCGGCCCATCGAGCTGGACGGGCTGACGGCTGAGCCGCGCGTCGCGGGCAACGGGGAGTTCAAGTACCAGTCGTTCCTGTTCCGGGCGACCGGCTTCCGCGCGGCCGGGAAGGCGGCGGGCTCGGGGTCGGCGGCGGGTAAGCCGAACGGCGGCTCTGACGCCAAGGCTGCGTGACCCGTGTCCGATCTTCAGCGACTGGTCGCCCAGTGGCAGGCGGCGTACCGGACCTACACGGACGCGCATGAGGCGAACCGCTACGTGTCGGCTGACGACCCGTCTGCGGCTCGGCGGATCGCTCCGTCGTACCGGACGGTGGCGAAGTTGTGGCGGCAGCTCGCGGCGCTGGACAGCACGCCCTGGTGGGCGAAGGCGGCGGCACTGCACGCGGCGGAGATGTTCGACCACCAGGCGGACGTCAACGAGTTGATCGCGGATGGTGAGTGGCCGGAAGGGGCGCACACGCTGCGCGTGCCTGCCGAGAGTGGTGAGGGGCAGTGAAGCGCCGGCGCACGGACTTGTGGGCTGAGGCGCGGGCGGTCCAGACGCTCAAGGATGCGCATGAAGCGCTGTCGCGGTTGATCCCAGCCCCGAACGCGGATGAGCGGGTCTGGCGGACCTTCTACCTGCGGAGCGCTCGGATCTACGCGCAGGTCGCGGAGGTGGACCGGGGGCACCACCACGAAGCCCTGTACTGGGCCAACCGGGAGCGGCAGAAGGGCGAGCAGATCGAGCCGGCGGGCGGGGGTGATGCCGCCGAAGAGTTCGACGTGGACGCCTAAACGGTCCAGTTTGGACATAGCGCGTGATCTTGCTGGGTCACGCGGCGATGCCGCACACCTTGTTGCGGCACAACGGAAACGTAAGACGCAGGAGCGGAACCCGGCTACCAACCTTGCCGCTCCTGCGTTGTCCACCACGCGATGCGGAGTGAACAGACGTGAGCGTAGAACCACGGCGCGAACGAGCGCCAGAGGGGGTCACCCGGACGCGCTGTGCGAGCTGCAAGCGGTTCGCACGGCTCCTGGTTGGCCAGACGCAATGCGACCCGTGTTCGGGTGCGTTGCCGTTGATCTTTTCCACCACGCGCGGTGGTGCGCGGTGAACGGCGGGAAGTGGGTTGATCCGGCTCCGTTCGAGGGTGCTCGGCCTCGGGTGCCGTGGTGGATGTTGTTGCCGGGCAAGGTGAAGTGGCTCGCGGGCGTGTTGGCGCTCGTGTGGCTGGTGCTCTTGCTCGTCGTGCGCCTGGTGCTCGTCGTCAGCCGGTATCCGGTGGTGACGTTGGTGCCGGCGTTGGCGGCGTGGTGCTGGTTGCAGTTCGGCCTGTCGCCGCTGGTGCTGGCGGTGTTGTCGCTGGTCTGCGCGCTGACGGTTTGGTACGGGCTGGCGCGGGAGTCGTTTCTGCGGCACTGCTGGTACCGGCTGCTCACGGAGTGGCGGCGCGCGACCGTGTACGTGCCCCGTTGGCGAACGGTGGTGCGGCTGGCTGAGTTGTCCAAGGACAGCCGGGGCCGTGAGCACCGCCCAAGGCTGCGGCGGGTGCGGTCGGACGGATGGCGGGACCGCGTCCGGGTGCGGATGATCCCTGCTCAGTCCCCGGAAGCGTGGGAGCTGCGGCGCGAGGGGTTGGCGCACTCGTTCGGCGCTCGGTCGTGCCGGGTGCGGGTGCTGCGGCCCCGGCTGTTGGAGCTGGACTTCGTGCACCGTGACCCGCTGCTCCGGCCCCTGCCGGTCCCAGCCTTGGTGGACTCGGCGGAGGTGGACCTGCGGCGGGTGACGGTCGGCCGGACGGAGAACGGCAAGCCGTGGCGGCTGCGGTTGCTGGGGTCGCAGGTGCTCGTGGTGGGTGTGCCGGGTGCGGGTAAGGGCTCGGTGTTGTGGTCGCTGGTGTGGCAGCTCGCTCCGGCGGTTCGGGCGGGTCTGGTCCGGCTGGTGGGCATCGACCCGAAGGGCGGGATGGAGCTGGGCCAGTGCCCGGACGCCTTCGACCGGGTCGTCTACGACAACGGACCGGACGCCGTCGCCCTGCTGGAAGAGATCGCCGCCGAGGTCAAGGAGCGGGCCACCCGCTACCGAGGCATCCGCCGGCTGTGGGCTCGGTCCACTGGCGAGCCGTTCACTGTGCTCGTGGTGGACGAGCTGGCGGACCTAATCGCCTACCAGCCCGACAAGCAACTCCGGGAACGGGCCGCTCGGGCTATCCAGACGATCACCTCTCAGGGCCGGGCACCCGGCTATGCCGTCGTGGGGCTGGTGCAGGACCCGCGTAAGGAGGTTGTGTCGTTCCGCCACTTGTTCACCACTCGGGTGGCGCTGCGGCTGGACGAGCCGCAACAGGTGGATATGGTCCTGGGGGACGGTGTTAGGCAGCGCGGGGCGGCGGCGCACGAGATCAGCGAGAACACGCCCGGCGTGGCCTGGGTGAAGACGGATGGGCAGCGGGAGCCGGACCGGGCTCGGGCCTTCCACGTCACGGACGCGGACCTGGTCGAGCTGGGCTTGTTCCTCGCCCCGGCGACCGTGCACGAGTTCCCCGGCCGCCCTGGCGGCAGCGAAGGGGGTGCTGCTGCATGACCGGTGAGACGCGCGCTGAGCGCATGAAGCAGCCCATCGCACTGGACGTCGCCAAGGCTGCCGCCGAGAAGTACGGGGTCTGCGTTCGGCCCTTCACGATGGAAGTGGAGGACCGGGAGAGCTTTGAGGTTCGGTACGTCGCGGTGCCGTGTGGGTCCACGGTGGAGAGCGTCTGCGGGCCGTGTGCCAAGAAGGCGAAGGCGTTGCGGATGGCGCAGTGTCGGGAAGGGTGGCACCTCACCGAGGAACCCGACTTCACGCCCGACCCGCCTACGGATGACCAGACAGCGCTGCTGACGTACCGGGCGGACCTGGTCAAGGCGTACCGGGACGCGGTTGAGGCTGGGCAGGCCGGGGACGCGGACGAGCTGCGGGACGAGATCGGCGGCGTTGACGCGGAACTTCGGCAACTCGGTGTGCGTGGGCGGCTGCCCTCGCCGGATGCGCTGGGGAAGCGGCCGGTCAAGCGGTCCACCAAGCGGCGGCAGGATGCGCCCGAGCTGCCTCAGCGGCGGGTCGAGAAGCGGACCGTGGGGCGGGAGTTCGCGGGGCGGTTCCGACCGTCGATGTTCGTCACGCTCACGCTGGACACCTACGGGCGGGTGCGTGATGACGGGACGCCGGTGGAGCCGGACACCTACGACTACCGGCGGGCTGCTCGGGACGCGGTGCACTTCGCGTCGCTGGTTGACCGGTGGTGGCAGAACCTCCGGCGGGTCGCCGGGTGGGACGTGCAGTACTTCGCCACCGTGGAACCTCAGCGACGGGCGGCTCCTCACCTGCACGCGGCATTCCGCGGTTCGGTCCCGCACGACACCATCCGGCTGGTCACTGCGGCTACCTACCACCAGGTGTGGTGGCCCAACCACGACGAGCGGGTCTACGGCGGGGAGCGCCTGCCGGTCTGGGACGGCAACGCGAAGACCTTCGTGGACCCGGACACCCGCCGGCCGCTGACCAGGTGGGAAGACGCGGTTGAGGCGGTGGACGAGCCGGCACACGTCGTGCGGTTCGGGCGGCAGGTGCACTCCAAGGGCATCCTCGGCGGCACCGAGGAAGCCGGGCGGCACATCGGGTACTTGACCAAGTACCTCACCAAGTCGATCGGTGAGGTGGTCGAGCAGCGCACGGACAGGCGGCGGCGGCACGCGGACCGCCTGGCGGACGAGCTGGCCGTCACCCCCTGCTCGGACCGGTGCGCGGTCTGGCTGCTCTACGGGGTCCAGCCACGCAACGCGGGCTCCCGCATGGTGCCGGGGCACTGCAAAGGGCGGGCGCACCGCCGGACCACGCTCGGCCTGCCCGGCCGGCGGGTGCTGGTCTCGCGCAAGTGGTCAGGCAAGACGCTCGCCGACCACCGCGCGGACCGGAAGCGGTTCGTGCTGGAAGCGCTCAAGGCCGTGGGCATCGAGAAGCCGGAACGCGACACCTCACACCTGTCCTGGCACCTGGTCCGGCCCGGCGACCCGAACGTGACACCACGCGCGCACCTGCTCATGCACGCCATTGCCCAACGGGTCACGTGGAGAGCCGAGTACGACCGCGCGCTACTCGCGGCCAGCGGAGCACCGCCGGATCTTTCGGCAGTTCCACAAGCGGCCTGAGCAGGGGAGGGGGACGGCAATGAGCGGGAACGAGTTCGACCGGCTGTGGGGCGTTGACGATCTCTCGGCGTTCCTGGGTGTGCCGGTGCACACCATCCGTGGCTGGCGCAGCAAGAACTACGGGCCACCGGCTCGGAAGGTCGGCAAACACCTGCGGTGGGACCCGGCCAAGGTCCGCGAGTGGTTCGAGGGCCTCGACCTCGACGCGGCCTAGAAGTTTCGGCAATTCGACACACAGGAGAGGACTGTCATGGGGCACGTCCAAGACCGCTGGTGGAAGGAGGTCGAGGACCCGGACACCCGTGAGGTCGTCCGGGTCAAGACCTCCTTGTACGGCACCGGTTTGCGCTACAAGGTCCGCTACATCGACCCGGAAGGCGTCGAGCGGTCCAAGAGCTTCCCAGACCGCCAGAAGAAGAAGGCGGAAGACTTCCTCATCGAGATGGAGTCGGACAAGCGCGAGGGGAAGTACATCGACCCCAACGCGGGAAAGGTGCTGTTCAAGGTCCAAGCGGAGAGCTGGCTCAACGGCTACTCGCCGGACGCGGCCACCCGGCAGACGGTTCGTAGCCGGCTGCGCAGTCAGATCTACCCGTACTTCGGCCACCGCTCGCTGGTGTCCATCAAGCCGCAGCTCGTGCGCGACTGGCTCGGCGAGATGCAGGAGAAGGGCCTCAGCCTCACCTACCAGGCCCTGCTGTTCGAGACCTTCTCGTCGGTCATGAACTCGGCCGTTGACGACAAGCGGATTCACCAGAACCCGTGCAACGTCAAGAGCATCAAGCGTCCGCAGCGGTCACCGCGCAAGGTGGTGCCGTGGCCGGAGTCGCGCCTTCACAAGATCCAGCTCGCCCTGGACGCGCGCTTCAAGATCGTGGCTCCACTGGGTGCCGGCTGCGGTCTGCGGCAGGGAGAGATCTTGGCCTTCTCACCTGAGGACATCGACCGGGAAGCAATGGTCCTCAACGTCCAGCGCCAGGTCAGGCTGATCGACCGGGCTCCGGTGTTCTCACTGCCTAAGCGCAACAAGGAGCGCCAGGTGCCGCTGTCGCAAGGCGTGCTCGACGCGGTGGACGACTACTTGGAGATGTTCCCGCCCACCGCCGTGACCCTCCCCTGGGACAAGCCGAACGGTGAGCTGGTGACGGTGAACCTGCTCATGGTCAGGGCGGACGGAAAGGTCTGCCACGGGGACCTGTTCAACAAGGTCGTCTGGGTGCCGGCGTTCAAGCAGGCCGGGCTGATCTACACCAAGCGCCAGGACGGGATGCACGCCATGCGGCACCTGTACGCATCGGTCCTCCTGGCCCAGGGGGTGTCCATCAAGGAGTTGGCGGAGTACCTGGGCCACGAAGACCCCGGCTTCACCCTCCGCACCTACACCCACCTAATGCCGTCCAGCCACGAACGCGCCCGGAAAGCCGTGGACGGGGTCTTCCGCGCCCGAAAGACCCCGTCCAACCCCCGGACGGCCTAGAGACGGCCTGGGGAGATCAACTCACTTGATGTGCATCCCGGAAATGGCCCTGGCCACCACCAACCGCTGGATCTCGGAAGTTCCCTCGAAAATGGTGAAGATCTTCGCGTCCCGGTGCATCCGCTCCACCGGGTGTTCCCGCGTGTACCCCGCCCCGCCGAGGATGTGGATGGCCCGTTCCGTCGCCCACACCGACACCTCGCCGGCCTTGAGCTTGGACATCGACCCCTCGCCCGCGGTGAACGGGACGTTGTTGCGGCCCATCCACGCCGCCCGCCACACCAGCAGGCGGGCCGCGTCGATCTCCATCCTCATGTTCGCCAGGTCGAACGCGATGGACTGGTTCTCGATGATCTTCCGCCCGAACGCCTCGCGGTCCTTCGCGTACGCCAGCGCGTACTCGTAGGCCGCCCGCGCCACGCCAACGGCCATCGCGCCGACGGTCGGCCGGGTCGTCTCGAAGGTCGCCATCGCCGCCTGCCCGCCGGCGGAAACGCCCTCCCGAGCCCGCGCCAAGCGCTTCTCCAAGCGCTCCCGACCGCCCAGCAGGCACCGGCCCGGCACGCGCACGTCGTCGAGGAACACGTCCGCCGTGTGCGACGCCCGCATCCCGTGCTTCTTGATCTTCCCCGGCGACGACAGCCCCGGCGTGCCCGGCGGCACCACGAACGCCGCCTGGCCGCGGGCTCCCAACGCCGGATCCACGACCGCCGTCACCACGTGCACGTTGGCGATCCCGCCGTTGGTCGCCCACGCCTTCTGCCCGTTGAGGACCCACTCGTCGGTCGCCCGCGAGTACACCGCCCGCGTCCGGTACCCGGCGACGTCCGACCCCGCCTGCGGCTCGGACGCGCAGAACGCCGCCAGCTTCGGCTCGTCCGGCGTCCCGAAGCACTCGGGCACCCACTCGGCGAGCTGCTCGGGCTCTCCGGAGGCGAAGATCCCCGCCGCCGCGAGACCTGTGCCCATCAGGGCCAGCGCGATCCCCGCGTCACCCCAGAACAGCTCCTCCACGGCGATCGGCAGCGACAGCCCGACCGGGTCGGCGAACCACGTCGCCAGCGCCTCGAACCCGTACAGGCCGATCTTCGCGGCCTCCTGGATCACCGGCCACGGCGTCTCCTCCCGCTCGTCCCACTCGGACGCGGCGGGCCGGATCACGTCGGCGGCGAAACCGTGCACCCAGTCGCGCAGGTCGCGCTGGTCCTCGTTCAGTTCCAGGGAGAACACGCTCACGCCTTGGGGATGTCGAAGAGGCTCATGAAACCGGCCGCGAAACCGAGGTCGCCCTTGACCTTCAGCTTGCCGGTCATGAACAGGACGGGTGCGGACGCGTTGCCGGTGGCCAGCCTGAGGAACTCCACCGGGCCCAGGGTGACCGTCGCGCGGGACTCCCGGGTCGCGCCCTTGTCGATGGCGCAGCCGGTGTCCTCGATAACCACCTCGTAGACGTCCTCCGCGCCGGCACCGGTCAGCCGGAAGTGCACGACGGCCCGGGTGGCGCCCGCGCGGTCGGCGCGGAAGTGGACCTCCATGCGGCGGAAGACCTCGTCGAGCACGCGTTCGCGCAGGCCCGGCCGGGCGGTGACGGCCTCGATCTGCTCCTTGGACGCGCGGGACACGATCCGGGCGAAGTCCTGCGGGTCCATCTTCGCCAGGTCGAGGTCGGCGCCCGCGTCCGCGAGGTCGCCGAGGGTGCCGAGCAGGTCGGCGAACTCGTCCTGGCCGAGCTTCTTCGGGTCGATGCCGCGCGCGATGACGTCGATGTCCAGGTCGCGCAGCGCGGGGTCGGCCGGGTCCACCTCCCGCAGCGCCTTGATCAGGGCCTTCGGGCTCAGCTTCGCGATGGCCTCGGTGGTGAGGTTGGTCATGGTGGCACCTCCGCGTACCTACTGAGCGGTAAGACTACTGGTGAGTAGGTAAGGCGGCAAGGGGCGCGGAGTAATCTTGCGCCAGCCTTCAGGGGGTGCGATGCACGCAGAGCAGCCGGTCAGCACCGGACGAGCCAAGCGACTGCCGCGCGCGGTGCGCGAGCGGCAGATCATGGACGCCGCGGTGGACGTCTTCTCGCGGCTGGGTTTCCACGCCGCGTCGATGGACGAGATCTCCGAGGTCGCGGGCATCTCCAAACCCATGCTCTACGCGTACCTGGGCTCCAAGGAGGAGCTGTTCGCCACCTGCATCCGCCGCGAGTCCACGCGGATGATGGAGGCCATCGCCAACGGCGTCGAGGCCGACCAGCCGCCGGACGTGCAGCTGTGGAGCGGACTGCGCGCGTTCTTCGGGTTCGTCGGCGAGAACCGGTCGAGCTGGCAGGTCCTGCACCGCCAGGCCTCCTCCCAGGGCGGCCCGTTCGCGCAGGAGCTGGCCGACATGCGCGGCCGGGCGATCAGCCTCGTGGCCGCGCTGCTCGTGCACTCCGCGGACTTCCCCAACGTGCCCCGCGCGGGCGACAAGGAGGCCGAGGCGCTGGCCGCCGCGCTGGTCGGCGCGGGCGAGTCGCTGGCCGACTGGTGGCTGGACAACCCCGAGGAACCCGCGGGCGTCGTCGCCGCCCGGCTGATGAACCTGGTCTGGATGGGCTTCGGCGACCTGGTCGAGGGCAACATCTGGCACCCGCCGTCGCGACGGGTGCCAGAGGACGACTAGCCGCTGATCACGCCCTCCAGGTGCGGCTTCTTCGACCACAGCGCGAACCGCCACCCGTCGGCGGTCGGCGCGGCGGAGAAGTCCACCTTCCCGGGCAGCAGGATCGGGGCCTTGAACCGGACGTCGACGGTGAAGGCGTCCGGCAGCCTGCCCTCGAACGCCGCCACGCACCGGGCCTTGGACCACATCCCGTGCGCGATCGCCCGCGGGAACCCGAACGCGCGCGCGGTCAGGGCGTGCAGGTGGATCGGGTTGCGGTCGCCGGACACCTCCGCGTACCGCCGCCCGACGTCCCCGCCGACCCGCCACCCGCCGGTGGGCTTCGGCGGCTCCTCCCGCTCCCGCGCGGAACCGTCCCCGGACCCGCCGCCGAGCCGGAGATATGTCGATACGTCGACCCAGACCCGCTCACCGTCCACCGACACCGACGACACCACGTCGAACTGGCGGCCACGTTCGTGCGGGCGCAGGTTCCCCAGTTGCACCTTCACGTCCAGCGGCTCGTCCGCCCGCAACGGCCGCAGCTGCGTGATCCGGTTCGCCACGTGCACCAGCCCGGGCAGCGGGAACGGGAACCCGGGCCCGGTCATCAGCTCGATCTGCGACGGGAACGCGAGCACGTGCGGGTAGGTCACCGGCAGCTCGTCGCGCACCCCGAACCCGCACACGCGGTTGTACGCGGTCAGGTGCTCGCGGTCGACGTCCACGCGCAGGTCGCGCACGGCGTCCGGCAGCGTCGAGCCGCTCCGGGTGAACCCGGTCAGCGCGGCCTTGGCGTACAGCCAGGTCAGGTTCCCCATCACGCCCCCAGCAGGCTCTGCCCGCACACCCGCACGACGTTGCCGTTGACGCCGGAGGACGCGGGGTGCGCGAACCACGCGATCGTCTCCGCCACGTCCACCGGCAGGCCGCCCTGGGACAGGCTGTTCATCCGCCGCCCCGCTTCGCGGATCATCAGCGGCACCGCGGCGGTCATCTTGGTCTCGATGAACCCGGGCGCGACGGCGTTGACCGTGGCCCCGGTGCCCGCGACGGCCTCCGACAGCGAGTCGACCATGCCGATCACGCCCGCCTTGGTGGTGGCGTAGTTGGTCTGGCCGACGTTGCCCGCGATGCCGGCGATCGACGAAACGCCGATGATCCGGCCGTTGGGGCGCAACGCGCCGGAGTCGAACAGGGCCTGGTTGACCCGTTCCTGGGCGGCCAGGTTGACCTCGATGACCGCGTTCCAGCGGCCGGCGTCCATGCGGCCGAGCGTGCGGTCGCGCGTGATGCCCGCGTTGTGCACGACGACGTCCACCCCGCCGTGCCGCTGGGTGACGTGTTCGACGATCCGCTTCGGGGCATCCGCCGAGGTGATGTCCAGCTGGAGGGTCGACCCGCCCACCCGGTTGGCGACGGCCGACAGCTCGTCGCCCTGGCCGGGCACGTCCAGGCACACGACGTGCGCGCCGTCGCGCCCGAGGACCTCCGCGATCGCCGCGCCGATGCCCCGGGACGCCCCGGTGACCAGCGCGACCTTGCCCGCGAGCGGCTGCTCCCAGTCGTCGGGGACCTCCAGCGGACCGGCGCCGATGCGCACCACCTGGCCGGACACGTACGCCGAGCGGCCGGACAGCAGGAACCGCAGGGTGGACTCGATGTTGCCCTCCGCTCCCTCGGCGACGTACACGAGCTGGGCCGTCCCGCCGCGCTTGAGCTCCTTGCCGACGCTGCGGGTGAACCCTTCGAGGGCGCGCTGCGCGATGCGCGAGGCCGCTTCGGCGGGTGGTGTGCCGAGGACGACGACCCGGCCGCACGGTCCGAGGGACCGGATCACCGGGTGGAAGAACTCGTACAGCTCGCGCAGCTCCTCTGTGCTGCCGATGCCGGTGGCGTCGAAGACGAGCGCGCCGTACCGCTCGCTCTCCTTCGCCTCGGAGGTCACGTCGAGGCCGATGGACTTGCACACCGCGGCGACCGGTTCGACCAGTCGCCCGCTGCCGCCGAGCAGCACGGGGCCGTCCAGCGCGGGCTTCCCGGGCGTGTGCCGGCGCAAGGGGTACGGGTTGGGCAGGCCGAGCTTGCCGACGACGAGACGCCCGAAGCCGGACTTGGCGAACGACTGGTAGCGATCCATGCGCACATCACACTCCCTACTCAGTAGTAAGTCTACTGACGAGTAGGTAATATGGACAACACACACCCGTACCGGGAGGACGACATGGCCGACATCCGCAGGGTTGCCATCCTGGGCGGCAACCGAATCCCCTTCGCGCGTTCCAACGGCCCCTACGCCACGGCGTCGAACCAGGACATGTTCACCGCCGCCCTGGACGGCCTGGTCAGCCGGTTCGCGTTGCGGGGCGAGCGGCTCGGCGAGGTGGTCGCGGGCGCGGTGCTCAAGCACAGCCGCGACTTCAACCTGGTGCGGGAGTGCGTGCTGGGCAGCGCCCTGTCCGCCGAGACCCCGGCCTACGACGTGCAGCAGGCGTGCGGCACGGGGTTGCAGGCCGTGATCGCGGTGGCGAACAAGATCGCGCTGGGTCAGATCGAGGTCGGCATCGCGGGCGGGGTGGACACCACCAGCGACGCGCCCATCGGCGTGAACGAGGACCTGCGCTCGGTGTTGCTGCAGTTCAACCGCGCCCGGTCGACCGGCGACAAGCTCAAGGCCGTCACCAAGCTGCGCCCCAAGCACGTCGTCCCGGACATCCCCCGCAACGGCGAACCGCGCACCGGCCTGTCGATGGGCGAGCACGCCGCCATCACCGCCCGCGAGTGGGGCATCGCCCGCGAGGACCAGGACGCCCTGGCCGCCGCGAGCCACCACAACCTGGCCGCCGCGTACGAGCGGGGCTTCTTCGACGACCTGATGACCCCGTTCCAGGGCCTGACCCGCGACCAGAACCTGCGCCCGGACTCGTCGGTGGAGAAGCTCGCCAAGTTGAAGCCGGTGTTCGGCCGCGGCGAGGACGCCACCATGACCGCCGGCAACTCGACCCCGCTGAGCGACGGCGCGTCCACGGTGCTGCTGGCGAGCGAGGAGTGGGCGGCGTCGCGGAACCTGCCGGTGCTGGCGTACCTGACGTTCACCGAGACGGCGGCGGTCGACTACGTCCACGGCGGCGAGGGCCTGCTGATGGCCCCGGCCTACGCGGTCCCGAGGATGCTCGCCCGTGCCAGTCTGTCGTTGCAGGATTTCGACTTCTACGAGATCCACGAGGCCTTCGCGTCACAGGTCCTGGCCACCCTGAAGGCGTGGGAGGACGCCGACTTCTGCAAGGGCAAGCTGGGCCTGGACGCACCCCTCGGCCCCATCGACCGCTCGAAGCTCAACGTGAACGGCTCGTCCCTGGCGGCCGGCCACCCGTTCGCGGCGACCGGCGCGCGCATCGTGGCGACCCTGGCGAAGATCCTGGCCGAGAAGGGCTCGGGCCGCGGCCTGATCTCCATCTGCGCGGCGGGCGGCCAGGGCGTGACGGCGATCGTCGAACGCTGACCGGGCACGGGCCGTCCGGCTTTCGCGGCGGGCGGCCCCTAGTCCAGCAGCGACCAGGTCGCGGTGCAGCGGACGGTCACGGTGATCTGTTGGGCCTCCAGGTTCAGCTGGTCCATCTGCGGTGGCGCGCCCGGTGCGCCGCCGTAGGCCGCCATCGCGCGCATCGACTCGGCCGCCCACATCTCGCTGTCCCCATCGGCCAGGCGCAGCAGGGTTCCCAGGCGTGCGCCCAGGGCTTCGGCGTAACCCTCGGCGCGGCGGCGGGCGTCGAGGACGGCCTCCTTCTGCGCCTCGCGCACGGCCTCGGTGTCCGCCGCGAGTTGCCACGACGGGCCGTTGAGCCACGTCGGTTCGGCGGCGACCAGCGCGCCCAGCAGGTCGTCCAGCTGGTCCAGGGCGTCCACGCGCAGCGTGTACGACTGCGACGCCCGGCTGCCGGACCGGCGCCGGCCGTTCCAGTTGTCGTGCACGTTGAGCTGCCGCGACCGCACCTCCACGCCCGGCCGCGTGAGCAGCGGCTCGACCGACGCCACCCGCCGGGTCAGCAGGTCGACCGCCTCCGTGCGGGTCGCGCCGGAGGTCTCGAAGTTCACCTGCACCTCGGCCCGGTCGGCGGTGCGCTCGACCTTGCCGGTGCCCTTGGTCACGACTTCAGCCACGTCACCCACCCAACCCGCATGCCGGATCATGCGCAACGATAAGCCGATCTAGCTTGAACACTAGATTGGCCAATAGAGCACGACACGCGTCGAGTATTGGATCGGTCGTAGACAGCTCGATACCGTCCGAGGATGGACCCGGTCCGCAACCCGTTCGCCCCCGGAGCGGGGCAGCGCCCGCCCGAGTTGGCGGGGCGGGACAAGGAGCTGAGCGCGTTCGACGTGGTCCTCGAACGGGTCGCGCGCGGCCGTCCGGAGCGCAGTCTCGTGCTCACCGGGTTGCGGGGCGTCGGCAAGACCGTGCTGCTGGGCGAGTTGCGGTCCATGGCGCTCAAGCGCGGGTGGGGCGCGGGGAAGATCGAGGCGCGGCCGGAGGCCGGGCTGCGGCGACCGCTGTCCGCCGCGCTGCACCGGGCGATCCGCGACCTGGCCGTGCGGCACCGCGCGCCCGACCGCGTGGAGGCGGTGCTGGGCGTGCTCAAGGCGTTCGCGCTGAAGGCCAACCCCGAGGACGCGAAGCTGCGCGACCGGTGGCAGCCGGGCATCGACGTGCCCGCCGCGCAGGGCCGGGCCGACTCCGGGGACATCGAGATCGACCTGGTGGAGCTGTTCACGGAGGTCGCGGAGCTGGCGCAGGACGTGGGCACCGGCGTCGCGCTGCTCATCGACGAGATGCAGGACGTGCGGCCGGACGACGTGTCGGCGTTGTGCGCGGCGTGCCACGAGCTGTCCCAGTCGGGCGCGCCGCTGGTCGTGGTCGGCGCGGGGTTGCCGCACCTGCCGGCCGTGCTGTCGGCGTCCAAGTCGTACTCGGAGCGGCTGTTCCGGTACGTGCGCATCGACCGGCTGTCGCGCGAGGACGCGGACCGGGCCGTGCTCGCGCCGGTCGAGCGGGAGCAGGCGGGCATCCTCGACGAGGCGCTGGACGCCCTGTTCGACGCGTCCGGCGGCTACCCGTACTTCATCCAGGCCTACGGCAAGGCCGCGTGGGACGCCGCGCCGGCCGACCCGATCACCCCGCTGGACGTGGCCGTCGCCGCGCCCGAGGCGGACGCCGAGCTGGCCGTGGGGTTCTTCGGGTCGCGCTACGAGCGGGCGACGCCGGCCGAGCGCGAGTACCTCCGGGCGATGGCGGAGCTGACCGACGGCAAGGACGCGGGCGTGAACACCGCGCAGGTCGCCGACCACCTGGGGCGCAAGCCGTCGTCGCTGTCGCCGGCGCGGGACAGCCTCATCAAGAAAGGCCTGGTCTACAGCGCGGAACGCGGGCAGATCGCGTTCACCGTGCCGCACTTCGGGCGGTTCCTCCTGGGGCGCGAGGACTGATTTCCGGTCGCGTCGGGTCGTCCAGCGGTCACGCTGGGGAGCCGTGGTCGGGCTGTCCGGCGCAACCAGGTGACTGTCAGGCGAATCGCAGGTGCTGAACAGGTAGCCGCCGGAGATTCATCGGCCTGTGCCCCATCTCACCGGACAATCGGGTGCATTGGGGCTGTTGAGGGTGCATACTTGAGGCACACACCGAGAAGCACTCTGAGAGGGATGAACCCCGTGAACTTCACTGCGAAGCTCCGCGCTCGTCGTGTCGAGGCTCGCAACCGGAAGGCCGTTGCCCGCGCGATCGACCAGGCGCCCACCCCGGCCATGCGCCACGAGCTCATGGCGATCGCCCAGGCCCAGGTGACCACCCTCCGCTGAACCGCCCTCCGCGCGTGACGGCCACCCGACATCGACACCGGGTGCACGCCCCGCTGTCGCGCGCGATCGGCGAAGGGGGAAACGTCGAAGGCCCTGCCGCACCTCCCGCGCGGCAGGGCCTTCGACTATGTTGAGCACATCGAAACGTGATTCGGGTCACACCCGGTAGAGGGTGTAACAGTCCACGATCGTGTCTCGATGTTCCTGGTGACCCCGCGATGCTGTCGGACCCCCGACCTGGCAGCACCGCGGGGTTTCCCATGTCCCCCGACCGAGTGCCCGGACTACTTGGACGTGGCCGAACCGGTCCAGGTGTCGTCCTGTCTGCGGGCGCGCCGGATCATCACTGCTTCCCCCTGAATGTGTCTTGTCCCCCATGGACACCACCCATGGTGCCACCGGGGTCTGACAATTCCTTGAGGGTTTCCTGAGAGCATGACCCGATGACGCTCCCGCTGCTGGTGGTCGACGCGGCCAACGTCGTGGGCTCGGTCCCCGACGGCTGGTGGCGCGACCGGGCCGGAGCGGCCACCCGCCTGCGCGACTCCCTGGCGACGATCGCCGAAGGCGGCCTGCCCGCCTTCCACGCGGGCCCGCTGGAGGTCGTCCTGGTAGTGGAGGGCAAGGCCCGCCACGTGGAATCGATCCCCGAGGTCCGCGTGGTCGCGGCGGAGCACTCGGGCGACGACAAGATCGTGGAAGTCGTCCGAACGGCCGCCCCCGACCGCCCGTGCGCGGTCGTCACGGCCGACCGCGAACTCCGCCGCCGCGTGACCGAACTCGGCGCCGAAGTCCTGGGCCCGAAGTCGGTTCGGTGATCCGAAGTCACCCGAGCGGTCGCGTTCGCCGCTCGTGGCTCACCTTCGCCACGCTCTCAAGTCCCGCCGGCAAGCCTCCGCGAACCCCGGACAGCCGTGTCCCGCATCGGCCAGGACGTCGAGCAGGTCCTCGACCGACCGCGGGGCGCGGCGGTAGCGGGAGGCCTGTCGGCGCAGCGCCGAGTGGACCGCGTTCGGGAAGAGCCCGAGTTGGTCCTGCAGGAAGTCGTCCTGGTGGACGGCCACGACGTCGTACCGCTCCAGAGCACTCGTCGGGAAGTCCCTGAGGTTCTCGGTGACCAGCACCTCCGCCCCACCGCGGACCGCGGCCGCGAGCACGTGCCGGTCCTTCGGGTGGTTCTCCATGGAGTCGATCAAGTCCTCGTAGCCGAGGACCTCGGCATCGGGGAAGTGTCGACTCATCTGATCGATCCGGTGGGCGACCTGCTCCGCCGTCGCACCGCGCTTGC
Source organism: Saccharothrix mutabilis subsp. mutabilis (assembly GCF_039521145.1). Taxonomy (NCBI): domain Bacteria; kingdom Bacillati; phylum Actinomycetota; class Actinomycetes; order Pseudonocardiales; family Pseudonocardiaceae; genus Saccharothrix; species Saccharothrix mutabilis. The sequence continues at coordinate 331,062 of NZ_BAAABU010000004.1, forward strand.
GGAGGTTGCGGTCGAGTTCCGCGAGCACGTCGGCGGACCACAGCGGCCGGTGGGTTCGGCACTCCGCGATGCTCAGGGGCACGTCTCCAGGGGCAGGTCGTACAGGCCGTCGTCCTCGCCGTCGCGAACCATCTCGTCCAGGCCGGCCGCACGGGCGCGGCTCGCGCGTTCCCGGTAGGCGAGGAGGTCGGCGAGGCGCACCCGCCGGTGTCGGTTCGGCTGCTCGTACGGGATCTCGCCGGCCTCCAGCAGGCGCACCAGGGTCGGCCGCGAGACGCCGAGCAGGTGTGCCGCCTCGCTCGTGGTCAACACCGTGTGCTGGGGCGCCACCGTGATCGCCAGCCCTTGCGACATGGCGGCCACCACGCTGCGCAGCACCTCGAACACCTCGGCCGGGAGGTCCAGCCGGGTGCCGTCCGGGGCGAGCAGCGCGGCGTTCGCGTCACCCGGCCGAGCCAGGGCCGCGACCCAGGGCGACAGGCTTTCCGGGCTGGCCGGTGGCAGCAGTGTCCGCTCTCCCGAGATCGCTGTCATGCCTCAAGCGTAGACCGAAACGAACAAAACGAAAGGTTCCTCATCCACATGGTGGACGCCGAAATAGACGCCGCTTGACGTCGTGTTGACTTCGCACGTGACGACTGCTCAACGCCGCCGCGCGCGTGTCCGCGCCCCCGAACTGGTCGGCCGTGGCTGGCTCAACACCGGTGACCGGGACATCAAGCTCGCCGACCTGCGGGGCAAGGTCGTCCTGCTCGACTTCTGGACGTTCTGCTGCATCAACTGCCTCCACGTCCTGGACGAGCTGCGCCCGCTGGAGGCCGAGTTCGCCGACGTCCTGGTCACCATCGGCGTCCACTCGCCGAAGTTCGTCCACGAGGCCGACCCCGACGCGCTGAAGGCCGCCGTCGAGCGGTACGAGGTGCACCACCCCGTGTTGGACGACCCCGAGCTGGCCACCTGGCAGAACTACGCCGTCAAGGCGTGGCCGACGCTCGTCGTGGTCGACCCAGAGGGCTACGTCGTGCACGTCGCCGCCGGCGAGGGGCACGTCGACGCGCTGCGCACGGTCGTCCGGGAACTCGTCGCCGAGCACGAGGCCAAGGGCACGCTGCACCGCGGCGACGGCCCCTACGTCCCGCCCGCCCCGGCCGACACGACCCTGCGCTTCCCCGCCAAGGCGGTCGTCCTCCCCAACGGGAACCTGCTGGTCAGCGATTCCGCCCACCACAGCCTGGTCGAGCTCGAACCCGACGGCGAGACCGTCGTCCGCCGCATCGGCACCGGCGAGCGCGGCCGGCGGGACGGCGTCGAGCCCACGTTCTCCGAGCCCGCCGGCCTGGCCCTCCTGCCCGACGACACGGCCGCGCTGGTCGGCTACCACGTCGTCGTCGCCGACACCGTCAACCACCTGCTGCGCGGGCTCGACCTCGACACCGGCGAGGTCACGACCGTGGCCGGCACCGGCGAGCAGTGGCGCGACGGCGAGACCGACGGCCCGGCCGACGCCATCCACCTCACCAGCCCGTGGGACGTGGCCTGGTGGGAACCCGCCGGGGGCGTCGCCATCGCGCTCGCCGGCAACCACACCCTCGGCCTGTTCAAGCCCGTCGAGCGCCGCCTGGAGCGCCTCGCCGGCACCACCGTCGAGGGCCTGAGCGACGCGCCGCTCCAGGAGGCGTTCTTCGCCCAGACCTCCGGCCTCGCCGCCCGGGGCGACCGCCTCTGGCTGGTCGACTCCGAGACCTCCGCCCTGCGCTACCTGGAGGACGGCCACGTCAAGACCGTCGTCGGCAAGGGCCTGTTCGACTTCGGCCACCGCGACGGCGCGGCCGACCAGGCCCTGCTCCAGCACCCGCTGGGCGTCGCCGTCCTGCCCGACGGCTCGATCGCGGTCGCGGACACCTACAACGGCGCGGTGCGCCGTTACGACCCCGCCACCGGCGAGGTGTCCACGCTCGCCACGGACATCGCCGAGCCCAGCGACGTGCTGTTCGTGGCCGGCGAGCTGGTCGTCGTCGCCTCCGCCGCCCACCGCCTGGAACGGCCCGTCGCGCCCGGCACGAAGGTGCTCGGCGAGGCCCACCGGGTGAAGCGACCGCCGACGGTCATCGCGCCCGGCGAGCTGGAGCTGTCGGTCGTCTTCACCCCGCCCACCGGCCAGAAGCTGGACGACCGCTACGGCCCGTCGACCCGGCTGGAGATCACCAGCTCGCCGCCGGAGCTGCTGGTCGAGGGCGCGGGCGTCGGCACCGACCTCAAGCGGACGCTGCGCATCGCGGACGGCTTCACCGACGGCGTCCTGCACGTCGTCGCACAGGCCGCGAGCTGCACGGACGACCCCAGCGTGGAGCACCCCGTGTGCAAGCTCACCCGCCAGGACTGGGGCGTGCCCGTGCGCGTCAGCGCGGACGGCCCGCACCGGTTGCCCCTCATGATGGGCGGCCTGGACGAGGGCGCGTAGCGCGCCACGTAGACTCATCGGGTGCCCGATGTCAAGCTTGAGATCCAGATGCTGCACGACCGCGTCATGGTGCGGATCTCCCCGGAGGACGGTGAGCGCCGCAGCAGCGGCGGCATCCTGATCCCGGCGACCGCGCAGATGGCCAAGCGTCTGGCCTGGGGCGAGGTGCTCGGGGTCGGCACGAACGTGCGGCACGTCAAGGTCGGCGACCGGGTCCTGTTCAACCCGGACGACCAGTTCGAGGTCGAGGTGCAGGGCGCGACCTACCTGGTCATGCGTGAACGCGACGTGCACGCCACCGCCACCGAGCGGTCGGACCACGGAACGGGCCTTTACCTCTAGAACCGCCCGACCGTGATCGTCGTGTGACGGCGGTCGGGTAAGCAGTCCCAGGACCTTGCGGAGAGGCAAGAGGGGGAGCGGTGCCGGAGAACCAACGACCGGAGCACGACGCTGAGCGGACCACGGCGTTCCAGCCGGTCCGCCCGTCGGGCACCGGTTCGGAGCACCCGACGAACGGCTCCGCGCCGTCCGCGGGCGAGGCGCAGTGGCCCCAGGAGGAGAACGCCTGGCCGCAGGAGGAGCCGGACGAGCCCTCCGCGCGCACCGTGCGGGACGTCGCACCCTCCGAGACGACCCAGTACATCGACAGCGGCAACCTCCAGGCCTCCGCCGGCGTCACCCAGGATGTGCCCAACCCCCACCCCGACGAGGTCACCCGCAAGCTGACCCCGCCCGCCGACGAGACCCGCGCCTTCCCCGGCCCGCAGGCCGCGTCCGACGAGACCCGCGCGTTCAACGGCCCGCAGGGCGCGGCGGACGAGACCCGCGCGTTCGGCGCCCCGCAGGACGGTCCGCGCAACCCGTCCCCGTCCGAGCAGACCACCGTCTTCGCCACCCCGGTCGGCGAGCCCGAGGCGACCGTCCTCGGCCCGGTGATGGTGGACGAGGAGACGCAGGCCGACGAGGACGACCAGCGCCGCAAGAGCCGCAAGAAGGTCGCGCTCGTCGCGGCCGGCGTGTTCGGCCTGCTCGTCCTGCTCTACGGCCTGGACATCCTGGTCTCCAGCGGCAACGTGCCGCGCGGCGTGACGGTGGCCGGCGTCGACGTGGGCGGCATGAGCCACAAGGACGCGGAGCAGAAGCTGCGCGCCGAGATCGGCCCCCGGCTGGAGAAGCCGGTCAAGGCGCGCGCGGGCGACGTCGAGACCGAGGTCGACCCGAGGGCCGCGGGCCTCGAACTGGACTGGGCGGGCACCTTCGAGCGGGCCGGCGACCAGCCGCTGTCGCCGATCACCCGCCTCACGTCGTTCTTCACCTCCCGCGAGGTCGGCTTCGCCACCCGCAGCGACCAGGGCAAGCTGTCCGCCGCGGTCGAGGACCTGCGCGCCAGGACCGACCACGAGCCGGCCGAGGGCACCATCAAGTTCGAGGGCGGCACGGCCGTCGCGGTGGACCCGAAGCAGGGCCAGAAACTCGACGCCGGCGGTGCCCGCGAGAAGTTGCTCGCCGACTGGGCCGACGGCGGCACCGTCGAGCTGCCGGTCGCGCTCACCCCGGTGAAGACGACCAAGGAGGGCGTGCAGAAGGCGCTCGACGAGGTCGCCAAGCCCGCCGTGGCGTCCCCGGTCGTGGTCAAGGGCGAGGGCAAGGACGCCACGCTCACGCCCGAACAGCTCTTCGCGACCCTGGTCTTCGAGCCCGCCGACGACGGCAGCCTGACCGTCAAGGTGGACAACAACAAGGTCGTCGAGGCCGCCGGCCCGCAGCTCAAGGACACGGAGAAGGAGGGCGAGGACGCCGAGATCGTGTTCGAGGGCGGCCGGCCCACCGTCAAGCCGTCCGTGGACGGGCTGACCATCGACTGGGAGAAGTCGCTGGTCACGTACCTGGAGGTGCTCAAGCGCGCCGACCAGCGGGAGATCAAGGCGGAGTACAAGAAGTCGCCCGCCAAGGTGACCACCGAGCAGGCCAACCAGATGGGCATCAAGGAGGTCATCGGCGAGTTCCAGACCGGTGGCTTCGCGGCCGACTCGGGCGTGAACATCCGCGTGGTGGCCCAGAAGGTCAACGGCGCGATCGTGAAGCCCGGCGAGACGTTCTCCCTCAACGGCTTCACCGGCCCCCGCGGCACCGCCCAGGGCTACGTCGAGGCGGGCATCATCGAGAACGGCGCCCCCGGCCGCGCGGTCGGCGGCGGCATCTCCCAGTTCGCGACGACGCTCTACAACGCGGCGTACCACGCGGGCATGAAGGACGCCGGGCACAAGGAGCACAGCTACTGGATCTCCCGCTACCCGGCGGGCCGCGAGGCCACGGTGTTCATGGACGCGGCGGGCAACAGCCTGATCGACATCAAGTTCACCAACCCCGACCAGACCGGCGTGGCGATCCAGACCATCTGGACCCCGTCCTCGCTGAAGATCGTGCTGTGGGGGACGAAGAACTACGACGTCAGCGGCTCGACCAGCGAGCGGACGAACTTCACCGAGCCGCAGGAGATCAAGAAGACGACCCAGCCGTGCGTGCCCAGCAACGGCGCGCAGGGCTTCACGGTGACGGACACCCGGACCATCACCGACCGTCGGACGGGCCAGACCCGGTCGGAGTCGCGCACGGTGAAGTACGACCCGTCACCGAAGATCGTCTGCGAAGCTCCACCCGCCGGCTAGTGGCATTGCGCCGCAGGCGCGCTTTTGAAGGGCTGCCAAGCCACAGGAAGGGCCTCGGTTCGTTCCCCGTACGGCCTGGGCGAAGCCCAACCGCGCTTCAGCCTTCTCCGCAACCACGCTTCACCGGTTGCGGAGAAGGCTGAAGGGTGGTTGCCTCCGGCAGGCCGTACGGGGAACGAACCGACGTCCTTCCACCCCCGGGGGCCTGCCGCGCGGCGAGCGCCTCTTTTCGCTTTTCGCTTTCTCTTTTGATCTTTCGAGCGCGCCAGCGCGTTGTGCGCGAAGCGCTCCCAAGCGCGAAGCGCGTTCGAGCTTGGGAGAGCGGAGCGCGTCCCGTGAGGACCCGCGAAGCGGGGGCTTGAGAGCGTCAGCGTGACTCGTAAAGATCAAAAGAGCCTCGCCGGTGGGCAGGCCCCCGGGGAGAAAGCAAAAGAGGGGCTTTTCCGTCCTCCCCGTACGGCCTGGCGGAGCCGACCACACTTTCCCGGGGTTGGTCGAAAAACTTTTGCTCGTTCCTCGCAAAACTTTTTGGCCCAACCCCGGGAAAGTGTGGTAGCCCTTCGGGCAGGCCGTACGGGGAGGACGGAAAAGCCGAAAGCGGGCGCGCTGCGCGCGCCGAAGGGCACGCGCTGCGCGCGGTTCACTCGCGTCCTGCTGCGTGGGTGGGCGGGCGTGTGTGCGAGCGACCGGTGGGTGGCGGCTTAGGGCTGGTCAGGAGCGGGTATTCACCCGATCGTGAGCGTGCATGAGGTGAGACGTCACCCGGCCGTGCAAGTCCTCGGTCGGGCGGGGATGGTGTGCTACGGGGCGGTCCACGTGCTGTTGGCCGTGTTGACCGCGCAGGTGGTGCTGGGCGACACCGGGGAACGCACCGACCAGAAGGGTGCCGTGGCCGCGTTGGCCGAGACGTCCCTCGGGCCGGTGTTGCTGTGGGTGTTGGCGGTCGGGTTGTTCGCCTTCGCGCTGTGGCAGGTGGCCATGGCGGTGTCCGGGTACCAGTGGGTGTCGCCGGAGCGCAAGCGCTGGTACCGGCGGTTTGGCTCGATCGGACGGGCGATCACCGGGGTGGTGATCGCGGTCGCGGCCATCTCCTATGCCGTCGGGTCGGGGCAGAAGAGTTCCACCGAGCAGTCGCAGACGTGGACCGCGAAGGTGTTGGCGCTGCCGTTCGGGCAGGTGCTGGTGGGCGCGGTCGCGTTGTTCGTGATCGGGCTCGGGGTGGCGGTCGCGCGCAAGGGGGTCAAGAAGTCGTTCGAGGACGACCTCGACATGTCCGAACTGCCCTCCGGCTCGCAGAAGTGGGTCGAGCGGCTCGGGCGGGTCGGGTGGATCGGCAAGGGGATCGCCTACGCGCTGATCGGCGTCCTGGTCGGGTTCGCGGCGATCGAGGCGGACCCGTCCGAGTCGGGCGGGCTGGACAAGGCGCTCCACACGCTCGTGGCTCAGCCTTACGGCGTGTTCCTCCTGGCGTTGATCGCGCTGGGTTTCCTCGGCTTCGGCGTCTACTGCTTCGCCGCTGCCCGGGCGCACAAGGGCTGAAAAAGGGCGGCTCCCCCAACGCCCTGGGGGAGCCGCCCTGGTCTTTCCGGAAGGTCAGAACGCGGACTCGTCGATGTCCATCAGCGAGTTGTCGGTGTTCTCGGTGATCTTGCGGCGGGCGGTCAGCTCCGGCAGGACGGTCTTCGCGAAGAAGGACGCGACCGCGACCTTGCCCTCGTAGAACGCCTTGTCCTTCGCCGACACCTGGCCGTCCAGCTTGGCCAGGGCCACCTCGGCCTGGCGCAGCAGCAGCCAGCCGACGAGCACGTCACCGGCGGTCATCAGCAGGCGGACGGTGTTCTGGCCGACCTTGTAGAGGTTGCGGACGTCCTCCTGCGAGCTGGTCAGGAAGCCGATCATCGCGCCCAGGATGCCCTGGAGGTCCTCCAGGCCCCGCTTGAGCAGCGCCCGCTCCTCCTTGAGCCGGCCGTTGCCGCCCTCGTTGTCGATGAACGACTGGATCTCGCCGTTGAGGAAGCCCAGCGCCTGGCCCTTGTCGCGGATGATCTTCCGGAAGAAGAAGTCCAGCGACTGGATGGCCGTGGTGCCCTCGTACAGGGAGTCGATCTTGGAGTCCCGGATGTACTGCTCGATCGGGTACTCCTGGAGGAAGCCGGAGCCGCCCAGGGTCTGCAGCGACTGCGCGAGCTGCTCGTAGGCCCGCTCGGAGCCGACGCCCTTGACGATCGGCAGCAGCAGGTCGTTGACCTTCTCCGCCAGCTCCTTGGCCTCGCCGCCCAGGGCGATCCTGTCCTGGAACGTGGCCGTGTAGAGGTACACGGCGCGCAGGCCCTCGGCGTAGGCCTTCTGCAGCATGAGCGAGCGGCGCACGTCCGGGTGGTGCGTGATGGTCACGCGGGGCGCGGTCTTGTCGGTCATGCGGGTCAGGTCGGCGCTCTGCACCCGCTCCTTGGCGTAGGCCAGGGCGTTGAGGTAGCCGGTGGACAGCGTGCCGATGGCCTTGGTGCCGACCATCATGCGGGCGTACTCGATGACCTGGAACATCTGCGCGATGCCGTCGTGCACCTCGCCGAGCAGCCAGCCCTTGGCGGGCACGCCGTGCTGGCCGAAGGTCAGCTCGCAGGTCGTGGAGACCTTGAGGCCCATCTTGTGCTCGACGTTGGTGACGAAGGCGCCGTTGCGCTCGCCGGTCGACTCGCCGGTCTGCGGGTCGAAGTGCCACTTCGGCACCAGGAACAGCGACAGGCCCTTCGTGCCGGGCTTCGCCTCGATGCCGGGGCCCTCGGGGCGCGCCAGCACCAGGTGCATGATGTTCTCGGTCAGGTCCTGGTCACCCGAGGTGATGAACCGCTTCACGCCGTCGAGGTGCCACGAGCCGTCCTCCTGGAGCACGGCCTTCGTGCGGCCCGCGCCCACGTCGGAGCCGGCGTCGGGCTCGGTGAGCACCATGGTGGCGCCCCAGCCGCGCTCGATCATGATCTCGGCCCAGCGCTTCTGCTCTTCGGTGCCGTTCTTGTGCACCACGGTCGCGAAGTTCGGACCGGCCAGGTACATGTAGATCGCCGGGTTGGCGCCGAGGATCAGCTCGGAGGCCGCCCACTGCACCGACGGCGGGATGCCGAAGCCGCCCAGCTCGTTGGGCAGGGACAGGCGGTACCACTCGCCGTCCCAGATCGCCTGGTACGACTTCTTGAAGGACTCGGGCAGCGTGGCCGAGTGCGTCTTCGGGTCGAACACGGGCGGGTTGCGGTCGGCGTCGGCGAAGGACTCCGCCAGCGGGCCCACCGCGAGGTTGTTCAGCTCGGCCAGCACGCCGCGCGCCGTGTCCTCGTCGGACTGCTCGAACGGCCCCGTGCCGAGGTGGTCCTGCACGTTGAAGACCTCGAAGAGGTTGAACTCGAGGTCTCGGACGTTGCTCTTGTAGTGACCCATCTCGTCGCTCTCTCCAAACAGGTCGGGGCGGTCCCCTACTGACCGGTAACAACAGTTTATTACCTGTCAGTAACCCCGGCAAGGGCACCCACCCGGTTGTGGCGGAGCAGACGAGATCACTTCATGTTCGAGCTGAGCAGTCCGGCCTGGTAGGCCAGCGACACGGCGTGCGTCCGGTCCCGGGCCCGCAGCTTGCGCAGGATGTTCTTCACGTGCGTGCGGACGGTCTCCACGGACACGTACAGCTCGTTGGCCACGGCCTGGTTCTCCAGCCCGTCGGCGATCAACTGGAGCACTTCGTACTCCCGCCGGGACAGCGCCCGCCGCGACCCGGCCTCGGCGGTCGGCGTGAACCCCGCGGCCAGCGGCGCGAGCGTCGGGTCCACGTACATCCGCTCCTGGTACCCGCGCACGATCGCCTGCAGCACCTCGCCCACCTCGCCGCCGCGCGGCACGAGCCCGCGCACGCCCGCCGCCAACGCGCCGCGCACGTACTTCGCCGTCCGGTGCGGCTCGCGGACCAGGGAGATGACCAGCAGCTGCGGGTCGTTGCCGACCAGCAGGGTGGCCAGGTGGCCCTGCGGGTCCAGCACCGAGTCCACCAGCAGCACGTCCGGCCGCAACCGCTCCTGGAGCCGCACGGCGGTGTGCAGGTGCCCGGTCGAGCCGAGCCAGTTCAGCCCCGGCGTTCGGCGCACGACGGCCGAGAGGCCCTCGCGGAACAGCGGGATGGGATCGACCAGCGCGATCCCCGGCCCCGAGGCATGCCGGCCCGCGCCCGCGGGCAGCGGGCGGCCGTTGACACCGGTTCGCATGTCCATGGGAGTTGTTCGCACGAGGGGCATGACGGGATTTCGGAAAACAAAACTGTCCGTATGAGCCGGTCACGTACGTGAACAAGAGTCACAAGTGTGAGTCGGTTGGCCTTTGTGGTCTTCCGCACAGCGCAACGCCTCCGTAAGACCTACGTCACACACCCGCACGTGGGACGCCGCGCACCGCCGCCCGTTCTTTCGCGCTGCCGCCCGCCGAGGACGTTCAGGGAGGTTCGATGGGCACCCTCGACTGGCTGGTCGTAGGTGGGTACTTCTTCGTGATGGTGGCCATCGGCTACTGGTCACGTGGGCGGATCAAGAACATCGCCGACTTCTTCACCGCCGGCGGCAGGATGCCGTGGTGGCTGTCCGGCATCTCGCACCACATGTCCGGCTACAGCGCGGTCATGTTCGTGGCCTTCGCCGCCGAGGCGTACCGGCTCGGGCTCACCGTCTACATCTGGTGGGCGCTGACCATCGGCGTCGGCGTGGGCATCGGCGCGTTCCTGTGGGCGGGCGCTTGGAACCGCCTGCGCTCCAATCACGGCGTGAAGTCGCCGCTGGAGTACCTCGCCCGCCGGTACAACGTTCCGACGCAGCAGATCATGGCGTGGGCCGGCGCGGCGCTGAAGGTCGTGGACATCGCCGCCAAGTGGGTGGCGGTCGCGTTGCTGCTCAAGGGCTTCGCGGGCGTCGAGGTGTGGCTGGGCATCACGCTGGTCGGCCTGGTCACGATGGTCTACTCGGTGCTCGGCGGCCTGTGGGCCGACGCGCTGACCGACTTCGGGCAGTTCGTCATCCAGGGGTTGGCGGGCATCGCGATGTTCGTCGCGGTCGCCGCGCACTTCGGCGGGATCTCCTTCATGTGGGAGATCTGGGAGCAGTTGCCGGCGTCGCACTCCGAGCCGCTGGCCGGTCAGTACACGCTGGTGTTCTTCATGGCGTTGTTCCTGATCAAGACGCTTGAGTACAACGGCGGCATGTGGAACCTGGCGCAGCGCTACATGGCCGCGCCCACCGGTGCGGCGGCCAAGCGGTCCGCGTTGCTGTCGTCGGTGCTGTGGCTGGTGTGGCCGCTCGTGCTGTTCTTCCCGATGTGGGCGGCGCCGCTGATCGTGCCGGGCATGGAGGCCAACGCGGAGCAGGCGTACGTGGAGATGGGCAAGGCCATGCTGCCCGCGGGCATGGTGGGCCTGGTGCTGGCCGGGTTCTTCTCGCACACGATGGCGATGGTGTCGTCGGACGCGAACGTGATCTCGGCCGTCGTCACCCGCGACATGCTGCCGCGGCTGTGGAAGGGCGTGACCCGGTTGACCGAGTCCGCTCAGCTGCGGTTGGCGCGGATCACGACGTTCGCGTTCATCGGGTTGTCGATGACGATCGCGTTGACCGCCGACACCAAGGGGTTCGTGCTCAAGGTCGTGATCGCGCTGGTGGCGGCGACGATGGGGCCGATCGCGATCCCGCTGATGCTGGGGCTGTTGCCGTGGTTCAAGCGGGTCGGGCCGTCGGCGGCGATCTCCTCCGTGGTCGGCGGGCTCGGGACGTGGGCCGCGCTGTACGTGTTGCAGCAGAACAAGGTGGAGTTCGTGACGCAGGCGGTGATCGTGTCCTGGCCGCTGTTGGTGTCGCTCGTGCTGTACCTGGTGGTCGGGTTGGTGATCCGGCCGGAGCCGTCGGAGGACCGGGCGGCGCTGGTCGACTCGTTGCAGAGCGACGCCGAACCGGAGCGGGCCCGCGCGTGACGTGCCGTGGTCCCGCTCCCCGATCGTGGGGGCGGGACCACACTTGTGGGCAGTCTCATGCGGTTCGTCCGGCTTGTCGCACCCACAGTGGAGGCATGGGTGCGTGGCAGCCGCGGGACGAGGTCGAGTCGGGCGCCGGGTGGCGCCTGTGGCTGGCGCTGAGCGCGCGGGTGTGGCCGGACGAGTCGTGGGACGGCACCCCCGCGGCGGCGGTGGCCGCGCTGCACGAGATCGCGTGGGAGTGCGCGTCGCTCCGGTCGAGCTGCCCGGGTGACGCGCCGGTGTCGAGGTTGGTCGACTCCGTGGTGTTCGTGCTGAGCCTGCCGCTGGACCTGTGGCGGGACGACCACGTGCCGGTGGACGCGGAGCGGGCGGCGTTGCTGCACAGCGACCTGGCGGGTGTCGTCGAGCACTTCGCGGGGGTGCGGGCGGTGCTCGCGGAGGGCGGGGGCTGGGCCGAGCTCGTGTAGTGTGGGTGCTAATGATTAGTGCACAAACTTTCGAGGGCGACCCGCTGGCGCTGGAGCGGCAGGTCTGCTTCGCCCTGTCCATCGCGTCCCGGAACGTGGTGGCCCTCTACCGGCCGCTGCTGGAGCCGATGAACCTGACGCACCCGCAGTACCTGGTGATGCTGGCGCTGTGGGGCAAGGCGCCCCTGTCGGTGAAGGCGCTGGCCAGGATGCTGTCGCTGGAGCCCGCCACCCTGTCGCCGCTGCTCAAGCGCCTGGAAGCGATCGGCTACGTCAACCGCACCCGCGCCGCGGCCGACGAGCGCCAGCTGGCCGTGACCCTGACCGAGGCGGGCGCGGCCCTGCGCGAACAGGCCCTGCGCATCCCGCCGGCGGTGGTCGAACGCCTCGGCATGTCCCTGGACGAGCTGGAAACCCTCCACAAGGCCCTCACCCGCGTGATCGCAGCGACGGAGGCAACCCCATGACCACGCCCCCGGACAACACCGGAAATGTCGGTCCCCGGTGGGACGATGGAGACGGGGGCCGGAGGCCGCCCCTGCCGCTGCGCGCCTGGTACCTGGTCGGCGGCCGACTGCCGGTCCGCTACCGCGAGTGGGTGTTCCACCAGGCCACGAAGCCGAGCTGGCTGGGATGGTTCGTGGTCCGAGCGTTCCTCCAGGTCCTGCCGCTGACCGTGCTGATCACGCTGGGACTGGTGTGGGGCCTGGACTCCCCGCTGCCGCTGGCCGTCGCGTGCGGCTCCCTGGGCCTGGTGGTCGGCGTGTACTTCGCGGTGTCGTACGCGATCGAGAGCACGGACCACCGCATGACCAAGTACGGCTACCCACGCGCGGCTGCCAGCACCTACCGCAAGGAACGGGCCACGGAAACCGACCGCGAGCGGCAGCGCCGGTACGACGCGGCGTGGCGTTCGGCCGAATAACGCGCGATTCCACCCGGCAAGGCTTACCGCGTGGGCATCATCGCCCAATGCGGGTGATCCTCGGTCTGGCCGCGCTGGCCGCGGTGGCGGTGCTGCTCGTCGCGATGCCGAGGGAGCCGGTGGCCGGCCGGGCCGTCGTGGACCCGTCGACCATCACGGTCGAGAAGGCGTTCGCCATCTGCCGGGAGGTGCTGACCCGTTCGGGGTTCGAGGTTCCCGCCAAGCCCGGCCCTGCGGTCGTGCGGTCCAGCGGCTTCGTGCTGGTCGGCAGCACGACATCCCATCTGATGGCGTGTACCCGGAGCGGGTCGAACGTCGGTCATGAAAGTTCGATCATGGGACCCGGGATCGCCGAAGTCCCGGTCTGCCCGTGCGCGCGGTTGGCGGAGCACCAGGTCTTCTACGGGTACGCGCGAGCCGACGTGGCGTCCGTGACCCTGCACACCGAGGACGGCAGGGAGATCACGGCCCTGGTGGGCTCGGGCGCTTTTGTGGCGGACGTGTCGGACCTGTCCGAGGACGAGGCGTCCGGCCTGCGCGTCGAGGCCTTCAACGCCGCCGGGCAGCGCCTGAGCGCGTAGCACCGCCGTGACGATCCTCGCGGCGTGACCCCGGCCACCGTCGCCGCGGCCTGCCGCCGGTCCGGGCCCGATCACGCCGAAGCCCCAGGTCGGTTGCTCGCGACCTGGGGCTTCGGCGTTCCGAGCGGGTGACGGGAATCGAACCCGCCTCTACAGCTTGGGAAGCTGTCGTTCTACCAATGAACTACACCCGCGTGCTGCGGCACCGATCATACACATAGGCTGTGCCCCGTGTTGTTGAGTGACCGAGATCTGCGCGGAGAGGTCGACTCGGGCCGCCTGGTGCTGGAGCCGTTCGACGACGTCATGGTGCAGCCTTCCAGCATCGACGTCCGTCTCGACCGGTTCTTCCGGGTGTTCAACAACACCCGGTACACCCACATCGACCCGTCCCTCCAGCAGGACGACCTGACCTCGCTCGTCGAGACCCCCGACGACGAGCCGTTCGTGCTGCACCCCGGTGAGTTCGTGCTCGGGTCCACGTTCGAGCTGGTCACCCTCCCCGACGACCTCGCGGGCCGGTTGGAGGGCAAGTCCTCGCTCGGGCGGCTCGGTCTGCTGACGCACTCGACGGCCGGGTTCATCGACCCCGGCTTCTCCGGGCACATCACGCTGGAGCTGTCGAACGTCGCCAACCTGCCGATCACGCTCTGGCCGGGGATGAAGATCGGGCAGCTGTGCCTGTTCCGGCTCACCAGCTCCGCCGAGCACCCGTACGGGTCGCAGCAGGCGGGCAGCCGGTACCAGGGGCAGCGCGGGCCGACCCCCTCGCGGGCCTACCTGAACTTCCACCGGACCGAGACGCGCCGCTAGAGCAGGTTCCCGTACCGGGCCAGGACGCGGGACCTCAGGTCCGGGTCGGTGCGCGGCACCGGCTCCAGGAAGACCTCGTCCAGGTCCGGCCACCGGGCGCGCAGTTCGGCGTCGATGCGCACGCACGCGCGTTCCAGCTTGGCCGCGCCCAGGGCGTCGTCGAAGTCCAGCCGCGCGCACAGCAGGACGCGGTCCGTGCCGACGGCCATGGTCAGCAGGTCCACCACCTGCTCGACCTCCGGCACGTCCCGCAGGTACGCCCACACCGCCCGCACCAGCTTCGGGTCGGCCTGGCGACCGATCAGCAGCCCCCGGTTGGTCGCCGCGAGCACGAACGCGGCGACCGCGAGCAGCAGGCCGATCAGCAGCGACGCCACGCCGTCCCACACCGACGACCCGGTCAGGTGGTGCAGCCCGAGCCCCGCGAACGCCAGCAGGAGGCCGACCAGCGCGGCCGAGTCCTCCATGAACACCGTCTTCACCGTCGGGTCGTCGCTCATCCGCAGGAAGGCGAGCGCCGACCGGCCCTCGGCCCGCGCCTCCCGCCGCACCTGCCGCACGGCCTGCGCCCACGACACGGACTCCAGCGCGAACGCGATCGCCAGCACCGCGTACCCGACGCCGACGCTGGTCTGCTCGGTCGGCTCGCCGAACACCGTGCTGAACCCCTCGTAGAACGCGAACACCGCGCCCGACACGAAGATCGACACGGCCGCCAGCAACGACCAGAAGTACCGGTCCTTGCCGTAGCCGAACGGGTGCCGCCGGTCCGCCGGCCGCGTCGACCGGCGCAGCGCGGTGAGCAGCAGGCCCTCGGTGAACGTGTCCGCCACCGAGTGCCCGGCTTCGGCGAGCAGCGCCGCCGACCCGGTGATCACGCCGGCGACCGCTTTCATCACCGCGATGGCGAAGTTGACCGCGAGGGCGAGCAGCACGGTCAGCGTGCTCCCGCTCTTCACCGGCTCCGGCGTGGTCGTCATGGCTCGACGGTAGGGCGGCTCCGGGACATCCGCAGGCCGCGCCTGACCCGTTCGGAGCACACCGGGGGCTAGCCTTGCGCGGCATGGGCATTCTGGTGCAGGTGCTGGTGACCGCGATCGCGGTCTGGGTCTCCACGGTCATCCCGGGCATCGACCTGGGCGAGGGCTCGACCGCCGCGAAGATCGGCACGCTGATCGGCGTCGCGCTGCTGATCGGCCTGGTGAACGCCGTGGTGAAGCCGCTGGTCAAGTTCTTCGGCTGCGTCTTCTACATCGTCACGCTCGGCCTGATCGGCCTGGTCGTCAACGGCCTGCTGTTCTGGCTGACCGGCTGGCTGGCGGGTGAGCTGGGCCTGCCGTTCACGGTGACCGGCTTCTGGCCCGCGTTCTGGGGCGCGATCATCGTCGCCCTCACGAGCTGGGCGCTCAACATCATCTGGGACCGCGTCCGCTCCGACGACTGAGGACGACGAAGGCCCCGGTCCACAGTGGACCGGGGCCTTCCCGCGTCGGAACGTCAGCTCTGCGAGCCGGCCTTGTCCTCCTCGGTCAGCGGCGTGCCGGAGCCGACCTCGTCGGTCGGGACGTCGGCCCGCTCCTGCTCCTGGCCCCGCCGCACGGCGGTGAGCAGCAACTGCGCCACGTCCACCACCTCGACGTGACCGCCGGCCACGCCCTCGTTCTGCCGGGCCGTCACGCCGTCGGTCAGCATCACGCGGCAGAACGGGCAGCCGGTCGCGATCTTCGACGGGGCCGTGCCGAGCGCCTCGTCCACGCGGTCGATGTTGATCCGCTTGCCGATGCGCTCTTCCATCCACATCCGCGCGCCACCCGCGCCGCAGCACATCGAGCGGTCCGCGTGCCGCGGCATCTCGCGCAGGGTCGCGCCCGACGCCCCGACCAGCTCGCGCGGGGCCTCGTAGACCTTGTTGTGCCGGCCCAGGTAGCACGGGTCGTGGTAGGTGACGTCCTCCGCCACCTCGGCCACCGGCACCAGCCGCCGCTCGCGCACCAGGCGGTTGAGCAGCTGGGTGTGGTGCACGACCTCGTACTGGCCGCCGACCTGCGGGTACTCGTTGGCCAGCGTGTTGAAGCAGTGGGCGCAGGTCACGACGATCTTGCGCTTGCCCGGCTCACGGCCCTCGAACACCGTGTTCAGGACCTCGACGTTCTGCTGCGCCAGCATCTGGAACAGGAACTCGTTGCCCGCGCGCCGCGCCGGGTCGCCGGTGCAGGTCTCCTCCGGCCCGAGCACCGTGTACTTGACGCCCGCGGTGTGCAGCAGCTCGGCCACCGCGCGGGTGGTCTTCTTGGCCCGGTCCTCGAACGCGCCCGCGCAGCCGACCCAGAACAGGTACTCGGTGTCGCCCAGCTCGCCCTCGAACACGGGCACCTCGAAGTCCAGGCCCTCGGTCCACGCCAGGCGGTCCTTGGCGTTCTGGCCCCACGGGTTGCCCTTGTTCTCCAGGTTCTTGAACATCCCGCCCAGCTCGGACGGGAAGTTCGACTCGATCAGCACCTGGTAGCGGCGCATGTCGACGATGTGGTCGACGTGCTCGATGTCCACCGGGCACTGCTCGACGCACGCGCCGCACGTGGTGCAGGACCACAGCACCTCGGGGTCGATGACGCCCAGCTCGTCCGCGCCGCCGACCAGCGGCCGGTCCGCCTCGGCCAGGGCCAGGACGTCGATGGACTCCAGGCGCTTCTTGTAGTCCTCGTACTTGTCCTCGGTGATGCCGACCTCGTCGCCGGCCATGTCCCGCCGGCCGCCGGCCAGCAGGTAGGGGGCCTTGGCGTAGGCGTGGTCGCGCAGCTGGGTGATGACGAGCTTCGGGGACAGCGGCTTGCCGGTGTTCCACGCGGGGCACTGCGACTGGCAGCGACCGCACTCGGTGCAGGTGCTGAAGTCCAGCCAGCCCTTCCAGGTGAAGTCCTCGACCTTGCCGACGCCGAAGGTGTCCTTGTCCGGGTCGGCCTCCTCCAGGTCGAGGACCTTGCCGCCGCTCATCATGGGCTTGAGCGCGCCCAGGGCGACGCCGCCGTCGTCCTCGCGCTTGAAGTAGATGTTGAAGAACGCGCTGAACCGGTGCCACGCGACACCCATGGTCAGGTTCTTCGCCACGACGATGAGCCAGACGATCGCCGACGCCAGCTTGATGAACGCCATGATCGAGACCCAGTCGGGGCTCGCGGGCAGGACGTTGCTCAGCGGCCCGGTGACGAAGGACGACCACAGCGGCGGGTCCTCCAGGCCGGAGGCCTGCTTGAACGCCTTCACGCCGAGGATGCCCAGGCCCTCGATGATGACGACGGCCTCGACGAAGTAGGCCGCGCGGAAGTTCGAGCCCGCGAACCGGGACACGCGGTCGGCGCGGCGCGGGTGGTTGAGCTGGCGGATGACCGCCAGCGCGACGCCACCGACGACGGTGCCCAGGCCGAGCAGTTCGATCAGCAGCGCCCAGACCGACCACGTGCCGATGACCGGCCAGTGGAAGCCGGGGTAGAACACCTCGCCGTAGGCCTCGAACAGCACGGCGGAGCCGATGAGGAAGCCCCACATCACCATCCAGTGCCAGGGGGCGACCTTGCGGAACTTGGCCATCCGGGTGTGCGCGACGAACTCGACGATCAGGGTGCGCAGGCGGGGCAGGAACGGCCCGTTGCGCGTCGAGTCCGGCTGGCCCAGGCGGATGATCTTGATCATCCGGACCACACCGGCCACGAACAGACCCCAGGCGTACACGCTGACGGCGACGCCGATGGCGCCGAGGGTGAGCTGGAGGGCTCCCATGTGGTGGCGGCCTTTCTCGTCAGTCTCCTGGCTGGGCAGAGTACGCCGGATTACTGGTCGGTAACCACTTGAGCGTGGCCGATCACATAAACTAGTTGAACGTTCGTTCCACTAGTTGGAGGGCCCGCTGTGGTGTATCTGCTGCTCGCGCTGGCGATCGTGGGCGAGGTGACCGCGACGGTCTCGCTCAAGCTCAGCGACGGGTTCACCCGTCCGTTGCCGGTGGTGGCGGTCGTCGTGGGGTACGTCGTGGCGTTCGCGTCGCTGGGGTTCGTGCTCAAGCTCGGGATGCCGATCGGGGTCGCCTACGCGATCTGGTGCGCGTTCGGCATCGCGGCCGTGGCGGGGATCGGGGTCGTGCTGTTCGAGGAGCCGCTGAACCCGACGATGGTGGTCGGGTTGGTGCTGGTGGTCGCCGGCGTGGTCGCCATCGAGGTGGGCAGTGCCGCCGGCTGACGGCCGCCCCGGCCAGGGCACGCCGGGAGAGGACGGCCGGGGCCGGGCCACGCCGGCTGACGACGGCCGGGGCGGGGGCCCGCCGGGAGACGACGGCCGGGCTCGGGCCGCGCCGGCTGGCGGCAGTCGGGCCACGCCGGGTGACGGCCGCCGGGCCGTGCCGGCTCCCGTGGACCGGGCCCGGGCCGCGCCCGCTGTCGTCGGCCGCAGCCGGGGCGTTCCCGCCGACGGCCGCCGGGCCCGCGGCGAGCGGCGGCGGCGGGCGATCCTCGCGGCGACGTTGCGGGTGATCGAGCGCGAGGGCGTGTCCGGGGTGTCGCACCGGTCGGTGGCGCGGGAGGCCGAGGTGCCGGTGTCCTCGACGGTCTACTACTACAGCACCCTGGACGACCTGCTGATCGCGTGCCTGAAGTGGTCGGCGAGCGAGATGGCGGTGGCGTTCGGGTCGGTGAGCCCCACGCCGTCGTCGGTGGCCCGGTTCCTGGCGGACGCGGTCGGGCCGCACCGGGGGCGGACGCTGGCGGAGTACGAGCTGTACCTGTTCGCGGCCCGGCGGCCGGAGCTGCGGCCGGCGGCGCGGCGGTGGATCACGCTGCTGTCGTCGGTGTTCGGCACCATGGAGCCGGCGGCCTTCCTCGGGTTCGTCGCGGCCCTGGACGGGCTGCTGATCCAGGGCCTGATCGCGGATTTCCCCCCAACGGCGGAACAGTTGGAGCCGGTCGTGTCCCTTCTGATGCCTCTCCGATGACCTTCACGCGGGACACTGGGTGGTATGAGGTTCGCCGGGCGTGAGTCGTGGCAGGTGTCCCACGGCACGAACCAGACGGTCAACACCGCTCTGTTCCTGCGGGACACGCTGGCGCTGTCGGTCGACACCGTGCCGGAGCTGCCCGGCCTGGACCCGTCGGTCCCGGTGTTCGTGCCGCCCGGGGTGGACCGGGCGGGCGCGGCGGAGGAGTGGCTCGGCTGGTGGGCCGACGTGCTCGACCACGCCCGGACGGAGGTGCCCTCGGCGGCGGCCCCGATCGACCCCGCCGGGCCTTCGCTGGCGGTGCGGCCCGCGCTGCGGGCCGCGGTGATCGCCCTGCGGGACGCCGCCGCCGAGTACGAGCGGGTGCACGCGAACCGGACGCCCGGTGCGCTGCCGATCGGTGAGGTCGTGCGCGGGGTGGAGAACCGGATCGGGCGGTACGTGAAGCCGTTCCGGCTGGTGATCACGGTGGTGTCGGTGCAGGGGTTGGTCTGGGAGCGGATGACCGAGTCGCACGTCATCGCCTCCGAGCGGTTCCTGGGCGACCCCGCCCGGTGCGCGCCCGCCCTGCGGGCCGTCGTGGAGTCCCTGGCCTGAGGGTAGGGACAGCCCCAGTACGGGCCGGGGGTCTTCCCGGTGTTCCGGCGCGTGTGCGGACGCATAGGTTTGGTGGGCGTTCAAGGGCTGGAGCTAGGGGGCAGTGGTGGGCAAGCGGGTCGCGGTGGCGGTGCTCGGGGTGGTCGTCGGTGTCGGGGCCGCGGCCGGGTGCGTGCGGTTGGTCCAGGAGACGTTCTCCGACCAGGGCAGCGTCACCGAGAAGGTGGTGGCCGTCCGGGTGCAGAACGACTCCGGCCGCGTCACCGTGCGCGGGCGGGACGGGGTCGCCGCGGTGGAGGTCAAGCGGACCGTCCAGTACTCCCGCAACGACGACAAGCCGTCCGGGCAGACCCACCGCGTCGAGGGCGACACGCTCGTGCTCGACGACTGCGGGCGGAACTGCTCGGTGGACTACGAGGTCACCGTGCCCGGCAAGGACGTGAAGGTCCTCGGCGAGAACGGGTCGGGCGACCTGACGTTCGAAGGGGTCGCGAGCGTCGACATCAGGCTCGGCTCGGGCGACGTGACCGTGCGGGACGTGACCGGGTCGGCCAAGGTCGAGAACGGCTCGGGGGACGTGACCGTCTCCAACGTCGCCGGCGCGTTCCACGGGGACGTCGGCTCCGGGCGGGCCAAGCTGACCGACATGCGGGGTGAGGTGTCGGTCGTCAACAACTCCGGGGACGTCGAGGTCGGCATGGCGGCCGTGCAGGCCGTGCACGCCGAATCCGGGTCCGGGGACGTGCACGTCCGGCTGCCGAAGGCGACCTACCGCGTCGAGGCCGAGACCGGCAGCGGCGAGCGGACCGTGGGGGTGGCCAGCGACCCGGCCGCGACCGTGACCGTGGTGGCGAAGTCCGGGTCCGGGGACGTGAGCGTGCAGCCCGCCCCCTAGGCGTTCTGCTCGTACGCCGCCCGCAGCAGGGCCTCCACCTCGCCGTCCACCCCGCCGTCCACCTCGTCGGCCCCGGTCAGCGCCACCCTGTGGGTGGACTGGCCGGGGCCGCCGGGCGTGAGCGGCGTCGACGTGTTCCGCGCCGGTCGGCTCGACCCGGCCGGCGGCGGCATTCGAGTGTCCCGGATCACGCCACGGCGGGAACACCCGAACGGCCCCGTCCGTTGGACAGGCAGAGAAATTGAGCCCAGTGGACTCAAGTCCGCAGATCCTGGCAAACTTGAGCGCACGCCGCTCAACGCGGGGCTCTCACAGACGCACTACCAGGAGGAATCCAAATGGCGCGAGCGGTCGGCATCGACCTGGGGACGACCAACTCCGTCGTCGCGGTTCTCGAGGGTGGCGAGCCGACGGTGATCGCCAACTCCGAGGGTTCGCGGACGACCCCGTCCATCGTCGCGTTCGCCAAGAACGGCGAGGTGCTCACCGGTCAGCCCGCCAAGAACCAGGCGGTGACCAACGTCGACCGGACCATCCGGTCGGTCAAGCGGCACATCGGCACGAACTGGACGACCGAGATCGACGGCAAGAAGTACACGCCGCAGGAGATCAGCGCGCGCGTGCTGATGAAGCTCAAGCGCGACGCCGAGGCGTACCTGGGCGAGGAGATCACCGACGCCGTGATCACCGTGCCCGCCTACTTCGAGGACGCGCAGCGCCAGGCCACCAAGGAGGCCGGCCAGATCGCGGGCCTCAACGTGCTGCGCATCGTCAACGAGCCCACCTCCGCCGCCCTGGCCTACGGCCTGGACAAGGGCGAGAAGGAGCAGACCATCCTGGTCTTCGACCTCGGTGGCGGCACGTTCGACGTCTCGCTGCTGGAGCTGGGCGACGGCGTCGTCGAGGTCCGCGCGACCTCCGGTGACAACCACCTCGGCGGCGACGACTGGGACCAGCGCGTCGTGGACTGGCTGGTCGAGCGCTTCAAGCAGTCCAACGGCATCGACCTGACCAAGGACAAGATGGCCCTCCAGCGGATCCGCGAGGCCGCCGAGAAGGCCAAGATCGAGCTGTCCAGCTCGTCGCAGGCCACCATCAACCTGCCCTACATCACGGTCGACGCGGACAAGAACCCGCTGTTCCTGGACGAGACGCTGTCCCGCGCCGAGTTCCAGCGCATCACCAACGACCTGCTGGAGCGCACCCGCGCCCCGTTCAACAACGTGATCAAGGACGCCGGCATCTCCGTCGGCGACATCGACCACGTGGTGCTGGTCGGCGGCTCCACCCGCATGCCGGCCGTGGCCGAGCTGGTCAAGGAGCTGACCGGCGGCCGTGAGCCGAACAAGGGCGTGAACCCGGACGAGGTCGTCGCGGTCGGCGCGGCGCTCCAGGCCGGTGTGCTCAAGGGCGAGGTCAAGGACGTCCTGCTGCTCGACGTCACCCCGCTGTCCCTGGGCATCGAGACCAAGGGCGGCGTGATGACCAAGCTCATCGAGCGCAACACGACCATCCCGACCAAGCGGTCCGAGATCTTCACCACGGCCGACGACAACCAGCCGTCCGTGCAGATCCAGGTCTTCCAGGGCGAGCGCGACTTCGCCGCGGACAACAAGAAGCTCGGCATGTTCGAGCTGACCGGCCTGCCGCCGGCGCCGCGCGGCGTCCCGCAGATCGAGGTCACCTTCGACATCGACGCCAACGGCATCGTGCACGTGTCCGCCAAGGACATGGGCACCGGCAAGGAACAGCGGATGACGATCACCGGCGGCTCGGCGCTGCCGAAGGACGACATCGACCGCATGATCAAGGACGCCGAGGCGCACGCCGAGGAGGACAAGCGCCGCCGCGAGGAGGCCGAGGTCCGCAACCAGGCCGAGACGCTGGTCTACCAGACCGAGAAGGTCGTCAAGGAGAACGACGACAAGATCCCGGCCGAGGTCAAGGACAAGGTCAAGGCCGCGATCGAGGAGACCAACGAGGCCCTCAAGGGCACCGACATCGCCAAGGTCCGCACCGCGGTGGAGAAGCTGGCCACCGAGTCGCAGGCGATCGGCCAGGCCATGTACGCGGGCGCCGCTCCCACCCCGGGCGCGCCGGCCGGTGACGGCGCCTCCGCGCCGGGCGCCGGTGACGCCAAGGCCGACGACGTCGTGGACGCCGAGATCGTGGACGAGGACGAGAAGAAGTGACCCGGCCCGAGGAGCAGCCGCACGTGGTGGTGCGCGACCGTCGCCGCATCGACCCGGAGACCGGTCAAGTGCGCCCGCCGGCCGCGGACGCCGAAGCGACCGGGCCCGCCGCCGAGGAGGTTCCCGTGGCCGAAGGCGCCGCCGACGCGGACGGGGGTGGCCGCCACGCCGCCCCCGACGCCGAGCCCGCGGAGGTCGACCCGGCCGCCGAGCTGAAGGCCCAGCTCGACGAGCGGACCGCGGACCTCCAGCGCCTCACCGCCGAGTACGCCAACTACCGCAAGCGCGTCGAGCGCGACCGGGAGCTGGTGGTCACCACGGCCAAGGCGCAGGTGGCCGCCGACCTGCTGGCCGTGCTCGACGACGTCGAGCGGGCCGACGCGCACGGCGACCTGACCGGCGCGTTCAAGGCGGTCGCGGACAAGCTGGTCGGCGCGCTGACCAAGGCCGGCCTGGAGCCGTTCGGGCACGAGGGCGAGGAGTTCGACCCCTCCGTGCACGAGGCCGTGCAGCACGCCACGTCCCCGGACGTGAGCGGGCCGACCGTGACGGCCGTGCTGCGGCGCGGCTACCGGTTCGGCGACCGGGTGCTGCGGCCCGCGCTGGTCGGGGTCACCGACCACGAGCCGGCCGCGGCGGAGGAACCGACCGGACAACAGCAGGACTGAGCGAGAGGGGGCGGCGTCCGGATGAGTGCTCGGGATTGGATCGAGAAGGACTTCTACCGGGAGCTGGGCGTCTCCTCCGACGCCTCGGCCGACGAGATCAAGAAGGCGTACCGGAAGTTGGCGCGGGAGCTGCACCCCGACGCCAACCCCGGTGACGCCAAGGCGGAGGCGCGCTTCAAGTCGGTCTCCGAGGCCTACGGCGTGCTGTCCGACGCCGCCAAGCGCAAGCAGTACGACGAGGCCCGCCG
Organism: Saccharothrix mutabilis subsp. mutabilis; assembly: GCF_039521145.1. Classification (NCBI taxonomy): domain Bacteria; kingdom Bacillati; phylum Actinomycetota; class Actinomycetes; order Pseudonocardiales; family Pseudonocardiaceae; genus Saccharothrix; species Saccharothrix mutabilis. The sequence goes on from NZ_BAAABU010000004.1 coordinate 354,557, forward strand.
CCTGTTCGCGGGCGGCGGCGGCTTCCCGGGCGGGTTCGGGCAGGGCGGCGGCTTCGACGTCGGCGACCTGTTCGGCCGCGCCGGGCAGCAGACCGGTGGCATGGGCGGCCTGGGCGACCTGCTCGGCGGCCTGTTCAACCGGCGCGGCGGCGGCACGTCCGCCTCGGCGACCCGGCCCCGGCGGGGCGAGGACGTCGAGACCGACGTGCGGATCGACTTCACCGAGGCGGTCAAGGGCGCGACCGTGCCGATGCGGCTGTCCAGCCCGTCGACGTGCTCGACGTGCTCGGGCTCCGGCGCGCGGCCGGGCACCTCGCCCCGGACCTGCACCAACTGCGGCGGCGCCGGCCTGGTGACCCGCAGCCAGGGCGCGTTCGCGTTCTCCGAGCCGTGCACCGACTGCCGGGGCACCGGCCGCGTCGTCGACGACCCGTGCCCGGAGTGCGGCGGCGACGGCGTCTCCACCAAGACGCGCACGCTGACCATCCGCATCCCGGCGGGCGTGGACGACGGCCAGCGCATCCGCCTGGCCGGGCAGGGCGAGCCGGGCCGCAACGGCGGTCCCAGCGGCGACCTGTACGTCCGCGTGCACGTCAACCCGGACCCGGTGTTCGGCCGCAGCGGCAACAACCTCACCGTCACCGTCCCGGTGACGTTCCCCGAACTGGCGCTGGGCACGACGTTGACCGTGCCCACGCTCGACGGCAAGGTGACCTTGAAGGTGCCCGCCGGCACGGCGTCGGGCCGGGTGCTGCGCGCCAAGGGCAAGGGCATCGCCAAGCGGGACGGGCAGGTCGGCGACCTGCTCATCACGCTGCAGGTGGCGGTCCCGAACAACATGGACGCGGCGGCCCGCGAGGCGCTGGAGGCCTACGCCTCGGCGACCGCGCGGCACGACCCGAGGGCGGACCTCAACGCCTTGGTGGAGAAGAGGTCGACATGACTTTTCCGTTCCCCCCGGGAACAGACGAGGACACGCCGTTCTTCGTGATCTCCGTGGCGGCGCAGCTGTCCGGCCTGCACGCCCAGACCCTCCGGTCCTACGACCGGATGGGGCTGGTGTCGCCGGGGCGGACCCCCGGCGGTGGTCGGCGGTACTCGATGCGGGACATCGTGCTGTTGCGCGAGGTCCAGCGGCTCTCCCAGGAGGAGGGCGTGAACCTGGCCGGGATCAAGCGGATCATCGAGTTGGAGAACGAGGTCGGGGCGCTGCGGGCGAAGGTCTCCGAGCTGACCGAGCAGCTGGCCCAGGCGTTGGCGGCGGCGGAGCACGCGGCGGCTTCGGTGCACCGGTCGCTGCGCCGCGACCTGGTCCCGGTCCGCCAGGAGACCGCCCTGGTCGTCTGGAAGCCGAACCGGAAGCGCTGACGCGGTCAGTCGAGGGTGAACGGGTCGTACTTGATGCGGTCCAGCGGGGTGCCGGCCACGAGCATGCGGGACACCGTCGCCCTGATCATCGACGGCGAGCCGCACACCAGGACGTCCCGGTCCTCCCACGCGCCGTAGCGGGTGACCACGTCGGCCAGGGTGCCCTGCTCGACGCCCCGCGCGCCCGGGTCGGACTCCAGGACCGGGACGACCGTGAGCCACGGGTTGGTCATCGCGAAGCGCTGGAGGTTGTCCAGGTCGTAGAGGTCCTCGCGGGTCCGGCCGCCCACGAACAGGTGGGTCCGCGGGTTCTCGCCCCACTGGGCCATCTCGTCGACGATCGCGTGCATGGGGGCCACGCCCGTGCCGCCGGCGACCATGAGGACGTCGCGGCCGGACTTCCGGTCCACGTGCAGGCGGCCCATCGGCGGGCCGATGCGCCACACGTCGCCCGGCTGGGTGTGGCCGACGATGGAGCGGCTGACCCAGCCGCCCTCCACCGAGCGGATGTGGAACTCGATGATGCCGTCCTCGCGCGGGGCGTTGGCCGGCGAGAAGTACCGCCACAGCCGCGCCCGCTGGGGCGTCTCCACGCTCACGTACTGGCCGGCGCGGTAGCCGACGGGGTGGTCCGGCTGCAGGCGCACCACGGCCAGGTCCCAGCTCACCCGCTGGTGCTCCAGCACGGTGGCGTGCCAGTACGCCGGCCCGTCGTCGGCCGCCGCCGCCTCCTGCATGGCGCGGGCCATGATCGTGTAGGCCTCGGCCCACGCCAGCTCGACCTGGGGCGTCCAGGCGGGGCCGGCGTGCTTCTTCACCGCGGCCAGCAGGGCGGTCCCGACCGACTCGTAGTGCACGTTGACCACGCCGAACTTGCGGTGGTCGCGGCCGAGTTGGCGCAGGAAGGGGATCAGGTCGTCCGGTCGGTCGACCATCTGGACGACGTGGACCAGTGCGCGCAGCAGGCGGCTGCGCTGCACCTCCATGTTCGCCGGGAACATCTCACGGGTGGCCGGCGCGAGGCTGAAGAGCATTCCGTAGAAGAACTTGGCGACCTCTTCGGCGCGCGGCTCGACGACCGCCCAGCTCTCCCTGATCAGGCGCACCATTGCGGTGACACCCGGTGGGGGCTCTCGGTGGGGCGGGCTCGGGATGGGGCTCAACACAGCGTTCGCAGTCATGGTCCGGGCGCAGTCTCCACGTTTCCAGCGCCGTCAGCAAGGCGCATCGTCCTCGTCAAGCTTCCATCCCCGACGAACCGAGGCTAACCCGTCAACTGGCCGACTGACTCCTTGATGCCACCTTCGAGTGCAGTGCGATCACGGTCGGTTGCCGACCGTTCGTCCCATCGAGCGAACATTCGTGATGACCTGTACCGGGTCTGCGGATTGCGTCCAACCGAGAGGCGAGTACCCCGCCCGAGCACGCGTTTAACGGGTCCCCGAGATCGCGTGCGGCGGGGGTCTCACCCTCTTGGTCGCACTGGTGCCGCACCGGTGCGGAGATCCGCTTCGGCCTGTGGATTCACACCTGGGGATTGTGGATAACAGGGGTGCGCGTGTGGACAACGCGTTGCGACATGTGGGTGACGGGGTCAGGAGGTCGCGGCGCGCTCGGCTGCGCTGCGTTCGACGCAGAACTCGTTGCCCTCGGGGTCGGCGAGCACGACCCAGCCGGTGCCGTCGGGGCGGCGCTGGTCGTCCACCAGGGTGGCGCCGAGGCCGCGCAGCCGTTCCACCTCCTCGTCGCGGGTGGTGTCGGGCTGGAGGTCGAGGTGGAGGCGGTTCTTCACCGACTTGCCCTCGGGGACCTGGATGAACAGCAGGCTCGGGCCGGTCGGCAGCTCGACCAGGCACTCCGCGTCGCCGGGCTCGTCCTCGTCCGAGACGGGGTGGCCGGTGACCTGGCTCCAGAAGGTGGCGAGGGCGTAGGCGTCTTCGCAGTCGACGGTGATGTGGTGCAGCAGTGAACTCATGCGCAGATCTTGATGCGGGCGTGCGGACGGGCGCACGCGCATTTACCCGCCGTACGGGACGGTGATGATCTCCAGGCTGTGCCCGTTGGGGTCGTCGAAGTAGACGCCCCGGCCGCCGTCGTGGGTGTTGATCTCGCCGGGCTGCCGGTGGAACGGGTCCGCCCAGTACGGCAGGCCGCGCTCCTTGACGCGCCCGAAGATGGCGTCGAAGTCGTCGTCGCCCACCAGGAACGCGTAGTGCTGCGGCGTGATGTCCCCCTCGACCGCCATGACGTCGAGGGAGACCTCGTTGTCAGTGCCGACGACGAGGAACGGGCCGTAGGGGGTGGCGGGTGCGAAGCCGAAGACCTCGACCAGGAAGTCGGCGGTGGCGCGGGCGTCGCGGGCGGACACGATCGTGTGGTTCAGCTTGACGGTCATGGCACCGACGCTAGGACTTCGAGTTCGGTCGAGGTCAAGGGTGGTCGTGGCGGGCGTCACACCACTTGGGTTAGGTTGAGTGGAACGGACTCAACTTTTCTGACGTTGAGGTGAGTGGTAGCCGGTGGTGCGCCGGAAACACGCGACCGAGGTGAGGCATGGACGCTTTCAACCCGACCACGAAGACGCAGCAAGCCGTGTCCGCGGCGGTTCAGGCGGCGACGATCGCGGGCAACCCCGACGTCACCTCGGTCCACCTGCTCGGCTCCCTGCTCGCGCAGGGCGACGGGCTGACCGCGCCGCTCCTGTCCGCTGTGGGGGCCGACCCCAAGCAGGTGCACAAGGAGTTGGAGCAGCTCAGCCGCGCGCTGCCGGCGGCCAGCGGGTCGAGCGTGTCCGCGCCGCAGTTCTCCCGGGACGCCGTGCGCGTGCTCGGGCGGGCGCAGGAGCTGGCCACCGAGATGGGCGACGAGTACGTGTCCACCGAGCACCTGCTGGTGGGCCTGGCCCAGCACGGCGGCCAGGTCGCCGACCTGCTGCGGCGGCACGGCGCGAGCCCGGAGGCGTTGAAGGAGGCGTTCGGGAAGGTGCGCGGGTCGGCGCGGGTGACCAGCCCGGACCCGGAGGGCACCTACCAGGCGCTGGCGAAGTACGGCGTCGACCTGACCGAGCGGGCCCGCAAGGGCGAACTCGACCCCGTGATCGGGCGGGACACCGAGATCCGCCGGGTCGTGCAGGTGCTGTCCCGGCGCACCAAGAACAACCCCGTGCTGATCGGCGAGCCCGGCGTCGGCAAGACCGCGATCGTGGAGGGCCTGGCCCAGCGGATCGTGGCCGGCGACGTGCCGGAGTCGCTGCGCGGCAAGCGCGTGGTGGCGCTGGACCTGGGCGCGATGGTGGCGGGCGCGAAGTACCGCGGCGAGTTCGAGGAGCGGCTCAAGGCCGTGCTCAAGGAGATCACCGACTCCGCCGGCCAGGTCATCACGTTCATCGACGAGCTGCACACCATCGTGGGCGCCGGCGCGACCGGCGAGTCCGCGATGGACGCCGGCAACATGATCAAGCCGATGCTGGCGCGCGGCGAGCTGCGCATGGTCGGCGCGACCACCCTGGACGAGTACCGCGAGCACGTGGAGAAGGACCCGGCGCTGGAGCGGCGGTTCCAGCAGGTGCTGGTGGGCGAGCCGTCGGTGGAGGACACCGTCGGCATCCTGCGCGGCCTGAAGGACCGGTACGAGGTCCACCACGGCGTGCGCATCACCGACTCGGCGCTGGTGGCGGCGGCGACCCTGTCCGACCGGTACATCACCGCCCGGTTCCTGCCGGACAAGGCGATCGACCTGGTCGACGAGGCCGCGTCCCGGCTGCGCATGGAGATCGACTCCCGGCCGGTCGAGATCGACGAGGTCGAGCGGGCCGTGCGCCGGCTGGAGATCGAGGAGATGGCGCTGGCCAAGGAGTCCGACGCCGCCTCGGTCGAGCGGCTGGCCGCGCTGCGCGCCGAGCTGGCCGAGAAGCGCGAGGCGCTGGCCGCGCTGACCGCGCGCTGGCAGAACGAGAAGACCTCGATCGAGAAGGTCCGCGACCTCAAGGAGCAGCTGGAACAGCTGCGCGGCGAGTCCGAGCGGGCCGAGCGCGACGGCGACCTGGGCCGGGCCGCGGAGCTGCGGTACGGGCGCATCCCGGCGCTGGAGAAGGAGCTGGAGGCGGCGACCCGCAGCACGCAGGACGCGGCCGTGATGCTCAAGGAGGAGGTCGGCCCGGACGACGTGGCGGACGTGGTGTCGGCGTGGACCGGCATCCCGGCCGGGCGGCTGCTGGAGGGCGAGACCGCCAAGCTGCTGCGCATGGAGGAGGAGCTGGCCCGGCGCGTCGTCGGCCAGGCCGAGGCCGTGCGCGTGGTGTCCGACGCGGTGCGCCGCACGCGCGCCGGCGTCGCCGACCCGGACCGCCCGACCGGCAGCTTCCTGTTCCTCGGCCCGACCGGCGTCGGCAAGACCGAGCTGGCCAAGGCGCTGGCGGAGTTCCTGTTCGACGACGAGCGGGCGATGATCCGCATCGACATGAGCGAGTACTCCGAGAAGCACTCGGTGGCCCGGCTCGTCGGCGCGCCCCCCGGGTACGTCGGCTACGACCAGGGCGGTCAGCTCACCGAGTCGGTGCGGCGGCGGCCGTACAGCGTCGTGCTGCTCGACGAGGTCGAGAAGGCTCACCCGGACGTGTTCGACGTGCTGCTGCAGGTCCTGGACGACGGCCGGCTGACCGACGGCCAGGGCCGCACGGTGGACTTCCGCAACACGATCCTGGTGCTGACCTCGAACCTGGGCTCGCAGTCCATCGCCGACCCGGCCCTGGACGAGCGGCAGCGCAACGACGCGGTCATGAACGTCGTCCGCCGCCACTTCAAGCCCGAGTTCCTCAACCGCCTGGACGACGTGGTCGTGTTCCACTCGCTGGCCACCGAGGAGCTGACCTCGATCGTGGACATCCAGATCGGGCGGCTGGGCAAGCGCCTGGCCCAGCGGCGGCTGGCCCTGGAGGTCACGCCCGCGGCCCGCGACTGGCTGGCCCTGAACGGCTTCGACCCGGTGTACGGCGCGCGGCCGTTGCGGCGGCTCGTGCAGTCCTCGATCGGGGACCAGCTGGCCAAGGAGCTGCTGTCCGGCGAGGTCCGCGACGGTGACACGGTGAAGGTCGACGTGGTGGACGACCAGTCCGGGCTCATCGTCGGAAGGGGTTGATCCCCGGCGGAGGCGCGCCACCGGACACATGATCTTCGTTTTGGTCGGTGTCTCCCGCTACCCTCGCACCCGTGGGCATACCGGCGTGGGTCTGGTTCACCGTCGCCGCGGTCGCGGGGGTGGCGGGGTTCGCCCTGCTCGCCACCGACCGGGCGCAGCGAACCGCGCGTAACCGGGAGCGGCGCAGGTGGGCCGCTCTGCGTGGCTGGCAGTTCGAGGAGACCGACCACGTGCTGCCCACACGGTGGGAGAGCGGGGCGATCGCCTACTACGGCACGGGCGTCGCGAAGGACGTGGTGGCCGGCTCGACGTTCACCGCGGACGGCCGCCGCCAGGTCTACGTGCTCGACCACGAGACCGGCGGCAAGGTCAACTCCGTGCTGGTCGGCGTGCGCTGCCGCCGCCCGGTGAACGTCGTGGTCGAGCTGTGGCTGCCCAGCGTGCCGTTCCAGCGCGACCAGATGCCCGACCTGCTCGGACCGGTCGGCTCGCGGTACGCGTTCGTCAGCGAGCTGCCCGCCGCCCGCAAGCTCATCACGCCGGACCTGGTCGACGCCGCCGAGGAGATCGGCGCGGACGTCACCGTCGTCTGGCTGGAGAACGACTGGGTGATGGCGGCGGCCCCGCCGAACTCCTCACCCGCCCGACTGGAACGACTGCTGCGCGACCTGGGGGAGCTGGCTGACGTGGTCGACCCGTTCGACGCCGACCCGGACACCGACACCGGTGGCGAGGTCCACCGCCCGCAGTTCGGCCGCAAGCCGTGACCCCGCCGCTGGCCCTGGTCACGGGCGCGACCGCGGGCATCGGCGCCGCCTTCGCGCGCCGGCTGGCCGCCGAGGGGCACGACCTGGTCCTGGTCGCGCGAGACGTGGCGCGGCTGGAGAAGACCGCCGCCGAGCTGCGCGAACGCCACGGCGTGGCGGTCGAGGTGCTGCCCGCCGACCTCGCCGACGACACCAGCCGGGGCAAGGTCGAGGAGGTCCTGGCCGAGCGCCCGTTCGACCTGCTGGTCAACAACGCCGGGTTCGCGCTGTCCGGCGAGTTCTTCGCCTCCGACGCCGACCGGCTGGAGAGCCAGCTCTCGGTCAACGTCAAGACCGTGCTGCGGCTGACCCGGGCCGCGCTGCCCGGCATGGTGGAGCGCCGCCGCGGCGACGTGGTGAACGTGTCCAGCATCGCGGGTTTCCTGCCCGGCCGGGGTTCGACCTACAGCGCCGACAAGGCGTGGGTGACGGCGTTCTCCGAGGGCATGGCGCAGGCGACGGCCGGCACCGGCGTGCGCGTGCTCGCCCTGTGCCCGGGGTTCGTGCGCACCGAGTTCCACCAGCGGGCCAAGATCGACATGTCCGGCACGCCCGCGTTCCTGTACCTGGACGCGGACCGCGTGGTGCACGACTGCCTGGCCGACCTGCGCGCCGGCAAGCAGCTGTCCATCCCGGGCTTCCAGTACAAGGCCATCGCGACGATCAGCCGGCTGATCCCGCGCCCGCTGCTGCGCCGCATCGCCTCCCGGGCCGGCAACGCCCGCGGTCGAACGTGAGCGAAGCTCCTGATCAGGGCCGGTGAAATCGGCCAAGATCACCGGGAACCGGGCACCCGTCCGGCTCGTCCCACTCCCCGAACTGGAGGAGGAGGGAACCGTCCATGGGTGAAGGCTTCCACGTCGAGCCGGCCGAGTTGCGGGGCTACAGCGAGCTGCTGACCCGCAACGCGCAGCACTTCACGACCATCAAGGACCACGCGGTCACGAAGGGCGGCGACACCTCGGGCTTCACCGGGTTGCTCTCGCTGCTCCAGCCGATCGTGACCGGCGTCGCCAACCTGTACGGGGAGACGCTGGACTTCGCGAACCAGATGATGACCAAGGAAGCCGAGGGCCTGGCCAAGGCCGCCGACATGTACCAGAAGGGCGAGGAGCTGGCGCTGAGCGTCCTCGACCGGGTGCTCGCGGAGCTGGCCAACGTCGCCGAGGCGCCGACCCTGGGTGGTGGCAAGTGACCGCGTACGCCGACGTCGAGGACCCCTCCGTCGCCCTCAACGCCGCCGCCGAGGACCGGCCGGGCCGGCAGTCCACCAAGGAGCTGATCGAGAAGGCCGGGTGGAAGATCCAGGGCGTCAACTGGATCTACGAGCAGGTCACCGGCGAGAACCTGCTCGACGCGCTGATCAAGCCGCTGCTCGGCGACTTCGAGAAGATCGACGAGAACGCCAACGCGTGGGACCGGACCGCCAAGGCCCTGGACTCCGTGCGGCACAACGTCGACGCGGGCGTCGACCAGCTCAACCCGCACTGGAACGGCGACGCCGCGCAGGCGTTCGAGGCCCGCATGAAGACCATGTGGACCCTCGCCATCGAGGCCGACTCGCAGATCGCGCGGATCATCGGCAACAAGTTCCGGTCCACCGCCAACACCTGCCGCAAGGCGTGCGGCCTGGCGCTGACCCTGCTGGACATGCTGATCAGCAAGCTGCTCGAAGCGGCGATGACGGCGTGGATCCCGGTGGTCGGCTGGGGCCGCGCGGTGTGGATGGTCTACGACGCCATCCAGATCGTGGACGCCATCCGCAAGATCATCATCTCCATCCAGACGCTGATCGAGGGCGTCCAGGGCATGATCGACGGCATCGTCGCGATGGGCACCGCGCTGTCCAAGCTCAAGGACGTGCGCGACGTCAACGACCTGCTCGACGTGGTCGACGGCTACCAGGACGGCAAGGAGAAGTTCGACAACGGCATGGCCGCGGCCAAGTCCGGCGCGTTCGGCGTCGCCTGGAACGGCTACAAGCTGGGCAAGGCCGGCCACTCGGCGGGCAACCGCTACAACCAGGCCCCGCCGCCCGCGCCCGAACCCGCGCCCGCGCCGTCCGGAGGTGGCCAGTGACCTTCCCCTACGACCGCGAGCGCCTTAACGCGCTGGTCGCCGAGGTGGACGCGCGCCTGGAGAACGTGGACAAGGTCTCCCGCGAGGCGAGCAAGGTCCAACTGCGCTCGTCGGGCCTGTCCCAGGCGGACCTGGCCGAGATCAACCGCGCCGCCCACGGCCCCAACGCGCCGCGCGAGCTGCGCGAACTGGCCCGCCGGGTGGACGCCGGCGAGATGTCGTGGCAGGACATCGCCTCGGGCCGGGCGGTCGACGACCCCGGCGTGCAGGCGGCCCTGGCGACCGGCGTGCCGGACCTCCAGCGGGCGTACACGCAGCTCCAGGAGGGCAACGACCCGGAGGACGTCGTGGAGTCGGGCCGCCCCCGCCGCGGCGGCGGGGACGACGACGAGCCCAGCAGCTTCACCGAAGACGCCTGGTAACCCGCACGACCCACCCGCGCCGCGGGTCTGCGGGTGTCGCAGGCGTCGCGGGCGTCGCGGGCGTCGCAGGTCGAGCGGGATTGTCGGTCCCTCGTGGGACCATGGCAGCGGGGGCCGGAGGCCGGCCCCCGCCGCCGCGCGCCCGGCTCAGGCGCTGGTCGGGAAGTCGAAGCCGCCGCCGCTCGTGTGGTTCGTCCCGATGCCGCGCACCACGTCGAACGCGAGCGCCGTCGCCAGCGCCAGCGACCGCACCGGCTCCGGCGTGCCCGGCCGCAGCCGCAGCACGTCCCGCCGCACCCGGCCGTTCGCGCCCTTCGCGAGGGCGCCCGGGGTGAACGTCGCCACGTCGGTCAGCCCGCACAGCCGCCGCCCGCCCGGGTCCAGCAGGGCGTAGGACCCCCGCCCCTCCCGGCGCACCGAGCCGACGGGCGTCCCGTCCGGCCGCGACACGCGCGTCGGCGGCTTGCCCGCCCCCTTGTGCACCAGCAGCAGCACCTGGCCCTGCGGCGAGGTGACGGCGAGGTCGTAGACGGTGCGCCCGGAGAACCCGGTGGCGCGCAGCAGCTTGCGCAGCGGACCGAGGAACTTCCGGTCGGCCGCGGTCGCCAGCGGCACGCCGTGCTCGGTCAGGGCGGTGGTCCGGTAGCGCGTCCCGAACAGGTGCCGGCCAGCGCCCCAGGGCTGCTCGATGACGAGTGTGTCGGTGCCGAACAGGTTCACGGTGTGCCAGCGTACGGACGCGTATGACAGTCTTGGACCCCGTGCGAACTGAAGTGGTTCTGGACGCCGGTGCCAAGGCCGAGCTGGCCCGGTTGGTGAGCGAGCTGGCCGTGGTGCACGGCAAGGTGACGTTGTCCTCCGGCGCGGAGGCCGACTACTACATCGACCTGCGCCGCGCGACGCTGCACCACGCCGCCGCGCCGCTGATCGGCAAGCTCCTGCGGCAGCTCACCGCCGACTGGGACTACGTCGCGGCGGGCGGACTGACGCTCGGCGCGGACCCGGTGGCGTGCGCGATGATGCACGCCGCGGCGGCGGCCGGCGAGGTGCTCGACGCGTTCGTCGTGCGCAAGGAGACCAAGAAGCACGGCATGCAGCGGCGCATCGAGGGCATCGAGGTCGCGGGCCAGCGGGTGCTCGCCGTCGAGGACACCTCGACCACGGGCGGCAGCGTGCTGACCGCGGTGGAGGCGCTGCGCGAGGCCGGCGCGACCGTGGTGGGCGTCGCGACGGTCGTGGACCGCGGCACGGTGGCCCGCGAGGTCATCGAGGCGCAGGGCCTGTCCTACCGCTACCTGCTCGACCTGGCGGACCTCGGTCTGGCCTGACATGTCCTCCGCGGTGGTGTTGTTGCTGGTCGTCGTGGCGATCCTCGGAGTGGGCGTCGCCGTGGGGGTGGCGCGGCGCAAGCGCAACCCGTTCACGAACCCGCAGTTCGTGAACCAGTGGGAGCAGCGGATGCGCGCGCTGGAGGCGGCCCTGGGCTGGCGGTTCGTCGCCGAGGACCAGGGCTTCCAGGAGCGCGTGCCGCAGATCGGCCGGATGCTGGAGGCGGACCGCAGCCGGGTCCGCTTCCAGCTCGTCGGCGCGTGGCGGGGCGTGCCGGTGCTGGCCGTCGAGGTGCTGCTGCGCACGGACAACACGGTGACCACGGAGTACCGCACGTACTCGGTGGTCGTCGTGCCGCGCCCGATGCCGGGCCCGTGGGTGCTGATCAGCCCGCGCGAGGACAGCGTGTGGGGCATCTTCGAGCAGTTCACGGCCACCGGCGACCCGGCCTTCGACGCCCGCTACGAGGTCCGCCGCAAGAACCCGGCCTTCGCCGGCGCCCTGCTCGGCTCGGGCCTGCCCCAGGCGTTGCTGACCGACCCGCGGGCGGCGGGCGTGGCCATCGCGTTCGACGAGCACAACCTGGCGGCGGCCGTCCCCGCGCCGCTGGTGCAGGCCCCGTTGGCGCACCTGGCGGACCTGCTGCTGGACATCGCGGGCCGGGTGCCCTGGCAGGCGCTGCCCCGCGGCTGAATTTTCGCGGGCGTCCGGTGGGGGTGCGGCCTACCCTGGGGTACAGGGAGGTCGTGATGGTCGCGCGGGCGCTCGCCGAACTGGTCATGGTGCTCCACTTCGGCGTTCTGGGCTTCCTGGTGGTCGGCGGTTTCCTGGCGTGGCGCTGGCCGCGGCTGGTGTGGTTCCACGTGGCGATGGCGGTGTGGGGCGCCTTGATCGTCACCTTCCCCCTGGCCTGCCCGTTGACATGGCTGGAAAACGCCTTCCGCACGGCGGCGGGGCAGGAGCCGTTGCCGACCGGGTTCATCGACACCTACATCGACGGGGTGCTCTACCCGGAGTCGGCGGCGCCGACGGTGCAACTCGTGGTGGCGCTGTGCGTGGTGGTGTCGTGGGTCGGGTACTACGTCAAGCGGCGGGCTGAACACACAACTCCCCACCACCCGGAGACTTGTCGCTGAACCGGCGCAATACCCAGTTGCGCTGTTCGAGCTACAGTTCGTCCATGTCGGGTGCTCACCGATCTACCCTTCGGCATGACCAGAGAAATTGAGCCGAGGAATGTGGGCAGAGGGCAGTATGGGCGTCTGTTGGCGCTCTACTGCGATGTTCTCGAGAAGGAGTTGGGCCACCGCTGGCGAGTCGTCGCATGGTCGCAGGAGTCGCGGATCAACGAGGACGGGGACGTTCGTCAGCGGCTCGCGGTCACGATCGAGGCGGACTGCGACCGGATGGTGTTCCTGAGCTTCACCAACCGCGTGAACTGGGATTGGCCCGACCTCAGGCACCTGGTCACGGTGGACGTGCGCACGCCCGAGGTTCACGGCATCGGGGGCACGCGGCTCGTCACCACCGATCACTGGATCCGTGTGGGAATGGTCAAGACGTTCGTGCACCTCGACAGCCCGTTGGTGCGCGGTGAGCAGTTCACGTTCCTCGTCGACGTGTTCTGGCCGGAAATGTGCCTCCCTTTCGCGCGAGGTCATGAGCCGGACGTCTTTCTCGTGTCTTTTGGTGAGGTGGCGGAGCTGATCAGTTACACCGTCGTGTTGCCGGCCGAGTTCACTGCGAAGCTCGACCACGTGGGGCTCGATCCCCGACGCGACAGCTATGCGCTGGTCATGCGCAGCGGTGCGGACGGGACGGTCGAGGTCTCGCTCACGGTTCGAGACGTACCGGCGTACCGAAAGGTCGGTCTCCGGATCGATCGGCCTGCGCTGGGTGCCTGACTACCATCCCGGCTCGTGGGTGAGCAGGTTGTCCTGGAGGGGTTCCACGCGGTCAAGCATGCGGTTCGGTTTGGGGCTGTTGTGCGGACCGTGGTCGTGGTGGATCGGGGTGAGGCGGTCGGGTTCGCCCGGTCGCATGCGCCTGATCTTGTTGAGTTGTTCAACGATCGAGCCGTCGAGGTGGGGCTGGACGAGTTCGTCCGGGTGGTCGGCAAGGCGCACCCGACCGGGGTCGGGGGGATTGTTGAACGACCGGAGTGGGGGATTGTTGAACGATCCTCACCGCTGGTGCTGCTGGACAACCCGCGGAACCTCGGCAACTTCGGCGCGGTGATCCGGGTGGCCGCCGGGTTGGGTGCCGGGGGTGTGGTGTCGATCGGGGACGTGGATCCGTGGCACCCGAACGTCCTGCGCGGCAGTGCCGGGTTGCACTTCGCCCTGCCTGTGCTTCGGCTGGCGGGAGTCGAAGAGCTGGAAGGCGAGGTGATCGCCTTCGACGCTGACGGCGAGGACCTCAAGCACGCGCGGATACCGGACGACGCCGTCCTCGCCTTCGGGTCCGAACGGCACGGGCTCTCCGACGCGGTCCGGGAGCGGGCCGACCGGGTCGTGTCCCTGCCGATGCGCCCGAAAGTGTCCAGCTACAACCTGACCACCAGCGTCGCCATGGCGCTCTACCACTGGGAACTCTTCCGACGAGCTTCTTGACCGATCCAGTCGCGAAGCTTGATCCGTGACGACGCCGAAGCTCCTCGCCGCCCGCGCGGGCGTGGCCGAACGGGCCGTCGAGTCGCGGCACCTGCGGCGCGTGTGGGGGCTCCCCGGCACCGCGCTCGGCGCGGTCGCCTGGCCGGCCACCTGGTCCGCCCGCCTGCACGTCCGCTTCGGCTACTGGTGGCAGGCGCACCTGCTCGACTGCGTCCTCGACGCCCAGCTCCGCTCCCCGCGCGAAGCGCGCCTCAAGCTCATCCGCCGACTGGTCCGCGGCATCCGCGTCCGCAACCTGGTCGGCTGGACCAACGACTACTACGACGACATCGCCTGGCTCGGCCTCGCCCTCCAGCGCGCCGCCCACGCCGGCGTCCACAAGCCCCACGCCATCGACGCCATCGCCCAACGGCTCCGCGCCGGCTGGACCGACCACGGCGGCGGCGGGATCTGGTGGAAGCGCGACGACGACTTCAAGAACGTCCCCGCCAACGGCCCCGCCGCCATCTTCCTCGCCCGCCTCGGCGGCAAGGGCGACCTCGGCCGCGCACGCTCCACTGTGGACTGGATCGAGGAGTGGCTGCGGGACGAGGAGACCGGGCTGTTGTTCGACGGCCTGCACGTCCACCCCGACGGCACGGTCCGCGAGGTCGAGCGCAACCTCTACACCTACTGCCAGGGCGTGGTCCTCGGCGCGTGCGTCGAACTCGGCTCCACGCAGTACAAGGACCGCGCCGCGCGCATCATCACGGCCGTGGACAAGCACCTCGCCGACGACGGCGTCCTGCGCGGCCACGGCGGCGGTGACGCCGGCCTGTTCACCGGCATCCTCGCGCGCTACCTCGCCCAGGCGGCGCTGCGGCTCGACCGGCCCGAGGCGGCGAAGGCGGCCGACCTCGTGTTCACGTCCGCGGACGCCCTGTGGGGCAACCGCAGCGCGGCCGTCAGCGGACCGCTCTTCGGTCCACAGTGGACCGAACCGGCGGGCGACCCCGACCCCGCGAGCGCCGAGCGCGACCTGTCCGTCCAACTCGGCGGCTGGATGACGCTGGAAGCCGCGGCCCTGTTGGAGCGCAACGACATCACGCCGCTACGGCGCTGATCCACCCCAGCAGCACGGCCGCGTCCTCCCGGAACCGCGCCGGCGAGTCGTCGGCCACGAACTCCAGCAGCACGTGCCGGTCCACCCCGTCGCGCGCCAGCTCCGCCAGCACCGGCCGCCACAGGTCCTCCCGCGCCGCCAACGGCAACCGGTCCGCGCCGCCACCGGGTCCCCACGAGAACACGTGCGCGGTCGTCAGGCGCGGCAGCAGCGTGCGCACCTCCTCCACCGCGCTCGCCACGTCCTGCCCGCCGCGCGGCTGCCAGTACGGCACCACCGACCCGTGCCCGACCTCCGCGTACAGGCGGGTCGCCGACTCCAGCGTGTCGGTCAACGTGTCGCGGTGGTGCTCCACGGCGATCCGGATGCCGTAGTCCTCCGCCCGCACCGCCGCGTCCCGGATCGCCGCCACGACCCGCGCCCGCCGGTCGGGAGGCGTCCGCGCCGAGCCCGTGTTCCCCGCCCACACCCGGATCCGCGGCGCGCCCAGCTCCGCCGCCGTCGCGAGCACCCGCGGCCACTCCTCGGCGTCGGTCACGCCCGCCCGGTAGTACGACCCGTACGCGGACACGCTCAGCCCCGCGTCGGCGCACCGGTCGCGGGCGTCCCGCGCGGCGGGCAGGTCGTGCGGCGGCACGTGCACGTCGCCGCCCCACTCGACGGCCCACAGACCGCACGACCGCGCCAGGTCCACCACCTCGGGAACGGGGAGCGCGCGGAAGGTCACCGAAACCAGGCCGGGTACCAGCACCCGCCCCACGCTACTGGTGACAGCCGCAGGATTGGCGGTGTTTCAGCGCTGGCGCCAGCCGGATCGTCTCCGGCGCGCGCTCCGGGTCGGCGATGCGCGACAGCAGCAGCCGCACCGCCGTCCGCCCGATCTCCTCGACCGGTTGCGCCATCGTGGTCAGCGGCGGCTCGACCAGCTCCGCCCACTCCACCTCGCCGTAGGTGACCAGCGCCAGGTCGGTCCCGATCCGCACCCCGTGCGCGCGGGCCGCGCCGAGCACGCCCATCAGCACCTGGTGGTCGCTCACCACCAGCCCGGACACCTGGCCGAGCAGCGGTTCCAGCGACTGGGTGACCAGCTCCTCGTCCCACTTGAGCCCCGCCCGGCCCAGGCCCAGCCGGTAGCCCAGCACCCGCTCGTCGGTCGTGGGCACGCCCGGCGCCCCGGTGACCAGGCCGATCCGCCGGTGCCCGAGGTCGGCGAGGTGCCGCACGAGCGTGGACGTGGCCTGCACGTTCTCCGGGCCCACCTGGTCGGTGTCCTGGGCCAGCGTCAACCGGTCCACCAGCACCGTCGGCACGCCCAGCCGGCGCAGCTCGGGCAGCGCCGCCGAGCCCGACGTGGGCGTGAGCAGCACCCCGTCCACCCGGCGCGACCGCAGCATCCGCACCGCCGCCTGCTCCGACTCGGCCGACTCGCGGGTGTCGATCAGCACCAGCGAGTACCCGGCGTGCGCGGCCTCGTTCTCGATGGCCGCGATCAGCTCCGCGAAGTACGGGTGCGACACCAGCGACACCGCGAGGCCCAGCGACTTCGTGCCGCCGGTGACCAGGGACCGGGCGATCGCGTCCCCGGTGTACCCGGTCTCCTCGATCGCCTTGAGGACCCGCTCGCGCGTGCTCGCGGCCACCGGCCTGGTCTCGTTGATCACGTGTGAGACCGTGGTGATGGAGACGCCGGCCAGCGCGGCGACCTCCTTCATGGTGACCATGTACCCGTCCCCGTTCGGCCGTGCGCAAGCGATTGCGGGGGACGATACCGGCTCGGAGGTGCACGTCGTGGCAGCCGTCCTGTGTGTCGGGCTGACGACCCTGGACGTGTCTCAGGTGGTCGCGGAGTTCCCCCGACCGGGCGACAAGGTGCAGTCGCTCGGCGTGCACCTCGCGCCCGGCGGTCCGGCGGCGAACGCGGCGCGGACCGTGGCGGCGCTGGGGCACCGGGCCGTGCTGGCGACGTCGTTGGGCGGCGAGCTGGGGCCGGTGGTGCGCTCGATGCTGGGCGGGGTCGAGGTGCGGTCGCTGGGGCCGGGCGGCCCGGCGCTGAGCATGGTCGTCGTGCGCGAGCGGGACGGCGAGCGGACCGTCGTGTCCCGCAACGCCTCCGGGTTCGCGCCGGAGTCCGGGGTGGACCTGGCCGGCTGCGACGTGGTGCTCGTGGACGGTCACCTCGGCCCGGTGGCCGTCGAGGCCGCCCGCCTGGCGAAACGCGAGGGTGTGCCGGTGGTGTTGGACGCGGGGAGCTGGAAACCTGTGCTCGACGACCTGCTGCCCCTCGTCGACGTAGCCGCCTGCTCGGCCGCGTTCCCGCGGTCGGCGGCCGAGGTGCACGCGTACGGCGTGCCGCTGGTGCTGCGCACCGGCGGTCCCGAGCCGGTCACCTGGTCGCGCGCCGGCCGGACCGGCGCGGTGCCGGTGCCCGCGGTGCCCGTGCGCGACACCAACGGCGCCGGCGACGTGTGGCACGGTGCGTTGGCGGTCGCGGTCGCCCGGGGCGTCCCGGCGGAGGACCGCGCGGTGGAGGACGCCGTGCGGTGGGCGAACGCGGTCGCGGCGGTGCGCGTGCGCAACACCGCGTGGGACTGGGTTGAGGAGCTGGAGCGGTGGCGGGACAGCGGGTGAGGTTCGACGACCTGGTCGACCGGGCGCGACGGCTGGCGGAACCGGGCGAGCGCAGGCTGCTCGGCATCGGCGGCGCACCGGGCTCCGGCAAGTCCACCCTGGCCCGCCGGCTCGTCGACGCCCTGGGCTCGTCGGCGGCGCTGGTCGAGATGGACGGGTTCCACCTCGCGCAGAAGGAGCTGGACCGGCTGGGCATCGCCGACCGGAAGGGCGCGCCGGACACGTTCGACATCCCCGGTTACGTGGACCTGCTGGGCCGGCTCAAGGCGTGCGGGCCGGACGTCGTCTACGCGCCGGAGTTCCGGCGGGAGATCGAGGAGCCGGTGGCGTGCGCGGTGCCCGTGCCACCGGACGTGCCCCTGGTGGTGACCGAGGGCAACTACCTGCTGATGCAGTACGACAAGTGGAAGCGCGTGCGGGTGGTGCTGGACGAGGCGTGGTTCCTGATGATCGACGAGGACCTGAGGGTGTCCCGCCTGATCGACCGCCACGTCCGCTACGGCCGCTCGGTCGAGGACGCGCGCGAACGCGTGCTCAACGGCACCGACCACGTGAACGCCCTGATGGTGAACGCGTCGAAGTCCGCCGCCGACCTGGTGATCGCCGAAGTCCTGTGAGCCGGGCCTACTGCTGCGCGCCGACCTCTTCCTCGACCGGCTTGCGCATCTCCTGCCGGTAGCGGATCAGGCCGTAGGCGGTGCCGACCACGAAGAACGCCACGCTCGCGATGACCGCCGCCGTCTGCAGCCACGGGATGGACGTGAGCAGCCCCGCCCCGTAGTAGCCGGCCAGGACCAGCGTCGGCACCCACGCCAGCGCGCCGATCGTCGTCGCGAGCATGAACCGCTTCGGGTCCATGCGGGCCGCGCCGGCGACCATCGGCGCCAGCGTGCGCACCCACGGGATCCAGCGCGCCAGCACGATCGCCCAGAAACCGCGGCGGTCGAGGAAGTCGCGGGCCTTGGCCAGGTTCTCCTTGTTGAGGACCTTGCCGCCGCGGCGGGCCAGCAGCCGGGTGCCCGTGTGCCGGCCGATGTAGTAGCCGATCTGGTTGCCGACCACGGCCACGATCATCGCCGCGACCGACAGCAACCACGCGCTGAGCTCGCCGTCGTGCTGCGCGAGCACGACACCGGCCGCGAACAGCAGCGAGTCGCCGGGCAGGAACAGGCCGAAGATGAACGCGCACTCGAAGAAGACGAAGCTCAGCGTGATGAGCCACACGGCCAACGGGCCTGCGGTCTCCAGCGGGGCGAACGCCAGTGCTTCGGACGTTGCGGACAGAACCACGAGCGCCAGCCTACGTGGCGCTTCGGACCGGTTTGGGCGACTCCGGGCGAACTGGTGCTGAAAAGCTTCGGATCGGGACGTGCCGAACAGCGCTAGTTTGAGGGGATGGAGGCCCTGCTCACGCGGTTGCGCGCCGCCGTTGGACCGGATGCCGTGCTGACCGATCCGGACGTCACCGCCGCGTACCGGCGCGACATGATGCCGCTCGCGCCCCACGGGCAGCCGCTGGCCGTGGTCCTGCCGACCGACACCGGCCAGGTGCGGGAGGTGGTCCGGGCGTGCGCGGCGCACCGGACGCCGATCGTGCCCCGCGGCGCGGGTAGCGGGCTGTCCGGCGCGGCCAACGCCGTGGACGGCTGTGTGGTGCTCGTCACAACAAAGATGAACCGGATCGTCGAGATCGACCCCGACAACCGGCTGGCCGTCGTCGAGCCGGGCGTGGTCAACCTCGACCTGCGCGGCGCGGTGGAGAAGCACGGGCTGTTCTACCCGCCGGACCCGTCCAGCTACGACTGGTGCACGATCGGCGGCAACCTGTCCACCAACGCGGGCGGGCTGTGCTGCGTGAAGTACGGCGTCACCACGGACTCCGTCCTCGGGCTTGAGGTGGTCCTGGCCGACGGCGAGCTGCTGCGGACCGGCCGCCGCACGGTCAAGGGCGTCGCCGGGTACGACCTGACCAAGCTGTTCATCGGCAGCGAGGGCACGCTGGGCGTCATCACCCGCGCCACCCTTGCCCTGCGCCCGCTCCCGCAGGCCCCGTCCACGCTGGTCGCGACGTTCTCCAACACCGCCGACGCGGGTGCCGCCGTGGCGCGCGTGGTGCGGGAGGGCGTGGTCCCGTCGCTGATGGAGATCATGGACCGGACGTCCATCCGGGCCGTCGAGCAGTACCTCAAGACCGACCTGAACGCCGACGAAGCCCTGCTCATCTGCCAGTCCGACGCCGGCGGCGAGGCGGCGCGGCGCGACCTGGAGGTCATCGAGCAGGTCTGCAAGGACGCCGGCGCGGACCTCACCTACGCCACCGACGACCTCAACGAGGGCCGCGACCTGCTCACCGCCCGCCGCGCCGTGCTCACCGCGCTGGAGGTCTACGGGGCGTGGCTGACCGACGACGTGTGCGTGCCGCGGACCAGGATCGCCGAGCTGATCGCCGGGTGCGAGCGGATCAGCGCGGAGGTGGGGCTGCGGATCGCGGTCGTCGGGCACGCCGGCGACGGCAACATGCACCCCACGATCGTCTACGACCCCACGTCGGCGGACGAGTTCGCGCGGGCGCGGAAGGCGTTCGACGACATCCTGGCGGTCGGGCTCGCGCTGGGCGGCACGGTGACCGGCGAGCACGGCATCGGCAAGATCAAGCGCGAGTGGCTGGCGACCGAGATCGGCCCGGTCGGCCTCCGGGTCCACCGCGAGATCAAGCGGGCGCTGGACCCGGAGAACCTGTTCAACCCGGGATCGATGTTCGGTGTTTGATGGCGCGACTCCGTCGCGCGGCTCGGCCTCGCTCAGCTGATGACGCTGAAGCTGTAGGCGTACCAGTTCGAGCCCAGCCCGTCCGCCCGCACGCTGCGCACCAGCACCTCCGTGCGGCCGGGGCGGGTCGGGGTCAGGGCGATGACCGCCGTGCCCGGGGCCTCGGACGCCACCGTCCGCACCTCGCCGTCCTCGAACAGGTACTCGAAGGCCACCGTCTCGGCCACGGTGCTGTGAAGCTCGAACGCGCCCGTCACGCCCACGCCGCCCGCTTCCGCCCCGTACGGGTAGTCGGAGCTGTTCGCCCACGCGTACCCCAGCACGGCCTCGTAGCCGCGCAGGTGCTCGGCGGTCCGGGTGCCGTCCGCCGTGACCCCGACGACCCGGACCTCGTTGAGCCCCGGCCGGTCCGACCCGATCGTCACGCTCGCCCGCCCGGCCGCGTCGGCGTCCACGGTCACCGGCTCGCCGTCGTTGACGCGGTACGTGTAGCGGACGATCGGCGCGAGGTGGCCCCAGCGCGGCGCGAACGCGGCCGTGCGCGGCGTGCCGACCAGCGCGGACCACGGCGTGACCGTCGTGTCCGGGCCGGTGTAGGCGACCTGCGTGTCGTAGGTGCGCACGGCGGACGCGACGCCGTCCCGGTTCACGCTGTAGACCTTCAGCTCCAACGACCCGGGCGCGCCGGGCGTGATGACCGCCGTCGCCCTGCCGTCCGCGTCGGCCGGCACCGAGCCGCTGAGCCGCCGGTTCGCGTACCGGAACTCCACGACGTCCGCGGAACCGTTGGCGTCGAACAAGAAGACACCCGGCACGTGCTCACCGCCGACACCCGGGTACGGCGCGTTCTCGACATAAACGGCCGAGGACACCAGCGGTGCCGCGGGTTCTGCCGTGGCCGACGCGGGTGCCACCACCGCGGTCAGTGCCGCGCCGATGGCGGCGAGCGTGCCCAGGGCACGCCGAATACGAATCACTTCCTTGCCCCCCAACGGTTTTCGGGCACCCCCCTGGTGCCCGTCACCGAGTATGGCGGGACCGGGCGCGGTGTGGCTACCGGAATGGCGCGGCCATCGCGGTCAGCAGGCTGTGCCGCGCGTCGTCGTGGCCGAGTTCCACATGAACGTGCCGCGCAGGCCGCGGTCCTTGGCGTACCGGGCGCGGATGCCGATCGAGCGCGGGTTCTCGTAGCTGACGAACTTGCGCTCGGCCGCGTTGTAGAGCCACGGCGACCGCGCCACCGGGTGCCAGTGCTCGGTCCAGCCCGGGGTCGCGCGCAGCCGTTGCACCTCGTCGTAGCCGTCGACCCAGAACGCGCTCTCGCACGGCTGGTACAGCCCGTGGTCCGGCCCGGCCTCGCGGACCCGGAACCCCCGGCCGTAGAACGGGGTCCCGAGCACGAGCTTGTCCGGCCGCACCCCGTGGCGGACGTAGTACTCGACCGCGCCGACGACGTTGTTCCAGCGGCGGTCGGCGGCGGGCATCGGGTCCTGCGGCACCTCGCGCAGCGGCGCGTTGAACGTCGCCACCGGGGAGAAGCCGGTGCCCATGTCGTAGGTCATGAGGGTGATGAAGTCGAGGTCGCGGCCCAGCGCGCCGAGCTCGAAGCTCCGCCCCGGGTCGTACGGGCCGCCCGCCGCGACGCTTCGGTGAGCGCGGCGTCGGAGAACCCGCCCGCGCCCCAACCGCCGATCGAGATCAACGCCCGCAACGACGGCTTGCGGCGCTTGAGGTCGAGGATGTCGGCGAAGTCCTTCGCCGCCGTGGGGGCGTTGAGCGCGCACCGGCCGTCCTCGATCGTGGCGAACGCGTAGAACAGGTGCGTGATCGGCGTGTCCGAGGGGATCGAGGAGATCGGCTTCGACGCGCTGAACCAGTTGCCGTAGTACGCGCCCACGACCGCTTTCGGCGAGGCCGAGGCCGAGGCGGTCGTGGGCGCCGAGACGCCGGAGGCGAGCGCCAGCAGCACCGCGAGCCCGAAACGAAGCACCCCTCACTGGTACAGACCAATGAGGGGTGCGGTCAACCGCCGATCAGGCGCGCCCGGCCGGGAGGCTTCGCGTCAGTCGATGCGCTTGAACTGCTGAGTGGCGTCGTCGGCGCGGTCGAACTGCTGGGTGATGTCGTCCGCCTCCTGCGCGAGGAGCGCCTTCTTCTCCCGCCGCGCCTTGATGACCTCGATGATGATCGGCACGATCGACAGGAAGACGATCAGCAGCAGGATCATCTCCAGGTTGTTGCGCACGAACTCGATCTGCCCCAGGAAGTAGCCCAGGACGGTCAGGCCGGCCGCCCACGCGACACCGCCGATGAACGAGTAGGTGAAGTACTTGCGGGCGTCCATGCGGCCCACGCCGGCCATCGCCGTGATGAACGTCCGGACGATCGGCACGAACCGCGCCAGGACGATCGCGCGCGCCCCGTACTTCTCGAAGAACTCGTGCGTCTTGTCGACGTACTCCTTCTTGAAGATCTTGGAGTCCGGCTTGTTGAACAGCGCCGGTCCCGCGCGGTAGCCGATCCAGTAGCCCACGACGTTGCCGAGCATCGCGCACGCCGTCAGCAGCACGCACACCAGCCACAGCGGGTAGTCCATCAGGCCGCTCGCCACGAACAGGCCCGCCGTGAACAGCAGCGAGTCGCCGGGCAGGAAGAACCCGACCAGCAGCCCGCACTCGGCGAAGATGATGAAGCACAGGCCGACCAGCATGTACGGCCCGAGTCCCTGCAGCAGGATCTGCGGGTCCAGCCAGTCCGGGCCGAGGGCGTGGGTGGTGGTGAGCGCGACCGTCACGCGGACCACGGTACAGGCTCAACGGAGCGTGATTACCGCCACGACCGTGCCGGCGGCCAGGCCGAGCAGGACGGCGAGCAGCAGCACCCAGCCCGCGCCCAGCGCCGGGCGCCCCGGGTCGGGCGTGGGGGCGGGCAGGCGCCCGCCGGTGCCGGCGACCTGCGCGCGCAGCGCGTCGACCACCAGCCGCTCGTGCTCGTCGGACATGGTGCCCAGTATCGCGCGCCGCCCACGTCGTCGGGGGCGGCGCGACGCGAGCCCTACTCCTTGACCCACTCGCCGCGCGCCATGACCTCGCGCGGGCGGAACTCGTCGTCCAGCACGACCAGGTCGGCCACGAGGCCGGCGCGGATCTCGCCCGCCTCGACGCCGAGCAGCCGCGCGGGCCGCGTGGCCGTCGCTCGCACGGCCTCCTCCACGGTCAGCCCGCACGACTGCACGGCGTTGCGGAACGCCGCGTCCATCGTGAGCGTGCTGCCCGCCAGCGACGCGCCGCCGGCCAGCGTCGGCACGCCGTCCACGACCCGCACCTCCAGGCCGCCCACGTCGTACACGCCGTCGCCCACGCCCGCCGCCGCGATGGCGTCGGTGACCAGCACGGTCCGGCCGGTCCCCGCGTGCCGCGCGGCGAGGCGGACCGCCGTCGGGTGCAGGTGGACCAGGTCGCAGATCAGCTCGACGGTGACCCGCTCGTCGTCCAGCAGCGCGCCGATCGGGCCGGGCTCGCGGTGGTGCAGCGGGCGCATGCCGTTGAACAGGTGGGTCGCGACGCTCGCTCCGGCCTCCACGGCGGGCCGGATCTGGGCCTCGGTCGCGTCCGTGTGCCCGATGGCGGCCAGGACACCGTTGTCGACGAGGCGGCGGACCGCGTCGACACCGTGCTCCAGCTCGGGGGCCACGGTCACCATGCGCACGGTCCCGCGACCGGCCTTGAGCAGCGCGTCGACCGAGGCGGCGTCCGGCGGGCACAGGATGGCGGGGTCGTGCGCGCCGCACCGCGCGGCGGACAGGAACGGGCCCTCCAGGTGGATGCCGGCCACCACGCCGTCGTCCACCAGCTCGGCCAGCGCCTTGACCTGGTCGGCCAGCTCCGGGATCGGCCGGGACACCAGGCTGGCCAGCATGGTCGTCGTCCCGTGCCGGCGGTGCGCGGCGGCGGCCCTGCGCACCCGGTCCGGGTCGGCGCTGGTGAACGCCTCGCCGCCACCGCCGTGGCAGTGGATGTCCACGAAGCCCGGCACCAGCCAGCCGCCGCCCACGTCCGTGGTCGGCCCGTCCGGCGCGGCGCCGTCACCGACGGCGGCGATCCGGCCGTCGCGCACCGCGACCCAGCCCCGGTCGAGCACCCCGTCGGGCGTGACGACCCGACCACCGGTCAGGGTCACGTCCACCGGTCCACCCCACGTGCTCATCTCTCCTCCAGCATGTCGATGGCCAGCAGCGCGGCGCCGAGGCAGCCCGCCTCGTCACCCAGTGCCGCCAGCCGCAGTTCCGGACGCCGCTGGAAGGTGATCAAGCCGTCCAGCCGGTCCCGCAGCGGGTCCACCAGCAGCGGGCCCGCCAGCGCGAGACCGCCGCCCAGGACAACCGCCTCCGGACCCAGCAGGGCCGCCACGAGCAGGATGCCCCGTGCGAGCGCGTCCACGGCCTCGTGCCACACGACCACCGCGTCGTTCTCGCCCGCTCGGACCAGCCGCGCCACGTCCGCCGCCCCGGTGACCGGGTTGCCGGAGCGCTCGGTGTACCGGCGGGCGATCGCGGCGGAGGACGCGCGGGCCTCGACGCAGCCGGTCTGGCCGCAGCCGCACGGGTCGCCGTGGCCGACGTCCACGTGGCCGATCTCGCCGACGCTGCCGTCGCCCCGGTAGATCCGCCCGTCCAGGACGAGCGCGGCGGCGATGCCTGTGCCGATGGGCATGATCACGGCGTCGCGCAGGCCGCGGGCGTTGCCGGTGCGGAGTTCGGCGAGCCCTCCCGCGCGCACGTCGTGCCCGAACGCGGTGCGCAGGCCGGTGCGGGCCTCGACCTGCTTGACGAACGGGTAGTCCTGCCAGCCGAGGTTCGCGGAGTACACCCCGACGCCTTGCGCCTCGTCCACGACGCCGGGCACGACGAGACCGACGGCCTCGACGTCGTCGGCGCCGGCACGCAGTTCGTCGACCAGGGCGGCCACATCGTCGACCACGGCGTCGGCGTCGCGGGTGGTCGCCCGGCGCCGCTGCCGCACCGCGCGCACGTCGGAGGCGGTGCCCGCCACCAGGGCGGCTTTGGTCTCGGTGCCGCCGACGTCGACGGCTATCACGTGTCTTGTGCGTGCCACGAGGACCGATAGTGCGGCATCGAGCCGCCATTGGTCTATACCAAGTGCCCGATTCCCCCACCCGGTACACATCCGCCCACCCTCCGCACCCGGGTTCTCCCACCCTTCGGGACGGGCGGTGGTAAGCGCTTTCCAGGCGCGCGTGGGCGATCGACGGCGTTCTCGGGGAGTGCCGTCAGGCGGTGCCCATGATCTTCTGGAGGGCGTCCAGCGCGCGGCTGGCCGTGCTCTTCACGGTGCCCTTCGAGATGCCGGTGGCCTCGGCGATCTCCGCCTCCGACAGGTCGCCGTAGTAGCGCAGCACGAGCACCTCGCGCTGGCGCGGCGGCAGCTGGGACAGCGCTTTCACCACGGCCTGGTGCTCGGCGGTGAGCATGGCGAGGCTCTCGGCCGACCGGGCGTTGGCCACGTGCGGCGGGGTGTAGTCGCGGGCGGTCTTGCGGCGGCGCAGGACGCTGCGCGAGCCGTTGACCACGGCGGTGCGCAGGTAGCCGACGGCGGCCTGGGCGTCCCGCAGGCGCGACCAGTTCCGGTACAGGCCGGTGAACGCCTCCTGCACCACGTCCTCGGCGGTCGAGGGCTCGTCGACCAGCAACAGGGCCAGGCGGACCAGCCGCATCCGGTGCTGCCGGTACAGGTCCTCCAGCGTGAGGGGACCGGTCGGCGCGGGCGCGACGCCGTCCTGGATGCGCAGGTTCGTCAGCGTGTCCTGCACACGCGCGATGCCGCCGCTGTGTTGTTCCGAACCGACCACGGAAAAGACGGTACCCGGTTCGGGGGTAGCTTCGGTGCCGGCGTTGACGTTCTTCGTGGAGGTGCGCGGTGGCCCGGTACGCGGTCGAGTTGGTGTTCGGGGACGACCAGGAGGCGCGGCTGGCCGTACGGCCGGCGCACCGGGAGTACCTGGCCACCCTGGTCGAGCAGGGCAAGCTGCTGGTCTCCGGGCCGTACGCCGACCAGTCCGGCGCGATCCTGGTCTACGAGGTGGCCGACGAGGCCGAGTTGAAGTCGGTGCTGGCGGCCGACCCGTACACGCCCGCCGGCGTGGTCGCCGAGACGCGCGTGCACGAGTGGCTGCCGGTGCTGGGCACCTGGTTGGCCGACTAGCCGACCGCCGACCGACCGGCGGCCCCTGCGGACGGCCGGGCGCGCGGGAGGCCGGCACCCCTGCGGGAGGCCGGCCCCCGGCTCCCGCAGGCGGCCGACACCCCTGCGGGGAACCGGTCCCGGTGTCTCGCGGGCGGCCGGTCTCCCCGTCGGGCGGTCAGCGCTTCTTCTGCGCGGGCTTGCGGGTGCCCGCCGCTTCGCCGCCCGGCCCGACCAGGCCGGACAGGTCCTTCGCGGCCATCTCGCGGTCGGCGGCGGGGACCTGGCGCGCGGCCTGCTGGTCCACGACCTTCGGCGTGAAGGCCCGGAAGATCTTCAGCCCGCCGACCCAGCCCGGCACGTGCACCGCCTTGGCGCGCTTCTCGATGCCCCGCACCACGGCCTTGCCCACGTCGGAGACCGGGTACTTCTTGCCCGCGAGCCCCGGCATGCCGCTGCGCAGCGGCCCGAAGACCGGGTGCTGGTCGGCGCTGTTGACCATGTCGGTCGAGATCCACGAGAAGTACGCGACGCCCACGTCCACGCCCAGGTGGCGGACCTCGGCGCGCAGGCTGTCGGCGAAGGCCTCGCACCCCGCCTTGGCGGCCGAGTACGCGGCGTTGCCGGGGATGTGGACGATCGCGGCCAGCGACGACACGACCAGGCAGTACCCGCGGCTCGCGATCAGGTGCGGCAGGGCGGTGCGGACGGTGCGCCAGACGCCCAGCAGGTTGACCTCGATGACCCGTTCGAAGGCGGCCGGGTCCATCGACCGGATGAATCCGGTGGCCGCGATGCCGGCGTTGGCCACCACGACGTCGATGCCGCCGAAGTGCTCGACCACGCCGTTGACGGCGGTCTCCAGCGCCTGCCAGTCGGTGACGTCGGCCTCCCACGCCCGCCCGCCGCACTGCTCGGCGACCTGGCGGAGCTGGTCGCCCTCCAGCCCGACCAGCGCGACCTTCGCGCCCTTGGCGGCCAGCCGCCGCGCCACCTCGGCGCCGATTCCCCGAGCCGCGCCGGTGATCAGGACAACCTTGCCCGCAACGTCCACGGTGACCTCCTCGAACGGGTTCTCCGGAGGTCACCGTAACGCAACTTACCGCCAGTAAGCTACTGGAGAGTTAACTCGCTTCCGCTCAGGCGCTCGCGGCGCTCAGCCGCTCGATCTCGTCGGCCTTCAACTCCAGGTCGAGGGCCGGCAGGAGGTCGTTCAACTGTTCGACGTTGCGCGCGCTGGCGATCGGCGCGGCCACCGTCGGCTGGGCCGCCAGCCACGCCAGGGCCACCGCCGCCACCGTCGTGTCGTGGCCGGCGGCGACCTCGTCCAGCGCCGCCAGGATGCGCAGGCCCCGGTCGTCCAGGTACTTCGACGCGGCGGCGGCGCGGACGCTCTCGACCTCGACGCCCGGCCGGTACTTGCCGGTCAGGAAGCCCTTCGCCAGGCCCCAGTACGGCGCGCTGGACAGCCCTCCCGCCTCGACGGCCGCCCTCAGCTCACCTTCGTAGGATCGTTCAACAAGGTTGTAGTGCTGCTGGAGCGCCACGTACCGGGCGAGGCCTTCGCGCTCGGACACCGCCAGCGCCGACGTCAGGCGCTCCGCCGTGAAGTTCGACGCCGCGATGTACCGCACCTTCCCCGACCGCACGAGCGCGTCGAACGCCGCCAGCGTCTCCTCCTGCGGCGTTCCCGGGTCGTCCTGGTGGGCGTAGTAGAGGTCGATGTGGTCCACGCCCAGTCGGCGCAGGGAGTTCTCGGCGGCGGTCGCGATGGTGGCGGCCTTCAGGTCGTCCAGGCCGTCCAGCATGCCGACCTTCGTCGCCACCACCACGGAGTCCCGGTTCCCGCGCGACGCCAGCCACCGGCCCACGACCGACTCCGACTCGCCGCCCGAGTGGCCCGGCGCCCAGGCCGAGTACACGTCCGCGGTGTCCACGAAGTTGCCGCCGGCCGCCGTGTACGCGTCGAGCACCGCGAAGGACGACTCCTCGTCCGCGGTCCACCCGAACACGTTCCCGCCGAGCGCCAGGCGGGACACGTCCAGGTCGCTGGTTCCCAAGTTCGTCATGCCGCGAACCTAACCCCGCCACCCCGCGGTCGGCCGAATCCCACAGCCAGGACTAAATCGTGCGTCCCACGGGTTGGCCACAGTCGAAGTTGTCTTCGAAAGGAGTCGAAATGACGGTGGAGCTGGGGCGCTTCGGGGTCTGGAGCCACTACACGGGCTGGGAGGGGCGGGCGGAGGCCGCCGCCCGGCTGGAGGAGCTGGGGTTCAGCGCGTTGTGGCTGGGCGCGGCCCCGGACGGCGGTGTGCTCGGGCTCGTCGGCGAGCTGCTCCAGGCGACCGAGCGGCTGGTCGTCGCCACCGGCATCCTCAACGTCTGGACGACCCCGGCCGCCGTGGTCAACGGCGGCTACCGCGACCTGGCCTGGACCGACCGCTTCCTGGTCGGCGTGGGCGCGGGGCACCGCGAGCTGGCGGGTGAGGTGTACCACAGCCCGTACCAGAAGCTGGTCCGCTACCTCGACGAGCTGGACGTCCCGCGCGACCGCCTGGCCCTGGCCGCCCTCGGCCCGCGCGTCCTGCGCCTGGCCGCCGCCCGGACCACCGTCGCGCACCCGTACCTGGTCACCCCGGAGTACACCGCGCAGGCCCGCGAGGTGATCGGCCAGGGCACCGTGCTCGCGCCCGAGCAGCACGTGGTGCTGGAGGAGGACCCGGCGAAGGCCCGCGAGGAGGGCCGCCGCAACCTCGCCCTCTACCTGCGGCTGGAGAACTACACCAACAACTGGCTGCGCAACGGCTTCACCGAGGACGACTTCCGCGACGGCGGCAGCGACCGCCTGGTGGACGCCCTGGTGGCGTGGGGCCCGACCGACCGCGTGGCCGCCCGCCTGCGCGCCCACCTCGACGCCGGCGCGGACCACGTGTCCGTCCAGCTGCTGGGCGCCAACCAGGACACCTCCCCGGCCTTCCGCGACCTGGCCGCCGCCCTGAACGGGTGACGCGCCCCGACCCCCTCGGGACCTCCCGAGGGGGTCGCGGACCGCCGGCTAGTCCGTCACCTCGACGCCGCGCCAGAAGGCCACGCGGCCCCTGATGTTCGCCGCCGCCTCCTTGGGCTCGGCGTAGTACCAGACCGCGTCCGGGTTGTCCTTGCCGTTCACGTGCAGGTTGTAGTAGTTCGCGGTGCCCTTCCACGGACACACCGACGTGGTGTCCGACGGCCTCAGGTAGTGGGCGTGCACCGACTCCAGGGGGAAGTAGTGGTTCCCCTCCACCATCTCCGTGTCGTCACTCTCGGCGATGATCTCGCCGTTCCACCGTGCGATCGCCATGCACCCACTATGCCGGTGATCAACTTCTTCCGCCGGGCGGTGCCCGTAGGATGCCCACGACACCGCGTTCCGGGCACCCGAGGAGGACCACCGATGCCCATCGCAACCCCTGAGGTCTACGCCGAGATGCTTGACCGGGCCAAGGCGAACGAGTTCGCCTACCCCGCGATCAACGTCACCTCGTCCGAGACGCTCAACGCGGCGCTGCGCGGCTTCGCGGAGGCCGAGAGCGACGGGATCATCCAGATCTCGACCGGCGGCGCCGAGTTCGCCTCGGGCACCAAGGTCAAGGACATGGTCACCGGTGCGGTGGCGCTCGCGGAGTTCGCGCACGTCGTCGCCGAGAAGTACCCGGTGAACATCGCGCTGCACACCGACCACTGCCCCAAGGACAAGCTGGACGGCTACGTCCGGCCCCTGGTGGCGATCAGCCAGGAGCGCGTCGACCGCGGCCTGAACCCGCTGTTCCAGTCCCACATGTGGGACGGCTCGGCGGTGCCGCTGGACGAGAACCTCAAGATCGCGACCGAGCTGCTCGACCTCGCGGCCAAGGCGAAGATCATCCTTGAGATCGAGGTGGGCGTCGTCGGCGGCGAGGAGGACGGCGTCGTCGCCGAGATCAACGAGAAGCTCTACACCACGCCCGAGGACTACCTGAAGACGGTGGACGCCCTCGGCGCCGGTGAGAAGGGCCGCTACCTGGTCGCGGCGACCTTCGGCAACGTGCACGGCGTCTACAAGCCGGGCAACGTGAAGCTGCGCCCGGAGATCCTGAAGCAGGGCCAGGAGGTCGTGGCCGAGAAGCTGGGCCTGCCGGCCGGCTCCAAGCCGTTCGACCTGGTCTTCCACGGCGGCTCGGGCTCGCTGCTGGAGGAGATCCACGAGGCGGTCTCCTACGGCGTGATCAAGATGAACATCGACACGGACACGCAGTACGCGTTCACCCGTCCGATCGCGGCGCACATGTTCACCAACTACGACGGCGTGCTGAAGGTGGACGGCGAGGTGGGCAACAAGAAGGCCTACGACCCGCGGTCCTACCTCAAGGCCGCCGAGCAGGGCATGGCCGCCCGCATCGCGCAGGCGTGCGAGCACCTGAAGTCCTCCGGCCGGATGATCGCCGGCTGAGCCTTCGGACCCGCGAACGGCCCCTCCCGCGGTTCGGGAGGGGCCGTTCGGCGTCTCAGCGGCCGTAGAGCTCGCAGACCGCGGCGTTCACCATCTCGTCCTGCCCGGCAGCAACCGCCCGCCGAACAGGGCGCGCAGGACTTCGGCCACTCCCCGGCGGTGGAGATCAGGCCGCCCTTGGCCCACGACGCGGACACGTCGACGCCCCGGTCCGCACGTGGTCGTGCAGCCGCGGACCCCGGAACCCGTCGGGGTCGCACGCCGGCGTCGATCCACCGCTGTGCAGCCCGGTGCAGGTCGCCGGTGGACGTGGTGTCCGCGGCGATGTTGGCGGTGGAGGCCGTGGTGGGGGGTGGCGGTGGCGAGGCCGAGCACCACGGCCGCGGCCACCACGGCGCGCAGCGGATGGCGGAAACGTCACTCACGAAAGGAATCCCCCGAGGATCGGTCGTCGTGACGCGAACGATCTTCGGGGGATTCCGGAGCGGGCAGAATCAGGCGGCCACCCGGGACCGCAGTGGGGGCAGCCCCACCCCGATCCGGCGGACCGTCGGGCCCGCGGCCGTCCACAGCACCGCGAGCAGCACGAACGTCACCGCTGCGGACGGGAACAGGATCGGCGGGGCCGCGTCCACCTGTTGCAGCGCCCAGATCCCGCCGTAGCCCAGACCCGTCACCGCCGCCGCGCCGAGCACCGCCGCGACCGGTTCGGGCACGCGGCCCAGGTGCGCCGCGTCCACCGCGAGGCCGACCAGCACCAGGAACAGCGGCACCGTCGAGAGCGGGAAGTCCGCGCCCGCCAGCAACGGCCAGATCAGGCACCGGTACGCGACGTACCCGCAGGCCACGGCCGTCGCGGCCCACCGGCGACCGATGCTGCGCCGCGCCACGACGAGCACCAGCGCGGCGGCGACCAGGCCCCACACCGGGTACACCCAGTCCGGGATGGGCAGCGAGAACCGCACGATCGACTCGCGGTCCACCGGCCGGCCGATCTGGTCGGCGGCGAACTGGAGCAGGATCGGCTCCGCGTACGGGTCGCCGCGGTCCCACGACGCGATCTCCAGCACCCCGTACTCCTGGTGCTGGTTGGGGAACCACATGTTCTCCAGGAAGAAGAACCACAGCGCGGCGAGCCCGAACAGCCGCCACCGGGACGGTTCGGTGTGCTGGGCGAACCCGCGCAACGCGCCCGCGAGCATGATCGCCGTGCCCAGGTAGAGCAGGGCGTGCGAACCGCTCCAGGACGTGATGTCCAGGCCGTTGACGCGGTGGTTGATCAGGTCGATCGGCAGCGCGACGAGGAAGACGCCGGTGCCCCACTGCATCAGGCGCAGGGCGGTCCGGTCCGCGCCGTAGCCGGTGTAGGTGTGGAAGATCGTCAGGCCGACCACGATCACCGTGCCGACGGTGTTGATCATGTGCGGTGGGGCCAGCTCGTCGCGCAGCCACTTGAAGTGCCAGGCGACGTCCCACGACGACCCGATGAGCTTGAAGAGCAGGCCCCACAGCCAGAGCTTGTAGAGGCCGGCGGCCAGCGCCGGCGGGGTCCGGCGCCCCGGCTCGCCCCGCTCCCAGTACTGGTCGCGGAACCGCGCGACGCGTTCGACAACCCCCGTTTTCACCCGAACATGATGCGTCTCGGTAGGACGGTCGGGAAGCCGGGACCACCCTGGTCTTTACCGATTTGTCCCCTAAGGGATGGGGGCGACCAGCACGTTCGCGGTTTTGTTACCGCTATCGGGTGAGCTTCGTTGCTCTTTTCGGTGTAGCACGGAACAGTGCGGCCCTGAGAGTTCGCTGAGAGCCCGAGGAGTCGTGGATGGGCAAGAAGGTCGTCGCCGGGGTCGTCGTGTCGGCGCTCGTGCTGGCAGTGGTCGCTACCGCGGCCCGCGTATTCCTATCCTGAGCGCATGGAGAACCTGCTCGGTCCCGACCCCACGCTGCTGCCCGACCGGCCCGAGGCGCAGGCCGCCGCCGAGGCGGGCACCGACCCGGCCAAGATCGTCCGCGCGTACCCCGACTTCAGCGAGGCGTGGGCGCTGCTCGCCGAACGGGCGCTGCAGACCGGCGACCCGATCGCCGGCTACGCCTTCGCCCGCACCGGCTACCACCGCGGCCTGGACCAACTGCGCCGCGCCGGCTGGAAGGGCTTCGGCCCGGTGCCGTGGTCGCACCGCGCGAACCAGGGCTTCCTGCGGGCGCTGGCGGCGCTGGCCCGGGCGGCCGACGAGATCGGCGAGACGGAGGAGTACGAGCGCTGCAAGAAGTTCCTGACCGACAGCGACCCGGCCGCCCCGGCCGCCCTCGGCCTCGCCTGACGACGGGCCGGGCGCGTGGAGGACCGGCGCGCGGGCGACGAACACGGCCCGGCTCGCGACGGCTCGACCCGCGGTGACCCGACACCCGGCAGCCCGGCTTCCGGCAGCTCGCCCAGCGGCTCGGCCGGTGCCGGCGGCGGTCCGGGCGGCGGCGACGCGGCTCGCGGCGGCCCGCCTGGTGCCGGCACCGGCTCGGCTTCCGGCGGCTCGGCTTCCGGCGGGCGGGTGCGGGCGGAGTTGGCGCGCCGGCTGAAGCGGTGGCAGGGCACGGCGTTGCCGATCGTGCAGGCCGCGCTCGCCGCCGGGCTGTCGTGGTTCGTCGCGACCACCGTGGTCGGGCACGCGCATCCCTTCTTCGCGCCCATCGCCGCCGTCGTCTGCCTGGGCGTGTCGCTCGGGCAGCGGCTGCGGCGGGTCGTGGAGCTGGTCGTCGGCGTGTCGGTCGGCGTCGGCGTCGGGGACGTGCTGATCTCCGTGATCGGCTCCGGCCCGTGGCAGATCGCGCTGGTCGTGGCGCTGGCCATGTCCACCGCCGTGCTGCTCGACGGTGGCGCGGTGATCGCGTTGCAGTCCGGCTCCTCGGCCGTGCTGGTCGCGACGCTGCTGCCGCCCAGCGCCGGCGGCGGCCTCGACCGGATGGTGGACGCCCTGGTCGGCGGGCTCGTCGGCCTGGCCGTGGCGGCGCTGCTCCCGGCCAACCCGCTGACCGTCGCGCACCGGCAGGGCAAGGCCGTCTTCGGCGAGCTGGCCACGGCCCTGCGCGGGGTCGCGGACGCGGTGGCCGACGGCGACGCGGTGCAGGCCGCCGGCGTGCTCGCGCGGCTGCGCGACAGCCAGGAAGCCGTGGACGACTTCAGAACCGCCTTGCAGACCGGTGGCGAGATCGCGACCATCGCGCCGATCCGGTGGCGCAAACGCGGTGACCTGAAGCGCTACGAAGCCGTCGCGGCACCGGTGGACTACGCGTTGCGCAACACCAGGGTGCTGGCCCGACGCGCGCTGGCCGCCTTGCGGGACAACGAGAAGATGCCCGCCGTGCTGCCGGACGTGTTGCGCCAGTACGCGTCCGCGGTCGAGGTGCTGCGGGCGGAGCTGGCCCGGGGTGAGGAGCCGCGGCGGGCCCGCGCCGCGGTGCGGGACGCGGCGGCGGTGGCCACGGCCCGGCAGCTGGGCGGGGAGGGTTTCTCCACCAAGGTGGTGCTCGCCCAGGTCCGGTCGGTGGCGGTGGACCTGTTGCAGGCCACCGGGTTGACCCGCGCGGAGGCGGTCGAGGCGCTGCCCCCGTTGAGCCGCGGGAACGGGGGCTGACCCGTCGGGGGCGCCGCGAAGCGCCCCCGACGGGTCACCCGAGCGGGCGGTCCAGGACGCCCAGCAGGACCTGGTGGATCGCCGCGTGGTCGCGTTGATCCGCCAATCGGCAGGACGCGCCGGTGATGGCGTACCACTCGTCAGCGCCTTCGTAGCGGACTTTCGCGCGGACCACCCCGTTGGCGAGGGTGGTGCGCAATTCCAATCGGCCCGTGATCACGCCGACCTCGTCGGTCATCACGCCGCCCGGGCCCGCCACGAAAGGGGACGAGTAGTCGGCCATCAGCACCTTCCGAGCATCGACTGCAACGCGGTCTTCTCGGCGGAGTTCACCTTCAGGCCCCACCGGTACTTGGTGTGTACCCACATCTTCGCGTACGTGCACCAGTACGACGTCAGCGGCGGCTTCCACAGCGCCGGGTCCTGGTCGCCCTTGGCCTGGTTGACGTTGTCGGTCACCGCGATCAGCTGCGGGCCGGACAGGTCGTTGGCGAAGGACTGGCGGCGGGACGTGGTCCACGACGACGCGCCCGACCGCCACGCCTCCGCCAGCGGCACGATGTGGTCGATGTCCACGTCCGACGCGGCGCTCCAGGTCGCGCCGTCGTACGGGCTGTACCAGCGGCCCGAGGTGGCGGCGCAGTTCGAGTCGGTCACCACGT
Source organism: Saccharothrix mutabilis subsp. mutabilis (assembly GCF_039521145.1). Classification (NCBI taxonomy): domain Bacteria; kingdom Bacillati; phylum Actinomycetota; class Actinomycetes; order Pseudonocardiales; family Pseudonocardiaceae; genus Saccharothrix; species Saccharothrix mutabilis. The sequence continues at coordinate 389,767 of NZ_BAAABU010000004.1, forward strand.
TCGTGCCGTCGCGCTTGAGGACCGTCTCCCGGGTGTTGCAGGTGCCCGAGACGGTGGTCCAGTGCGGGAACAGGTCACGCGAGTAGCCCGTCATGGAGCCCTCGGACGCGACCGTCAGCGCCGCCAGTTCCGAACTCGCCGTGGCGGTGCTGGGGATGTCGGGCGGAGTGGCCTGGGCGGGGGCGGTCAGGCCGAGGGTGAGCGCACCAGCCAGGAGCAGGGTGATCGAAAAACGGGCAGGGTTGTTGACCGTTGACATGATTCCGACCTTCCTAGTTGGAAGCTGTCGGAATCACCTTGGGTCAATTGTCCGGCGATCACAATGCCTTTGGGTGACACGCTTGTGGCTTAAGGGAAAACGCTTTGTCAGTGCACTCCGCGAATGAGGCGAAGATCCTCCGTGTGGCGGTACCAGGTCCACTTGTTCATCGGGCGCGGGTGGGCGACGCCGTCCAGGTTCACCTGCACGGGCAAGCAACCGAGTTGGAACGCGCGGCCGGCGGTCGTGGTCACCTTCTTGGTGAAGAGCCGCTTGTGGATCACGCTCACCGCAAGACCCAGCTCGTTGTCCGGCACGACCTCGATGCGGCTCGCCTGCCCGCGCAGCACGACCGTGTCGTCCGCGTAGCCGACCCCGCGCACCGGCCCGAGCGAGCCCTTGCCGACCAGGACGCCGCCGACGTCGTCCCGGACGAGCGACACGCGGTCGGGGTCGCCCGACAGGGCGAGGTCGAGGGCGCGGCCGGGATCGGTCGGCAGGTCCCACAGGCGGGCCACGTCGGAGTCGGGCGAGGCGGGCACGTAGGCCACCGCGACCTCGGCCAGGCGCTCGGTGCGCAGCAGGCGCAGGACGACCGCGTTGAGGTCGGCGTCCGTGCCGTGGACGATGAGACGTCGGTCACCCAGATCGGCCAGAACCGGGTCCACCTCGGCCTTTCCCGGGCGTGCGGCCACCTGGCGCACCTCGAACCGGTCACCGTCAGTGATCATTGGCGACTGCGAGTTTCCGCAGGCCAACACGATTCCGCGCACGTTCATCTCCTGGTCTACCCTCAACCACCGGCAAGTGACGGCTGGTCCGTCACGCTCTTGACCCGTCGAACCGCTTGGAGTTTCACATGCCGGCCGTAGTGCTGATCGGCGCCCAGTGGGGCGATGAGGGCAAGGGCAAGGCGACCGACCTGCTCGGCGAACGGGTCCAGTGGGTCGTCCGCTACCAGGGTGGCAACAACGCCGGGCACACCGTCGTGCTGCCCGACGGCAAGAAGTTCGCCCTGCACCTCATCCCCTCCGGCATCCTCACGCCCGGCGTGACCAGCGTCATCGGCAACGGCGTCGTGGTGGACCCCGGAGTGCTGCTGGAGGAGCTGGACGGCCTGGAGAAGCAGGGCGTGGACACCTCGCGCCTGCTGGTCTCCGCGGACGCGCACTTGATCATGCCCTACCACGTGGCGATCGATAAGGTCACCGAGCGGTACCTGGGCAAGGCCAAGATCGGCACCACCGGCCGCGGCATCGGTCCGTGCTACCAGGACAAGATCGCCCGCGTCGGCGTCCGCGCGCAGGACCTGCTGGACGAGAAGATCCTGCGGCAGAAGGTCGAGGCCGCCCTGGACTTCAAGAACCAGGTGCTGGTCAAGGTCTACAACCGCAAGGCGCTGGACCCCGAGCAGGTCGTGGACGCGGTGCTGGAGCACGGCGCGAAGTTCACCGACCGCATCGCCGACACCCGCCTGCTGCTCAACAACGCGCTGGACCGCGGCGAGACGGTGCTGCTGGAGGGCTCGCAGGGCACCCTGCTCGACGTCGACCACGGCACCTACCCGTTCGTCACGTCGTCCAACCCGACCTCGGGCGGCGCGAGCGCGGGCTCGGGCATCGGCCCGACCCGGATCACCACCGTGATCGGCATCCTCAAGGCCTACACCACGCGCGTCGGCTCCGGTCCGTTCCCGACCGAGCTCAACGACGACATGGGCGAGCACCTGCGCAAGACCGGCGGCGAGTTCGGCGTCACCACGGGCCGCTCCCGGCGCACCGGCTGGTTCGACGCCGTGATCGCCCGCTACGCCTCGCGGGTCAACGGCATCACCGACTACTTCCTCACCAAGCTCGACGTGCTGTCCGGCCTGGAGAAGGTGCCGGTGTGCGTGGGCTACACGATCGACGGCGAGCGCGTCGACGAGATGCCGATGACGCAGACCGACGTGCACCACGCCGTGCCGGTGTACGAGGAGCTGCCGGGCTGGTTCGAGGACATCAGCCACTGCCGCACGTTCGAGGAGCTGCCCGCCAACGCGCGTGCCTACGTCGAGCACCTGGAGTCCATCTCGGGCGCCCGGATCTCGGCGATCGGCGTGGGCCCGGGCCGCGACCAGACGATCGTGCGCCACGACATGCTGGCCTGACGCCCGGCGGAGAACCGGAACGCGGCCTGCTCGACATCGAGCAGGCCGCGTCTTCACGTCCTCGGGCAACCCGCCCCGCTGCACCGCCGCCCGCCTTGCGGGACGGACCTCGTCAGCGGGTCGAGCGGGCCTCGACGGCGGTGTCCGGGTTGTCGGCGAACACGCCGTCCAGGCCGGTGGCGTAGAACTTCGCGTACTCCTCGAACGCGCGGCCGTACGCGGCCGGGTCGGTCGAGGTGCGGAAGTCGGCCGGCAGGAACGCGTTCTCGTTGCGGAACGTCCAGGCGTGCACGATCAGGCCGCGGGTGTGGGCGTCGCGGACGAGCGTGGTCGGGGACTGGAGGAAGCCCTGCGCGTTGCGGGGGATGATCCGGTCCTTGGCCGCGCCGACGCCGTGGGCGTAGGTGCGGATCTCGCGCAGGCCGTCCGGCGTGACCAGGTCGCTGTAGGTGCGCTTGTCACCGGCCTTGACGAAGTCGTACGGCGCGCCGGAGGAGTTGATCAGCTGCACCAGCGGGACGCGCAGGGACTTGCGCAGCTCCTTGAGGTTGGCCACCTCGAACGACTGCACGTACACCTTGGCGTTGTGCCGGTTGAGGCCGTTGCGGTTGAGCACGTCGACCAGCTTGGGCTCCAGGGCGAGCTTGATGTCCTGGAAGTAGGTCGGGTGCTTGGTCTCCGGGTAGATGCCGATGTCCCGGCCCAGCTCGCGGGACAGGCGGCGGGTCAGGTCGATGACCTCCTGCAGCGTCGGCACCTCGTAGCGGCCGTCGTAGAGGGTGTTGCGCGGGCGGATTTCCGGGATGCGTTCCTTGGCGCGCAACGTCTTCAGCTCAGCCAGGGTGAAGTCCTCGGTGAACCAGCCGGTGATCGACGCGCCGTCGACGACCTTGGTGGTCTTGCGGCCCGCGAACTCCGGCTTGGCGGCGACGTCGGTGGTGCCGCCGATCTCGTTCTCGTGCCGGGCGACCAGCACACCGTCCTTCGTGGACACCAGGTCGGGCTCGACGTAGTCCGCGCCCGTGCGCGCCGCCAGCTCGTACGCCGCGAGCGTGTGCTCCGGGCGGTAGCCCGACGCGCCGCGGTGACCGATGACGATCGGCCCCTTCGGCTTGTGCGCCCCGGCCACGTCGCTCTGCGCCGACGCCGACGACACGGTCACCACCCCGGCCACCGCGAGCGCCGCGAGCGCCGCCCCGACGATCCTCGTCCGCACCATCGCCGACCTCCCTGTTCGCGAACCAGACGCGGCGCAGCCTCGTTGCGCACCGCGACCTCTCGGTCACCGTAGGGTGAAGGGCAGGCGGCGTCACGGTGAATGCGTGGTGGGTCGTCACTCTCGCGACATGGCCGCTTCCTCCAGGTCCAACTCGCGCAGCACGCGGAACAGGACCTCGTCGTCGATCCGCCCGCTGTCCCGGGCCTCGATGAAGACCTCGCGCTCGGCCTCCAGCATCGTGCGGCGCAGCCGGCGGTAGGACGCGGCCGGGCTCTCCTCCTCCTGGCGGCCCAGGCGTTCCCAGGCCGCGTTGCCGCGGTGCTCGGCCAGCACGCGCAGCCGTTCGACGACGTGGTCGGGCGTGCGGTCGCCCTCGTCGACCAGCTCGTCCAGCCGGTGCACGGCGGCCTGGGCGGCGGCGTGCTGCACCTGGGCCTCCGCCAAGGCGTCCGCGCGCTCCTCGTCGCCCCGGACGCCCAACTTCCGGATGACCCACGGCAGGGTGAGCCCTTGCAGCAGCAGCGTCCCGACGGTCACGACGAACGCGCAGAACACGATCACGTCCCGACCGGGCAGGTCGAGCGGCAACGCGGACGCGGCGGCCAACGACACCACACCCCGCATCCCCGCCCACGACAGCACGGTGATGCCGCGCCACCCGGGCGCTTTCTCGCGGGTGCGGACGCGCTTGGACAGGAAGCGCGGGATGTACGCGGCCGGGTACATCCACACGAACCGCACCAGGATCGTGGCCGCCAGGATCCAGGCGGCGGCCACGACCAGCCCGGTGGTCACGTCCACGTCGGCCACGGTCGTCTTGAGCTGGAGGCCGATCAACGCGAAGACGAACGACTCCAGCAGCACGTCCACCGACCGCCACACGGCTGTGTCCTGCAGGCGCGTGTAGTACGAGCTGCGCGGCGCGTAGTGGCCGATGTAGAGCCCGGCGACCACGACGGCGAGCACGCCGGACGAGCCCAGCTCCTCCGCGAACAGGTACGCGCCGAACGGCACCAGCATGCCCAGCGCGCTCTCCATCACGCCGTCGTCCAGCCGGGTCCGGATCCACCGGACCCCCATCCCGATGGTCAACCCGATCGCCACCCCGCCGCCCGCGCCGATCACGAACGTGCGCAGCCCGTCGACCCAGGTGGCCGTGACCCCGAGCGTCGCCGCGACCGCGACCTTGTAGACGGTCAGCGCGGTGGCGTCGTTGATCAAGCTCTCCCCGGTCAGCAGTGTCATCGTCCGCCGAGGCAGGTTGAGCCGCCGTCCGATCGCGACGGCGGCCACGGCGTCCGGCGGCGCGACCACCGCGCCCAGGACGAGCGCGGCCGGGACGGACAGCTCCGGCAGGACGAGGTGCGCGACCCACCCGACCCCGATCGTCGTGGCGATCACCAGGCCCACGGCGAGCAGCCCGATGGGCCGGAGGTTGGCCCGGATGTTGTGGTACGAGCTGTCCAGCGCCGCCGAGTAGAGCAGCGGCGGCAGGACCAGCACGAGGATCAGCTCGGGTTCGAGCGCGAACTCCGGCAACCCGGGGATGAACGACACCGCGAGCCCGGCGGCGACCAGCACGAGCGGCGCCGACCACCCGAGCCGCTTGGCGGCGGCGGTGACCAGCAGCGCGCCGACGAGGAGGAGCAGGAGTTCCGGTCCGTGCATGGCGCAATCTTGCGTGATGATGGCCCGCATGACCTGTCCTCACCTCGCCACGCTGCCCCAGACGGTGTCCCCGGACACGACGGAGGGCTGCGCGGACTGCCTGTCGTCGGGCGAACACAACTGGGCCCACCTGCGGATGTGCCTGACGTGCGGGCACGTGGCGTGCTGCGACTCCAGCCCGAGGCGACACGCGACGGCCCACTTCCACGCCGAGGGTCACCCGGTGATGAAGTCGTTCGAGCCCGGTGAGGACTGGCGCTGGTGCTATGAGGACGGCCGAGTGGTCTAGTCCGGTTGGGACAACCGGTCCTCAGTTTTCACCGACACGGCCCCCGGAATCGTCCGACCGTCTCATCGAAACCGGTCGCACGGCCTCATGCCATCCCTTTCGCGCCGCTGAGCAGACTTCCCGGCTGCCCGGTCGCGCGCTTTTCGCCGCGCAGCGGCAAGCCTTTCGCCGCGCTCCGCGCGGCGGGTTGGCCACCAACCACGGGAGGGGCCTCGTGTTCCCCACCGTATGGCCTGCCCGAAGGGCTACCGCGCTTTTCGGGGGTCGGACTCAAAAGTTTTTGCGAGGAACGAGCAAAAAGTTTTCAGGCCGACCTCCGGAAAGTGTGGTTGGCTCCGCCAGGTCATGCGGTGGGGAACACGACGCCCTTCCCTCCCCACTGGAGGCCTCCCCAGCCTGCTTTTGATCTTGAGAGCGCGTCAGCGCGTTGACCAGCGCGAAGCGCGTGCTGATTGGAGAGCGAAGCGCTGTTGTAAAAAGCTTGAAAAGATGAAAAGAGCCTCGCCGGCGGGCAGGCCGCCAAAGATGACACAAAAGCAAAGAAAAGGCGGGGGCTTCTTGCCCGTGCCATCTCCGTATGGCCTGGCGGAGCCAACCACACTTTTGGCCGGGTGCCGCTAAATTTTTTGCTCGTCCCTCACAAAAAATTCGGCCGCACCCGACCAAAAGTGCGGTAGCCCTTCGGGCAGGCCATACGGAGATGACACGAGCAAGAAGCCCGGGTTGGGTCGTGACCTGGCGGAGGCCCGTGTCCGCGCTTCGCGCGAAGAACCTCGTTCGCGGTGTCCGGGGATGTGGTTGGGCGCGGGGGTGGAGGGGCTGGCGACGGTCTTTACAGTCCCTTTAGATGGTGGGTCTATGGCTGTGAGAGCGACCACAAGTAGCTTCTGGAGCGCATGATCCCTGCGCGACACGAAGGAGTGCGCGTGTCGACGAAGCCACAGGCTGATGTCGCCGAACTGATCGCCGAGTACGACGAGGAACGGCCCTCGCGGTCGTTGTCGCGGCGGTGGGAGTTGGGCATCTGGGTCGCCGGGTTGTTGGCGGCCCTGCTGGTGCTCAAGCAGGTGTTCTGGCCGTTCGCCAAGGGCGGGCAGTACTACCTGGTGATCTTCCTCGCCGTCACGTTGCCGCTGGTGTTCCTCTGCTACCGGCCGCGCAAGGGCGGGGCCGACGACCCAGGGCCGCTGGACTGGACGCTCGCCGTGCTGGCGTTCGCGGTCGGGGCGTACCCGTTGTTCGGCGGGTTCGACGCGTTCCTCGACCGGCAGGGGCAGTTGACCGACCTCGATGTCGTCGCCGGGTCGATCCTGCTGTTCCTGGTCCTCGAAGCGTGCCGGCGGACCACCGGGTGGGTGTTGCCGCTGGTGTGCGTCGGGTTCGTCGCGTTCGCCTACTACGGCGGGTACCTGCCGCCCGCGTGGGCGATCTCGCACGCCGGTGTGGACTTCGCGCAGATCATCAACGGGTTCTACAACGACGCGACCGGGTTCTACGGGACGCCGTTGGACGTGGCCGCCACCTACATCGTGCTGTTCACGATCTACGGCGCCGTGCTCAACGCGTCCGGGGCCGGGACGTTCTTCGTGGACATCAGCTTCTCGGCGTTCCGCAAGTCGCGGACCGCGCCGGGGCGCACCGCCGCCACCGCCGGGTTCCTGTTGGGGACCGTGTCGGGGTCCGGCACGGCCACGACCGTCTCGTTGGGCGCGGTCACCTGGCCGATGCTCAAGAAAGCCGGTTACCCGAAGGAGAGCGCGGGCGGGTTGCTGGCCGCGTCGGGCATCGGGGCGATCCTGTCGCCGCCCACGCTGGGCGCGGCGGCGTTCATCATCGCCGAGTACCTGGAGGCCTCGTACCTCCAGGTGCTGATCTGGGCGATCCTGCCGACCCTCCTGTACTACCTGGGCATCGCGCTCGCCGTGGAGATCGACGCGCGGCGGTTCGGGGCCAAGCCCGTGGACATCGACGCGCCGAGTCCGTGGGTGCTGCTCAAGCGCGGCGGGTACCACTTCCTGTCGCTCGGGGTGATCGTCGTCTTCCTCGCGCTGGACATCCCGGTCTACTCGGCCGTGGTGTACGCGTCGGGGGTCGCGGCTTTGTTCGCGTTGATCGCGCACAAGGGGGATGTCCGTACCTGGGGGCGGACCATCCTCGACTCGCTGTCCACCGGGGTGCGCAGCGCGCTGCCGGTGATCGCGGTGTGCGCGGCGGCCGGCGTGATCACCTCGACCATCACCAAGACCGGCCTGGGGCAGGAACTGGCCTCCGCGCTGGTCGACATCGCCGGTCTGATCTCGTCCAACCCGTCGGTCGTGCTGTTCGTGACCGTCGTGCTGGCCGCGGTCGCGGTGAGTGTGCTCGGGCTCGCCGTGCCGGTGACCGCGTCCTTCATCATCTCGTGGGTCGTGATCGGGCCCGCGCTGGTGGAGCTGGGCGTGGCCCGCGAAGAGACCGCGATGTTCATCTTCTACTACGCGGTGCTGTCCGAGGTGACGCCGCCGACGGCGCTCGCCGCGGTGGCCGCCGCCGCCATCACCGGCGGCGACGTCATGAAGACGATGTGGCGGACGTGGAAGTACACGCTGCCCGCGTTCCTCGTGCCGCTCGCGTTCGTGTTGACCGACGACGGCGCGGCCCTGCTGCTGCGCTCGTCGGCGCTGGACTCGCTCTGGGTCTTCGCCGCCTCGGCGCTGGGGGTCGCGGCGCTCGCCGTGGTCACCGGCGGGTGGCTCGTCCACCAGGCGGCGTGGCCCGAGCGGGTGCTGTGCATCCCCGCCGCCGTCGCCCTGCTCTACCTGCAACCGGTCACGATCGCCGTCGGCATCGGGTTCCTCGTCGCCGCGGTGGCCGTGCACCTGCTCCTGCCGAAGATGCGAAAGGAACACCATGCGTAGCTGGAAGGTCCCCGTCGCCGTCCTGGCGGTGGCGCTCGTCGCCGCCGGTTGTGGCGGCAAGCGCGAGGCCGCGGACACCGGCTCCGGCACCGCGGCGTGCGAGGCGGCCGACGGTCGGATCACCATCGCGACCGGCAACTCCGGCGGCGTCTACTACGTCGTCGGCGGTGGCCTGGCCAAGCTGATCAGCGACAACACCAAGCTCAAGGCCACCGCGGCCGAGACCGGCGCGTCGGTGCAGAACATCCAGCAGCTCGTCGCGGGCGACTACGACATGGCGTTCTCGCTGGCCGACACCGCCGCCGACGCCGTGAACGGCAAGGGCGCGTTCGACGGCAAGCCGCAGAAGGTCCAGGCGCTGACCCGCCTGTACCCGAACTACACGCAGGTGCTGGTGCGCGCGTCCAGCGGCATCAACTCGATCGCCGACATGAAGGGCAAGCGGATCTCCACCGGCTCGCCCAAGTCCGGCACCGAGGTGATCTCCAACCGCCTGTTCACCGCCGCCGGCCTCGACCCGGAGAAGGACGTCCAGGCGCAGCGCCTCGACCTGGCCAAGACCGCGGACGGCATGAAGGACGGCAGCCTGGACGGCCTGATCTGGTCCGGCGGCCTGCCCACCGCGCAGATCACCGACATCACCACGTCGCTGAAGGACCAGGTCAAGTTCCTCGACATCACCCCGCAGCTGCAGAAGCTGAAGGAGATCAACTCGGTCTACGACAAGGGCACCATCCCGGCCGCCACCTACGGGCAGCCGGCGGACATCCCGACCGTCGTCGTGCCGAACCTGCTGCTGGTGAAGGCCGACTTCCCGGACGCCAACGCGTGCGCCATCACCAAGCTCGTCTTCGACAAGAAGACGGACCTGGAGAAGATCCACCCGGCGGCCAAGGACATCATCAAGGAGAAGGCCGCGATGACCGACCCGGTGCCGCTGCACGCGGGTTCGCTGGACGCGTTCGGCGGCTGACCCGCCGCGTCATCTAGGCTGGCCCACCGTGCGTGTCCTGGTCATCGGGTCCGGCGCCCGTGAACATGCCCTTGTCCTCGCCTTGTCGCGCGACCCGGCGGTCGTCGCGCTGGCCTGCGCTCCCGGCAACGCCGGGATCGCGGGCGCGGCCGAGATCTACGGTGTCGACGTGGGCGACCCGGCGGCGGTCGCCGCGCTGGCCAAGGAGTGGAACGCCGACCTCGTCGTGGTCGGGCCGGAGCAGCCCCTGGTGGCGGGTGCGGCGGACGCCGTGCGCGCCGCCGGGATCCCCTGCTTCGGCCCGTCCGCCGCGGCGGCCCGCATCGAGGGCTCCAAGGCGTTCGCGAAGGACGTCATGCAGGCGGCCGGGGTGCCCACGGCCACGTCCGAGGTCGTTGACAACCCGGCCCGCCTGGACGCCGCCCTGACCCACTTCGGCCCGCGCTGGGTGGTCAAGGACGACGGCCTGGCGGCCGGCAAGGGCGTGGTGGTCACCTCCGACCGCGACACGGCCCGCGCCCACGCCATGACCCTGCTCGACCACGGCCACCCGGTGCTGCTGGAGTCCTTCCTGGACGGCCCCGAGGTGTCCCTGTTCTGCCTGACCGACGGCGTGTCGGTGGTGCCGCTGCTGCCCGCGCAGGACTTCAAGCGCGTGGGCGACGGCGACTCGGGCCCCAACACCGGCGGCATGGGCGCCTACGCGCCACTGCCCTGGGCCCCCGCCGACCTGGTGGACACGATCGTGTCGACGTGCGTGCAGCCCGTGGTCGACGAGCTGGCGCGCCGCGGCACGCCGTTCACCGGCCTGCTGTACGCGGGCCTGGCCCTGACCTCGACCGGGCCGCAGGTCATCGAGTTCAACTGCCGGTTCGGCGACCCGGAAACCCAGGCCGTGCTCGCGCTCCTGAAGACCCCGCTGGCCGGCCTGTTCCTGGCCGCCTCGACGGGCGCGTTGGCGGGCGTCGGCGCGCTGGAGTGGTCCGAGGGCTACGCGGTGACCGTCGTCCTGGCCGCCGAGGGCTACCCCGGCCGGCCGCGCACGGGCGACGTCGTGACGGGCGGCGAGGCGGAAGGCGTCCTGCACGCCGGCACCCGTCGTCGCGAGGACGGCGCGGTGGTCTCGACGGGCGGCCGGGTGCTGTCCGTGGTCGGCACCGGCGAAACCCTGGCCGACGCCCGCACAGACGCCTACCGCCGCGTATCCGCCGTCCACCTGACCGGCTCCCACCACCGCACCGACATCGCGCTGCGCGCGGCGAACGGCGAGATCGAAGTCCCCTGATCCAGGCGTTGGTCCCTGGCCCCGCGCTGCTCCCGGGTGCGCGGGGCCTCGACCATGCCCACGATCGGCCCGGAACCGGACGGCGGTCGAGTTCGTCCAACCTCAGACCCGGCTCACGCGCACGTTGGTAGCCTGCGAACCGGGACCGATCCGTTACCGACCGTACGGGGGATGGACGTCGTGGTGGAGGAGAACGGCCTACTGGGAGCCGTCGCCGGCGTGGGTGGAGCCATCGGGCGTGCGGTCGGCGACATGTTCGCGGCGGAGAAGCGGCTCAACGACACCCTGGCCGGCGCGCCGGGCGGCAGCACGCACTTCAAGGTCGACAAGGACGACGTCCTGGCCATGGGCAAGGTCATCCAGGACCAGGTGTCCCTTCTCCAACTCGCCTACGCCAAGGCGCTGGGTGGCATGCGGATCAACCTCAACGGCATGGACGAGGTGAACGCGGACATCGCCGAGGCGTGGAACGACCGGCTGCTCCAGCACCCGGAGTCGTACGCGGCTCGCGTGGACGAGTACATCGCCAGCCTGAGCGGCCTCGCGGAGCAGCTCCGAAAGGTGGCCGAGCAGTACGGCTTCACCGAAGAAGAGATCAACACCGCGATGGGGGCCGCTGGTGCGCCTCGTTAAGTGGAGCGCCGTGGTGGCGCTCTCGGCCCTGACGCTCGCCGGTTGCGTCTCCACCGGGCAGGTCGGCACCCCGACTCCCGCGACCACGACGGCGGGCTCGAAGACGTCGGCGACGCCCGCGCCCTCCGAGCGCCCGAAGGACATCAAGCTCGACGGCCTCGACCCGTGCAAGGCCCTCAGCGCGAACGACCAGAAGCAACTCGGCACGGTGGTGACCCAGCCCGACCAGTCGGACGTGGTCGAGGGTGTGAAGTCGCCGGCCTGCACGTTCTTGACCGGCCCCGGTGCCTCCAAGGTGTACTCGTACGCGGTGCACCTGGTGACCGGCAAGGGCATCGACTACTGGAACTCGTCGGGCAACCTCGACATCGCCGAGAAGAAGGTCGCCGGCTTCCCCGCCAAGCAGGTCACCTTCAAGGGCACCAGTTCCGTGGACTGCTCGGTGGCGGTCGACGTCGCCGACGGCCAGCACGTCTTCGTGCAGTTCCTGCCGATCGGCCGCGACACCACGCAGGACGTCATGTGCCAGAACGCCGCCAAGGGTGCCGAGTTGGCGCTCGCGACCTTGCAGACCTTGAAGTGAGGGGAACACCGTGACCGACTTCAAGCAGCTCAAGGATCACCGGTTCCAGGGCCTCGACAACCCCGGCCTCATGTCGTTGGTGCAGCAGTTCACGCAGAGCAACGCGGCCGAGCGGTTCAGCCGGGCCTCGCAGGCGCTGCGCGAGCTCGCGGCGAGCCTGGAGTCCGTCGACAACACCATCCGGGGCCTGTTGGCCCCCATGGGCCACTCGTGGCAGGGCGCCGCGGGCGATGCCGGTCACGAGAAGGTGAGCTACACCGCCGAGGTCGCCACTTCCGGCACCGAAGCCGGTGAGCGGAACTCCAAGGCGACCGCCGTTCAAGGTGACGCCTACAGCGACTCCCGCAACGGCATGCCCGACGCGTCCAAGCTCGCCGGTGACACCGAGACCAGCTTCTGGGACGACGCCGGCGGCTTCTTCGGTTACGAGACCGACCACGCCAAGGAAGTCAAGGAGACCCAGGCCGCGCGCGAGCAGGTCATCCGCGGGTTCGACCAGTACGTCGACGCCAGTCGGGACTCGCTCAACCAGTACCAGGGCATGAACAAGCCCCCGTCGTTCGAGGTCACCACGGCCTCCAGCGCCGTGGCCACGCCCGTCGCCCCGGTGCAGCAGCCCGCGGGCGGGATCAGCCAGGTGCCCGGTGGTGTGCCGGGCGGTCTGCCCGGTGGGGTGCCGCAGGTGCCCGGTGGTGGGCAGGTGTCCGTTCCGCCGCAGTTGCCGGGCGGGTCGACCGGGGTGCTGCCGCCGACGACTTCCGTGCCGACGCCCGGCGCCTCGCCGGTGCTGCCGGGCAAGGTCGGGTCCTCCAACCTCGGGCTCGGGCTCGGGTTGGGGCTCGCGGCCGGGGCCACGTTGACCGGGCTCGCGGCCACCGCCAAGGGGGCCCGGGTCGTGCGCAACCCGTCCGCGCCGGTTCCGCCCGGTGGTGGCGGCAAGCCGGACGGCGGGAAGGTGCCCTCGGGCGGCAAGCCGGGGATGCCGGGTGGCGTGCCCGGGGCGAGCGGGTTGGCCGGGAAGGCCGGGATCTCCGCGACCATCGGGGCCATCGACCCCGACGAGCGCGTGCCGGGCAACCGGGGCGCCGCCGGCGCCGCCGCGGGCAAGGCCGGGGCCGGGTCGATGATGCAGGCCGCCGCCTCGCCGCGCGGCAAGGACGGCGAGGAGGACGCGGAGCACATCCGCAAGTACGGCGTGGACTCCGACGACGTCTTCGGTGACGAGCGCATGGTCGTGCAGCAGGTCATCGGCGACGAGCCCGAGAAGAAGTGAGCGGCACGGTCGTCCTGTCCACGCTGGAGTTCGACGTCGCGTGGGAGGCCGAACGGCACCAGCGGCGCAACGTCGCCCTCGACGTGCCCAGCCCCGGTGTCACGCACACCGAGCGGGCGCGGTTCGTGGAGCAGGCGTGGGGGTCGCTGGAGCAGCGCGGGCTGGCCGGCGGGCGCAGGCTCGTCCCCGAGCTGGCGGACACCTTCGCCCTGCTGGCCAACCCGCAGGTCGCGGTGGACATCTGGGTCTGGGTCGACCGCCGCAAGATCAAGGGACTGGCCGCCGCCTCGGGTGAGGAGGCCGTCCTCGCGGTCGTGGACGGCGACGAGGTGTGGCTGATCGAGGCCCGCGCCAGCGCGCTGGCCGAGGCGGCCGTGTCGGTCACCGGCGAGATGCCCGCGGGCCGCGGCCGGTCCATCAGCCTGCCCAACGACGTGCTGCGCGCCGCGTCCGACGAGGCCGGGCGCAACGCCGAGAAGCTCGTGCTCGCCCTGGAACGGCACGGGTTGCCGCTCAGCGACGCCCAGGAGCTGGCGGGCATGTGCGACGGCATGAGCACGCGCGGCCAGTTCGGCGCGGAACGGGCGCAGCACGGCGGCCCACCGGTCCGGGCGCGCCGCGTCGTCGCCTGGCACGACACCCCGGCTGGCCGCTACCTGCACCTCGTGCGCCCCAGTTCGGACGGCCGCGACTGGTCCACGATCACCCCGATCGACAACGCCCGCCTCGCCACCTGCGTGTGGGAGCTGATCAACGAGGTCTGACGGGAACCCGGGCGGCGGTCGCCGCGTCAACTCCCCTGCGGGCACCACGGCCCGCCGTCAGCCGGGAGTGACGTCTGGTGACCACCGCGACGATGAGCGCCGCCGCGTTCCGCACCGCCTGGGACCACCTCGACCTCGGCGCGATGCCGATCGTCCTGCACGTGGCGGACGACCCCGCGCCGTGGACCGACCTGACCGCCGCCGGCCTCGCGCGCGGCGCGGAACTCGACCCGTGGCTGGGGGCGGCGTTCAAGCTGCTCGCCAACCCGCCGCGCGCGGCGGACCTGAGACTCGGGTTCGGCAGCACGGCGGTGCGCGCGCTGGCCGCGTCCGCGGGCAACGGGACCGTGCTGGCCGTCCTGACCGGGGCTGTCGTGACCGTGCGAGAGGTGGCGTCGGACCTGGCGTCGGCCCTGGTCGGGCTGCTGCCGGTGCTGGGCGGCGGGCACGTCGGCGGCGCGGACCTGCGGGGCCGCTTCGGCGCGGCCGTGCTGGACGCGGAGGGCCACCGCAGGCGGGCGGCGGACGTCGTGGACTTCCACGGCCCGACCGACCCGGCGGCGCTGCGCTCGGCGGTGACCGCGCTGCTGGATGAACTCTCGGCATAACGGGAGCGCGCAAACCGGACGATCCGGGCGGCCTTCCTTCAGCCGCCGCCGAGTCGCGGCTGGGCGGGGGCGTGGACGTCCGGGGCACCTGTCGGCGCGCGCGGATTAGCCTGTGGCCATGTTGGGTGTAGCCGCTCGGGCCGATGTGCCGCCGTTCCACGTCATGGAGATCGTGTCCGCCGCAGCCCAGCGGCAGCGGACGCACGGGGACGTCGTGTCGCTCGCCGCCGGCCAGCCGTCCAGTCCCGCGCCCGAGCCGGTGCTGCGGGCCGCCGAGCACGCGTTGCGGCACAACCCGCTGGGCTACACCGAGCAGCTCGGCATCCTCGAACTGCGGACCGCGCTCGCCGGGCACTACCGCCGCCAGTACGACCTCGACGTCACCGCCGACGACGTCGTCGTCACCACCGGCTCGTCCGGCGCGTTCCTGCTGGCCTTCCTGTCCGCGTTCGACAGCGGCGCGCGGGTGGCGCTCGCGCGGCCCGGGTACCCCGCCTACCGGAACATCCTGCGGGCGCTGGGCTGCGAGGTCGTCGAGCTGCCGTGCGGGCCGGAGACGCGGTTCCAGCCGACCACGGAGCTGCTCGACGCCGCCGGGCCGCTGGACGGGCTGGTCGTCGCCAGTCCCGCCAACCCGACCGGCACCGTGCTCAGCCCCGCCGAACTCGCCGCCCTCGCGACCTGGTGCACCGCCCACGGCACCCGGCTGATCAGCGACGAGATCTACCACGGCATCAGCTACGGCACGCCCCTGGCCTGCGCGTGGGAGACCTCCCGCGACTCGGTCGTCGTGAACTCGTTCTCCAAGGCCTTCGCCATGACCGGCTGGCGGCTGGGCTGGATGCTCATGCCGCCGGACCTGCGCGCCGCCGCCGACCGGCTCACCGGCAACTTCACCCTGTGCCCGCCGGCGCTGGCCCAGCACGCGGCCGTGCAGGCGTTCACGCCGGAGTCCTACGAGTACACCGCCTCCCTGGTCGACGGGTACCGGCACAACCGGGACGTCCTCCTCGCCGGCCTGCACGACCTGGGCATCACCCGGATCGCCCCGGCGGACGGCGCGTTCTACGCCTACGCCGACGTCTCGCACGTGACCGACGACTCGATGGCTTTCTGCCGCCGGCTGCTCGCCGACACGGGCGTGGCGATCGTCCCCGGCATCGACTTCGACCCCGTGCACGGCCACGAGTTCGTCCGGTTCTCCTTCGCTGGCAGCGCGCAGGACATGAGCGAGGCGCTGCGCCGGCTCAAGGCGTGGCTGTGACGCGGAACTCCCAGGTCAGCCCGCCCGTTGTCCCGGGCATGGTCAAGATAATCCTGTGGCTGCTCGCGATCTGGGTCGCGCTGAGCCTGGTGGGCGCGGTCGTGAAGGGGTTGTTCTGGCTCGCGATCGTCGGCGGTGTGCTGTTCCTCGGCACAGCCGCTTACGGGGCGATCAAGAGCAGCGGTCGGAAGGGCATCAACGGGCCACGTTAGTTGGAAAACCGCTGCTCCGGCGGTCACCATGGGGCGGTGTTGGACAGTGATGAGCGTCGGCTGACCCGGTGGGAGCGGCGGGTCGAGTGGCCGTTGACGGTGCTGGCCGTCGTGTTCCTGGTCGTCTACGCCTGGCAGGTGCTCGACAACCGGGCCACCGGCGGGCTGCACCTGGCGCTCGAACTCGTGCTGTGGGCGGTGTGGCTGGTGTTCGCGCTGGACTACGTCGCGCGGTTCACGCTGGCCGTGGACAAGCGGCGGTTCTTCGTCACGCACCTGTTCGACCTGCTCACGGTCCTGCTGCCGATGATCCGGCAGCTCCGGGTGCTGCGGCTGATCACCGTCCTGAAGGTGCTCAACCGGCGGTTCGCGGGCAAGGTGCGGCAGCGCATCGGCCTGTACGCGGCGGGCGTGACCGTGCTGGTCGGGCTGTGCGCGTCGCTGGCCGTGCTGGACGCCGAGCGCAACCACCCGGACGCGACGATCACGACGTTCGGCGACGCCGCGTGGTGGACGCTGACCACGATCTCCACCGTCGGCTACGGCGACCGCTACCCCGTCACGTGGGAGGGGCGGCTGGTCGCCGCACTGCTCATGATCGGCGGGATCGCGCTGCTCGGTGTCATCACCGGCACCATCGCGTCCTGGCTGGTCGACCGGCTGAGCGGGGTCGAGGACCAGGTCGCGGAGGCCGAGGAGGCCACGCTGGCCGAACTCCGCTCGGTGAAGGCGGAGCTGGCCGAACTGCGCGCCGAGCTGCGCGCTTCCCGCCACCCCTAAAGCACGCCGAGCCGGGCCAGCTCCTCCCGCGCGTGCTCGGCGCCCCGCCACTCCACGCCGGTCCACCCCGCCTCGACGGCCCCGGCCACGTTCTCCGGCCGGTCGTCGAAGAACACGCAGTCCGACGACCCGAGCAGCTCCGCCACCGACGCCCACACCTCCGGCGCGGGCTTGGCCACCCCGAGGTCGCCCGAGAACACCAGGTGGTCGAAGTGCCGCGTCCACGGCTGCTCGGCCAGCGCCCGCCCGAACGACGACGGCGCGTTGGACAGCAGCGCCAGCGGCACGCCGGCCGCCGCCAGCTCCGCCACCAGCCCGACCGCCGGCCGCGACGCCCGCAGCCACACCGCGAAGTCCGCCCGGTTCAGCTCCGCGGCCAACCCCTCGGACACCTCGACGCCCAGCGCCTTGCCGACCGAACGCCAGTACTCCAGGTCGGACATCCCGTGGTCGTAGGCGAGCCGGAAGCTCCAGTACACCTCCTCGAACCGGTCCGCCGGCGCGTCCAGCACGCCCGCCAGCGCGTCCAGGCCGGTGTGCGGCTCGCTGAGCACGTTGCCGTAGTCGAACACCACCCAGCGGGTCACGAGCTGACCGACCCGATCCGCCGCAACGCCTCCGCCACGTCCTCCGCCGTCACGTCCCGGTGCAGCACGAACCGCACCTTCCCGGACATCGGCCCGGCGAACACGCCCAGGTGGCGCAGCCCGGTCAGGGTGACCTCCAGGTCCGGCACGCCCGCCAGCACGATGTTGGTCTCCGGCTCCACCACCTGCCAGCCCAGCTCGGCCAGGCCGCGCGCCAGCTCCCGGGCGTTCGCGTGGTCGGTGGCGAGGTCGTCGATGCGGTCCAGGCCCACCAGGCCCGCCGCCGCCAGCACGCCGCCCTGCCGCACGCCGCCGCCGAGCATCTTGCGCACCCGCCGCGCCTCGGCGACGAACGCCCGCGTGCCCGCCACGACCGACCCGACCGGCGCGCCCAGGCCCTTCGACAGGCACACCTGCACGGTGTCCACGCCCACCGTCAGCGCCGCCGGCGGCACGCCCAGCGCCACCGACGCGTTCCACAGCCGCGCGCCGTCGAGGTGCACCTTCAGGCCCGTCTCGCGGGCCGCCGACACCAGCAGGGCGTGCTCGTCGGGCGGGGTGACGGTGCCGCCGGCCGCGTTGTGGGTGTTCTCCAGGCACAGCAGGGTCGTGCGCAGCGAGTAGTACGGGCCGTCGGCGCCGGCCGCGCGCGCACGGCGTCCGCGGTGAACCGGCCGGGCGCGTCCCACTCCAGCGGGTGCGGCATGCCGCCGGCGATCCACGCGGCGGTGCCCAGCTCGTTGTCCAGGACGTGCGCGCCGCGCGCGGCGAGGAACCGGTCGCCGGGCCGCAGGTGCACGGTCAGCGCGATGAGGTTGCCCATCGACCCCGACGGCACCCACAGGGCGGCCTCCACGCCCAGCAGGTCGGCGACCCGCTCCTCCAGGGCGAGCATGGTCGGGTCGTGTTCGAGCACGTCGTCGGCCACTTCGGCGGTGGACATGGCCAGCCGCATGGCTTCGTCGGGGCGGGTGACGGTGTCGGACCGGAAGTCCAGGGGTGCGAGCTGGGTCACGAATGGATCACATCACACGCGGCAAGGCCTTACCGCGCCCGGTCGCCGGTACCACGATGGGGGTGACGCAAGTCTCGGACGAGGGGCGTGCAACCGTTGGTGGCCCCGGTTCCGTCCGGTAGGTGCAAGCACGACGAGCGGAGAGAGTCCGCGTGGATCAGCGCGACGAGCAGGAGTTCGCGGAGTACTTCGCAGCTCGCCGGGAGGCCGTGCGCCGAACGGCGTTCCTGCTCTGTGGCGACTGGCACCGGGCGGACGACCTCGCGCAGACCGCGTTCGTCGCGTTGCACCGGAGGTGGCGGAAGGTCCGGGACAAGCAGGCCCTGGACGCGTACGTCCGCCGGACGCTGGTGCGCGCGGTGATCGACGAGTCGCGGCGCCCCTGGCGACGCGAGCGGTTCGTGGACTCCGTCCCGGACGCGCCCGCGCACGACGGGGAGGTCGGCGACGCGGTGGCGACGCGCGAGACCCTGGTCGCGGGCTTGAAGCGGGTGCCGCCCCGGCAACGGGCGGTGCTCGTGCTGCGGTTCCTGGAGGGCCTGGACGTGTCGGCCGCGGCCGAGGTGCTCGGGTGCTCCGAGGGGACCGTGAAGAGCCAGACCTCGCGCGGGCTGGAAGCCCTGCGGGAGGCGCTGGGGGACGCGATCGACGACCTGAGGCCCGCGTCGTGAAGGGGAGGTGCTGAGGTGGACGAGCGCAAGCTCGCGGAGCTGTTCCGCGACGCCGCGGGCGGTGCGGCGCCGCCGCCGTCGTTCGACGTGGGCAGCGTGCGCGCCGAGTCGGCGCGGGTGACCGCCCGGCGCCGGACGCGGCTCGCGCTCGGGTCCACCCTGGCCGTGGTGCTGCTGTTCGGCGGTGTCCTCGTGACGGCCGATCTCACGCGGCAGGACTCCGGTGGGCTCACGGCGTCCGCGGGTTCCGCTCAGGACTCCCCGTCCCCTAACCTCACCCCGTTCGAGGTTCCGCAGGAAGGACAGCAGCGCGCGGACGCCGACCAGAGCGGCGAAGCGCTGCCCAAGAGTGGCCCCGACGACCCGTCTACGCAGGGGGACGGCACGTCGGGGACGACCGGTCGCATCGCGCCCGGTGGCACCTCCGGGTGCCAGGAGGTGGACCGGGAGCTTGCCGTCGCCCTCGCCGACAAGCTCCCGGCCGCCGACGGCCTCCAGCCCGCGCCCGCCGCCGCGCAGTGCCCGCCGGGGTCGCGCGGCGCGTCCTACCTGGTCCGCGACGGTTCGATCCCCGGTGTGGTGTCGGTGGTGCTGGTGCCGCCGGGGACGCTGACCGTGTCGTCGAGCGCGACCGCCGAGGCGTCGAGCCCGGCGAAGACCGGCGTGGTGCACGTGCTGAGCGAGCCGGAGGCCGGGTCGTCGGTCGCGCCGTTCGCGGCGGAGTTGGACGAGTTGGCGCGGGAGATCGCCGCGCGGTTCTGACCCGGTTGTGGTGGTCACCATCTGGTACGGGTGTGCCAGTAATTTGGTACGGTTGTGCCAGATTACTTCGGAGGTGGTCGTCATGGCGTGGGCCGTGCTCATCGTGTCCGGCTTGTTCGAGGCCGGCTGGGCGGTCGCGCTGAAGCTTTCCGACGGCTTCAGCAGGCTGTGGTGGACGGTCGCGTTCGCGGTGTTCGCGCTGGTCAGCTTCGCGGGCCTGGCGTGGGCGATGAAGCAGCTGCCCGCCGGACCGGCGTACGCGGTGTGGACCGGCATCGGCGCGGCGCTCACCGCCGTCATCGGCATGGTGTGGCTGGGCGACGGCGTCTCGACGCTCAAGCTCGTGTCGCTGGGGCTCATCGTGAGCGGTGTCATCGGTCTGAACCTGGCCGGTGGCGGGCACTAGTACCTTTCTCCCGATGACTGCCGCAACGCCCAAGGGCGAGCGCCGTCGACAGGCGCTGGTCGAAGCCGCCGCCGGCCTCCTGGTCGACGGCGGCTTCGACGCGGTCCGGCACCGCGCGGTCGCCGAGCGCGCCGGCCTGCCGCTCGCGTCCACGACCTACTACTTCGACTCGCTGGACGAGCTGGTCACGGCCGCCCTGGAGTTCCACGGCCGGGCCGAGCTGGAGTACGGCAAGGCGCGGCTGGACGAGCTGGACCCCGGCGAGTGCGGCGGCGAGGCCTTCATCGACCTGGTGCTGGACCTCCTGCTCGGCCCACCGGCGGGCGACCGCGACGCCGAGGCCGTGCTCCTGCGCTACGAGCGCCTGGTGGCCACCGGCCGCCGCCCGTACCTGCGGCCGTTGATGCGCAAGCTCAGCGGCGAGCTGCACGGCCTGCTCCTGGACATCTTCACCCGCGCCGGCCAGCCCGTCGGGCGCGAACGCGTGGAGGAGCTGATCGCCCTGGTCGACGGCGCGGTGGTCAACGCCCTCATCGAGATCAGCCCCGACCCCCGCGCCGCCGCGCGCCGCATGCTCGCCAAGGCCATGCAACCGCGCTGACCCCTCGGTGCAACCCCTCCGGTCACCCGTTCGTGTAAGTGGTGGAGGGTCCGGAAGGGGTACGGATGGGCAAGGCCGACGAGCAGGGCTTCCGCGAGTTCGCGGTGGGTCACGCCGCCGCACTGC
The DNA here is from genome assembly GCF_039521145.1 of Saccharothrix mutabilis subsp. mutabilis. Classification (NCBI taxonomy): domain Bacteria; kingdom Bacillati; phylum Actinomycetota; class Actinomycetes; order Pseudonocardiales; family Pseudonocardiaceae; genus Saccharothrix; species Saccharothrix mutabilis. Next base: position 410,791 of record NZ_BAAABU010000004.1, read on the forward strand.
GGCGCACCGCCTACCTGTTCTGCGGCGACTGGCACACGGCCGAGGACCTGATGCAGGCGAGCCTGCTCAAGCTCTACCAGGCGTGGCACCGCGTCGAGTGGCGGGACAACCCCTCCGCCTACGCGCGCAAGGTGCTGCTGCGGACGTGGCTGGACGAGAAGCGCAGACCGTGGCGGCGGGCCGAGCAGCGCGACGGGGAGGTGCCCGACCGGGCCGACGCGTCCGCCGACCCCGACCTGGCCGAGGAGAAGCTGTGGGCGCGCGACCTGGTGCACGCGGCCCTGCTGCGCGTGCCGCCCCGGCAGCGGGCGGTGCTCGTGCTGCGGTACTTCGAGGACCTGCCGGTCAGCGAGGTGGCGGTGGCGATGGGGTGCACCGAGGGCACGGTCAAGAGCCAGACGGCGCGTGGGCTGGTCGCGCTGCGCGCGGCGGTGGAACAACTGGAAGCGGGGGCGGTGGTGGCGTCATGAGCGAAGCGGAGCTGAGGGAGAGCCTGCACGCGGCGGTCGCGGACGAGCCGCCGCTGAACTTCGACCCCGACCTGCTGATCGCCCGCGCGGAGACGTTTCGCCGGCGCCGTCGGGCGCTGGTGGCGGTGGGTGTGGCGACGTTCGCGCTGATCGGGACGGTGCTCGCGCTGCCCGGCGTGCTCGCGCCCCCGCGCGGGTCCGTCGACGCGGCCCGCGTGCTGACCACGACCGCGCGGCCCGAACCGACTCCGTCGGCGGTGAGCGCCCCGGCCCCGGTGCCCGTCGAGGAGGGCGTGAAGTACCTGAGCGGCTACCTGACCAAGCGGGTGACGGAGGTCGTGCCGAACACGGCGGACGTGAAGGTCGACTTCTCCGACACCCGGAAGCTCACCCGGGGCCACGTCACCGGGTACGTGTTCCTCACGGGCAAGCGCGGCACCACCAGCCTCACGGTCGAGCTGATCGGCCCGCCGGTCGTGGTGACGCGCGCGGCCTTCTGCGCACCGGCCCAGTGCGACCCGTCCCGGATCCAGCCGGACGGCAGCCGCGTGGAGGTCGCGTCGTCGGTCGCGCCGGAGCGCGAGCTGTTCACCCACATGGTCGCGCACTTCCGCCTGGACGGGACGGTCGTGATGATCACCGGGCACGACTACGACCGGAGCGGCGCGGAGCCGGTGGCGCCGATCACGCCGGACCAGCTCGTCACCCTGGCCACCGACCCGATGCTCGCCCTGACCGGCTGACGGCTGCGTCGGCCGGCCGGCGTTGGGTGGCCGGCGTTGGGTGGCCGGTGGTCGGCTGCGGGTGGCTGGCGGCGGGCGGCACCCCGGTGGGCAACTATCCTGTGGCGGTGACGAGCAAGCCCAGGATCGCCAATGTCCTCGCAGGTCGCTACGCCTCCACCGAGCTGGCCACGCTGTGGTCCGCCGAGCACAAGATCGTGCTGGAGCGGCAGCTGTGGCTCGCGGTGCTCAAGGCCCAGGCCGAGCTGGGCGTCGCCGTGCCGGACGGCGCGGTGGCCGACTACGAGCGGGTCGTCGAGCAGGTCGACCTCGCCTCGATCGCCGAGCGCGAGCGGGTGACCCGGCACGACGTGAAGGCCCGCATCGAGGAGTTCAACGCCCTCGCCGGCCACGAGCACGTCCACAAGGGCATGACCTCCCGCGACCTGACCGAGAACGTCGAGCAGCTCCAGGTGCTGCGCTCGCTGGAGCACGTGCGCGGCAAGACCGCCGCCGTCCTGGCGCGCCTGGCCCGCCTCGCCGCCGAACACGCGGACCTGGTCATGGCCGGCCGCTCGCACAACGTGGCCGCGCAGGCCACCACCCTGGGCAAGCGCTTCGCGTCCGCGGCCGACGAGGTGCTGGTCGCCTTCCGGCGGCTGGACGAACTGGTCGCCCGCTACCCGCTGCGCGGCGTCAAGGGCCCGGTCGGCACGGCGCAGGACATGCTCGACCTGCTCGACGGCGACCACGACAAGCTGGCCGAGCTGGAGCGCACCGTCGCGGGCCACCTCGGCTTCGAGCGCGTGCTGACCAGCGTCGGCCAGGTCTACCCGCGCTCGCTGGACTTCGACGTGGTCTCGTGCCTGGTCCAGCTCGCGGCGGGCCCGTCGAGCCTGGCCAAGACGATCAGGCTGATGGCCGGCCACGAACTGGTGACCGAGGGCTTCAAGCCGGGCCAGGTCGGCTCCAGCGCGATGCCGCACAAGATGAACACGCGCTCGTGCGAACGCGTGAACGGCTTCGCGGTCATCCTGCGCGGCTACCTGTCCATGGTCGGCGAGCTGGCGGGCGACCAGTGGAACGAGGGTGACGTCTCCTGCTCGGTCGTGCGCCGCGTGGCCCTGCCGGACGCGTTCTTCGCCTTCGACGGGCTCCTGGAGACGTTCCTGACGGTGCTGGACGAGTTCGGCGCGTACCCGGCGGTGGTGGCGAACGAACTCGACCGCTACCTGCCGTTCCTGGCCACGACGAAGGTCCTGATGGCGGCGGTGCGCAAGGGCGTCGGGCGCGAGACGGCGCACGAGGCGATCAAGGAGAACGCGGTCGCGGTGGCGTTGGCCATGCGTGAGCAGGGTGCCGGCAACGACCTGTTGGACCGGTTGGCGGCGGACGCCCGGTTGCCGCTGGACCGGGACGAGTTGCAGGCGCTGTTGGACGACCGGTTGTCGTTCACGGGCGTGGCGGGGCAGCAGGTGGCCAGCATCGTCGCCCAAGTGGAGGACGTGCTCGCGAAGTACCCGACCGCCGCCGGATACGTCCCCGCGCCGATCCTTTAGGCGAAAGCCGAGCCGGCGCGCGGCGAAGAGCTGCGCTTCGCGCCGGTTAGGGCCTGACCCAGAAGAGTTTGCCTCGGCGGGACTTCTCGCAGACCAGAGGCCTGCCCGCCGGGTCCGTCGCCGTTTCGCCCTCCGTGTCGCACGGGAAGCCCAGCAGGGCCACCTCGCGCAACGGCGGCTGGGTGGGCTCGACCTGGGTCGGCTGTGGCTGGACCTGGGCCGGGGGCTGGGCGGGCGGGGGCGGGGGTGGTTCGGTGGTCGCGGCCACCGTTGTCGTCTCCGTGGTCGGGGCCGGGCGGACCGAGATCGAGGCGTTGGCCGGGACCGAGTGGCTCGTCGGGGACGGCGTGATGCTCGGCACCGGGACCGGGGTGGGCGAGGCCTGGGGTTTGCCGCACGCGCCCAGCAGGAGGCCGACGCCTACCGCGACCGGTCCCCAGACCACCTTCCGTGCCATCACGGGTAGCAGGGTAGGGGGCACCCGTCCGATACCCAAGTGACCCTCACCTCACCCCGCCTTCACCCGGCGTTCGACCGCCCTCAACCCGCGCTACAACCGGCCCGCCTCGATGATCCTCCGCAGGAACTGCCGCGTCCGCTCGTGCTCCGGCACGCCCAGCACCTGCTCCGGCGGGCCGGACTCGACCAGGCGTCCCCCGTCCAGGAAGCACACGCGGTCGGCGACCTGGCGCGCGAAGCCCATCTCGTGGGTGGCCATGAGGATGGTCCGGCCCTGCCCGGCCAACTCCCTGACCAGCGCCAACACCTCGCCGACGAGTTCCGGGTCCAGGGCGCTGGTGATCTCGTCCAGCAACAGCAGCCGGGGCGAGTACGCCAACGACCTCGCGATCGCCACCCGTTGTTGCTGGCCGCCGGACAGGCGGTCCGGGTAGCTGCCGGCCTTGTCGGCCAGGCCCATCCGCTCCAGCAGTTCCAACGCGGTCCGCTCGGCCTCGCCCCGCGCCACGCGGTGCACCACGCGCGGCGCGAGGGTGATGTTGTCCAGGACCGTCATGTGCGGGAACAGGTTGAACGCCTGGAAGACGATGCCCATCGCGCGCCGGGCCACGTCCGCGTCCACCCTCGGGTCCGACACGTCCACGCCGTCCAGCAGCACCTGGCCGTCGTCCAGCTCCTCCAGCAGGTTCACGCACCGCAGCAACGTCGACTTGCCCGAACCGGACGAGCCGATCAGCGCCACCACCTCGTGCTCGCGCACGTCCAGGTCCACGCCGTCGAGGACGGTGTGCGGCCCGTAGCGCTTGACCAGGTTCCGCACGCTGAGCACCGGGGCGGTCATCGACGGCCCTCCCGGCGTTCCGCGCGCCGCGCCATCGCGTCCGCGAACCGCGCCGACGGCACCGCCAGCAGCACGAACAGCAGCCCGGCCAGCACGTACGGGGTGAAGTTGAACGTCCTGGCCTGCTCGATCTGCGCCGCCCGCACCGCGTCCACCGCGCCCAGCACGGAGATCAGCCCGCAGTCCTTCTGCAACGCCACGAAGTCGTTCAACAACGCCGGCAGCACCCGCCGGACCGCCTGCGGCAGCACGACCAGCCGCAGCGTCCGGCGCGGTCCGAGGCCCAGCGACCGGGCCGCCGCGACCTGCGATGGATGGACCGATTCAATGCCGGCGCGGAACACCTCGGCGACGTACGCCGTGTAGGTCAGCACCAGCGCCGCGCCGCCCAGCACCACGTAGTCGTTGGGCACGCCGGTCAGCCGCAGCGCGGGCAGCCCGAACCCGACCAGGTACAGGGTGAGGATCAGCGGCATGCCGCGGAACAGGTCCACGTACGCCGTGGCCAGCGCCCGCACCGGGAACCACACCGGCCCGCGCAACGTGCGCAGCGCCGCCACCCCCAGCCCGAGCACCAGGATCAGCACCCCGCACACCAGCAGCACGCGCAGGTTCAGCCACAGCCCTTCGAGCACGGCGGGCAGCGCGCGCCACGCCACGTCGACGTCGAAGAACGAGTCGCGGACCCGCGGCCAGCCCGGCGCGCCGGTGACCGTGGCGTACGCGACCGCGGCGAACACGGCGGTGGACAGCAGGGCGACCACCGTGGACCGCCGCGAGCGGAAGCGCTTGTACGCCAGGCGCTCCCGCTGCAACTCGGAGACGGTCACTTCAGCTCGGGTGCGTTGCCCGCCGACGACAGCCACTCCTGCTCCAGCTTCGCGAGCGTGCCCTTCGAGCGCAGCGACTCGACGGCGTTGGAGACGCAGCCGGTGAGCGGGCTGCCCTTGTCCAGCACGATGCCGAACTGCTCGGGCCGGCCGTCGCCCGCGGGCACCTGGCCGATGATCTGGCCGTCCTCCAGCTCGGCGGAGGTGATGTAGAAGGCGGTGGGCAGGTCCACCACCAGGGCGTCGATCTGCCCGGCCCGCAGGGCGGCCTTGGCGTCGTCGTTGGTGTTGTAGACCGCCACGTCCTGCTCGGCCGCCAGGCGCTTGGCCGCCTCGAACGAGGTGGTGCCGACCTGGGCGCCGATCTTGATCTTCTTCACCTCGGCGAGCGTCTTCACCGACGCGGCCTTGGACGACTTCAGGGTGATCAGCACCTGGTCCACGTCGTAGTACGGCGCGGAGAAGTCGACCGCCTGCTTGCGCTCCTCGGTGATGGAGAACTCGTTGATGTCGGCGTCGTAGGACTTCTTGCCGGGCTGGATGGCCGCGTTGAACGGCACCCGCGTCCACACCACGTCGGTCTTGGCGTAGCCGAGCTCCTCCGCGACCGCGTAGGCGACGGCCGATTCGAAGCCCTTGCCGTTCGTGGGGTCGTCGTCCACGAACCACGGCTGGTAGACCGGCTGGTCCGTGCCGAAGGTGATCTTGCCGGGGGTCAGGGTCGCGAGCTTGTCCTTGGTGCAGGCGACGCCGTCGACCTGGGTCGGGGTGGGGGTGGCCTGGTCCGCGGGGGCGCAGGCGGCGGCCAGCAGGGCGGCCACGGCGAGTATCGATGCGGGTGCACGCATGGCTGGAATCTTGCCGCAGGTGGGAAGGGCCGCCCATGACCTGGGACGAAGTAGGCTTCGGGCCGTGCCCAAGCTCGCTGACTACCGCCAGATCGCGGCCGGCAAGGTCCGCAGCATCCACGAGGTGGACGACAAGCTGCTGCTGCTCGTCGCCTCGGACCGGATCTCGGCCTACGACCACGTCCTGACCACGCCCATCCCGGACAAGGGCCGCGTGCTCACCGCGATGAGCGTGTTCTGGTTCGAGAAGTTCGCGGACCTGGTGCCCAACCACCTGGTGGCGTGGGACGACCCGCGCATCCCGGCGGAGGTGCGCGGCCGGGCGTTGCTGGTCCGGCGGCTGGACATGGTGCAGGTCGAGTGCGTGGCGCGCGGCTACCTGACCGGGTCGGGCATGGTCGAGTACCGGCAGAGCGGCGCGGTGTGCGGGGTCGAGCTGCCGCCGGGGCTGGTGGAGGCCTCCGAGCTGGCGTCGCCGATCTTCACGCCCGCGACCAAGGCGGCGATCGGCGAGCACGACGAGAACGTGTCGTTCGAGCACGTGGTGGGCCAGGTCGGTCCGGAGCTGGCCGAACGGCTCCGCGACGCGACGTTGCGGGTGTACTCGGCGGCCCGCGAGTTCGCCCGGTCGCGCGGCGTGATCCTCGCCGACACGAAGTTCGAGTTCGGGCTGGACGCCGACGGCACGCTGGTCCTGGGCGACGAGGTGCTCACGCCGGACTCGTCGCGCTACTGGCCGGCGGACTCCTACGAGCCCGGCCGCGTGCAGCCGTCCTTCGACAAGCAGTACGTGCGCGACTGGCTGACCTCGGCCGAGTCCGGCTGGGACCGCGCCTCGGACACCCCGCCCCCGCCGCTGCCGCCCGAGGTCGTCGCGGCGACCCGCGCCCGGTACGTCGAGGCCTACGAGCGGATCACCGGGCTGTCGTTCGACGACTGGATCTCGTAGCCGGAGCCCGCGCGACCGGTCGAGCCCCGTGACCGGAGTTCGCGCGATCGGTCACGGCACGTCACCTGGCCGTCAGGCGGGCGACACGCCGGTGCGGCGCACTGGTGGGCATGGTCGCCACCCTCGTGGTTTCGCTGTCCGGCATCGGGCCGAGCACGCTCGCCCGGTGCGCCGACCTGGCCGACGAACTGGACCGGCGGCGGGTGCCGCTGTCGCTGCTGCTCGCGCCGCGCAAGGCCGTGCCGGGCGCGGCGCTGGACTGGGTGCGGGCGCGGGTGCGCGGGGCGGACGCGCTGGTCCTGCACGGGTTCGACCACGACGCCGACCCGTGCCGCCGCCCGGTGTCGCTGCGCCGGCGGGCGGAGTTCTCGGCGCTGCCCGCGCACGAGGCGGGGTTGCGGCTGGTCGCGGCGCGGGCCGCGCTGCACCGGCTGGGCCTGGCCACGGACGCCTTCGCGCCCCCGAGCTGGCTCGCGTCACCGGGCACGCTGGTCGCGCTGCGCCGGCACCGGTTCGCGCTGTGCGCGGACATGGCGGGCGTGCGCGACCTGCGCACCGGTGACGTGCGGCCGGGCCGGGTGCGGATGGTGACCGACCACTGGAGCTACCTGGCGGGCGTGGCCCGGGCGGCCCGGCGCGGCGGGTTCGTGCGGATCGGCGTGGACGCGGCGGACCTCGACCGGATCGGCGTGCGCGACGCGGTGCTGGAAGCCGTGGACCTCGCCCTGCACCACGAAGCCGTGGTGGGGAGTTACAGCTCGGCCGACTCGCCCCTGGGCAGCACCATGAACTCGGTGCCGTCGGGCGCGGTGCTCGACAGGACCCGGTAGTAGATCTCGGTCCGGGCCACGATCGCCTCGTGGATCGGCACGGCGATCCGCGGGCGGACCCGGCCGATGAAGTCGGCGGCGTCGGACAGCTTCATCCACGGCGCGGCGGTGGGGACCGCGAGGACGTCCACCCGCACGTCGGGCACGGTGAGCGAGTCGCCCGGGTGGTAGAAGGCGCCGTGCTCGACCAGGTAGCCGACGTTGGCGGGCACCTCCACGGACGGGTGGATCTGCTCGTGCGGCGCGTCCACCACGCGCACGGAGACGTTCTCGACGTCGAGCGCCTCGCCGGGGCGGGCGGCCAGCGCGCCGTCGAGTTCGTCGGCCGCGTAGAAGGCCGCGTTCGGGTTGTTGGCGAGCAGGTCGCCCAGGCGGTCCCGGTCGAGGTGGTCGGGGTGGCGGTGGGTCACCAGCACCGCGTCCAGGTCCCTGACCTCCTCGAACCCGGTCGACCAGGCGCCCGGGTCGAACAGCAGGCGGGCGGCGCCGGTGTCCACCAGCACGCACGAGTGTCCGAAGTGGACGATTCGCATCGTTGCAACCTTCCGCGTGAATTACCGACGTTCGGCGGGGAGACACGAACGGGTGATGTGAGGACCATCACTGGATGTAGTTGTCCCTGCTCACAACGTGAGGTGAACACAGTGCGGAGCACCCTGCGCCTCCTCGCTGCCGCCCTGCTCGTTGTACCCGTGCTGGCGGGAACCGCAACCGCCGCCACGGCCGCGGAGCACTTCGAGCAGACCCAGAAGGTCGGCCAGGACGAGGTCGTCTCGACCGTCGTCGGCGGCCGGTCCACCGAGACCACGATCTCGCGTCCCGGGTCGTGGTACCTGAAAGCCCACTTCAGCGCCCTGCGGCTGGTGGCGGGCGACGTCCTGACCGTCGCCAACCCGGCGGGCACCGAGTCCTACCGGTACACCGCCGACCCGCTCGCGTCCGGCACGGCGTCCGCGGACGCCACCGGGTTCTGGGCGATGTCGATCACCGGTGACCGCGCGGTCGTGTCGATCAAGGGCCGGGACGGCGGCGCGCCGCACCCCGCGTCCCGCGTGAAGCTCGACAAGATCACCCGGGGCTTCACCGACGCCGAACTGGCCCGGGAAGCCGAACTCGCGCCGATGAGCATCTGCGGCACCAACGACTACCGCGACGTCGCGTGCTACCAGTCGAGCAACCCGACGGAGTTCGGCAAGACCCGGCCCGTCGCGAAGCTGCTGCGCAACGGCGGGTCGCTGTGCACGGCGTGGCGGGTCGGTCCGAACAACCGGATGCTGACCAACAACCACTGCTTCACCAGCGGCACCGGCATCGAGGTGTGGTTCAACTACCAGTGCCCGACGTGCGGCGGGACGACGTCCGCGACCGTCACCAAGGTGCTGGTGTCGTCGGTGCTGAAGACCAACGCGTCGCTGGACTACACGCTGTTCAGCGTCACCAACTTCAGCACCATCAGCTCGTTCGGCTACCTGGAGCTGGACGCGCGCGTGCCGGCCGTCGGCGAGGAGATGTACATCGTCGGCCACCCGGCCGGGAAGCTGAAGAAGCTGTCCCTGCGCGACGACCAGAGCGGCGGCGGGTACTGCAAGGTGACCGCGGTCCGGGTGAACGGCGACTCGTCGCAGTCCGACATCGCCTACAAGTGCGACACCGAGGGCGGGTCGTCGGGCTCGCCGGTGCTGTCGCGGCAGACGCACAAGGTCATCGGCCTGCACCACTGGGGCGGGTGCCCGAACCAGGGCGTCCGGATCGACCTGATCGCGGCCCAGGTCAACCCACTGCTGTGAGCAGCTCGGCCTCCGCGTCCGCGGGCAGCCCCGCGCGGCGCTGACGGTCGAGGCCGAGGCCGCGCTCGTACTCCAGCGAGTCGAGCGCGGTCTCGGCGGTCGGGCGCGGCTTGAGGCCCGCGGCCAGCGCCGGTCCGGCGTCGCGGAACATCAGCGCGCGGTGCGAGGCCGGCAGCCAGAGCGGGAGCGAGCGCGGTCCGGCCCACGGCGCGATGCCGTGCTGTTCGAGGACCTCCTCGGGGATGCGGACCAGTTCGGTGCCGGGTGGGGCGGTGGCGCCGGCGATCTCGCCGAGGACGAGGCTGAGCGGGTTCGAGGGGCCGATGGCGTCGAACGTGCCGGTGGTGCCGTTCTCGGCGGAGTCGACGATCCAGGCGGCGAGGTCGCGCACGTCGACGTGCTGCGCGGGCTGGTCGGGGACGTCGGGCACGGCCACCCGCCCGCCGCGCGAGAGCCGGTTGGGCCAGTACCCGAACCGGTCGCTGGTGTCCCCCGGCCCGGTGATCAGCCCGGCGCGCACGATGAACGCGTCCCGGACCTCCTTGATGGCGTTCTCGCTGGCGACCTTCACGCTGCCGTAGCGCTCGGGCGTCATCGGCGCGTCGGGGTCGTCTTCGAGGGGCGGGAGGGTTTCGGTGCTGCCCGGCGTCGCGTGGTCGGCGTAGACGGAGCAGGTCGAGACGAACGTCCAGTGGCGGGCCTGAAGGGATCTGACGGCGTCCCGCACCCAACTCACACTGCGCGCGACATCCACGACCCCGTCGAACCACTCGCCGGTGAGGCTCCCGAGCCCGTGGTTCCGATCAACCGGCACGTGCACGGCCCCGTCCGGCACGACCCCGGACTCGCCCCGAGCGGCACAAACCACGTCATGCCCCCGCCGAACAGCCTCCCCCGCCACGGCCCGCCCGAGGAACACCGTCCCACCCAGCACCAGGATCCGCATGATCCCCACCCTCCGGCGCATCGCCGTCCGCCGCCAGCCGATCAGCCCACAGCGAACGCGGCGGCGGTGGAACACGTGTTCGGTGGATGTCCTCCAGTCGGCGCAGCGGGCTGCCGATGTGTTGTCGTGACCGTGCACGCGTTCGTCGACGAATCCCGCCGCCAGGACACCTACTACCTGGCGGCGGCCATCGTCCAACCCGGCCGGCTGCGCCCGCTGCGATCGCGGTTGCGGGGGTTGCTGTTCCCCGGCCAGCGGGAGCTGCACTTCAAGAAGGAGAAGCCCGCACGCAGGCGCGCCATCCTTTCCGTGGTGGCCGAGTTCGACGTGCGGGTCGACGTCTACCGGGCGAGTTGCCGGCGCAGTGAGGAAGAGGCGCGGCAGCGGTGCCTGGCGCGGCTCACCGACGACATGCTCGACGTCGACGGCCGCCGGATCGTGCTCGACAGCCGGCAGGAGCGGAACAAGCTCGACGAACTGACCATCCGCGGCGCGCTGGGCAAGCGTCCGCGGGAGACGGGGGTGGTCTACGAGCACATCGACAGCGTCGCCGAACCGCTGCTCTGGCTGCCGGACATCGCCGCCTGGTGCCACGGCGCGGGCGAAGAGTGGGCGCGGCGGATCACGCCGGTGATCGGTTCGGTCGTGCGCTTGGACGAGCCGTAGAAAGCGCGAAGCGTGGCCGCCGACCGTCCGGACGGGGACCACGCTCACTTCTCCGGCGTACGGGCCGGAGCTGCTCCCAGGCTAACACCGACGACCCCGGCGGCTGGGCTCTCGATCGGGTGAAACGCTCGGCGGGGGTGAACAGGCGTTCGGGTGCTGTAGCCCGAACGGTCGGGTGCCGATGTGTTGTCGTGACCGTGCACGCGTTCGTCGACGAATCCCGCCGCCAGGACACCTACTACCTGGCAGCGGCCATCATCCGGCCCCGGGACCTTGCGCAGTTGCGTGCGCGGCTGCGGGGGATGTTGTTTCCCGGACAGCGCGAGTTGCACTTCTACCGGGAGAAGCCGACGCGGCGGCGGGCGATCCTCTCGCAGGTCGCGGGCTTCGGCGTGGCCGCGCGGATCTACGGGGCGAGTTGTCGCAGGGGTGAGGAGATCGCGCGGCAGGAGTGCCTGACCAGGCTGACCGGCGACCTGGTCGACCTCGGTGCGCACCGGTTGGTCCTGGACAGCCGGGAGGTTCGCGACGAACTGGACCGGAGCACGATCAGTCGCGCGCTGGTCAAGCGTCCGGATTCCGGCGGGTTGGTCTACGAGCACATGAATAGCACGAGTGACCCGCTGCTGTGGATCGCCGACATCGCGGTCTGGTGCCACGGCGCGGGTGGTGACTGGGCGCGTCGAGCGGCACCCTTGATCGGCCCGGTGACCCGCTTGGACTGGCCCTAGAAAGCGCGAAGCGCGGTCGCCGACCGTCCGGAGGGGGACCGCGCTCACTTCCTCGGCCTATTGGCCGAAGCTGCCTCCAGGTTAGCACCGACGACCCCGGCGGCTGGGCTCTCGATCGGGTGAAACGCTCGGCGGGGGTGAACAGGCGTTCGGGTGCTGTAGCCCGAACGGTCGGGTGCCGATGTGTTGTCGTGACCGTGCACGCGTTCGTCGACGAATCCCGCCGCCAGGACACCTACCACCTGGCCGCCGCCGTCGTCCACCCCCGCCAACTGCGCCAGACCCGCTCACAGCTGCGTGGACTGCTCTTCCCCGGCCAGCGGGAGCTGCACTTCAAGAAGGAGACGTTGCCCCGCAAGCGGCTGATCGTCTCCACGTTGTGCGCGCTCGGCGTGGAGGTCGGCGTCTACTCGGCGAGCTGCCGCCTGGGTGAGGAGCGGGCGCGGCAGGAGTGTTTGACGCGGTTGGCTCGGGACCTCGTCGGGGTGGGTGCCATGCGCCTGGTGCTCGACAGCCGCGAAGGTCGGGACTTCCGCGACCGCGAGACCATCGGGCGCGTGCTCCGCAAGGTCGGTCGTGACGTGCCGCTGACCTACGAGCACGTCGCCAGTCAGGACGAGCCGCTGTTGTGGATCGCCGACGTCGCCGCTTGGTGCCACGGCGCGGGCCAGGACTGGGCACGGCGGATCGAGCCGGTGTTGGGGGAGGTCGTCGGACTGGACTGGCCCTAGAAAGCGCGAAGCGCGGCCAGCCGTCCGTCCGAACGGGTGCCGCGCTCACTTCCCCGGCCTATTGGCCGGAGCACCACGAGATTAACACGCAGCACCCCCGAACCCGCTGCTCTCGATCGGGTGAACCCAGGTGAACGTGTGCCGCCCGCCACCTGGGAAGTTGATGAACACCCAGGTCAGGTAGGCTTCGGCAGTACCGCCAGCCCTCCTACCAGGGAGCAGCCTGTCGTGGCCCGAGTCGTCGTCGACGTCATGCCGAAGCCCGAAATCCTCGACCCGCAAGGACAGGCGGTGGCCAACGCGCTGCCCCGCCTCGGGTTCGACGGAATCACCAGTGTCCGCCAGGGCAAGCACTTCGAGCTGGAGGTCGCCGACGACGTCGACGACGCCACGCTCGCCAAGATCGCCGAGACGTTCCTCGCCAACCCCGTGATCGAGGACTGGGTCGTCCGGCGGGTCGACGCATGAAGGTCGGGGTCATCACCTTTCCCGGCACGTTGGACGACGTCGACGCCGCCCGCGCGGTCCGGTACGCGGGCGGTGAGGCGGTCAGCCTCTGGCACGCCGACCACGACCTGAAGGGCGTGGACGCGGTCATCGTCCCCGGTGGGTTCTCCTACGGCGACTACCTGCGCTGCGGCGCCATCGCCCGGTTCGCCCCCGTGATGCAGGAAGTGGTCGAGGCCGCGAACAAGGGGATGCCCGTGCTGGGCATCTGCAACGGCTTCCAGATCCTGTGCGAGGCGCACCTGCTGCCCGGCGCGCTGATCCGCAACCACAAGCTGCACTTCGTGTGCCGCGACCAGTGGCTCAAGGTCGAGAACAACGAGACCGCCTGGACCACCCGGTTCGACAAGGGCGCCGAGGTCCTCGTCCCCCTCAAGTCCGGCGAGGGCGGCTACCAGGCCGACGACGAGACCCTCAAGGAGCTGGAGGGCGAGGGCCGCGTGGTGTTCCGCTACGTCGGCGACAACCCGAACGGCTCGCGCAACGGCATCGCCGGCATCACCAGCGCCAACGGCCGCGTCGTGGGCCTCATGCCGCACCCGGAGCACGCGATCGACGCCCTCACCGGACCCACGGACGACGGCCTCGGCATGTTCCTGTCCCTGCTCGACGCGGTGGTGAGCGCATGAGCCTCGACACGGTCAAGAACGCCGAGTCCACGCCCGACCAGGAGCAGCCCTACAAGGAGCTGGGCCTGAAGGACGACGAGTACGCCCGCATCCGCGAGATCCTCGGCCGCCGCCCGACGGACGCCGAGCTGGCGATGTACTCGGTGATGTGGAGCGAGCACTGCTCCTACAAGTCGTCCAAGGTGCACCTGAAGTACTTCAGCGAGACCACCACCGACGAGATGCGCGCCAAGATGCTCGCGGGCATCGGCGAGAACGCGGGCGTCGTCGACATCGGCGACGGCTGGGCGATCACGTTCAAGGTGGAGAGCCACAACCACCCGTCGTACGTCGAGCCCTACCAGGGCGCGGCGACCGGTGTGGGCGGCATCGTCCGCGACATCCTCGCGATGGGCGCCCGCCCGCTGGCCGTGATGGACCCGCTGCGCTTCGGCCCCGCCGACGCCCCGGACACCCGTCGCGTGCTGCCCGGGATCGTCGCCGGCGTCGGCGGCTACGGCAACTGCCTGGGCCTGCCCAACATCGGCGGCGAGGTCGTGTTCGACGCGTCGTACTCGGGCAACCCGCTGGTCAACGCCCTGTGCGTGGGTGCGATGCGGGTCGAGGACCTGCACCTGGCGCACGCCTCGGGCGCGGGCAACAAGATCATCCTGTACGGCGCGCGGACCGGCCTCGACGGCATCGGCGGCGTGTCCGTGCTGGCGTCGGAGACCTTCGACGACACCGCCGGCAAGCGCAAGAAGCTGCCGAGCGTCCAGGTGGGCGACCCGTTCACCGAGAAGGTGCTGATCGAGTGCTCGCTGGAGCTGTTCCGGCAGAAGCTCGTCGTCGGCATCCAGGACCTGGGCGGCGCGGGCCTGTCGTGCGCGACGTCGGAGCTGGCCAGCGCCGGTGACGGCGGCATGCGCGTGCAGCTGGACCGGGTTCCGCTGCGCGCGTCGGGCATGACGCCCGCCGAGGTGCTGTCCAGCGAGTCGCAGGAACGCATGTGCGCGGTCGTGCGGCCCGAGGACGTCGACGCGTTCATGGCCGTCTGCGCCAAGTGGGACGTGATCGCCACCGAGATCGGCGAGGTCACCGAGGGCGACCGCCTGGTCATCACGTGGCACGACGAGGTCGTGGTGGACGTCCCGCCGCGCACCGTCGCCCACGAGGGCCCGGTCTACCACCGGCCGGTGGAGCGCCCCGCCGACCAGGACGCCCTCCAGGCCGACACCCCGGACCGGCTGCCGAAGCCGGCCCGCGAGGAGCTGCTCGACCTGGTCAAGACCATGGCGGCGTCGCCGAACCTCGCGTCGCGCCAGTGGGTCACCCAGCAGTACGACCGGTACGTGCGCGGCGGCACCGTCCTCGCGCAGCCGGCCGACTCGGGCATGATCCGGATCGACGAGGAGACCCACCGGGGCGTGGCGCTGTCCACGGACTGCAACGGCCGCTACACCAAGCTCGACCCGTACACGGGCGCGAAGCTGGCCCTGGCCGAGGCGTACCGGAACGTGGCGACCACGGGCGCGACGCCGGTGGCGGTCACCAACTGCCTGAACTTCGGCTCGCCCGAGGACCCGGCCGTGATGTGGCAGTTCGAGCAGGCCGTGAAGGGCCTGGCGGACGGCTGCGTGGAGCTGGGCATCCCGGTCACCGGCGGCAACGTCAGCTTCTACAACCAGACCGGCGCGACGGCGATCCTGCCGACCCCGGTCGTGGGCGTGCTGGGTGTGATCGACGACGTCCGCCGCCGCATCCCGACCGGGATCGGCGCGGAGGCCGGCGAGACGCTGCTGCTGCTGGGCGAGACGCACGAGGAGTTCGGCGGCTCGGAGTGGGCGCACGTCGTCCACGGCCACCTCGGCGGCCTCCCGCCCCGCGTGGACCTGGCCCGGGAGAAGCTCCTGGCGGAGGTCCTGGTGGCGGGCTCGCGCGACGGCATGCTGTCGGCGGCGCACGACCTGGCCGAGGGCGGCCTGGCGCAGGCCCTGGTCGAGACGTGCCTGATCGGTGAGACCGGTGCGCGGGTGTTCCTGGAAGGGGACCTGTTCACCGAGCTGTTCAGCGAGTCGGCGGGCCGCGTGCTGGTGGCGGTGCCCCGGACCGAAGAGCTGCGCTTCACCGACATGTGCACCGCGCGCGGGCTGCCGTGGCGCAAGGTCGGCGTGGTGGACCCGGAGTCGCGGGCGCTGGAGATCCAGGGCCTGGGCGAGCTGGACCTGGCCGAGGTGCGCGAGGCCTGGGAAGGCACCCTGCCGGCGCTGTTCGACTGAGCACTGATCAAGGGCGCGCGGTGACCGGTGGTCGCCGCGCGCCCTTCGCTCATCCGTTGGCCAACGCCTGGAGACGGTCGTAAGCGCCGTTGAAGACGTTCTGGTCGATCGGGCTCGACGAGTACTGCCAGAACGTGTAGTAGCTCCACCGGTAGGGCAGGGTGCCCACGGTGGACGCGTACCGGGCCACCCACAACGGGTTGGTCGCGGTGAAGTCGCCCGGCGCGCACTGGTTCCACCAGCTGGTCGAGGTGTAGATGACCGGCCACCGCCCGGTCCGGTAGTGGTACCGGTCCGAGAAGGACCGCACCCACGCGATCATCGACGCCTGCGAGAGCCCGTAGCAGGTGGAGCCGTACGGGTTGTACTCCATGTCCAACGCGCCGGGCAGCGTCTTGCCGTCGCGCGACCAGCCCCCGCCGTTGTCGACGAAGAAGTCCGCCTGGGCGGCGCCGCTGGACCGGTCCGGCAGGGCGAAGTGGTAGGCGCCGCGGATCATGCCCACGTTGTACGAGCCGTTGTACTGCTGGGCGAAGTACGGGTTGCGGTAAGTCGTGCTCTCCGTCGCCTTGACGTAGGCGAAGCGCTTGCCCTGCCCCCACCAGTACGCCCAGTCGACGTTGCCCTGGTGGGAGCTGACGTCGATGCCGTACACGGCGGCCTGGGCGCTGGGGTCGGTGTCGATGACGATCCGCCGGTCGCCGCCGCCCTCGTGCTTGGCGATCTGCGAGCCCATGGCGTGGTCGTCGACGATCGGGGGAGCGGCCTGTGCGGGGGTCAGGGTGGTGGTGATCAGGGCGAACGCGGTCGCGGCGAGTGTGGCGCCGCGCAGGAGTGCTCTCATGGCGAACACCTTTCGAGCCAGTGCAGGGGGTGACTCGTTGGGCAGTGTCCCGCTGTTCTAACCGGATAGCCAGACTTCGTGTTAATTAGTCACGAAACGGAGTAGTCCGGCTCAGCCCCGAGCGAAGCGGGCCAACTGCTCCGCGGGGCCGTTGAACAGGTTCTGGTCGCCCGGGAACAGCCCGGCCGCCCGCCACTGCCAGATGGTCTCGTAGCTCCACCCGTGCGGCAGGGGGCCGAGGGTGTCGTTGTACTGCGCGACCCACAACGGGTTGGTGTCGCCGAACGCCCGGGACGTGCCGACGCACTTGTTCCACCAGCTCGTGGACGTGTAGATCGTCGGGTGCCGGCCGGTGCGCTCCCGGACCCGGTTGCCGAATTCCTCGACCCACGCGCCCATCGCGTTCTGGTCCAGGCCGAAGCACGTGTCCCCGTAGGGGTTGTACTCCATGTCCAGCGCGCCGGGCAGGGTCCTGCCGTCGGGCGACCAGCCACCGCCGTTGTCCACGAAGAAGTCCGCCTGCTCCCGGCCGGACGAGCGGTCCGGCAGGGCGAAGTGGTAGGCCCCGCGGATCATGCCCACGGCGTGGGAACCGTCGTACTGCTGGGCGAAGTTCGGGTTGCGGTACCCGGTGCCCTCGGTCGCCTTGACGTAGGCGAACCGCGCGCCGTCCGCCCACGCCTTCGGCCAGTCGACGTCGCCCTGGTGGCTGCTGACGTCCATCCCGGGCACCTTGCCGTCCGCTGGTGGATCACCGGAGCGCCCCCAGCCCTCGTGCTTGGCGATCTGCGAGCCCGCGTAGTGGTCGGCGGAACCCTCCGGCAGGCCTTGCGCGGCGGGCGCGACCGCCAAGGTGATGGCGATCGCGCCCGCATGCGCCAAGCAGGTGCGGAACCTCATCGGTGAGCCCCCGTTCGCCGTAGACCGTTGGTGCGCCTGGCCTAGATCGTCGGGCAACGCCTGCCGTTCCGCATCCGGGCGGGTGTCACCCGTCCAGGCGCTTCAGCTCTTCGTCGGTGAGCACCAGGTGCACCGCGGCGGCCGAGTCGCGGATGCTCGCCGGCCGCGACGAGCCCGGGATCGGCACCACGACCGGCGACTTGGCGAGCATCCAAGCCAGGCACACCCGCTGCGGGCTGACCCCGTGCGCGTCCGCGACCTCGGCGAACGCGCCGAACCGCTCGCCGAGCTGCCCGGCGGCGCTCATCCCGCCCAACGGGCTCCACGGCAGGAACGCGATGCCCAGCTCGTGGCACAGCTCCAGCTCCGGCTCGCTGGATCGGAACGCGGGCGAGAACTGGTTCTGCACCGCCGCGAGCCGGCCGCCGAGCACGTCGTTGGCCTCGCGGATCTGCGCCGGGTCGAAGTTGGACACGCCCGCGAACCGGATCTTGCCCTCGTCGAGCAGCTCGGCGAGCGCGCCGACGGACTCGGCGGTCGGCACGGCCGGGTCGGGCCGGTGGAACTGGTAGAGGTCGATCACGTCCACCCCGAGCCGGCGCAACGACCGCTCGCACGCGGCCTTGAGGTACTCCGGTCGGCCGTCCAGGCCCCAGTCGCCGCCGGGCGTGCGGGTGTGCCCGCCCTTGGTGGCGACCAGGACGCCGGTCACGCCCTTCAGCGCTTCGGCGAGCAGCTCCTCGTTGTGCCCGAAGTCGTGCTCGTCGGCGGAGTAGGCGTCGGCCGTGTCGAACAGCGTGACCCCGGCGTCGAGGGCCGCGCGGACGGTCTCGACGGCCTGGTCGCGGGACGGCCGGCCCGCCAGGGACAGGGGCATCGCGCCCATGCCGATGGCGCTGACCTCGGCGTCGGCGATCCGGCGCTGGTGCATGGTGTGCTGGTCCTTTCGTCGGCTGTCCCCACCAGCCTGCGCCCGGAGCATTAAGCTGTCCAACAGAAGGACCTGATGCCATTCAGCAGTTCGGGTGATGAATCGTGGAGTTGCGCCAGCTCGAATACTTCGTCGCGGTCGCGGAGGAGTGCCATTTCACGCGGGCCGCGCGGCGGATGCGCGTCGCCCAGTCGGGGCTGTCCGCCTCGATCCGGGCGCTGGAGGTCGAGCTGGGCGCGCCGCTGTTCCTGCGCTCCACCCGGCAGGTCGAGCTGACCCAGGCCGGGCGGGCGTTGCTGGAGGAGGCCCGGCGGGTGCTCAGCACTGTCGACGCGGCCCGCAACGCCGTGGCCGGCGTGCAGGGGCTGCTGCGCGGCACGCTGGCCGTCGGGTCGGTCCAGTGCCTGCACGCCGTGCACCTGCCGGAGGTGCTGGCCCGGTTCCACGACCGGCACCCCGGCGTGGAGATCCGGTTGCGGCAGGGCGGTTCCGGCGAACTCGCGGAGGAGGTGCGGGCGGGCCGGCTGGACCTCGCGTTCGTCACCACGGCGAGCGCCGGCGACCTGCCGCAGTCCTCTGTGGACACCGAGTCGATGGTGCTCGTCTGCGGCCCGGACAGCCGCTTCGCGCAAGAGGAGTCGGTGCTGCTGGCCGACCTGTCCGGGGAGTCCTTCGTGGACTTCAACCCCGACTGGGGCACGCGCGACGACGTCGACCGCGCGCTGGCCCAGGCCGGTGTGGAACGGCGGGTCGCGGTGGAGGTCAACGACGTCCACTCGCTGCTGGACTTCGTCGGCTTCGGGCTGGGCGTCGCGCTGGTGCCCGAGTCGTTCCGGCACAAGCCGACCCGGGCCCGGTTCGTGCCGATCGCGGACGCCCCGACGACCGGCACGTCCGTGGTCACCGGGGCGAGCGTGAGCGCGGCGGCGTCAGTCCTGCTCGACATGGTGCTGGAAGACCGCACCCTCGCGACCGGTTAGCTCCCACCCGGTCGGGTCCTCCTTCACCCGCGTCCCCGGCAGCAGCTCCACCGACCCGACCAGCTCCGGCGCGCTCGGCGGCAGGTGCAGGAACTCGCCGACCGTCGCCCCGCGCGCGTCCAGCGGGCGCTCGAACCGCACGGCCTGCAACGACATGCCGCCGGTGAACCGGGCGTGGCGGAAGTCCACCCGGCCCAGGAACTCCCCGCCGGAGAACAGCGCCGGCTTGCCGAACGTGACCTCGCGGAACGCGGTGATGCCGTGGAACCGGGTGCGCCGCGCGGTCAGCCGGCCGACCCGCCTGCCCTCCAGCCGGAAGTACTCGACGTTCGCCCCGGTCAGGTCGAGGTGGTACAGCGTCTCGTCGGGGTCCTGGCCCCACGGCAGCAGGTCGGTGATCAGCCGCTGCGCGGTGAGCCGGACGGTGCGCTCGCGGTCCTCTTCCGGCGTCGGCTTGTCGGCCGCGGTGAACCGGTGGAACGCCTGGTCGGGGTCCTCCGGCAGCTTGCCGTAGGCCGCGTGGTCGAACGGTCGCCGCAGGTAGGCGCACAGCACGTCCAGGACGGTCTGCTTGTACCGCCGGGGCGTGGAGCGCGCCAGGCCGGCCAGGGCGTGCATCGCGCCCACCCGGACCTGGTCGGCCTCGTTGCCCAACATCTCCACGGCCCGCGAGAACCGCTCGTCGGCGACCTTGTCGCTCTCCAGCTCGTGGCGCGCCTCCTCGGTGCGGCGGCGGCGGTCGTTGAGCCACAACGCGTACAGCGCGACGACCGCGCCGCCGGCGAGCCCGCCGGTCTTGACCGCCTCCGCCTTGGACAGCTTCGGCTCGACCCACAGCAGCACGGCCGTCGTCACCACGGTCACCAGGACCGCGGCGGTCACGCTCACCGCCAGCAGCACCCGTCCCCGCACGCTCACCCCACCACCTCGTCCAGTCGGCCCGCGGGCGGCACGGCGTCGGGCGGCAGCTCCAGCCCGGTCCGGTCCACCGGCTCGTCGAACCGCGCGCCCTCGAACGACACCGGCCCGTGGAACCGCGCCCCGGCGAACTTCGCCGGCCCGAAGAACCGGGTGCGCGCGAAGTCCGCCCGGTCGCCGAACTCGACCCGGCTGAACCAGCCCAGGTCGCAGAACACCATGTCGTGCATGTGCAGCCGGCCCGTGCTGACCGAGTCGGTGAACCACGCCCCACCGTGCACGACCAGGTGGTGGAACGAGTTGGACCGGGCCAGCCGCGCGGCCCGGACGGTCAACTCGCCGACCTGGCGGTGCGAGAGGTCGAAGTACTCCAGGTAGGCCCGGGTCAGGTTCAGGTCGTACAGCTCGGCGCCGCCCTGGTCGTCGCGCGGCAGCAGGTCGGCGACCAGGCGCTGGGCGGTGAGCCGGACCTCCAGCTCGCGCTCGCTCTCCGGCGTGTAGTGGCCGGTGCCGTCGGGCTCCCGCTCCGGCGCGTGCTCACCGGGCCGCGCGGCGAGCACGTCGGGCTGGAAGGGTCGGCGCAGGTAGGCGCACAGGACGTCGAGCACGGTCTGGGTGTACTCCGGGCGGGACCGCGCCAGTCCGGCCAGGGCGTGCATCGCGCCGACCCGCACCTGTTCCGTCTCGTGACCCAGCAGTTCCACCGATCGGGCGAACCTCTCGTCGGCGACCCGCGACCGGTCGTGTTCGGCCCGTTCGATCTCCAGGTCGTGGCGCTTCTCGTCCATGCGCCGGCGCCGGTCGTTGAGCCACAACGCGTACAAGGCGACGACCGACCCGGCCGCCAGCCCGCCGGACTTGATCACCTCGTGCTTGGGGCTGTGCGGGTCCAGCACCAACAGCCAGCCCGTGACCAGCATGAACGCGCCGACGGCGGAGAGCAGCACCGGCTTGAGCCGGGGCCTGCGCCGCCGGACGACGAGCAGCAACCACACCCAGCCCACCGCGCTGACGACCGCGCCCGCGACCAACAGGTACTTCACAAGCGGGGCATTCTTCCCGGTGACCGCCGACACGGTGACGGGAACACAACTACCCGCGGGGGAGCGGTGTGCTAACTCACCGGATTGGCCCATGATGTGGGGGTCACCGCAACGGCGGGCAACCGGCCGGACCAAGGCGTAAGGAGAACCCCGTGGACAGCGTGGAGCGCCCCAACTGGGCGCCGGTCGACATCGACCTCGGGCGTCCGAGCATCGCACGCGTCTACGACTACTGGTTGGGCGGCGCGCACAACTTCGCCATCGACCGGGCCGTGGGCGACAAGGTGCTGGCGGACGTGCCGATCCTGCGGAACGTCATCCTCAACCACCGCGCCTTCCTGCGGCGCGCCGTCCGGTACCTGCTCGCGCAGGGCATCCGGCAGTTCCTCGACCTGGGGTCCGGCATCCCGACCGTGGGCAACGTGCACGAGATCGCGCAGGCCGTCGACCCCGACGCCAAGATCGTCTACGTCGACATCGACCCGGTCGCCGTCGCGCACAGCCGCGCCATCCTCACCGGCAACGAGTCGGTCAACGTGCTGCAAACCGACGTGCGGGACGCGCGGGGCGTGCTGAAGTCCCCCGAGGTGCAGGACCTGCTCGACTTCGACCAGCCCATCGCCGTGCTGATGATCGCCCTGCTGCACTTCGTGCCCGACACCGACGACCCGCACGGCATCGTCGCCGCCTACCGCGACGCGCTCCCGCACGGCAGCTACCTCGCCGTGTCGCACGCGGGCTACGAGGACGGCGAGTGGAACCCGGCGTGGGACGACGCCCGCGGCACCTACAACCGCGGCGTCAGCGAGATGACCTACCGGCGCAAGCACGAGGTGGAGGCCCTGTTCGACGGCTTCGCCCTGGTCGATCCGGGCGTGGCGCGGCTGCCCCTGTGGCACCCGGAGTCGCCCGACGACGTGGACGAGGGCGCCGCCCGCTTCCTGGGCTTCGGCGCCGTGGGGCGGAAGTCCTGATGTTCGACTCCAGCACGCGCACGCCCGTATCCTCTGCGTTGTGGCGGTAGGCCGACGGACATGACGGAACAGGTTGACCATCGGGTGGCGACACCGGGCCGATCGAACCTCGACCCCGCCGTACTGGCCGGGGCGGAGTCCTTCGCCCGCACGTGGGCCACCGCGGTGATCGGCAGCAGTTACGTCCCGATGACCCGCACCGAGGTCGCCGAGCACCTCCAGGCGCTCACCGAGGTGCTGGTGCACGCGCTGCACGCGAGCCCGTTCCGCACCGCGCCCGGCTACGAGATCGGCGCGCGCCTGGTGGAGGCGCACTTCACCGGCACCGACACGCTCGGCCGCACCATCCAGCTGCTCGGCGACGACCTGCTCGCCGAGCTGGGCATCGCGCCCGACGAGCTGATGCGGTCCCGCCTGGCCGCGTTGCAGGGCGCGCTGTCCGCCGGGTACGCCCGCGCGCTGCGCGAGCGCACGCTGGCCGAGCAGGAGGCGATCCGGGCGGCCGTGCTGGACGCCCGCGACCAGGCCGAGGCCGCGCTGCGGGCCTCCGAAGCGCGGTTCCGGGCGATGTTCACCGAGGCCGCGATCGGCATCGGCATCGCCGACATCGAGGGCCGCATCCTCGACGTCAACCAGGCGTTGCAGGACATGCTCGGCTTCAGCGTCGAGGAGATGCGGCAGTACAACATCCGCGACCTGATGCACCCGGAGGACGGCTCCAGCGTCTGGCGCCTCTACGACCAGCTCACCGCCGGCGAGTGCGACCACTACCGGGCCGAGAAGCGGTTCCGCCGCGCCGACGGCGAGCAGGTGTGGACGCACCTGACGCTGTCCCTGGTCCGCGACGACCACGGCGACCCGCAGTACCAGGTGGCGATGATCGAGGACGTCACCGACCGCCACCTGCTGCAGAACCGGCTGCGCTACCAGGCGCTGCACGACCCGCTGACCGGCCTGCCCAACCGGGCGCTGTTCCTGGAGCGGCTCGGGCGGGTGTTCAACAACCGGGCGCGCCGCCGCGCCGGACTGTGCTACCTGGACCTCGACGGGTTCAAGGTGATCAACGACAGCCTGGGCCACGACATCGGCGACCAGCTGCTGGTCGAGGTCGGCCGGCGGCTGGACCACTCGGTGTCCGGCGAGGGCAAGCTGGTCGCGCGGATGGGCGGCGACGAGTTCGTCATCCTGGTGGAGGGGTCGGCGGACACCCAGGACATCGTGGACGTGGCCGACCGGGTGTTACGGGAGCTGGAGTCGCCGATCCGGATCGGCGGGCACGAGCTGACCGTGTCGGCGTCGATCGGCATCGTGGAGCGGGCGCTGTCCGGCACGACCGCGGCCGACCTCATGCGCGACGCCGACATCACGCTGTACTGGGCGAAGGCGGACGGCAAGTCGCGCTGGGCGCTGTACGACCCGGAGCGCAACGCCCGCGAGGTCGCCCGGTTCACGCTGTCCGCGACCATGCCCGCGGCGCTGGAGCGCGACGAGTTCTACGTGGACTACCAGCCCCTGGTGCGGCTGGAGGACAGCACGGTCGTCGGCGTCGAGGCGCTGGTGCGGTGGCAGCACCCGGAGTTCGGGCGGCTCGCGCCGGACCGGTTCATCGAGCTGGCCGAGGAGACCGGGCTGATCGTCCCGCTGGGCCGGTGGGTGCTGCGGGCGGCCTGCCGGCAGGCCCGGCGCTGGCTGGAGGAGTTCGGCGAGTCCGCGCCGTTCGTGTCGGTGAACCTGGCGGTGCG
This sequence comes from Saccharothrix mutabilis subsp. mutabilis, assembly GCF_039521145.1. NCBI lineage: Bacteria > Bacillati > Actinomycetota > Actinomycetes > Pseudonocardiales > Pseudonocardiaceae > Saccharothrix > Saccharothrix mutabilis. Next base: position 434,886 of record NZ_BAAABU010000004.1, read on the forward strand.
CCAGTCGCGGGACCCCGAGCTGGTGCGGGACGTGAAGCGCATCCTGGACGAGTGCGCGTTGCCGCCGCACCACCTGCAGCTGGAGTTGACCGAGAGCGCGATCATGGGCACCGCGGACGAGCCGTTGGAGGCCCTGCGGGCGTTGTCCGACATGGGCGTGCGGATCGCCATCGACGACTTCGGCACCGGCTACTCGAACCTGGCCTACCTCAAGCACCTGCCGGTGCACGAGCTGAAGATCGCCGGGTCGTTCATGGAGGGGTTGCGGGCGGCCGACGAGGAGGACCCGGTCGACGTCCAGATCGTGTCCACGCTGGTGCAGTTGGCGCACGCGTTGCGGTTGGGCGTGACGGCGGAGGGCGTGGAGACGCCGTCGCAGGCCAAGCGCCTGCACCGGATCGGGTGCGACACCGGGCAGGGCTGGTTCTTCGCCAAGCCGATGACGCCCGGCGAGATCGACGAGCTGCTGCGCGCCTGATCAGGTCAGGTCGATGACGACCTTGACGTCGTCCTCCTCCTTGTCGAGGGCCTCGGTGAAGCGGTCCAGCGGGATCCTGCGGGTGATCAGGCCGGCCAGCCACGTCCGGTCGGCGCGGGCGAGGGCTTCGGCCGCGGTCTCGTAGTCGGGCAGGCCCGCGTTGACCGTCCCGATGACGGCCTTGTTGTGCAGGACGACGGAGTCGAAGACGGACGGGTCGAGCGGGACCGGGTCGTGGTCGCCGGTCAGGCCCGCGAGGACCGTGGTCGAGGCCCGGCGGACGGTGTCCCAGACGACCGGGGCCGCGCCGGTGCACTCGATGGCGACGTCGACGTCCTCGACCTCGTCCAGCGAGCGGTGGTAGTGCGCGCCGAGGGCCCGGACCAGGTCCGGTTTCGGGCCCTTCTCGACGCGGTCCACCACGTGCACCTCCAGGCCGCGCTGGGTGGCCAGGAGGGCGGCCAGCAAGCCGATCGGGCCGGCCCCGGTGACCAGGGCTTTCCGGGGCTGGACGTGGGCGCGCCGGGACTGCTGGTCGGCCTGGGCCCAGGCCTTGGCGACGATCGACGCCGGCTCGGTCAGGACGCCCAGCTCGCCCAGGGCGGGGTCGAGGCGGACGGCGTACTTGGGCGGCACGCTCCAGCGCCGCATGCCGTACCCGTCCAGCTCCTTGATGCCGCGCTCCCGGTACCCGCCGTTGCGGCAGAAGTCCCAGGCGTCCACGGCGCAGGCCGGGCACGGCTCGGGGTCCGGCCTGCGGACCACGCCCGCCACCAGGTCGCCCGGTGCGAACCCCGAACCGTCCGGCGCGGAGAGGACCCGCCCCACCGACTCGTGGAAGGGCACCAGGCGGTCCCTGCCCGGCGGGAGCCGGCCGAAGCCGTCGCGGATGATCTCCACGTCGGTGCCGCACATGCCGGCCAGCAGGCCCCGCACCACCACTTCGTCGGACGGCGTGGCGACCTCGTGGTCCACCACCGTCGCCAGGTCGGGCTTGCCTGGCACCACCATCGCGGCCCGCACCGTGTCACCCACGGGACGAGAGGCTACGGCGGTCCACGCCGGTCTACGACTCAGCGCACGACCCGCGGCACGTTGTGGCCGAACACCTCCACCGCCGGGGACGCCCCGCCGAGGTCCGACGACCGGTAGCGGGCGGTGAGCGTGACGGTCTCGCCCGGCCACAGCGTCACGTAGTTGTCGCTCCAGTCGGTGGGCAGGACTTCCGGGCCGCCGGCGCCCTTGCGGACCGTCGCCCGCACGAAGAACGCGACCGAGCGGCCGGTGTTCGTCAGCTCCACGCGGGTCTCGCCGTCGGTCGAGGCGGTCCGCACCGCCACCAGGCCGGTCGGGAGGCGGTCCAGGCCCTTCAGGTCGGCGTAGGCGGACTGGGGCGTGTGGTACCAGGTGGACTTGGCGTAGTCGAGGGTGTCGGGCTTGGTGGACAGCCAGTAGACGTTGCGGTCGAGGACGCGGCCCTGGCCGTCCTGGAGCAGGAGGCGCACGAAGTACGTCGTGGACAGGCCGCCCGGGGTGGGCAGCGCGCCGGCGCGGGTGGACCCGTTGGCGCGGGCGGTGACCGGGTGGGTGTCGTCGGCCTTCACCGTGCCGTCGAGGTGGAAGACCGTGGCCCGGACCCGCAGTCCGCCCACCTCGGCCAGGCCCGTGTTGACCACGACGAGCGAGCGGTCGTCGTAGGAGTACTGGACGTGCAGGGGCCGCAGGGCGGTCTTCGCGCCGAAGTACGAGCCGGCCGTGGCCAGGTGGTAGTCGTACAGGTGCCAGTAGAGGGTCGGCCAGGCGTCGTTGAGCATCCAGTAGATGACGCCGGTGGCCGGTTTCGCCGGGTCGGACGAGTTGCGGCCGAACGCTTCCAGTTGGGCGCGGTTGATCTCGTAGTTCGCCAGTTGGGCTTTGCGCACCAGCTGTTCCGGTGTGGCCGGCCGACCGTACCGGTTGTCCAGGGCGGCGCCCCAGAAGGAGAGCTTGTTGAACGTCGGGGACGGCGCCAGGTGGTACTGCACGGCGTTGTGGTCGGTGAGCTTGGCGATGTCCCGCGGGGTGAGGAACTTCCGCAGCTCGTCCAGCTCCGGGATGGTCGGGCCGGGGCCGACCTCGGACGCGAAGCCGAACGCCCCGCCGAGGCGCTTGGTGTACCAGTAGGTCGGCGGGACCCACCAGTACGGGCCCTCCATCTTCATCCCCGGCGCGCCGAGCTGTGGCGAGGCGACGGCCTTGGCGGAGGACACGATCGGCAGGTTCCAGTGCGCGCGGGCGAGGGCGTCGAGGTAGATGCGTTCCAGCTCCGCGCCGGGCGCGGCGTCGCTGCCGATCAGGAAGCCGAGCATCGACGGGTGGTTGCGCACGCGCCGGGCCTCGCTCTCCGCGGACGCGCCGGCGACGCGCTTGTCCTCGGCGTCGAAGGACGCGTAGTCCTCCCACTTCGAGCAGCACTCCCAGCCGGTGAGCAGCATGATGCCGAGCCGGTCGGCGAGGTCGTACAGCTCGTCGTTCTCCGGCTTGCCCTCCAGGCGCAGGGTGTTCATGCCCATCGAGCGGACGAGCTTGAGCTGGTCCTCGATCCTGCGCACGTCGGTGCGCAGGAACAGGTCCGAGGCCCACCCGCCGCCGCGCACGAGGAACGGCTCGCCGTTGACGTGGAACTGCCGCCCGCCGTCCACCAGCGACGACGAGACCTCGCGGATGCCGAACCGGGTGGTGGCGCGGTCGGAGTCCCGGGTGTCGACGGTCGCCGTGAAGGACGCCGTGTAGAGGGGCTGGTCACCCATTTGGAACGGCCACCACACGCGGGGGCGGGTGACGTCCTCGGTGAAGGTGACGGTCGTGGTCGCGCGGGCGGCGAGGGTGACCGTCCGGCTGTGCGCGGTGTGGCCGATGCCGCCGGTGACCAGGGTGGTGACCGGGGCGTCGGTGTTGTTGCGGGCCTCGACCTCGAAGGTGACCTTCGCGGTGTCGAGGGCGGGCAGCGGCAGGTCGGCGGTGGCCCGGGGGAAGCGCAGGGAGACCGGGCCGCTGGTGGTGAACCGGACGTCGCGGAACAGGCCCTGGTTGCGGTCGGGCGGCAGTTGGGACCAGTCGATGAAGTGGATGAGCAGGTCCTGCTTCGGGTCGGCCGCGGCGGCGCGGATCGCGAGGGCGTTCGCGCCGGGCCGGAGCAGGGCGGTGACGTCGAACTCGTGGGTGGGGTACGCGCCGACGACCCGGTCCGGTCCCGCGACGAGGGTGCCGTTGAGCCAGACCTCGCCGCGCGAGATGACGCCGCCGTCGAGCCTGAGCGACGTGTGCGCGCCGGGGCGGGGGTCGGCGGTGAAGACCTTGCGGTACCACCAGGGGACGGTGAAGTCGGTCGGGTCGACCTGCTTGAGGTTGTCGCCGCGGGTGAGGTCCGGGTAGGCGCCGGCGGCGACCAGGCCGGCGAGGACGGTGGAGCGGGCGGGCACGGTGCGCCAGCCGGCGTCGGAGTACCCGGGGGTCGAGATGTCCGCGCCGGTCTGGGGCGCGCGGGCGCTGGACTGCAGTCGCCAGTCGGGGACGGTGGCGGCGGTGCCGGGGTCGGCGGCGACCGTGAGCGGGGCCTGGGGCGTGCCGGCGGGTCGACCGGGCCGGTCTGTCGGAAGGGCGACGGCGTCGGGCACGGCGAGCGCGAGTGCCAGAGCCGCCACGAGCGGGACTGCCCGTGAGCGTATTGCAACTCCCCTGATCAGGGCGGCGGCTCTTAGTAAAGGAGGTTTCCGTTCAGTGGGGCGGTCGGGCAATGCTGCCGACGGGTGACGCGGGTGTGCCCAATGGCGACGCTCCGTGCGCGCCGATCGGATACTTTGAGCCCCATGCGCCGTGCCGTGCCGCTCCTCGCCGCCGTGTTGCTCCTCGCGGGCTGCTCCGAGTCGACCACCGGCTCCCCGACCCCGGGCTCGCCCACCAGCGCGACCACCGGGTCGTCCGGCAAGCCGACCTCGACGTCGAAGGAACCGGCCAAGCGGCCGAAGACGATCAACCTGAAGGACGTCGACCCCTGCACGCTGCTCACCGACGCCCAGCGCAAGGAGCTCGGCCTCGACCGCCCGCCCACGAAGGGCACGTCCACCGTGTTCCGGTCGCCGTCGTGCGACCACAACCGCGAGGACCGCACGTGGGGCGCGACCGTGATCACCGCCACCACCTCGGGCATCGAGTTCTTCACCGACGGCAGCTTCGACGTCGAGACCCAGCAGCTCCAGGTGGCGGGCTTCCCGGCGGTCCTGGGCAGCACGCCCCAGCAGAAGAGCTCCTGCTACCTGGGCGTGGACGTGTCGGACGGGCAGGTGCTGGCGCTCCAGACGACCAGCATCGACGAGTCGGTGCCCCAGGGCAGGCTGTGCGAGATGGTGCAGCAGATCGCCGGTGCGGCGGTCGCCACCCTTACAGCTCGCTGAAACACGAGTAGAACTACTCGCTTTGCACCCGGAACCATCCACCCGCGTGCCGCATCAGAGTTAGAGTCATCCCAAATGCACACGCTGGGGTATGTGCAGCACTACAGGAGGGTGTGCCGTGTTCATCGCGGATGGTGGTGGCGGGGGTACCACGGATACTCCGCCGGCGTACAGCGGGACGCAGCAGAAGCTGCACGTCGACCCGACGGCCATTCCCGAGGCGAAGAAGGTGTTCGCCGACGCGCTGGAGCGCCTCGACGCGCAGCTGCGGGACGCGGAGTGGGCGTTGCGCGCGAAGAACTGGGCGGGCGACCCGGTCTCCAAGGAGACCGCGGAGAAGTTCAACCAGGACACCTTCGAGGCCGGTGACTCCGCCGCACTGACCGCGATCAAGGAGTACCGCAAGCAGCTCGACGGCGTGGTGCGGCAGCTCCAGGCGATCGAGGACAACTACCGCCGCGTCGAGGGTGACAACGTCGCCTCCTGGGGACGCGTCAAGCGCGACTGACCACCACCGACCACAGACTGATGGACAACGCACCCGAGGGGGGCGAGCACGATGGGTGACCACCGCTGGCGCGGGTATGCCCACCCCGATCTGCACCGCATGATCAACGAAGGCCCGGGCGTCGCCGCCTCCCGTCCCATCGAGGACAAGTGGAAGGCGCTCTCCGAGACCCTGGCCGACATCGACGAGTCGATCCACCGCGGCCTGGAGAAGCTGGGCGCCAAGTGGGAGGGCTCGACCGCCGACGAGACCCAGAAGGCGCTGTCGCCGCTCGCCCAGTGGGCCGGTGACGCCAAGCAGGGCTCCGACACGATGAAGGCCTCCGCGCAGCTGCAGGCGGACTACATCGCGGACGCCCGCAAGGAGATGCCCGAGCCGGTCAAGGTGACCACCGAGGCCCCGTCGACCGGGGACAAGGTCCTCGGCGCGCTGGGCGGCCCGGTGGGCATGATGCACGTCATCAACCAGCAGAAGGACCACGAGGCCCAGGAAGCGGCGCAGGACAACGCCGAGGCCAAGGCCGTCGAGGTGATGAACAACTACCAGTCCAGCAGCGAGTGGAACTCCAACACGCTGGGCGAGTTCGTCCCCCCGCCGCAGGTCGTCGTCGACACCCCGTCGCCCGGCGGCCAGCAGAGCTACAACACCAGCAGCGCGAACTACAACAGCACGCCGACGTGGACGCCGCCCGGTGACGGCGGCGGCACCACCAAGCCGTCCTGGGCCGCGCCCACGCCGGCCCCGCCGGCGGCCCCGCCGCCGTCGTTCCAGGGCGGCACCACCAACCCGTCGTGGGTGACGCCCAACCCGACCCCGACCCCGCCGCCGGTCACGCCGACGCCCACGCCGCCGATCGGTGGTCTGCCGCCGGGCACGAACCCGCCCGGTGGTCCGACGCCCGGCTGGAAGCCGCCGACGGGCACGAACCCGCCGGTCCCGCCGCGCGTGCCCACCGGTCCGGGTGGTCAGAACCGGCCGGGTGTGCCGCCGATGCGTCCCGGCATGCCGGGCGGTCCCGGTGGCCCCGGTGGTCCGAACGGCATGGGTCGCGGCTTCGGCCCCGGCGGTCCCGGTATGCCCGGCGGCCCCGGCATGGGCGGCAACCCGGGCGGGATGCCCGGTCGTGGCGGCATGGCCGGTGTCGGCGGCTTCGGTCCGGGTGGCCCCGGTGGTCCGGGCGGCCCCGGTGGTCGTCCCGGCGGTCCGGGTGCGGGCATGGGCGCGGGTGGCGCGGCCGGCCACGGCGCGAACGGCGAGGACGACATCGAGCACAAGTCCGCCGACTACCTGGTCGAGACGGACGACGTGTTCGGTGACGACCGCCTGGTCGCGCCGCCGGTGATCGGCGAGACCCCGCAGTAGCTCGACGGTTCGGCGTCCAGGCCGGGACCTCCACGGGTCCCGGCCTGGACTGGCAAGAGGGCCCCATCGTCGGGGTGGGGCCGGTGCTGAGGTTGACGTGGAGCGGCAGCAGTGACCATTTTCGGGGGGCAGGCCGAGAGGGAACCGATCACCCTCTCCGCCGAGGAGTTCGACGTCCTGTGGGAACGGCTCGACCTCGGGCCGATGCCGTTGGTGATCAAGGTGCCGTCGCCGGGCAAGACCCACCAGGAGCGCGCCGACCTGGAGCGCCGCGTGTGGCAGGCCGTCGGCGCGCGCGGGTTGGGCGGCCCGACCGGGCTGCACCCGGAGCTGGACTACCTGCTCCGGCAGTTCGTCCGGCCGGAGCGCGAGGTGGACGGCCGCATCTGGGTGGGGCGCAGCGTGCGCGTGCTCGCGGCGGCCAACGGCGACCACGGCGCGATCGCGACCTTGAGCGACAACCAGCTGACGTTCCGGCGCGCGGCGGGCAGCGGCCTGCCCAGCGCGGTCCTCGGCACGCTGCCCGCGCACCCGGCGGGCACCGGTCACTCGGTGACCATGCCCAGCGCCGACCTGGAGAAGGCGGTGAAGAACTCCGACGGCTCGCCCAAGAGCCTGGAGAACTCGCTGCGCAACCACGGCGTGCGCCAGGAGGACGCGACGACGCTGGTGAAGATGTTCACCGGCCTGGTCCACACGGGCAACTTCGGCGCGGCGGCCCGGGACAAGTACGGCAAGCGCTGCCGGCCGGACCGGGTGGTGGCGTTCTTCGACACCGAGGACGGGCGCTACCTGCAGCAACGGCGGGCGTCGAACGGGTCGGAGCCGTGGAGCACGTTCACGCCGACCGACGCGCGCCGCTTGGTGCACCAGGTGGAGGAGCTGCTGGCCGAGGCCGTGCGCGCCGCGAAGATCTAGCGACTCCCGGGACCGGGTCGGCGCGTTTCGTGCGGGCGCGCCCGGTCGCGGTTCGGCGCGTTCGTGCGTGCGTCCGGTTGCCGGGTCTGGCGTTCGGGTCGTTCCTGGGGTTTGATCTGGTCACCGCTGCCGCCCCCTTGCACGAGGAGACGGCCAGATGACCATCGAGCGACGGCAGTTCCTGATCGGATCCGGAGCGGCCCTACTCGGTAGCGCGGTGTTCGCCGGCACCGCGCGGGGCACGGAACCCGCACCCGCCGGGCTGTGGCGGGAGTTCGTGGCCGACCCGAACGCCCACCCGCGCATCCCCAACGTCGCCTTCGCCGGCTACCGGACCGGGCAACGCCCGCCGCGCCCCGCCGTGCGCGCCAACGTCCTGCGCTACGGCGCGAAGCCGGACGGATCGGCCGACGCCTCCGCCGCCATCAACCGGGCCATCGAGGACGTCGGCCGGCGCGGCGGTGGCACGGTGCTGCTGCCCGCCGGGACCTACCGCATCGACGACGTCGTCCGCGTCGGCCACTCGAACGTCGTCCTGCGCGGCGTCGGCAGCGCCCGCACCACGCTGTTCGCCACGCGCCCGCTCGAAGAGGTCGTCGGGGTCAACCGCAGCCGGTACGGCGGCACCAGTTCCGCGTGGAGTTGGAGCGGCGGGCTGGTGTGGGTGTGCCACCGCGACCGGTACCGCGCGCTGGTCGACGCGATCCGGGCGCAGCGCTGGCCGTTCGAGGGGTGGACCGGCAACGGCGGTGACGAGAGCACCGAGCTGGCGAGGATTGTTGAACACGCGGATCGTGGAACGTGTGACCTCACCGTCGCCGACGCCTCGAACCTCCGGGCCGGGCAACGGGTCCTGCTCCAGCTCGACGACGACGGCGACTACGGGCTGTTCAAGCACATGTGCGGTGACATCCCGGGCACGCAGACCTACAAGTGGAGCGACAAGACGAAACTGTTGTCGTACAAGCCTTTCGTGTGGCCGGTCCGCATCGGGTCGGTGCGCGGCAACAGGGTTCGCCTGGCCCAACCACTGCCCCTGGACGCCCGCCCGTCCTTCAACCCCCGCCTGACCACGCTCGCGCCGCCGATCACCGGCGTCGGCGTCGAGGGCCTGACGATCCGCATGGCAAAGACGACGCGCCCGGCCCACTTGCAGGACAAGGGTTACAACGGCCTGGCGTTCCAGTGCGCCTGGGACTGCTGGGCCGACGACGTGTCCGTTGTGGACAGTGACAACGGCTTCCTGCTGGTGTCCGCCAAGGGTGTTTCGCTGCTGAACACCCGCGTCGAGGGCCGGGGTCAGCACCACTCGTACGCGTGCCGCGAGCAGTCGCACGACAACCTGGTGCAGGACTTCGCGATCGGCGCCTTCACCGAACCACCCACGCCCGGGTCCGGCCACCACGGCGTCAACGTGGAAGGCCTGTCGTGCGGCAACGTCTGGTCGCGCGGGCGGATGGACGCGGGCACGTTCGACACGCACCGCGGCTTGCCGTTCGCCAACGTCCGCACCGAGATCACGATCCACAACGACGGCGCGCACGGCGGTTCGGCGGACGCGGGACCGTTGTACGGGGCGAGGTTCACGCACTGGAACGTGACCGTCACCAACGGCCGCGCGGGCTGCGTGAAGATCGACCACGTGGCACCGCTCAGCGCCACGGTCGGCATCAGCGAGGTCACCGAGTTCGGCCAGATCGACAAACCGGACTTCACCGGCCCCCTGAACGCGGCCCTGGAGTCCTACGGAACCCCGGTCGAGCCCCGCAACCTGCACCAGGCCCAACGCGCCCTGCGCCACCGCTAACCTGGTCGGATGCCGCCCAAGCCCGTCGACCCGACCGAGCTGCGCACCGCCGTGGCCGCCGTCCTCCCCTGGCTGACGGGGGAAGCGGACAAACCGGACCGCCCGGTCCTGGCCACGGCGGTGAAGCTCAGCCTGCGCACCCTGGAACAACTGGCCCCGGGCCGCAGCGTCGAGGTACGGGTCCCGCCGTTCGCGGCAGTGCAGTGCTTAGCCGGCCCCCGCCACACCCGGGGCACCCCACCGAACGTGGTGGAAACCGACCCGGAAACCTGGCTCCTCCTGGCCACGGGCCGCATGGAGTGGTCCCAGGCCCTGGAAGACGCGCGGGTGACCGCGTCCGGCAGCCGAGCAGACCTCTCCACCCTGCTCCCGGTCGTCCGGATCTGAACCCGCCGCACGCGCCACGGCCACTGGCTAGGCTCGGGCACGTGAAGGCGTTGAAGCTCGGTGTGGTCGTGGCGGCGGTCGGACTGGTCCTCGTGGGGTGCGGCTCCGAGTGGGAGGGCGACGTGCGGCTCAAGGTCGTGCGGATCGTCCCGGACCCCACGGGGAAGGCCGCCACCCGGGTCGGCATGGAGCTGGACGAGAGCCAGGACAAGGCGAAGGCGCCGCACACCGGCACCTACGGCGCCGACCTCGACCAACTCCCGAAGGACGTCAAGGTCGGTGATGTCGTGACCTGCACGGTGAAGCGTTCGGACGACAACGGCTTCGACGGTGTGGACCCCAAGCTGTCGGTGGGTCCGTGCCGCGCGGCGTGACGAGCCGCCGCGGGTGGGCGGGACACCCCGCCCACCCGCGCCGCACGACCTAGAACCAGGAGCCGACGGTCTTGTCCCAGGCGCCCTTCGCGCCCTCGACCAGGTCACGTCCGCCTTCGACCACGTCGCCGACTCCGCCGACCACGACGTCCACGGTGTCGTTGACGATCTCCTTGCCGGTGTTGACCAGCCCGTTGCCCGCCCCGGACCAGTTGCCGTTCCAGGCGTCGCGACCGGCGTTGTAGAGACCGGAACCCGCGTCCGTGACGAGATCGGCGGCACCGACCGCCGTGCCGCTCACGACGTCGATCACCGGGCCGACGACCGGGATGTGCGAACCGGGCAGCGACGGGCCGAGCGGGTTGTCGTGCCACTTCTGCTCGGTCACCGAGCCGCCGTCGCCGGTGGCGATCTTGGCGAGGTTGTCCAGGGACTCGGAGTTCTGCGCGTAGTACTGCGAGTGGGCGCCGAGCGCCGAGGTGCCGTCGCTGGTGCCGAAGGTCTTCGCGCCGAACCGGTCGTCGTACGGGCCGATCGACGACCCGTCCTGGGTGAACCAGCTGGAACTGGTGCCCTGGACCACGGGGTCGTGCTCGGTCGCGCCGACGTAGACGTGCCCGGGGCCGGCGGAGAGCTGGTTGACGTTCGACGCGCCGACACCGGGCGAGCCGACGAACGCGATGTCGTCCGCCGCCAGGCCGTTCATGCCGGCGTAGCCCACGGTGGTCGAGCCGTAGGAGTGACCGATCACGGTCAGGTGCTGGCGGTTGCCGGCGGCCTCGGCGGCGGCGCGGTAGCCGTCGACGTCGGCCACCAGGTTCGCGCCGCCCTCGCGGGCCTGCGCCGGGTTGTCGACCTCGCCGGGCGCCCAGCCGGGGGCGTCGTAGCCCAGCCACTGGATCGTGGCGTTGCCGTTCGGGCCCATGGCCTCGCGGAGGTTGCCGGCCTGGCTGATGGAGAAGTTGTCGAGCGTGGAGCCGGTGCCCGGCACGGCCACCGCGAGGTTCTTGGCGGTGTCGGGGTTGCCGTACGCGATCGCGGTGGCACCGTCGCCGCGCGGGCCGTAGGGGTCCCAGGCCATGATCCGGACGTCGGGCGAGCCGTCGGGCTTGAGCCAGCCGCGGTCACGCGCGAACTGGTCGGCCTGGTCGATGCTCTTCTGGACCTTCTCCGCGTTGTCGGCCTTGGTCTGGGCGACGTCCTTCTTCTCGGCCAGGTCCGCGTACCGCGGGTCGTTCAGCAGCTTGGTCAGGTCGTCGGACTTGCTCGGGTCCAGGCCCAGCTCGCGGGCCCGCGCGTCCATCTGCGACTGGAGCTGGTCGGCCTCCGCCGAGAAGCGCTGCCGGTCGTCGTCGATGCGGCGGCGGTTGGCGGTGTCGAGGACTTCCGAGGGCAGGCCGCGGAGCTGGCCGAGTTCCTGGAACTTCGTGCGCAGGAGTTCGTCCTGCTGTTCCTTCGTCAGCGACTTCCACCACTCGGCGACCTTCTTCGGGTCGGTGCCCGGCGGGGGGACGGTGGCGGTCGTCCGCATGGACTGGACGGCCGTGTTCCAGCCGGCGTCCTTCGCCGCCACCTCCTGGAAGGCCGGGCGGACGCCCGACAGGGCCTTCGCGTACGAGCGCAGGACGTTCTCGTAGCTGTTCTTGACGTTCGTCAGCTGCTCGTTGACCTTGTTCGCCAGCTCGCGCGTCTGCGCCTCGTCCAGCGCCGGGGAGCGGCCGCGCCAGAAGTCGATCAGCTGGTCCGCGCTGCCGCGCATCTGGCCGTACGCCCGGGACGCCGCCTGCACGATGTCGATGCCCGCGCCCAGGCGTTCGCCGGCCACGGTGGCGGACCTGGTGGACAGCTCGGCGCGCACGCCGAACCTCTGGGCCGACTCGCCCTGCCAGCTGGCGGTGGCGGTCTGACCGCCGGTGGTCACGGACTGGCCCGCTCGGCTCACGGCGCTCTGCGCGCCGCTGATGGGGTCCGCGGCGGCGGCCACTCGGCCCGCGTCGCCCGACGCGAGCTGCCCGTACAGGACCTCGGGGTCGACGAAGCTCACGCCAGGCCACCTTCCACGGAACGGAACGAGTTGCCGGAGTCGTCGTCGGCGCGCTGGTAGGCGTCGGCGTTCTCGTTCAGGCCGTCGCCCGCGTCGCGGTACCACGCGCTGCCGCGGCGCAGGTCGTCGGACTGCTCGCCGGCCCACTTGGCCAGGGCGTCGGCGAACTCGGCGGCGGCGGCGACCTCGCCCAGGGCGCTCGCGTCCAGGCGCAGCATCGAGATCATCTCGGCTCCGTCGCCCGCCGCGTCCGCACCCTCGTGGAACTGCTTGGACGCCGCGCGCAACGTCTCTGGTCGCACACCGAACACGGTTCCCCACCCTTCGTGCCGCTAGCCGCTGGCCACTCCGACGCAGCACGATCATCCCCGGTTCCCGCGAAACGTGAGCCCGGATGCGGAACCATGTTCGCTGTGGCCGCGTCGGTGGAGGCGGCGTGACAGGACACGGGAGGCGCAAGTGGCTGGCTGGAACCCGCAGCGGTGGACGGCGAAGTTCGAGGAGCAGGCCGCGATGTTCCGCGCAGCCGTGGGCGGGGCCGACCCGGAGGCCAAGGTGCCCAGCTGCCCCGGCTGGACGTTCACCGAGCTGACCCTGCACGTCGGCCGCTTCCTCCAGACCTCCCTCGAATACCTGCGCAGCGGCAGCACGGTCCGGCTCAACCTGCCCCCGGTGCCGCGGGACGTCGTCCCCCTCGACTACCTCGACGCGCAGCTCGCGCTGGCCGCCGAGGTGCTGCCCGCCGTCCCCGGCAACCGCCCCGCCTGGACGTTCTCGCCCGCCGCGCCCGACCTCGCCTGGGTGTGGCACCGCCGCATCGCCCACGAACTCGACCTGCGCCGCTGGGACGCCCAGGCCGCCCTGCGCGAGCTGGTCGCAGGCGACACCGACTTCGCCGTGGACGGCATCGAGGAGTCCCTGGGCACCCTCCTGGCCGCCAAGTACGCCACCGACGTCCCGCCGACCGCCAAGGGCACCGCGTTCGTGCAGCTCACCGACGTCCCCGAGGCGTGGGTGGTCACCCTGGAGCCCGGGGTGGTGCCCGAGCTGCGGGCCGCGTGGCCGGGTGAGGAGACCGACCTCCAGATCACCGGCGAGGCGCAGATCGTCCACTACGGGCTCTGGGGCCGGCTGCCGCTCAAGACCACCGGTGACCAGAGCCTGCTCAGCGTGGTCAAGCTGGACTGACGGGGTGTGCTTGCTCACGTCCGACGGGTGCTGATGGGGGTGGTTCACCCCCCGTTCGCCTTACACTCGGTGTGCAGCCCGCCCGCGTCGCTAGGGAGCACTCGGTGGTCACCGACCAGTCAGCAACCGGCCGCACCGATACCGAGCAGGAGCCCCGCGAGGAATGCGGGGTGTTCGGTGTCTGGGCGCCGGGCGAAGAGGTCGCCAAACTCACCTACTACGGCCTGTACGCGTTGCAGCACCGCGGGCAGGAAGCCGCCGGCATCTCCGTCGGCGACGGCAGCCAGGTCGTCGTCTTCAAGGACCTGGGCCTGGTCAGCCAGGTGTTCGACGAGCAGGTGCTGTCCAGCCTGCGCGGCCACGTCGCCGTCGGGCACTGCCGCTACTCCACGACCGGCTCCACCACGTGGGAGAACGCCCAGCCCACCTTCCGCACCACGGCGACCGGCTCCGGCCTGTCGCTGGGCCACAACGGCAACCTGGTGAACACCGCCGAGCTGCTGGTCCGCGCCCGCGAGCTGGGCGTGGACACCAGCCACGGCGCGACCACCGACTCGGACCTGGTGTGCGGGCTGCTCGCGGCGCAGGCCGCGGACATCGGCATCGAGCAGGCCGCCATGCAGCTCCTGCCGACCCTGCGCGGCGCGTTCTGCCTCGCCTTCTCCGACGAGTCCACCCTCTACGCGGCCCGCGACCCGCACGGCGTGCGCCCGCTGGTGTTGGGCCGGCTGGAGCGCGGCTGGGTCGTGGCCAGCGAGACCGCCGCCCTGGACATCGTGGGCGCGTCGTTCGTCCGCGAGGTCGAGCCGGGCGAGCTGATCGCGATCGACGAGAACGGCCTGCGGTCGTCCCGGTTCGCCAACCCCGAGCCCAAGGGCTGCATCTTCGAGTACGTCTACCTGGCCCGCCCGGACACCACGATCGCCGGCCGGTCCGTGCACGCCACCCGAGTCGAGATCGGCCGCCGCCTGGCCCAGGAGCACCCGGTGGAGGCCGACCTGGTCATCCCGGTGCCCGAGTCCGGCACCCCGGCCGCCATCGGCTACGCCCAGGCCTCCGGCATCCCCTACGGGTCCGGCCTGGTCAAGAACGCCTACGTGGGCCGCACGTTCATCCAGCCGTCGCAGACCATCCGGCAGCTGGGCATCCGGCTCAAGCTCAACCCGCTGCGCGACGTCATCCGCGGCAAGCGCCTGGTCGTCGTGGACGACTCGATCGTGCGCGGCAACACCCAGCGCGCCCTGGTCCGCATGCTGCGCGAGGCCGGCGCGGTCGAGGTGCACGTCCGGATCGCGTCCCCGCCGGTGAAGTGGCCGTGCTTCTACGGCATCGACTTCGCCTCCCGCGCCGAGCTGATCGCCAACGGCCTCGACGACGACGGCATCCGCCGCTCCATCGGGTCCGACTCGCTGGGCTACGTGTCGCTGGAGCAGCTCGTCGCGGCCACCGAACAGCCCCGCACCCGGCTGTGCTCGGCCTGCTTCGACGGCGAGTACCCCATCCCGCTGCCCGAGGACGCCCTGATCGGCAAGCACCTGCTGGAGGGCATCCGGGGCGTGGCGGGCTCGGCGGCTCCCGTTCTGGCGAACGGGTACGGTGCCGAGGACGCTTTGCGGCGTCCCTGACAGACCTGCCCGCACAACATGAGAGCCAGTGACGTGACCGACACCCCCAAGGCCACTTACGCCGCCGCCGGAGTCAGCATCACCGCAGGTGACGAGGCGGTGGAGAAGCTCAAGCCGTGGGCGGCGAAGGCGCAGCGGCCCGAGGTGCTCGGCGGCATCGGCGGGTTCGCGGGCCTGTTCAAGCTGCGCCTGGACCGCTGGAAGGAGCCGGTGCTCGCGTCGTCCACCGACGGCGTCGGCACCAAGATCGCGGTCGCCCAGGCGCTGGACAAGCACGACACCGTCGGCATCGACCTGGTCGCGATGGTGGTGGACGACCTCGTGGTGTGCGGCGCGGAGCCGCTGTTCCTGCAGGACTACATCGCCATCGGCAAGGTCGTGCCGGAGAAGGTCGCGGCGCTGGTCAAGGGCATCGCGGAGGGCTGCGTCCAGGCCGGCTGCGCGCTGCTGGGCGGCGAGACCGCCGAGCACCCCGGCCTGATGGGCGAGAACGACTACGACATCTCCGGCACCGGCGTGGGCGTGGTCGAGGCGTCCGCGATGCTCGGGCCGGACCGCGTGCGGCACGGCGACGTCGTCATCGCCATGGGGTCCTCCGGGCTGCACTCGAACGGGTACTCCCTGGCCCGGCACGTGCTGCTGGACATCGGCCGCATGCCGCTGTCCGGGCACGTCGAGGAGTTCGGCCGCACCCTCGGCGAGGAGCTGCTGGAGCCGACCCGCATCTACGCCAAGGACTGCCTCGCGCTGGCCGCGGAGGCCGAGGTGCGGACGTTCGCGCACGTCACCGGCGGCGGCCTGGCCGCGAACCTGGCGCGCGTGCTGCCCGAGGGCCTGCACGCCACCCTCGACCGCGGCACCTGGACGCCCGCGCCGGTGTTCCAGATGATCGCCCAGCGCGGCCGGGTGGAGCGCGAGGAGATGGAGAAGACGTTCAACATGGGCATCGGCATGGTCGCCGTCGTGTCCCCGGAGGACGTCGACCGCGCCCTGGCCGTGCTGACCGCCCGCCACGTGCCCGCCTGGGTGCTGGGCGAGGTGACCCGCTCCGAGGACGGCGCGACCGCGCTCGTCGGTGACCACCCGAGGTTCTAGGGAAACGCCCATGACCGCCCCCGTCGTCCGGCTGGATGGCGGGGGCGTCGTGGTCCTGCGGCGGGTGATCGTGGACGCCTGGATGTCGTTCGACGGGTGAGGCAACCCCGCGCGGTCCCGGTCCCGTATTGACCGGCGACCGAGGGAGGGCGAGTGGAACGCGACCGCGAGTTCGCCGAGTTCGTCGCAGCCCGCGCGCTGGTGCTGCGGCGGACCGCGTACCTGCTGTGCGGCGACTGGCACCGGGCCGAGGACCTGGTGCAGACCGCGTTGACCAAGCTGTACGTGGCGTGGCCCCGGATCCGCCGGGACGGCGGGCTGGACGCCTACGCGCGCAAGATCCTGGTCCGCGCGGCCATCGACGAGTCGCGGCGCGGGTTCCGCAGCCGGGAGACGGTGGTGGAGCGGCTGCCGGACACGCCCGTGGCCGGCGCCGGCCACGCCGACCTGGACGTCCGGGAGGCGTTGGCGGCCCTGCCGAAGGGGCAGCGCGCTGTCGTGGTCCTGCGCTACTGGGAGGACCTGAGCATCACCGAGACCGCCCGTCTCCTCGGTCGGTCCGAGGGCACCGTGAAGAGCCAGGCGGCGAAGGGTTTGGCCACGCTGCGGGAACTTCTCGGCCGCCACGTCTTCGAGGAGCAGCGATGAGCGACATCAAGCAGGCCCTGGAAACCGCGTTCGACGGCGAGCCCCCGCTCACCCTCGACGTGCCGAAGATCATGAAGGCCGGCAAGCGCCGCGTGGCCGTGCGCCGCGCCGTGACCGGCGTCGCCGTCCTGGTGACCGTCACCGCCGTGTGCGTGCCCGCCATGCTCGGGTCCAGCGGGGGCGGCGGCTCGGTGGAGGTGGGGGCGTCCTCGGCGTCCCCGCCGCTGACCACCGCGGCCCCGCCGTCGTCGCCGGCGGACGAGCCGCGGGTGACGCACACGACCAAGCCGGGGGCGGACGTGCCGTCCATGCCGCTCCCCCAGCCGCCGCGGCCGGTGACGGACGAGCGGGCCGAACAGCTCACGGCGCTGCTCGCCGCGTCGGGCGCGTTGCCGGAGGGCGCGCAGGTCGGCCCGATCGCCGGCGACCCGATGACGCCGTGGACCTTCGCCGCGTCGGGCACCCAGTACAAGTCGGTCACCGACGTGACGACGGCGGCGGGCAGGGGCATGGTGCTGATCTACCTCATGCCGGGCAACCCGCCGAAGTGCGAGCCCGGGTGCCGGGTGTTCCGGCAGCCCGACGAACGCGAGGTGTTCGTCAGCACCAGCGAGTGGAACGGGATCAGGCTCACCCTGGTGGACGTGGCCATCCCGGGCGGCCGGGTGCACGTCCAGGTGTCCAACAGCAGCGACAAGGCCGTGGGCGACGGCGGTCAGCCGTTGACCGAGGACCAGGCGGTAAAGCTCGCGACGATCCCCGGCCTGACGTTCTAACCTGGTCGGGTGGGCGAGGACCTGGTGGTGACGCGGACGCTGGTGGTGCCGGCGGCCGAGTTGAGCGAGCGCTTCTCCAGGTCCTCCGGCCCCGGCGGCCAGGGCGTGAACACGGCGGACAGCCGGGTCGAGCTGTCGTTCGACCTGGCGTCCTCGCCGGCGGTCCCGGAACACCTGCGCAACCGCATGCTGGCCCGGCTGGACAACCGGCTGGTGGACGGGGTGCTGACCATCGCGGCCAGCGAGTTCCGCACCCAGTTGAAGAACCGCCAGGCGGCCCGCGAACGGCTGGTCCGGCTGCTGCGCGACGCGGCGGCGCCCCCGCCGCCCAAGCGGCGGCCCACCAAGCCGACCAAGGGCTCGCAGGAACGCCGGATCGCGGAGAAGAAGCGCCGCGCCCAGACCAAGCAGGGCCGCACCGGCCGCTGGGACTAGGCCCGCGGGGCGGCGGCAGTGACCGCGGGGCGCGCGGCGTCGGCGGTCAGCCGAGCCAGACGTACTGCCGCTCGGGCCGGCCCGTGCCGCCGTACCGCAGCCGCACCTCGGCCTTGCCGATCGCCACGAAGTGCTCCAGGTAGCGCCGGGCCGACACCCGGGCCAACTCGGTCGCCTCCGCGCACTCCGACGCCGACACCCCGCCCGGCCGCTCCCGCAGCACCCGCTCCACCAGCGCCGCGGTCGGCGGGCTCAACCCCTTGGGCAACCGGGCCGCGGACGTCGGCCGCGCCCCGAACACCTGGTCCACGTCCGCCTGCCCGGCCGACGCCAACCGGCCCAGCCGCCGGTCCAGGGCCGCGAAGTGCGCCAGCTGGTCGCGCAGCGCCGCGTACTCGAACGGCTTGATCAGGTAGTGCAGCACCCCGCCGCGCATGGCGCTGCGCACGGTCTCGACATCCGTCGCCGCCGTGATCACGATGACGTCCACCTCGTCCGGCCCGGACCGCAGCTCGCGCAGCACGCCCAGCCCGTCCAGGTCCGGCAGGTAGATGTCCAGCAGCACCAGGTCCGGCCGCTGCTCCCGCACCAGCCGCAGCGCGTCCGCCCCGGTGTGCGCGACGCCGACGACCTCGAAACCCGGTGTCCGCGCCACGTATCCACTGTGGACCTTCGCGACCATGAAGTCGTCGTCCACCACCAGGACCCTGATCACCCCGCCACCTCCACGGGCAGCCGCGCGGTGAACACGGCGCCGTCCACGCGGACGGAACCGCCGCGCCGCAAGCAGGTCTGCCGGATCAGCGCCAGGCCCAGGCCCCGGGAACCCTGTTCCGCCGCCTTGGTGGTGAAGCCGTGGCGGAACACCTCCTCGGCCAGCTCCGGCGCGACGCCCGGCCCGGAATCTCGGACCACCACGAGGACTTCGCCGTCCACCTGGCGTACGGACACCTCGATCCAGCCCTGCTCGGTCAACGCGTCGAGGGCGTTGTCCACGAGGTTCCCCAACACCAGCACGAGATCCGTGGACAGCACCTCGTCCACAGTGGACAGGTGACTGGCCGGGTCGAGGCGCAGGCCGATGCCGCGTTCCGCCGCCAGGCTGGACTTCGCGATCAGCAGCGCCGCCACCGCCGGGTCGGCCACGCGGGACGACACCTCCGCCCGCCACCGGCCCTGCGCACCGCTGATCCGGCTGATGAACCCGCGCACCTCGTCGTACTCGCCCAGCTCCACCAGGCCCGCGATGGTGTGCAGGCGGTTGCTGAACTCGTGCGCCTGGGCGCGCAGGGTGTCGGTGGCGTGCCGGCTCGCGTCCAGCTCGTCCCGGAGCGTTCTGAGTTCCGTCCGGTCGCGGAGGGTGACGACCGAGCCGTGCACGTCGAGGGGCATGCGGTTCAGTGTGAGGACCCGGCCCTCGCCCAGCGCCACCTGGTCGGCTCCGGTGACGCGGCCGGTCAGGACGTCGCGCAGCCGCTCGTCCACGCCCAGGTCGGCCACCGAGCGGCCCACGGCGTCGTCGGGCAGGTTGAGCAGCTCGCGGGCGTGGTCGTTGACCAGGGTCACGCGGTGTTGCGGGTCCAGCGCCACCACGCCCTCCTTGATGCCGTGCAGCAACGCCTCGCGGTACTCGACCAGGGCGGTGATCTCGTGCGGTTCCAGGCCCAGGGTCTGGTTCTTCACCCGGCGCGCCAGGAGCAGCGAGCCGGCCACGCCGATCACCAGCGCCACGCCGAGCAGGCGCAGCGCGTTGTCCGGCGAGTCCAGCACACCCTCCCAGAACCCCGGGGCCTGCTGCCCGGCGGCGACCAGGCCGATGACCTGCCCGCCGTCGCCGATGACCGGGACGTGCGCGACGGTCGCCCCGCCCAGCTCGCCCACCCACGAGCGGCCGGCCAGGGCGGTGCTGTCGCCCAGCTCCAGCGGTTCGCCGACCTGGGCCGGGTCGGGTGAGGTGAGCACCTCGCGGTCCGCGCCGGCGATGATCACGTAGCTCGCCCCGGACAGGCTCTGCGCGGTCGTGGCGAACGGGGCCAGCGCGTAGTGCCGCAGCGGGTCGGCCAGCGAGGCGCGGACCCCGGCGGTGGCGGCGGTGTCCTCGGCCACGGACAGCATCCGGCGTCCCTCGGTCGTGCGGAAGTTCGCCCCCGCCTGGACGACGGACAGCACGCCGACCGCGCAGAGCAGCGCCACGACCACTACGAGTTGCCACACGAGCAGCTGGCGCGCCAGCGACCCACGTCCACCCATGGGCACCTCCGTGACCACAACGACCAAAAAAACCTCTAGGCGCGCAAGCGGGACTTCCCTGTTTACACGAGTGCAACATGTCCAACCACGCGGAAGAGAGGCGGGGATCACAGTGTCGTCACCGACCACCGACATGCCGTCCGAGCGGCTGTCCGGCCGGCCCTCGGGGCGGTGGAGGGGCTGGCTCGCGGTGGCCGCCGCGCTCGCGGTCGTCGTGCTGGTGCCGCCGCTGCTGACCTCCGGCGCGGAGGGCGGCGGGACCACCCTGCGCGGGCTGCGCGTGCTGGTGCCGAACTCGCCGGGCGGCGGGTACGACGTCACCGCGCGCACCGCCGCGAAGGCCATGGAGGACGCCGAGCTGATCCGCAACGCCGAGGTGTTCAACCTGCCCGGCGCGGGCGGCACCGTCGGCCTGGGCCGGACGGTCAACGAGCGCGGCAACGGCAAGCTCGTCATGTCGATGGGCCTGGGCGTCGTCGGCAGCGTCTACACCAACAAGTCGCCGTCGTCGCTGCTGGACACCACGCCGATCGCGAAGCTCATCGAGGAGCCGGACATCGTCGTGGTCGGCAAGGACTCGCCGTACCGGACGCTGGACGAGCTGGTCGCGGCGTGGAAGGCGGACCCCGGCGCGGTGCAGGTCGGCGGCGGGTCGTCGCCGGGCGGGCCGGACCACCTCGCGCCGATGCTCATCGCCAAGGCCGTGGGGCTGGCGCCCAAGCAGGTCAACTACATCCCGTTCGACGGCGGCGGCGAGCTGCTCGCGTCCGTGCTGGGCGGGAAGGTCGCGTTCGGCGTGTCCGGGGTGGGCGAGTACCGCGACCAGATCGAGGCCGGGCAGATCCGCGTGCTGGCGGTGACCAGCGGGCAGCGGGTGCCCGGGGTGGACGCGCCCACGCTGCGCGAGGCGGGCGTGGACGTCGAGTTCACCAACTGGCGCGGCGTGGTCGCCCCGCCGGGGGTGTCCGACGCCGACCGCGCCCGGCTGGTGGAGCTGTTCACGGACCTGCACGGGACCCCGCAGTGGCGGGAGGCGTTGGCGCGCAACGGGTGGACCGACGCCTTCACGCCCGGCGCGGAGTTCGGGGCCTTCCTGCGAGAGGAGAACGAGCGAGTGGCCACGGTGCTGAAGGACTTGGGGCTGGCATGACGACACAAGCGCGGTCCCGCCGGTCGTGGTGGCGGGACCACTCGGAACTGGGCATCTGCGCCGTCCTGGTGGCGCTGGGCGGGCTGGTCCTGGTGGACGCGATCCGCATCCCGACCGACTTCGCGCAGCGCGGCCCGGTGGGCCCGAAGGCGGTGCCGGTCGTGGTCGGCGTGGCGCTGGTCGTGGTCGCGGTCCTGCTCGCGCGGGACGTCCTGCGCGGCGGCCGGGGCGAGGCCGAGGGCGGTGAGGACGTGGACCTGTCCGCGCCCGCCGACTGGCGCACGGTCCTCCTGCTGTGCGGGGCGTTCCTGGCCAACGCCGCGCTCATCGGCGTGGTCGGGTTCCCGATCTCCGGCGCGGTCCTGTTCTGGGGCGCGGCCTACGCGCTGGGCAGCCGCCACCCCGTGCGCGACCCGCTGATCGCCGCCGGGCTCTCGGTGCTGACGTTCGTGCTGTTCAACAACCTGCTCGGCGTCCCCCTGCCCGGCGGTCCGCTGGTGGGGGTGCTGTGATGGACGTGTTCGGCAACCTCATGGAGGGGTTCGCGACCGCGCTGACCCCGACCCACCTGGCGCTGGCCGCGCTGGGCGTCCTGCTCGGCACGGCGATCGGCGTGCTGCCGGGGATCGGGCCGGCGATGGCGGTGGCCCTGCTGCTGCCGGTCACCTACGGGCTGGAGCCGACCGGCGCGTTCATCATGTTCGCCGGCATCTACTACGGCGGCATGTTCGGCGGCTCGACCACGTCGATCCTGCTCAACACCCCGGGCGAGAGCGCGGCGGTGGTCGCGGCGATCGACGGCAACCCGATGGCCCGCAAGGGCAAGGGTGCGCAAGCGCTTGCCGCGGCGGCGATCGGGCACTTCGTCGGCGGCATCATCGGCACGACCCTGCTGGTGCTACTCGCCCCGACGGTCGCGAAGTACGCCGTGGACATCGGCGCGCCCGACTTCTTCGCGATCATGGTGCTGGCGTTCATCGCGGTCACCTCCGTCCTGGGCGCGTCCCGCGTGCGCGGGTTCGCGTCCCTGCTCATCGGCCTCACCATCGGCCTGGTCGGCCTGGACGAGATGACCGGCCAACAGCGGCTCACGTTCGGCTCGCTGCACCTCGCGGACGGCGTGGACGTCGTCGTGGTCGCGGTGGCGCTGTTCGCGGTCGGCGAGTCGCTGTGGGTGGCCGCGCACCTGCGGCGCAAGGCGAGCGAGGCCATCCCCGTGGGTCGGCCGTGGCTGCACCGCGCGGACGTGCGGCGGGCGTGGAAGCCGTGGCTGCGCGGGCCGTTCATCGGGTTCCCGTTCGGCGCGGTCCCGGCCGGCGGCGCGGAGATCCCGACCTTCCTGTCGTACGTGACGGAGAAGCGGCTCTCCAAGCACCGCGACGAGTTCGGCAAGGGCGCGATCGAGGGCGTGGCGGGGCCGGAGTCGACGGCGTCCGCGTCGGCCGCGGGCACGCTGGTGTCGATGCTGACCCTGGGCCTGCCGACGACGGCGGTGGCGGCGGTCATGCTGGCGGCGTTCCAGCAGTACGGCATCCAGCCCGGCCCGCTGCTGTTCCAGCGCGAGTCGGCGCTGGTCTGGGGCCTGATCGCGTCGCTGTTCATCGGCCTGGTGCTGCTACTGGTGCTGAACCTGCCGCTCGCGCCGGTGTGGGCGAAGCTGCTGCGCATCCCGCGGCCGTACCTGTACGCGGGCATCCTGTTCTTCGCGAGCGTCGGCGCGTACGCGGTGAACGCGGACGTGTTCGACCTGCTGGTGATGTTCGTGATCGGCCTGCTCGGCTTCGCGATGCGCCGCTACGGGCTGCCCGTGCTGCCCGCGATCATCGGCACCATCCTCGGGCCGGCCGCCGAGCAGCAGATGCGGCGGGCGCTGCAGCTGTCCGACGGTTCGCTCGAAGGGCTGGTGAACACCCCGTTCTCGATCGCGGTGTACGCCGTCGTGGTGGTCCTGCTGGCGTGGCCGCTGGTGCGCCGCGTGGTCCGCCGGCCCGCGCCGGCCGAGGCGTCGCCGCGGGTCGAGCGGGAGAAGGTGGACGCGTAGGAGGAAGTTCGCCGGAACCGGGGAGATCCCGGTTCCGGCGCGCACGTCCCCACCGGAGGTAACACGACCCCGACCGGTGGAGATGGTGTCGATGATGGCCCACGAGGACTCACCGCTCCTGGACCGACTGCGTGCCGGTGACGAGGCCGCCCGGCGCGAGCTCTTCGCGCGCTGCCAGGCCAAGGTCCGGCCGTTCTTCCGCGCCCGGGTGCGCCGGGCCGACGAGGTGGACGACCTGGTCGGCGAGGTCGTCGTGCGCGCCCTGGAGGGCCTGCGCAACGGGCAGGAGCCGCGCGAGCTGGACGCCTGGCTCACCGGCATCGCCCACAACCTGCTCAAGGCCCACTACACCGACACGGCCCGCCGGGACGACCGCGAGGTGCCCGACCGGGCCGTCGAACCGGACACCGGCGTCGAGGACCTGATGACCCGCGCCCGGGTCATGGACGTGCTGCGCAACGCCCTGCCCGGCGTGCCGGCCGGGCTGCGCCCGGTGATGGCCGCGCACCTCCGGCTCACCGCCCAGCGCGGCCGGCTGGTGGTCGGCGCGGAGCTGGCCGAGGAGCTGGGCGTGCCGCGCGGCCAGGCCGACCGGCAGCTCCAACGCGCCCGCCGGGCCACCGAGAACGCCGTCACCTCCTACGTCATCGGGCACGTCGGCGCGCGCCGGTGCGAGCAGCTCGCCGAGCTGGTCACGACCCCGTTCGACGCCAAGCAGTCCACGCTCGTGCTCGACCACGCGGCGCGGTGCGCGGTCTGCGGGGCGCGGCGGGCCGACGCGCGGGACTGCGCGCGGTGGGCGCTCGGCCCGGGGCTGATCGGGGTCGCGCACGACGACGAGCACCGGCGGACGGCGCTCGCGTTCTTCGGCCGGGGCACGGAGTTCGCGACCGCGCCGCCGCGGCTGCTCGGGTCGCTGGGGACGCGCGTGATGGGCCTGCCCGGCGTGGACGCGGCGGTCCGCGCGGCGCAGGAGAACCCGGCGCTCGTGCGGGTCGCGGCGGGCGGGCTCGGGCTCGTCGCGGCGGCGGTGATCGCCGTGCTGGCCACCCAGCCCGAGCGGGACGGGACCGTGGCGCTGCCGACGACGCAGGTCACCGCGCCGTTCGTGCCCACCCTGTCGACCGGGACGCCGCCGCAGGGCGCGCAACCCGTCGTCGCGCTCACCACCACCCGCCCGACGGCCGCTCCACCGCCGCCCACCACGCGCCCGACGTCCGCCGAGCCGGCGCCCGCCGAGCCGGCCCCGGAGTCGCCCGCGCCGCCCGCCGCCCCGACCACGACGACCACGACAACGACGGCCACGACGACGACCGAGTTGCCGCCGCCTCCGCCGCCCGCGCCGAAGTGGGCGTACGCGCGGGTCGAACCGTGGCGGTCGCCGATCGGCGAGGAGACCGAGCTGTCCGGCACGTGGCAGTGGGGCACGCCGCGACCCGTCACCGTCACCCGCGAGGACACCGGCGTCTACCGGCTGCGGTTCCCGGCGCAGGCGTCGGAGACGGCGGTCGCGCACGCCACGGTCACCTTCTACGCGGTGGCCCGCCCGGTCGGCTGTGTCGTGCGGGACAACCGGGAGGACGGCGCGGACCAGGTCGTCGTGGTCGCCTGCGCCGAGGGCGGCACGCCGGCCGACACCCGGTTCACCGTGCTGCTGGCCGAACCCGCGCCGGGCGCCGCGGTCGTCGGGCCGGACGCGCCCGTCCGCCGGACCGGCGCGGGCCGCTACGAGGTGGACCTGCCCGCCGGCAACGGCACCGGTTATACCCAGGTCACGCCGTACGGACCGGACTTCGCGCGCTGCCAGTCGTCGGGCGTTCGGGGGCGGACGCTGCGCGTGCACTGCGACCGCGACACCCGGTGGGCCGCGACCCACGTCGAGGGCGTGGCGCTCGGGGCGGTGGGCGCGTACGCGCAGACCACGGGCACCGCGCCGGACCTGCGCATCGACACCGCCCGTTCGTACAACAGCACCGGCGGCGCGTTCACGCTGCACCGCTTGGGCGTCGGCCAGTACCGGGTGCTGGTGCGGGGCGTCGGGACGTGGGGCGGCACGGCGTTCTCCGGCGCGACCGACTCCGGGTACTGCCACACGCAGTGGTGGCACACGTTCGCGCACCCCCTGGGCGAGGTGTGGGTGGACGTGCAGTGCGTGGACGACACGGGAGCGTTGGCGGACAAGCACTTCGGCATCGCGACGATCCGCCCGCCGTTCGCCGCCGGCGAGCAGCCCGGTCCGCGGCACCCGGTGGACCCGGGCCCGAGCCGGCCGGGCTGGGGCTACGCGCAGGTCCACCAGTACGCGACGACGCTGGGCGTGCCGGCGCAGCTGAACCCGAACCACCAGTGGTCCACGTGGGGTGGTTACCTGCCGGGCAACGACCACTGGTGGGCGCGGAAGGCGAGCGTCCTGCGGACGGGGGTCGGCGAGTACACCGTGCGCATGCCGGGCCTGGCCGTTTCACCGGTGGCGCACGTGACGCCGCACTCCCAGGCTGCCGATGTGTGCGTGGTGCGGGACCAGCGGGTGGACGGCGACGACACCCTGGTCGGCGTGAACTGCTACGGCGTCACGGGGACGCCGAAGAACCTCGCGTTCCACGTGTACGTGGGCGGCGGCCCGGTCGTGACGTCCGCGCAGGCGACCCGGCTGGGCGTGGGCGAGTACGAGGTGCCCGCGAGCGCCGGTCACGCGCAGCTGACGGCCACCGGCGGCTTCGCCCGCTGCCGGCACGCCTCGGGGGCGGGGACGGTTCGGGTGTCGTGCGACCGGGACACGACGTGGCAGGTGAGCTTCACGGACACCGGGCTGCACGGTGATGACGTGCCGGCCGGGCACTTGGCGGTCGAGCCGGGCGGGTCGGTGGCGCGGTCGTTCAGCACGACCGGCGAGGTGCCTTCGGTCGTGCGGACGAGCGTGGGCCGGTATGCGGTGAAGTACACGACGCTCGGATTCCGGAACAGGGTGTGGCCGACGGACACGGTGCAGGTGAGCGTGCTGGGCGGCGAGGTGCGGACCTGCACGGTGGCGGCGCTCAACGGCTACATGACGCGCGGGGCCGTCGAACTGAGCGTGTGGTGCTTCGACCCCACGGGCCGCCCGGCAGACACCGCCTTCGCCCTCGCCTACGTCCGCCCACCGGACCGCTGACCGCCGCCTGACCGCCCGCTGTCCGACCGCCTGACCGCCCGCTACCTGACCGGCCGCCGCTGACGGCCCGCGGCCTGACCGCCCGCCGCCCGACCGCCCGCTGCCTGACCGCTCGACCGCCCGCCGCCCGACTCACCCGCCGTCCAGCTCACCCGCCGCCCTCAACCCGGCGGTCCCGCTCACCCGGGCGGCGGCAGCAGGGCGTCGAGGCCGGCCTTGAGCCGGGTGGCGTCGTGGTGGCGGTGGGTGATCAGGTTGGCGGCCAGGGGTGCCAGCAGCGCGTCGGCCAGGAAGGCGGCGTCCGCGGCCGGCCACGCCTGGCCGATCAACACGCCCAAGTGCCGGTGGTAGGCGTCGTACGCACCGCCGAACCGCGCGAACGGCCCGGCGGTCTCCGCCACCAGCAGCAGGTCGAGCTGGGCGAGGGTGCGGTCCACCAGGGCGTGCAGGAACGCCCGCACCCGCTCGGCCGCCGGCGCGCCCGGACCCAGCGGCGGCGGGCCGCTCAGGAAGCTCTCCTGGAACGCCCGCTCGGACTGGTCGATCAACGCGTGCAGCAGCCCGGA
Organism: Saccharothrix mutabilis subsp. mutabilis; assembly: GCF_039521145.1. Lineage (NCBI taxonomy): Bacteria > Bacillati > Actinomycetota > Actinomycetes > Pseudonocardiales > Pseudonocardiaceae > Saccharothrix > Saccharothrix mutabilis. The sequence goes on from NZ_BAAABU010000004.1 coordinate 462,122, forward strand.
CTGGTCGCCGAACCGCCGGTAGAGCGTCCCGACGCCGACCCCCGACGCCGCCGCGACCTCGGCCATCCCCAGGCCCTCGACCCCGCGGGCCGCGACCAGGTCCGCCGCCGCCGCGAGGATCCTCGCCCGGTTCCGGGCCGCGTCGGCTCGCTCCCGCGTCACGCACCGCAGCCTAGTGGCCGCTCGCGGAACGGGTGGACAAGCGGAACAGATTCCGGTTAACTCAGAAACGGAACTGATTCCGCTTACGAGGGGGCGTCATGCGCGGCGAAGTCGCGGTGGTCACGGGTGGCAGCAGGGGCATCGGCGCGGCGATCGCGCGTCGGCTGGCCGGGGACGGGGTGCACGTCGCGATCACCTACCGCGCCGCCGCCGACCGGGCCGACCAGGTGGTCCGGGACGTCACGGCACGGGGCGTGCGGGGCCTGGCGATCCGGGCGGACCTGGCCGATCCGGACGCGCCCCGGCACGTCGTCGCCGCCGTGCTCGCCGCGTTCGGCCGCCTCGACGTCGTGGTCAACAACGCGGGCGTCGCGCCCTCCGGCCCGGTCCGCGACGTCACGCTCGCCGAACTCGACGCGACCCTCGCCGTCCACGCCCGCGCCGCGTTCCTCCTGGCCCAGGCCGCCGAACCGCACCTGCCCGACGGCGGCCGGATCATCACCGTCGGGAGCAGCCTCGCGCGGCGCGTGCCCCTCCCCGGCTGGACCCTCTACGCGATGTCCAAGTCCGCCCTGATCGGCCTCACCAAGGGCCTGGCCCGCGACCTCGGGCCGCGCGGCATCACCGTCAACCTCGTCCACCCCGGCTCCACGGACACCGACATGAACCCCGCGGACGGCCCGGACGCCGACGCCGAGCGCCGCCACACCGCCCTGGGCCGCTACCTCGACCCGGACGACGTCGCCGCCACCGTCGCCCACCTCGCCGGCCCCGGCGGGCGCGGCATCACCGGCGCGGAGTTCGCCGTCGACGCCGGGGTCACCGCCTGATGGCCTGGTTCCTGCTGGTCGCGGCGGCCCTGTTGGAGGTCGTCTGGGCCACCGCCCTCCACCACTCCGCCGGGTTCACCCGCCCGTGGCCGACCGCGCTGGGCCTGGTCACCGCCGCGACCAGCTTCGCCCTGCTCACCTTCGCGCTCAGGCACCTGCCGCTGGGCACCGCCTACGCCGTGTGGGTCGGCCTGGGCGCGGTCGGGGTCGCGGCGGTCGGCGTCCTCGCGCTGGGGGAGAGCGCCTCGCCGGCGCGGCTCGCGTGCCTCGCGCTCGTCGTCGCCGGCGTGGTCGGCCTCAAGGTGCTGTGATCAGCCGTGCGTCGGGAAGCCCAGGTCCACGCCGTGCTGGCGCGGCCACCGGGCGGTGATCGCCTTGGCCCGCGTGTAGAACCGGACGCCTTCCGCGCCGTGCACGTGGGTGTCGCCGAACAGCGAGTCCTTCCACCCGCCGAACGAGAAGTACGCCATCGGCACCGGGATCGGCACGTTGATCCCGACCATGCCCACGTGCACCCGCCGCTGGTACTCGCGCGCGGCCAGCCCGTCACCGGTGTAGATGGCGGTGCCGTTGCCGTAGGGGTTGGCGTTGACCAGCGCCACCGCGTCCTCGAACGTCGGCACCCGCACCACGCCCAGCACCGGCCCGAAGATCTCGTCCCGGTACACCGACATCTCCGGCGTCACGTGGTCGAACAGCGTCGGCGCGAGCCAGAACCCGCCCTCGTGCCCGTCGGGCGCGTACCCGCGGCCGTCCACGACCAACGAAGCGCCTTCCGCCGCACCCGCGTCCACATAGGACTGAACGCGGCCCCGGTGCACACTCGTCACCAGTGGACCCATCTGCGCCCGCGGATCGGTGCCGGGCAACGTCACCAGCTCGCGCGTGCGCGCGGCGATCTTCTCCACCAGCGCGTCCCCGACGTCCCCGACCGCGACGACCACCGAGATCGCCATGCACCGCTCACCCGCGCTGCCGTACCCGGCCGACACCGCCGCGTCCGCCGCCACGTCCAGGTCCGCGTCCGGCAGCACGACCATGTGGTTCTTCGCGCCGCCCAACGCCTGCACCCGCTTGCCCGCCGCCGTGCCGCGCGCGTACACGTGCTTGGCGATCGGCGTGGACCCGACGAACGACACCGCCGCCACGTCCGGGTGGTCCAGCAGGGCGTTCACCGCGACCGCGTCCCCCTGCAACACCGTGAGCACGCCGTCGGGCAGCCCGGCCTCCTGGAACAGCTCCGCCAGTCGCACCGACGCGGACGGGTCGCGCTCGGAGGGCTTGAGCACGAACGCGTTCCCCGCGGCGATCGCCACCGGGAACATCCACATCGGCACCATGACCGGGAAGTTGAACGGCGTGACGCCCGCGACCACGCCCAGCGGCTGGCGCAGCGAGTACGCGTCCACCCCGCGCGACACCTGCTCGGCGTGCTCGCCCTTGAGCAGGTGCGGGATGCCGCAGGCGAACTCCACGACCTCCAGCCCGCGCTGCACCTCGCCCGCCGCGTCCGACAGCACCTTGCCGTGCTCGGCGGTGATCAGCGCGGCCAGCTCGTCGCGGTGCTGGTCCACCAACTGCCGGAACGCGAACAACACCCGGCTGCGCGTGGCCAGCGACGACTCGCCCCACCCGACCGACGCCTTCAGCGCCGACTCCACGGCCGCGTCCACGTCGGCCTGCTCGGCCAGGACCACCCGCCGGGCGACCTCCCCGGTGGCCGGGTCGAACACGTCCGACGTGCGCGCGGAGACGCCGGTGGTGCGGGCGCCGTCGATCCAGTGCGGGATGGTGGTGCTCAACGCGGACCTCCAGGTGCGGCGGTGGTGTTGCGGACGACGAGGGACGGGTGCAGCAGGTGCCGGACCGGCTCGGTGCGCTCGCCGCGCACGCGTTGCAGCAGCGCCTCGGCGGCCAGCCGGCCGAACTCGTTGCGCGGCTGGTCGATCGTGGTCAGCGAGACGTGCCGCAGGGCGGCCAGCGAGGTGTTGTCGTAGCCCACCACGGACACGTCGTGCGGCACGCGGAACCCGGCGTCCTCCAGCGCCGAGATCGCCCCGACCGCGTTGAAGTCGTTGCAGCACACCAGGGCTGTCGGCACGTCACCGCCGCGCAGCAGCTCCTGCACGGCCTTCGCGCCGCCCGCGTCGGTGTACTCGCTGGCGACCACCCGGGGTGCCAGGCCGTGCGCCTCCACCGCGGCGAGGTAACCCCGGCGGCGCGGCGCGGCCTGCGTGCCCTCGCCGCCGTCGAGGTGGGCGATCCTGGTGTGCCCCAACGACACCAGGTGGTCCACGGCCAAGCCGATGCCGCGCTCGCCGTCGTCGTTGATCGTGTCCACAGTGGACAGTCGCGACGAACGCGCCACCAGCACGACGGAAGTCTGGTCGGCCGCCGACTTGATCGCCGCCGACGGCACGACCGGCGAGAGCAGCGCGAGCCCGGCCGGCCGGAACGACAGCAGGCTCTGCACCGCGCGGCGCTCCCGGGCCGGGCTGCGGCCACCGGTGTTGATGATCAGGTCGAAGCCCTGCTCGCGGGCCACCGCGTCGAGGCCGTCCACGACCTCGGCGAAGAACGCGTTGTGCAGGTCGGACACCATCACGCCGAGCACGTGGGACGTGCGGCTGGCCAGCGAGCGGGCCATCGCGTGCGGCGAGTACCCCAGTTCCTCGGCGGCCTTCAGGACGGCGGTGCGCCGCTGGTCGCTCACTTTGGGTGAACCCCGCATCACCAGTGACACCAAGGCGCGGGACACCCCCGCACGTGCGGCGACGTCCTCCATCGTGGGCCTGACCACTGGCACCTCCCCTCGCGTCCGACGACCGCCGGAAAACCAACCCTTGACTTCGGTGTGACGGAGGCTACAGCATTGGAGCGCTCCAACCAATAGAGCGCTCTAACGCAAAGCCCCTCCTACCAGGACGGAGACCCTCCGGATGCGGATCGGAGTTGCCGGAGTCGGCCGGATCGGCACCATGCACGCCACCAACCTGGCCGGGCTCGCACAGGTGGACGAGGTGCTGCTGTTCGACCCGGTCCCGGGCCGCGCCGCGCAGGCGTCGGCCGGCCTGCCGGGCACCAAGAGCGTCGACGACCTGACCGAGCTGCTCACCGCGTGTGACGGCGTCCTGCTCGCCACGCCGACCACCACCCACCCCGCGCTGCTGCGCGAGGCGATCGCGGCGGGCGTGCCGACGCTGTGCGAGAAGCCCATCGCGAGCGACCTGGCCGAGATGGAGGAGCTGGTCGCGGAGGTGGAGGAGTCCGGCGTCGAGGTGCTGGTCGGCTTCCAGCGCCGCTTCGACCCGGCCGTGGCCGAGCTGCACCGTCGCATCCGGGCGGGCGAGGTCGGCGACATCTACCTCGTGCGGGCCGTCGGCAACGACGCCGACCCACCCGACTTCTCCTACCTGCCGCACTCCGGCGGCATCTTCCGCGACCTGCTCATCCACGACCTGGACGCCGTGCCGTGGCTGGTCGGGCAGCCCGTGGTGGAGGTGTACGCGTCCGGGTCGGTGCTGGTCGACCGGGCGTTCGCCGAGGCCGACGACGTGGACAACGCGGTCGTCCTGCTCAAGTTCGCGGGCGGCGCGCACGCCACGCTGGCCGGCGGCCGGCACGACCCGCTGGGCTACGACCACCGCATCGAGGTGCTGGGCAGCAGGGACTCCCTGGCCGCCGGCCTCGACCCGCGCACCCCGCTGACCTCGCTGGAACCCGACGGCCCCCGCGCGCACAACGCCTACCCGGGCTTCCCCGAGCGCTTCCACCGCGCCTACCTCAACGAGATGGCGGTGTTCACCGACGTCGTGGCGGGCAGGGTGGCGAACCCGTCGCCGGCGCGGGAGAGTCTGATCAGCCTCCAGCTCGCCGAGGCGTGCGAGCGGTCGCGGCGGTCTGGTGCCCCGGTCCGCATCGACCAGGAGGTGACGGCGTGAAGATCGCCGGTGCGCCCATCTCGTGGGGCGTCTGCGAGGTACCGGGGTGGGGCCGCGTCCTGGAACCCACGCAAGTCCTCAGCGAGATGGCGTCCCTGGGCCTGAAGGCCACGGAACTCGGGCCGCCCGACTACCTGCCTTCCGATCCCGACGAGCTGCGCAAACTCCTGGACGAGCACGGGCTCCAGCTCGTCGGCGGGTTCCTCGCGGTCACCCTGCACACCGACGTCGAGTCCACCCTGGACGAGGCCGACCGGGTCGCCCGGCTGCTCGCCGCCGCCGGCGGGGACGTGCTGGTTCTGGCCGCCGCCACCGGCCTCGACGGCTACGACGACCGCCCCGCGCTCACCGACGACGAGTGGCGCACCCTGGTCGCCACCGCCGCGCAGATCCGCGACACCGCCGCCCGCCACGGCCTGCGCACCGTCCTGCACCCCCACGTGGGCACGCACGTCGAGCGCACCGCCGAGGTCGAGCGGTTCCTCGCGGACTCCGACCTCCCGCTCTGCCTGGACACCGGCCACCTGCTCATCGGCGGCACGGACCCGGTCGAGCTGGCCCGCCGCCACCCCGAGCGGATCGGGCACGTGCACCTGAAGGACGTGCGGGCGGACATCGCCGCGACCGTGCGGTCCGGGGAGACCGGCTACACCGCCGCCGTCCGGCAGCGCATGTACGTGCCGCTGGGCGACGGCGACGTGGACGTGCGGGCGCTGGTGGCACTCCTGCGGGACCGGGGGTACACCGGCTGGCTCGTCCTGGAGCAGGACACGGCTCTCTCGGACACCGACCCCGCCGACACCCCCGTGCGGGACACCGCGCGCAGCCTCGCGCACCTCACCCAGTCCACCGGCTCGACCAACCCCAGCGAGGAGTGACGATGACGTCCGTTCGCCCTGTCTGGAAAGCCCCGCGCGTGGGTCTCGCGGCAGCGGGACTCGTGCTGCTGGCCGCGTGCAGCGGCCCCGGCGCGTCGAACCAGACCACCGACCAGCCGGGCACCGGCGCCGCCCAGCCCTCCGGCGACCTGCGCGTCGCGGTGATCTCGCACGGCACCGCGGGCGACGCGTTCTGGAACGTGGTGAAGAACGGCGCGACCGACGCGGGCAAGCAGCTCGGCGTGACCGTCGACTACAACTCCGACGGCGACCCCGGCCGCCAGGCCACGCTCATCGACAACGCGGTGTCCCAGAAGGTCGGCGGCATCGTGGTGTCGATGGCCAACCCGGACGCCCTCAAGACCTCGATCGAGAACGCCGTCAAGGCCGGCATCCCGGTCATCACCATCAACTCCGGCGGCGACAAGAGCGCCTCGTTCGGCGCGCTCGCGCACGTCGGCCAGGAGGAGAGCGTCGCCGGCGAGGAAGCCGGCCGCAAGCTCAAGGCGGCGGGCAAGACCAAGCTGCTCTGCGTGATCCACGAGGCCGGCAACGTCGGCCTCAACCAGCGCTGCGACGGGGCCCGCGCGGGCTTCGGCGGCACCGTCACCAACCTCCAGGTGGACATCAACAACCCGACCGACGTGGAGTCCCGCATCAAGGGCGCGTTGCAGACCGACCCGTCGGTGGACGCGGTGCTCGCCCTGAACCCGCAGGTGGCGGTCAGCTCGGTGAACGCGGCCAAGGGCGCGTCGGCCAAGGCGGCGGTGGCCACGTTCGACCTGAACTCCGACGTGACGGACGCGATCAAGTCCGGCGCCGTGCTGTTCGCGGTCGACCAGCAGCAGTACGAGCAGGGCTACCTGCCGGTCGTGATGCTCAAGCTGTACCGGGACAACGCCAACACCGTCGGCGGCGGCAAGCCGGTGCTCACCGGGCCGGGCTTCGTGGACAAGTCCAACGTGGACAAGGTCGCCGAGTACGCCAAGCGCGGCACCAGGTAGGGGGCAGGGGATGGCTGTGGCTGCGGAAGCACCACTCGTGGACGAACGGCTCGGGTCGCCGAGGTTGCTCGACCGGCTCGTGGTCAGGCCCGAGATCGGCGCACTGCTCGGCGCGTTGCTGGTGTTCGTGTTCTTCTCGGTGGTCACCGAGCGGTTCCTGAGCCCCGGCGGCGTGGCGACCTGGCTGGACGACGCGTCCACGCTGGGCATCATGGCGGTGGCGGTGGCCCTGCTCATGATCGGCGGCGAGTTCGACCTGTCCGCCGGCGTGCTGACCGCGTCCACCGCGCTCGTCACGGCCATCCTCGCCACCAGGCTGGGCTGGAACGTCTGGTTCGCGCTGCTCGCGTCGCTGGCGTTCGCGCTGGCCGTGGGCGCGCTGAACGGGTGGCTGGTGATGCGGACCGGCCTGCCCAGCTTCATCGTCACCCTGGGCACGTTCCTGGCCCTGCAAGGCCTGAACCTCGGCGTGACGCGGCTGGTCACGGGGACCGTCCAGGTCTCCGGGATGAGGTCCACCGAGGGGTACGAGTCCGCCGGGTTCCTGTTCGCCTCGACGTTCGACCTGGCCGGCACGTCGTTCTACGTGTCGATCGTGTGGTGGGTCCTGTTCACCGTGGTGGCGTCGCTGGTGCTGGTGCGGACGCGGTTCGGCAACTGGATCTTCGCGGTCGGCGGGGCGGCCCAGGCCTCGCGCGCGGTCGGTGTTCCCGTGCTGCGCACCAAGGTCCTGCTGTTCATGACCACGGCGGGCGCGGCGTGGCTCGTCGGATCGATCAACATCCTGCGGTTCACCAGCGTGCAGGCCAACCAGGGCATCGGGCTGGAGTTCCAGTTCATCATCGCGGCCGTCATCGGCGGGTGCCTGCTGACCGGCGGGTTCGGGTCGGCGGTGGGCGCGGCGATCGGCGCGCTGATCTTCGGCATGGCCCGCCAGGGCATCGTCTACGCCAACTGGAACAGCGACTGGTTCCAGCTGTTCCTCGGCGTGATGCTGCTCGCGGCCGTGCTGGTCAACAACGCCCTGCGGCGGCGGGCGGAGAGGGTGCGGCGATGACACCGCTCATCGAGGTCCGGGACATCGGCAAGACCTACGGCAGCGTCATCGCGCTGCGGGACGTCTCGACCGTCGTCAACGCCGGCGAGGTCACGTGCGTGCTCGGTGACAACGGCGCGGGCAAGTCCACGCTGATCAAGGTCCTGGCGGGCGTGCACCGGCACGACCGGGGGAAGTTCCTGGTCGAGGGCGAGGAGATCACGTTCTCCTCGCCGCGCGAAGCGCTCGACCGGGGCATCGCGACGGTGTACCAGGACCTGGCCGTCGTGCCGCTGATGTCGGTGTGGCGCAACTTCTTCCTCGGCTCGGAGCCGACGGTCGGGTTCGGGCCGTTCAAGTTCCTCGACCGCCGGAAGGGCCGGGAGATCACGAAGTCCGCGTTGGCGGAGATGGGCATCGACCTGCGCGACGTCGAGCAGCCCGTGGGCACGCTGTCCGGCGGCGAGCGGCAGTGCGTGGCCATCGCGCGGGCCGTGCACTTCGGCGCGAAGGTGCTGATCCTGGACGAGCCGACCGCCGCGCTGGGCGTGAAGCAGGCCGGGGTGGTGCTGAAGTACGTGGCGCAGGCCCGCGACCGCGGCCTCGGCGTCGTGCTGATCACCCACAACCCGCACCACGCCTACCCGGTGGGCGACCGGTTCCTGCTGCTCAAGCGGGGACGTCCGCTGGGCTGCTACGAGAAGTCCGAGATCACCCTGGAGGAGCTGACCCGGCAGATGGCGGGCGGCGCGGAGCTGGAGGCGCTCGCGCACGAGCTTCGGGGCGTCGCCGGATGATCGAGGTGCTGACCGTCGGCCGGGTCGGGGTGGACCTGTACCCGGAGCAGAGCGGCGTGCCGCTGGCCGGGGTGCGGACGTTCGCCAAGTCGTTGGGCGGCACCGCGACCAACGTGGCGGTGGCCGCCGCCCGGCTGGGCCGGTCGTCGGCGGTGCTGACCAAGGTCGGGCCGGACGGGTTCGGGCCGTACGTGCGGGCGGCGCTGGAGGGCTTCGGGGTGTCGTCGGCGCACGTCGGCACCGCCGAGGGGCTCCAGACGCCGGTGGTGTTCTGCGCCCTGGACCCGCCGGAGGACCCGCCGCTGCTGTTCTACCGCGCGCCGATCGCCCCCGACCTCACGCTGGAGGAGGCGGACGTGCCGTGGGACCTGGTCGCGGACGTCCCCCTGCTGTGGGTGACCGGCACCGGTGTGAGCGCCGAACCGGCCCGGACGACCCAGCGGAAGCTGCTGGAGCACCGGGGGAGGCGCGCCCACACCGTGCTGGACCTCGACCACCGCCCCATGTTCTGGTCCGATGTGGACAGTGCGCGGCGCGAGATCGGGTGGATGCTCGACCACGTCACCGTGGCCGTGGGCAACCGGTCGGAGGTCGAGGTGGCCGTGGGCACCGCCGACCCGGACGGGGCCGCCGACCGGCTGCTGGCCCGCGGCGTGGCGCTGGCCGTGGTCAAGAAGGGCGCGGACGGCGTGCTGGTGGCGACCCCGGACGGCCGGTGGACCGTGCCGCCGCACCCCGTGGACGTGGTGTGCGGGCTGGGCGCGGGGGACGCGTTCGGCGGCGCGCTGGCGCACGGCCTGCTGGCGGGCTGGGACCCCGTGCGCACCGCCCGCTACGCCAACGTGGCCGGCGCGCTGGTCGCGTCCCGCCTGGCCTGCGCCGACGCCATGCCCACCCCGGACGAGATCGAGGCACACCTGTGATCACCGACGAGCAGTGGCGGCGCCTGCTGGAGACCCGGGCGACCGACCCGGGCAGCGTGCGCCGCGCCTACCTGGCCCGCCGCCGGCGCGACCGGCTGCTGTCCGACCGGGGCACGCTGTTCCTGGTCGCGGCGGACCACCCGGCGCGCGGCGCGCTCGGCGTCGGCGCGGACCCGCTGGCCATGGCCGACCGCCGGTCCCTGCTGGACCGCCTGCTGACCGCGCTGGCCAACCCGGCGGTGGACGGCGTCCTGGGCACCCCGGACGTCATCGAGGAGCTGCTCCTGCTCGACGGCCTGCACGACAAGGTCGTCATCGGCTCGATGAACCGGGGCGGCCTGGCCGGCGCGGACTGGGAGATCGACGACCGGTTCACCGCCTACGACCCGACCGCCATCGCCGCGTGCGGCTTGGACGGCGGCAAGATGCTGCTGCGCCTGGTCGACTCCGACCCCGGCACCGTCCCCACCCTGGAGAGCTGCGCCGCCGCCGTGTCGGCCCTGGCCGAGCGCGGGCTGATGGCCATGGTCGAGCCGCTGCCCTACGAGCGCGACGCCGACGGGCTCCTGGTGCTGCGCAAGGACGCCGCCGCCCTGGCCCGCGCGGGCAGCGTCGCGGCGGGGCTGGGCGTGACCTCGGCGTACACGTGGCTCAAGCTGCCCGCCTCGCCCGACGAGGTGCTGGACGCGACCACCCTGCCCGCGCTGGTGCTGGGCGGCGTGCCGTCGGCGCGGCCGGAGGACGACCTGGCGTCGTGGGGCCGGTCGCTGCGCCACCCGACCGTGCGCGGCCTGGTCATCGGGCGCGCCCTGCTGTACCCGCCGGACGGCGACGTGGCGGGCGCGGTGGAGGCCGCCGCCGAGGTCCTCCGCGCCGCCCGCGACACGACTCCGACCGAGGTGAGCGCGTGAAGGACCTGCACCGCCCCCTGGGCACCCTCTCCGACGGCGAGAACGCCGTGGAGCTGTACCCCGAGGACGCCGGCTGGACCCACACCGGCCTGCGCGTCCTCCTCCTGCACCCCGGCGCCACCCGCACCCTCGACACCGGCGGGTTCGAGGCCTTCGTGCTGCCCCTGTCCGGCTCCTGCACCGTCGAGGTCGACGGCGAGCGCTTCGACCTCGCCGGCCGCGACTCCGTGTTCACCCGGGTCACCGACTTCGCCTACGTCCCCCGCGACGCCACCGTGCGGCTGTCCACCGAGGATGGCGTGGAGGTCGCGCTGCCGATGGCCCGCGCCGGCCGCAGGCTCCCGGCGCGGTACGGCCCGGCCGAGGACGTGCCGGTCGAGGTGCGGGGCGCGGGCAGCGCCACCCGGCAGGTGACGAACTTCGGCGTCCCGGGCGTCTGGGACCACGCCGACAAGCTCATCGCGTGCGAGCTGATCACCCCGGACGGCAACTGGTCGTCCTACCCGCCGCACAAGCACGACGACACGTGCGAGGTGGTCAACGAGGAGGTCTACTACTTCCGCATCGCCGGCCGCGACGGCGTGACGCCGTCCCGCGAGGGCTTCGGCTTCCACCGCACCTACACCGACGACGGCACGATCGACGAGGACGTGACCGTCCGCGACGGCGACGTCTTCCTCATCCCGCGCGGCTACCACGGCCCGTGCGTCGCCGCCCCCGGCTACCCGATGTACTACCTGAACGTCCTGGCCGGGCCCGGCGCGGACCGCTCGATGGCGTTCTGCGACGACCCCGCCCACACCTGGGTCCGCGACAGCTGGCGCACGCAGGCCCTCGACCCGCGCTGCCCGGTCACCACCGCCGAAGGACGGACGGCATGAGACTCACCACGGCCCAGGCCCTGGTCCGCTGGCTGCTCGCCCAGCACACCGAACTGCTCGACGGCACCACCGCACCGCTGTTCCCGGGCGTCTTCGCGATCTTCGGGCACGGCAACGTCCTCGGCCTGGGCAACGCCCTGGAAGAGCACCGGGACGAGCTGCCGGTCTGGCGCGGCCACAACGAGCAGGGCATGGCGCTGGCCGCCGTCGGCATCGGCAAGGCCACCCACCGCCGCCGGGTCGGCGTCGCCACGTCGTCCATCGGCCCCGGCGCGCTGAACATGGTCACCGCCGCCGGCGTAGCCCACGCCAACCGCCTGCCGCTGCTCCTCCTGCCCGGCGACACCTTCACCAGCCGCGCCCCCGACCCGGTGCTCCAGCAGGTCGAGCACTTCGGCGACCCGACCACCACGGTCAACGACGCCTTCCGCGCGGTCAGCCGGTACTTCGACCGGATCACCCGGCCCGAGCAGCTCCTGTCGACCCTGCCGCAGGCGGCGCGCGTCCTCACCGACCCGGCGGACTGCGGCCCGGTCGTCCTCGCCCTGCCCCAGGACGTGCAGGCGGAGGCGCACGACTTCCCGGACGCCCTGTTCACCCCGGTCGTCCACCGCCCGCAACGGCAGCGCCCCGACCTGCGCGCGCTGACCGCCGCCGCCGACGCGGTCCGCACCGCGCGCCGGCCGTTGCTGGTGCTCGGGGGTGGCGTGCGGTACTCGGGCGCGGCCGGGCGGGCGCTGCGGTTCGCCGAGCAGCACGGCGTGCCGGTCGTGGAGACCACCGCCGGCCGCACCCTGGTCCCGCACGACCACCCGCTGCACGCCGGTCCGCTCGGGATCACCGGTTCGACCAGCGCGAACGTCCTGGCGGCCGAGGCGGACGTGGTGATCGCGGTCGGCACCCGGTTGCAGGACTTCACCACCGCGTCCTGGACGGTGTTCGCGCCGGACGCCCGCCTGGTGTCGCTCAACGCGGCCCGGTTCGACGCGGTCAAGCACGGCGCGCTGGCCGTGGTCGCCGACGCGGACGAGGCGCTGCGCGAGCTGACCGACCTCCTGGGCACGTGGCGCGCCTCGTCGGCGTGGTCCGACCGGGCGGCTGCCGAACGGGCGCGCTGGGACGCCCACGTCGACGGCCTGCGCGCTTCCGGGACCGGGCTGCCGACGTATGCGCAGGTGGTGGGCGTGGTGAACGCGGCGAGCGGCCCCGAGGACTACGTCATGACGGCGTCCGGCGGGTTGCCCGGCGAGCTGATCGGCGGGTGGCGCGCGGTCGGCGAGGCGACCATGGACGTCGAGTACGGGTTCTCGTGCATGGGGTACGAGCTGGCCGGGGCGTGGGGCGCGGCGATCGCCCGGAAGGATGGCGTCGTCACCACCCTCCTGGGTGACGGCTCGTACCTGATGCTGAACTCCGAGCTGTTCTCGGCGGCGTTCGCGGGGCACGGTTTCGTGGCCGTGGTGTGCGACAACGACGGCTACGCGGTGATCCACCGCTTGCAGACGGGCCAGGGCGGCGCGGCCTTCAACAACCTCTACGACGACTGCCGCACCCCGCACGCGAAGCCGCCGCGCACCGACTTCGCGGCGCACGCGGCGGCGATGGGGTGCGCGGTCTTCCCGGTGGACGACCTGGGAGGCCTGACCGAGGCGTACCGAGCCGCTCGCGAGGTGGCGCGCACGGAACACCGACCGGCCGTGGTCGTCCTGCGCACCCACCCGGCGGCGTGGACGGAGGCCGGCGCGTGGTGGGAGGTCGGCGTACCGGAGACCTCGCACCGCGCCGAGATCGCCGCAGCCCACGCCGAGGCGGCGGCCGGCAAGTCCCGCCAGGTCCGCTACCTGAACCCTTGACCACCCACACCCGCCCGAGCCCACACCCGCCCGAGCCCACACCCGCCCGAGCCCACACCCGCCCGAGCCCACACCCGCCCGAGCCCACTCCTCGGCCGCGGGCGGTCAGCCGGTGCCGAAGTGGGAGCCGCGTTGGTCGTTGTTGTGGAAGTTCTGGATCACCTCGGCCCGCTGCCAGGTCGGCACGTGCGCGTCGCGGGCGGCCTGGATCACGGTCGACCCGCCGGAGGCCGTCGCGCTCTGGTGCACCGCCGGCGGGGTGGTGCGGGCCGCCGGCTCCCCGGGTGGGGCGTCGGCCGGCAGCGGGTCGGCGGCGGTCGGGTCGGCGGCGGTCGGGTTGGCGGCGGTCGGGTTGGCTGCGGTCGGGTTGGCTGCGGTCGGGTCGGGTCCGGCTGACGCGGGCAGGTGCAGGGCGTGGACGTCGCCGTTCGGGATCCACATCCAGCCGTGGCCGGTGAAGGTCTTCTCGGTCACGTCGACCCGGCGGAAGTCGGTCGCGCGCAGGGTCGTGTGCCCCGGCTGCACGAGCGTCGAATACACGATGTCGGACAACACCACGACCAGGTCGGCGTCGGGGAATTCGTCCAGCGCGATGTGCGCCGCCTTGCTGTTCAACAAACGCGAAACAAGTACGGAATCCTTCCCCGGGAATCCGTTCGCGCCGTCCACGATCGCGCCGTGGTGGATGGCGAGGCGCAGTCGTGCCCGCGCCTCCGGCACGCGGTAGCGGTTCACCGCGGCCAGTTCCGCGTTCAGCGCGCGGACGTACTGGTCGACGACCTTCAGCTCGTCCGCGTCGGCCGGCAGGACGGCCCACTCCTCGTCGCCCTTGGGCTGGCGCTGCCAGGACGACCGGTCGAGCCCGGCGGCGGCGCCCGCCCGGTCCAGGCTCCGGACCAGCAGGTCCTGGAGGTCGCGCTGCAACTGGTCGTCGGCCGCGCCGTAGCGCCGCAGGTCACAGCAGACCAGCAGGCTGCGCCGGAAAGAGGCATGACTCATGGGGCTCGGCCTTTCGACGTCGGTGCGGTTCCACGTTCTCGCGCAGAGCCACTGTGGACGAGCGCACCGAAGCCAATACCGCATTTCTGCGGACTCGACCTCAGATGCCCGCGAATTTCCGCAAGTTGTCCAGGTCGGGCACCAGCACGTCGCGCCGCAGGTGGCTCACCACGACGCCCGCCTTCCGCAGGTCGCTGAACGCCTTCTCCGCCGTGCGGGGCTTCATCCCGGCGATGGAGGCCAACTCGACCTTGGTCAGCGGAATTCCCAGCGTCCACCCGTGGGCCTCTTCCCGGCCGTAGGTCTGCACCAATTCGGCCAACACCCGGGCCACCCGTTCGGCGGCCGGGTGGGACAGGAAATCGCGGCGGCGCTGGTTCGCCCAGCGCAACCGGTCGTTGATCATCCCGATCAATTCCACGAACACGTCGTTGCGGCGGTGCAGGAAGCTCATCAGCTCCCCGCTGGTGATCAGCTTCGCCACCACGTCACCGCACGTCACCACGGTGGCCGAGCGCGGCTTCTGGTCCAGCGCCGCCATCTCGCCGACCAGGTCGCCCGCGACGCGGATCGCCAGCAGGGCGGTGTCGCCGGTCTCGTCGGTGGTCTGCACCTTCACCACGCCGTCGAGCAGCAGAAGGACATGAGTGTCCTTCGCGTCCTGCTCGATGACCTCCCGGTCGGCCGTGTACCGCACGACCGTGCCGATGTTCAGCAGCTCTTGTCGGGTGTTGTCGCGGAGGCGACCCAGCAGGCTGTTGCTGGGCCACCCGGGATCCGTTGTCATCGTGGTCGGCATGGGCAGCATGTGGATCCTGTTACTGTCGTGACCGGCGGGAACATTCGAATTCGCCTGCCGACCTCAAGTGGGCGGCAAGTGATGGTCTCCCCGAACGTGCTGCGGACAGTACACCCGAATGGGCGTAACTGACCCTGTCTGGTCAAGCGTTTTGCGTGCCGACCCCCTATTCAAGATCACGTGCTAATGCACGCGCAATACCGAATCGAATGGAATGTGGCTGCTCCCGTGCGGTGGGACACCGGTCGCCGGGGAACAACGCGTCCGACTCGGGACCTTGGACCCCATGTGGGGCCCGAAGGACCCGTCGTCGTACCGGAACCACCCGAGGAGACGCAGGTGAGTGCGCTGTTCAGCCCGTTGACGCTTCGTTCGGTCACCCTCCCGAACCGGATCGCCGTCAGCCCGATGTGCCAGTACTCCGCTCGGGGCGGCCTGCCCGACGAGTGGCACCTGGTACACCTCGGCTCGCGTGCGGTCGGTGGCGCGGGTTTGGTGCTGACCGAGGCTACCGCTGTGTCGGGGGTCGGCCGGATCTCGCCCGACGACACCGGGCTGTGGAGCGACGCGCACGTCGAGGCGTGGCGGCCGATCGCCGAGTTCGTCCGGGCGCGGGGGTCGGTGCCGGGCGTGCAGCTCGGCCACGCCGGGCGCAAGGGCTCGACCTACCCGCCGTTCGACCCGCGCCACGGCGGCGTGCCGGACGCCGAGGGCGGCTGGACGCCGGTCGCGCCGAGCGCCGTCCCGTTCAGCGACACCTACCGGGTGCCGCGCGAGTTGACGCCGCCCGAGATCGCCGGGGTGGTCGGGGACTTCGCGGCGGCGGCGCGCCGGGCGGTCGCGGCCGGGTTCGAGGTCGTGGAGGTGCACGCCGCGCACGGCTACCTGCTGCACCAGTTCCTGTCGCCGCTGAGCAACCACCGCACCGACGGGTACGGGGGCAGCCTGGCGAACCGCACGCGCCTGGCCCGCGAGGTCACGGCGGCGGTGCGCGCGGCGGTCGGCGACGACGTGCCGGTGCTCGTCCGCATCTCCGCCACCGACTGGGTCGACGGCGGCTGGGCGGTCGAGGACAGCGTCGTGCTGGCCCGCGACCTCGCCGCGGCGGGGGCGGACCTCGTCGACGTGTCGAGCGGCGGCAGCGTGCCCCGGGCGGACATCCCGCTGGGGCCCGGTTACCAGGTGCCGTTCGCCGAGGCGGTCCGGAGCAAGGCCGAGGTGCCCGTCGGGACCGTCGGCATGATCACCGAGGCCCGGCAGGCGGAAGCCGTGCTCACCGACGGGGCGGCCGACCTGGTGCTGCTCGGGCGGGAGCTGCTGCGCGACCCCTACTGGCCGCTGCGCGCGGCCGGTGAGCTCGGGGTGCGGGTGACTCCGCCGAAGCAGTACGCCAGGGCGTTCTAGGGCCGCATCAAGGATCGGGCTGCCGGCGGTTGCCGGCAGCCCAACCCTCGAAGCGGTGTGGATGCGTCAGCGACGGTAGTCGTCGTACTCGTCGTCCGACGGGTCGTCGAAAGGCTCATCGCTCCGACGGTGCCCGTTGTCGGCATTGCTGCCGCCGGAAAGCTCGCGTTGCAAGGCCTCGAAGTCGGTGTTGTGAGAGCTGTACTTGAGCTCCCGCGCCACCTTCGTCTGCTTGGCCTTCGCTCGGCCGCGCCCCATGGCTCGACCCCCTCGCACAGGGACGGGGGCGGCCGGGGGAACGGCGGCCCCACTCGTCTCGACAACTAGTTCCTGGTAACTACCGTACCGTGTCGAAGGGGTTCCTCGCGACGCGGTAGGCGTGAGACGTGCCGCCAATCTTCCGCGTGGGAGGATGCGCGGGTGCCTCGACCGTTCGTCGCCTACCTCAGGGTGTACGAACCGCTGTCGGCTCTTGACGCACCGTTGGCCGACCAGGTGCGGAAAGCCCTGGAAGCGGGGCCGTTGAGCCGGGCGGACGCGGGACCCCGCGAACGCGAGCTGTGGCTCCGGTCACAACTGGCCCGACCGCCCCGGTTGCTCCCCGGAGAACGGTCCGACGGGAGCGTCGCCCCCGACGCGCCCTTCGACGTGATGACCCTCAGCCCCGCCGAGGTCCCCGGCGAGGTCGGCCCGGGTCCGCTGGTGTGCCCCCTGGACCTCCGGGCGCGGTCGGCGGCGGCCCTGGTGGGCTTCCTGGCCACGTCCACACCGGTCCTCCGGGAGTCGGCCCTGTCCGTGCCGCCGGAGGCGATCCGGTCGCGGGCGTCGGCGGTGATGGCCGAGCTGACCCGGGGCGCGGTCCACGTGATCTCCACGACCTGGACCGTCCCGCTGCCGTGGTTCACCCTCGTGGACCCCGACGCCCGCCGGATCGTGCTGGCCCCCCGGGACGACCCGGAGCGGCAGGTCTCGTGGCGGGCCGCCATGCCCGACGCCCGCCGCCGGGTGGCCAGGGCCCACAAGGTCGTGTCCCGCTCCCTGGGCGACGAGGGCCCGGCGAAGGTCCTGTCGGACACGGCCCGCTGGCTCGACCACTTCGCGGCCGACGCGGCGGTGGAACTCGACTACGGCGGCCTGGTGCAGCTCATGGACGACAAGGAGCTGCTCGAAGACACGTCGGCGCAGGACGTGAACGCGATCGTGGACGCCCTGGAGACCGGGGACGCCGAAGAGGTGGCCCTGCGCTACGAGCAGCTCCGCGACTTCTGGGGCGAACTGGCCCGCCGCGAACGCCACGGCTAGCGCCCGCCGGGAAAGCCGCGGCCAGCGCCGGCCGGGAACGCCACGGCTAGCGCCGGCCGCGACACCAGGGGCCGGCGGCCCGGCCTGAACGCCACGGGGCTAGCGCCCGGCGCTTAGCGGCGTCCTGGTCAGCAGGAACCGGGCCGCGCCGGCCGCTGTGGCGGCCACCAGCAGGGCCACCGGCCAGCCGAGGGTCGCGGCCACCCACCCCGCGACCGGCGGCGTGAGCGTGGCGCTGAGGTAGTTCGCCGTGTTCTGCATGCCCAGGGCCGTGCCGCTGCTGCCCTCCGGAGCCATCTCGGCCGCCGCCGTCACGGCCAGGCCGTTCCAGCACAGGGCCAGCGCCGCCGTGGGCACGAGGACCACCACCAGGACCGCGACCGGGGCCCGGTCCAGCGCCGCGCACAGCGCGAACCCGACGGCGACCAGCACGCTGACGACCTTCAACGGCCCCACCCGGCTGCGCACCCGGTCCGACCACACCCCCACCGCGAGCCGGCCGAACCCGCCCGCCACCTGGGCCGCGGCGAACAGCCCCGCCGCCAGCCCGACCGCCAGCCCGCGGTGGTCGTGCAGCAGTTCGACCATCAGCGCGGCGGCGGTGAACTGCGGCACCACCAGCAGCCCGCTGGCCGCGCTCAGCCGCAGCAACGCCCGGTCCGCGAGGACCACGCCGTGCCCGGCCGAGGCCCGCACCGCCCCGGGCGGCTCCCGGACCAGCACGGCGACCAGCACCGCCACGAACCCGGTGAACCCCGCCAGCGCCAGGAACGCCGCCGGCACCCCGGCTCGACCGGCCACCACAGGCAACACGGCCGCGGTCAACGCCGCGCCCAGGGGCGTCGCGGTCTGCCGGATGCCCATCGCCAACCCGCGCGACCCCGCCGGGAACCACGTCATGACCGCCCGGCCGCTCGCCGCGTTCACGCTGGCCCCGAACAGCCCGACGCCCACCAGCGCCAGCCCGGCCACCACGGGACCGCCCAGCGCCGCCAACCCCAGGCACCCGGCCGCGCCCACGCCGCCGATGGTCATCACGACGCGCTCGCCCCGGCGGTCCGCGGCGGCGCCCCACGCGACCAGGGTCAGCATCGTGCCCAGGTTGACCGCGCCCAGCAGCAGCCCGACCTCGGGCAGCGTCAGGCCGAAGTGCGCGCGCAGGGCCGGGCTGATCGACGGCAGCCCGAGGAACACCGCCGCGTTCGTGCCCTGCGCCAGCGCGCCGACGGCCAAGACCACCCAGCGGT
This sequence comes from Saccharothrix mutabilis subsp. mutabilis, assembly GCF_039521145.1. Classification (NCBI taxonomy): domain Bacteria; kingdom Bacillati; phylum Actinomycetota; class Actinomycetes; order Pseudonocardiales; family Pseudonocardiaceae; genus Saccharothrix; species Saccharothrix mutabilis. The sequence goes on from NZ_BAAABU010000004.1 coordinate 481,089, forward strand.
AACCCATACCGGCACGCTAGGCGGTCGTGCCCACGATCCGGGAGTGTGCTCCCAGATCGCGGGATCAGTCCTTGGTGCGGCCCGGGTTCGTCGGCCAGCCCCGCTCGGCGGCGAGGAGTTCGTCCACCGAGGCGCTGCCGCTCTGGTAGCGGCCGGCGATCTCGGCGTTCAGGCGGTCCACCACGACCTGGACCTCCCGCCGCCGCGTGGAGACCGACGCCTCCTCGTTGATGAACGTCCGCAGCGCCAGGTCCAGCTTGTCGTCCGAGAGCGCCGACACGTCCGAGAGGTCCACGTCCGAGACCAGCGCCTCGACGTGCCGCCGGTGCGCCTCGGCCCGGGACGGCTCCTGGGTCTGGTAGCGGCCCAGGCCGGTCGCGGGACCGACCGCGTTGGACGCGAGGATCGTCGCGAGCTGGTCGACCACCGCCGACCCGCCCGACGTCCGCCGCGCCTGCTCGGCCCGCACGATGTCGATCCGCGCGTGCAGCAGCCGCCGCAGGTACGACAGGTCGGTCTCCTCCTGAGCCGCCTCGTCACGCAGGGCGCGCACGTCGGCGAGCGGGAGCCGCTCGATCCCCTCGGTGTAGCCGGGGGCGAGCACCCGGTCGATCCGCCGGCGCCCGCCAGGACGCACCTCGATCACGTACTCATCCTGAGGTAGTTCCTGCCCACCCGCCAACACAAACCTGCTTCCAAAGTTGTCTCAAACCTGTACCGGACTGCGCACGCCGAGTAGTTCCCGGGCTTCGGCGGGTGACAGCGGGGGCCGCTGGGCGATCTTCGCCAGCCCCGCCGCACGCGCCACGAGCTGCGCGTTGTCCCGCACCGGCTGCCCCTTGGCGTAGGAGATGGTGTCCTCCATGCCCACGCGCAGGTGACCGCCGGCGCTCAACGCCGCCAGCATCACCGGCAACGACGTGCGCCCGATCCCGGTGGCCGAGAAGGACGCGCCCTCGGGCAGCAGCCGCAGCGCCGCGACCATCGTCTCCACGTCACCGGGCATGCCGCCGGGCACGCCCATGACGAGGTCCACGTGCACCTTGCCGCCCGCGGGCAGGCCGTGCTTGTCCAGCAGCCGGTTCAGGGACGCGAGCTGGCCGAGGTCGAAGATCTCGTACTCCGGCACGATCCCGCGTTCCTGCATGGTCTTGTGCAGCGCGACGACGAACTCCCACCGGTTCAGGAAGACGTCCTCGCCGAAGTTCACCGTCCCCATCGTGCAGGACGCCGAGTCGGGCAGGGCGTCCAGCACCCGCAGCCGGTCCGACTCGGGGTCGGTCACCGCGCCGCCGGTGGACAGCTGGACGATCAACGACGTCCGCTCGCGCAGCGCGGCCACGGTGTCCTTGAGCAGCCCGAGGTCCAGCGTGGGCCGCGTGTCCGCGCCCCGGATGTGGACGTGCACCATCGCCGCGCCGACCTGCTCGCAGGCCTCGGCGGTGGCGACGAGCTCGTCCAGGGTGACGGGCAGCTGGGGGACGTCGGCCTTCGCGTGCTCGGCCCCGGTGGGGGCGACGGTGAGCAGCGTGCCGTGTGAACCGGGTCGCGACATGTCCGTGATCCTGGCACACAACGCCCCCGCCGAACCCCTTCTAACGTCCCAGGTTCCGGGCGGCCTCACGGCCGAGGCCGGGGGTGTCCGGCGGGACCGAGTCGGGGTCGACCTTCGCCTGCACGACCCGGTCCTCCGCGCCGACCAGCAGCTCCGCCTCCACCGGCACCGACCGCTTGACCAGCGCCAACGCGATCGGCCCCAGCTCGTGGTGCAGCGCGACGGACCCGACGCGGCCCACCACCCGGTCCCCGACGACCACCGGGTCCCCGGTCTCCGGCTGGACCTCGCGCGACCCGTCCAGGTGCAGCAGCAGCATCCGCCGGGGCGGCCGGCCCACGTTGTGCACCTTCGAGACCGTCTCCTGGCCCCGGTAGCAGCCCTTGTCCAGGTGGACCGCCGCGCCGATCCAGTTCACCTCGTGCGGGATGGTCTTCTCGTCGGTGTCCACGCCCAGCCGGGGCCGCAGGGACTCCACCCGCAGCGCCTCGAACGCCCAGCTCCCGCCGGGTCGCGCGCCGGCGTCGGTCAGCTTCTGCCACCAGTCCACGAGCGAGTCGCGGGGCACCACCAGGTCCACGGCGTCCTGCCCGGGCCACGGCATCCGCCGCACGAACCCGCCCTGGTCGAGCGCCGCGACGCCCAGCTTCGCCGGCAGCGGCAGCCCCAGCTTGTCGAACAGCCCGGCGATCTCCGGCCCGACCACGGTCAGGACGGCCAGCTCCGCCGTCGCGTCCCGCGGCTCGACCTTGGACCAGAAGACCATCTTGGTCAGGTAGGACAGCAGCGGACCGGCGGTGGCCGCCTCGGTGTCGAGGTAGACCGCGCCGCCCACGTTCGCGGCCACGGCGTGGTGCTCGACCCGGCCCTGGACGTCCAGGACCAGCATCTCCGTCGCCCGGTCCTCGCCCAGCCCCTCGAAGTGCTGGCTGGTCAGCGAGTGCAGCCACTTGAGCCGGTCCTCACCGGGGACCGCGAGCACGGCCCGGTGCGACCGGTCGAACACGGCCACCGACCGCGCGGCCGACCGCTGTTCGGCGAACGGGTCGCCGAAGTGCCACGGCACGCCCGGGTCGGCCGACCCCTCGAACGGGGCGACGGCGCCGGGTGCGGTCAGCAGCGGTGAGTTCACTGGTCGTTCTCCTTGAGGCAGTCACGGCAGGTGCCCGACAGCGCGAGGTGGCTCGCATCCAGTTCGAACCCGAACCGCTCCCGCAGTGTTCCGGCCGCCGCGTCGAGGAGGTCACACGGGGCCTCGTCCACCCGGCCGCACTTGTGGCAGACGAGGTGCACGTGCTCGTGCTCGTCCACCGAGTACGTGGGCGCCCCGTGGCCCAGGTGGGTGTGCCGGACCATGCCGAGCCGGTCGAGCAGGTCGAGCGTCCGGTAGACCGTCGTGATGTTGACCGTGGGCGCGGTGGCCTGCACGCGCTGGCAGATCTGCTCCGGCGTGGCGTGGCCGAGGTCGCGCACGGCGTCCAGCACGAGCTGCCGCTGGGGCGTCATCCGCATCCCGCGGTCGTGCAGTGTCTTGCGCAGGGCTTTCGGGCCGCTCGCGGTGTCCACGAAACCGATGGTAGAGCGTGAGTAGTCTCACGGTATGCGCGTGCTCGCCCTCCTCGACGGAACCCAGGCCGACCCCGACTCACCCCTGATCCGCGTAGACGACCTCGGACTCATGCGCGGCGACGGCGTCTTCGAGACGATCCTCGTCGTCGACGGCAAGCCGCGGGAGCTGGGCCCGCACCTGGACCGCCTGGCCCGTTCGGCGGCCCTGCTGGACCTCCCCGACCCCGACCGCGCGGGCTTCGAGCGCGCGGTGGACGTGGTGCTGGCCAACTGGTCCGGTGGTCGCGAGATCGCCTTGAAGCTGGTCATGACCCGCGGTGTCGAGGGTGGTGACGGCACCCCGACGGCCTTCGCCCTGGGCATGGACATCGGGCCGAAGGTCCACGCGCAGCGCGCGGAGGGCCTGGCGGCGGTGACCCTGGACCGCGGCATCGAGCCGGGCTTGATGGAGCGCGCGCCGTGGCTGTTGCTGAGCGCAAAGTCGCTGTCGTACGCGGTGAACATGGCGGCGCTGCGGGAAGCCGAACGCCGGGGCGCGTCGGAGGTCGTGTTCACGACGTCGTCGGGCTCGGTGCTGGAGGGGCCGACGTCCACGGTGGTGGTGGCCCGCGGCAAGACCCTGACGACGCCGCCGCACAGCCTGGGCCTGCTGCCGGGGACCACGCAGGCCGCGCTGTTCCGGGCCGCCGCCCGGGCCGGGTGGACGGTGGAGGTCGAGCCGGTGGCGGTGGACGACCTCTATGACGCGGACGCGGTGGTGCTGGCGTCCAGCGTGCGGAAGCTGACCCGGGTGCACACGTTGGACGGGAAGGCGTTGCCGGACTCGGCGGGGGTCCACGCCGAGCTGGTGGAGCTGTACGAGTCCGAGTACTGACGGTGTCGCTCCGGGGGCCTCCCCCGGAGCGACCACCCGCTACTTCAGACCCGAGTCCACGGCACTCATCAGAGTCCCGGTGTCACCGGACATCTCCCAGATCATCGCGCCCAACAACCCGCGCGACTTCATCCACGCCGTCTTCTTCTGGATCGACCAGACGTCGTCGAACGTCCACCACTGCCCGCCGTTGCCGGTGAAGCAGGACGTCGCCACCGCCGCCTCGTCGTGGTGGACCGTGCAGCCCGGCACGCTCGCGATCAGGTTCGAGTACCCGCGCGTCCCGGCCTCCTCCTGGAACTGCCCCGGCGCCGCGCCCGTCGCGGACTGCCACTCGCCCTTCTTCCCGCCGTCCTGCACGCCCTGCCAGCCGCGGCCGTAGAACGCGAGCCCGACGGTGATCTTGCGCGGGTGCACGCCCGCCTCCAGGTACGCGTTGACCGTGTCCTCGACGCTGAAGTGGAACGGGTACGGGTCGTCCGCGTCCGGGTAAAGGTTGCCCTGGTGGCCGGTGCGGTTGGGCTCCCACGAGTTGTCGCTGCCCGAGCCGTGGAAGTCGTAGCCCTGGACGTTGAAGATGTCCATCGACTGGGCGACCCGGCCCAGCTCCCAGCCCGCCTCGATCTTGCCGCGGTCGGCCGGGGTGAACGCGGTCAGCTGGTAGCGCTTGCCGGTGGTCTGGCTCAGCTCGTCCATCTGCCGCCGGAACTCCTCGATCAGCAGCGTGTTGTTGCGCTTGTCGTCCGGGCTGATGTGGTTGCCGGCGTGGCCCTCCGCGCCCGGCCACTCCCAGTCGAGGTCGATGCCGTCGAAGATGCCCGCCGCCGTGCCCGGCCCGCCCGCCGCGTTGTAGGTCGGCAGGTTGCCCTTGATGTAGATGTCCAGGCAGGACGAGACGAACTTCTTGCGCGCCGCGTCCGTCTTGGCCACGTCCGAGAAGTACTTCGAGTACGTCCACCCGCCCAGCGAGATCAGGATCTTCAGGTGCGGGTGCTTGGCCTTGAGCTTCTTGAGCTGGTTGAAGTTGCCGCGCAACGGCTCCCAGCCGGTGTCGCCGACGCCGTCCACGGACTGCGCCGCGCTGAACGGCCGGCTGTAGTCGGCTTCCGCGTCACCCGCGCCGTCACCCTGGTTCGGGTCCTGCGGGTTGGGCGAGGTGCCCTTGGTGACGCCCTGCAGGCACGTCAGGTTGACCGGGTCGATGTTGCCGAACGCGTAGTTGATGTGGGTCAGCTTCGCGGCGGCCCCGTTGGTGTCGAGGTTCTTCACGAAGAACTGCCGGCCGTAGATGCCCCACTGGACGAAGTAGCCGACCTTCGCGTACCCGCCGACGATGTCCGAAGTGGTCACCTTCAACGCGTTGCTGGGCCCGGAGATGTTGTCGTAGAGGTCGCGCGCCCGAACGGAGAACGAGTACTCCGTGGACGGCGCCAGGCCGTCGACCTTGGCCGTGGTGCCGGTGACCGTGGTCTTGACGGTGGCGCCGACGTAGACGTCGTAGCTCGCGACGCCCTTGTTGTCGGTGGCGGCGTCCCACGTCAGCGTCACGCTGCCCGCGTCCTTGGCCGTGCTGCGCAGGTTGCCGGGCGCGGTCGGCGGGGTGGTGTCGTCGGCCGGGTTGTTGGTGGTGACGGCGACCTGGTTGCTGGCGCCGGACAGCGTGCCCTTGGTGTCCTTGGCCTTCACCGTGAACGTGTAGGCGGTGTTCGGGGTGAGACCGGTGACGGTCGCGGTGGTGCCGGTGACCGTGGTGGCCAGCGCCGAGCCGTTGTAGACCTCGTAGCCCGCGATCGGCAGGGAGCCGGGGCTGGAGGCGTTCCACGTCAGGGACACGGTCTTCGTGGTCTTCACCGGGGACGCGAGGTTCGTCGGGGCCGTCGGCGGGACGTCCGGCGAGCCGTCGCAGTTCGAGTTGTTGATCCGGCAGGTGACCGGTTCGACGGCGCGGCTCAACGTGAACGTCGGGCTGTAGGGCTCGGTGGACCGACGCGCGCCGACGGACTTGTTGTAGTGCACCGGGGTCAGCGTCACGGCGGTGCCGTTCTGGCTGATGGTGCCGTGCTGCGCGCCGCTCGCCGTGACGCCGCTCGGGAGGGTGAACGTGATCGCCCAGTCGGTGAGCGTGGCGTCGGAGTTGTTGTTGACGACGAACTTGCCGGTGCTGCCGCTGAGGCTGAAGTCCGCGGTCACCGGGGCCGGCGGCGGGGGCGGGTCGCCGCTGCCGTCGCAGTTGTAGCCGTTGATCGTGCAGGTGGTCGGGTCGACGGCCGCGCTGAGCGTGAAGCTCGGGCTGAACGGCTCGGTGGAGCGGCCCGCCTGGATGGTGTTGATGTAGTAGGCGGGCGTCAGGGTCACCCGCGTGCCGGTCTGGGTGGTCGTCGCGTTCTGCGCGCCGCTGACCGTGACGCCGGCCGGCAGGTCGAACTTGATCGACCAGCCGGAGACGGCGGCCGTGGTGGCGTTGGCGACCACGAACTTGCCCGTGGTGCCGGTTCTGCTGAACGTGGCGGTGAGGCCGGAGGCGGCGGACGCCGCGCCGGGGACGGCTAGGGCTGCGGTGGCGAGTGCCACCAGCGCGATGGCTAGTCGGCGCATGGATGTGCCTCTCGATTGACAGGGAATCGTTCGAGAACCACGGCGGCCACGTCCGAACGTAGGTCGTGCGACCGCGAATGACAATGGGTCTAGACCAATTGCGTCCGTTCAGCCCTGTGGGCGGAAGCGGACCGCGGTCCCCGGGCGGGCCTGGCCCAGGAGGGGGAGCGCTTCCCGGGCGACGACCCCGATGACCGGGTAGCCGCCGGTGGTCGGGTGGTCGGCCAGGAAGATCACCGGCAACCCGTCCTTCGGCACCTGCACCGCGCCCGTGACCAGGCCTTCGCTGGGCAGCTCCCCGGTCCTGGCGCTGCGCAGGGCGGTGCCGTCGAGGCGGAGGCCGACCCGGTTGCTGCGGTCGGAGACGGTCCAGCGGCCCTGGCGGAGCCGGGTGGCGGGGTCGTCGAACCAGTCGTCGCGGGGGCCGAGCAGGAGCGGCAGGTCGAGCACGTCGGGGACGTGGACGGGGACGAGGACGTCAACGCCGGTCGGGATGCCGGTGGGGGTGCCCAGGGGGAGGACGTCGTGCGGTCGGAGCGGGGCGGGGCCGATGCCGGAGAGCAGGTCGGTGGCCTGGCTGCCGAGTTCGGGGTCCCGCGCGACGCCGCCGGAGACGGCGACGTAGGCGCGCAGTCCGGTGGCGGGGGTGCCGAGGGCGAGTTCGTCGCCGGGGCGGAGGTGGATCGGGGAGTCGCGGTGGACGCCGTTGACCAGGGTGGGCGTGCCGGCGCCGGTGACGGCGACCGTGCAGGCGGTGTCGGCGCGCAGGTGGAGGCCGCCGAGGAGGACTTCGAGGCCGGCGGCGTGGTCGGGGTTGCCGACGAGGCGGTTGGCGAGGCGGAGGGAGGGCTGGTCGAGCGCGCCGGACGGGGGGACGCCGAGGTGCGCGTACCCGGGCCGGCCGAGGTCCTGGACCAGCGCTTGGGGGCCGGTGCGCAGGACGGTGAGCGAACGGACGACCCGCTCTCGCCCCTGCGGCCCTCCGCTCGGGTTGCCCACCGGCTCTCTGCGCGGGCCGCTCTCGGTCTCTCCGTGCTGGCCGCCCTCCGGCTCTCCGCCCTCGGGCTCGCCGCCCCGGCTGCCCTCGGGCTCTCCGCGCGGGCCGCCCTCCGGCTCTCCGCTCCGGCCGCCCTCCGCCGGGGCTCCGCTCTCGGGGCCGGTTCGCCGGGCCGTCGGGGTGCGGGCCGTCGGGGTGCGCGCCGTCGTGGGGTTCGTCGTGGCGTTGGTCGGGCCGGTCGCGGGGCTGGTGGTCATGCGGTGGCCTCGAAGCGGACCCGGTCGCCGGGCTGGAGGAGGGCGGCGGGGTCGCGGCGCGGGTCGAAGAGGGGGGCGTCGGTGCGGCCGATCAGGCGCCAGCCGCCGGGGGTGGCCCGCGGGTAGGCGGCGGTGTACTCGCCCGCCACGCCGACCGACCCCGCCGGCACCTTGGTGCGGGGCGAGTCGAGGCGGGGCTGTTGCAGCGCCTTCGGCAGTCCGACGAGGTAGGCGAACCCGGGCGCGAACCCGCAGAACGCCACCGAGTAGGTCGCGGACGTGTGCAGCCGGACCACCTCGTCAACGTCGATCCCGGCGGTCTCGGCCACGAGTTCGAGGTCGGGCCCGTCATATATGACCGGGATCAAGACTTCGCGCGACTCGACCTCGACGCGGTGTTCGAGATCGACGGTGTCCAGCACGCGCCGCACCGACGACAGCCCGCCGGGCCGGGTGCTGATCAGGACCGTGCGCGCGGCGGGCACCAGTTCGACCACGTCGGGCAGGTCGGCGGCCCGGACGGCGGCGCGCACCGCTTCCACCTCGCCGAGGGAGTCCACCTCGACCAGCACCGCGTCGGTGCCACAACGCCGCAGCCGCATGAACACAGGATACGGCCTACAAGAGGATTGTTGAACAATTCAATCGGAGAACTGTTCGACAATACGACCGATCGGGCGAACCACAACGCCGGCCCGGCCGGTACAGCCAGCCGGACTGGCCGCCCGACGCCACCGGCCGGTACGGCGAACTGGGCCGGCCGCCCGTCGCCACCGCCGGCACGCCCAGCCGGGTTGGCGGCGTGACGCCACCGGCCGGGTACAGCCGCCCGAGGGCCGGTGTCAGCCGACGACGCGCTTCAGGTGGGCCGAGGTGTGCGGCTGGAGGGGCTGACCGACCATCGCGCGCTCCTCGACGTACGCCAGGTCGCCGTTGTTGACGATGCCGTACAGCCGCTGCGCGCCGGTGACCTCCTTGGCGGTGGCCGTGCGGATGACCGCGTCGGTGCCCAGTTCCCACGACGTCTGGGTGCGCGGCTTGCCGTAGTACAGCTCCACGATCCCGGTGTTGTGGGTCAGCAGGACCTCGATCGTGTCGTCGGCCTGCGGGCGCCAGAAGCCGGTCTCGCGGGCGGCGGGGCGGATGACGTTGCCGTCGGCGTCCAGCAGCCAGGAGCGGGCTTCGTAGTAGAGGAACGGGCGGCCGTCGTGCGCGAACGTGATCTGCTGGCCGAAGCGGTAGGGGCCGTCGATCGTCGGGTAGACGACCTCGCCCTCGCCGCGCCACACGCCGACCAGGGGCAGCAGCGCCAGGCAGGCGTCGTGCAGGGAGGGGCCTTCGCGCAGGTTCGCGGTGTCCGCCGGGATCGGCAGGTCGTCGAACTGCGGGAGGTTGCGCGTGCGGGTCACCTCGGCACGCGCGGCAGCCGCCTGGACCGCCGCGTCACCGCTGCCCGGGACGGGTGCGTTCTCGGTCATCAGCGCTGGTCGGAGTACAGCCGGTAGACGACGTACCCGGCGAACCACACGACGAGCAACGACACGAAGACCAACAGGCCTGTGAAGAAGTGTTCCACCCGCCGAGTTTATCGCCCGGCCGGCGACCCACACCGACCACGGTGGTCAACGCCACGACCCGCCGAACCCCACCCGACGGCTGCCGACTCCCCCGACCAGCCACCCGCACCGCCGCAGCCGGCCCACCCAACTCCTCGCCGCCGCGCCGCGCGCTCACCACCGCCCGCGCCGCCGCCGCGCTCACCGCTCAAAGCGAAGGCCCCGGTGGCAGGTGCCACCGGGGCCTTGCGGGGGTAGCGCCGGAACCCGTCCGTGCACTCCCGAAACTCACGCCACCGCGACCTCGACCGGGTGGACGCCCGGACCCTCCGCCGACACCGAGGCCTGGCCGTTGCCCGACCGGTGCAGGGCGCGGATGGTCCACGTGCCCGGGGCCGCGTAGAAGCGGAAGTCGCCCTGCGGCGAGGACACCACCTCGGCCGTGAACTCGCCGGACGCGTCCAGCAGGCGCACGAACGCGCCGCCCACCGGGCCCGACGAGTCGCTGACCTTGCCGGTCAGCACGACCTCGCCCGAACCGACCTCGACCTCGACACCCTGCACGGGCGCGCCGCAACCGTCGCTCATACCTCAGGCCTCCTTGCCACTGCCGAGCTCGACCGGCACGCCGACCAGCGAGCCGTACTCGGTCCACGAACCGTCGTAGTTCTTCACGTCCTGGTGGCCCAGCAGCTCGTGCAGCGCGAACCAGGTGTGCGACGAGCGCTCGCCGATGCGGCAGTAGGCGATCGTCTTGCGGGAGCCGTCGAAGCCGGCCTCGCCGTAGATCTCGGCCAGCTCCTCGTCGGACTTGAACGTGCCGTCCTCGTTGGCCGCCTTGCTCCACGGCACGTTGATCGCGCCGGGGATGTGGCCCGCGCGCTGCGCCTGCTCCTGCGGCAGGTGCGCCGGCGCGAGCAGCTTGCCGGAGAACTCGTCGGGCGAGCGCACGTCGACCAGGTTGCGGTTGCCGATGGACTCCACGACCTCGTCGCGGAACGCCCGGATCGACAGGTCCTGCTCCTGCGCCTTGTACTCGGTCGCCGGGCGCTCGACCGGCTCCTTGTCCAGCGGGCGGCCGTCGAGCTCCCACTTCTTGCGACCGCCGTCGAGCAGCTTGACCGACTGGTGGCCGTACAGCTTGAAGTACCAGTACGCGTAGGCCGCGAACCAGTTGTTGTTGCCGCCGTACAGGACGACGGTGTCGTCGTTGGAGATCCCCTTGGCCGACAGCAGCTTCTCGAAGCCCGCGCGGTCGACGAAGTCGCGGCGGACCGGGTCCTGCAGCTCGTTCTTCCAGTCGACCTTCACCGCGCCGGGGATGTGGCCCCCGTCGTAGGCAGTGGTGTCCTCGTCGACCTCCACGAACACCACGCCGGGCGTGTCGAGGTTCTCCTCGGACCAAGCGGCCGAGACCAGGACGTCTTCACGGCTCATCGAGCGGCTCCTGTTTCTTTGCGTTTCTTACTGCGGGCGTGCGAGGACTGGGGCGTAGCGGCGCAGGAGCAGGAACATCTCGCAGCCCAGGCACAGGCCGAGCGCGGCGTTGAGCAGCGCGGCGACCAGGGCGGCGGACGTGGCGACGACTCCGAGCGCGGTGAGACCGGTGGCGTACCCGATCGTGCCGACCAGGGCGAAGACGAACCCGACGCCCTGCGCGAACCGCAGCGGGGCGGCCTCCTCGCGCTCGGACGTGGGGGTCAGCCTCGGCTGGAGGGCGAACCGGTACACGTGGCCCCACGGGTTGAGCTTGAGCGAGATGAACGCGCACAGACCGAACAAGAGGGTCTGCGCCGCGAGGAGCCGCCACGACCCGGTCAGCAGCACGACCGCGAGGATGGCGGCGGTGATCCAGGCGCTGAAGCGGGGACCTCGGGGATCTACGGGGGCATCTTTCGGCACGGCGACCTCCTGACGGTGACATGACTGGGCAGTCCGTCTTCAGGCGGTGTTAGGGGCAGTCGGACCCACCCGTCAAGGGCGTCCGGCGGCCGGTGCTCCGCCCGGTCAGCTCGCCGCGCGACACAGGCTGCTGCGGACGCGGCACAGGTCCACCGCGAGTCGCTTGGTCAGCAGGCTGTTCATGGGCACGAGACTAGCCGCTCGTCCCCCATGCCGGGAGTGGCGTCCACAACGTGGGAGTTCCCAGGTTCACCCGATCGGTCGAGGCAGATGAGGCCGCAAAGCCGCAATGAGCGTGTCGCGCTTCGGGACGCCCCCGACCCGGAGCAGCTCGGCACCCGAGGCGTCGAGGGCGAGCGTGGTCGGCGTGCGCAGGACGCCGAGCCCCTTGGCGACTTCGGGCAGGTTCGTGACGTCGAGTTCGACATGCCGAAGTCCGTCGGTGCGGTCCGCGAGGTCCGCCAGGAGCACGCGGGTGTGGCGGCACGGCGCGCAGAACGTCGTGGAGATCTGGAGCAGGGTCACCGGAGTCGCCGGGTCGAGCAGGTCGCGCACCGGGCCGGGCAGGTCGTCGCGTGGTTTCGCCGTCACCCGAACCCTCCCGCCGTGCCGGCGCAGCAGCACCCCGACGACCGCCACCACGGCGACCGCCCCCAGCAACGCCCACGCCCCGGTCATCGGACTCCATCAAGTGGGATGTTGTTGATCGTGCCCTCGACGGTGAAGGCCCCGCTCTCCACTTTGACAGCCGTCGGCGTCACGGTGAAGGGCAGCCGGCCCGGGTCGATGGTGACGCTCAACGCCGACCGCACCGCGCCCAGCACCTCCGCCAGGCCCGCCAGCGACGTGTCGTCCAGCTCGACGTCCTGCACCGCCACCGCGACCTGCCCGTCCACCAGCGACACCGACCCGTAGGCGGTGATGCGCAGCTTGCGGCCGGCGACCGTGGTGTTGCCGCTGAGCTTGACCGCGGCCCGCGTCGGGTCCGGCTTCCCCGACGCCTGCGTGGGCGTCGCCTCCGGCCGCGTGTCCGGCTCGATCGCCATGTCGGTGAACGGCGTGACGTTGTTGACCAGCCGGTTCAGGTCGGCGGCCTTGATCTTCACGCTGCCGGTGACCTGGTCGATGGTGGCGTTGGACGTGTCGCCCGCCAACAGGTCCGACAGGCCGATGCGGGTGTGGTAGAGGTTCGCCCGCACCTCCAGGTCGCGCAGGTCGTCGCGCACCGGCACGCCGGTCGCGGTGATCTCGACGTCCCGGTAGTCGCCGGCGACCGCCTGGAAGAGGAACGGGAACCCGTTGATCCGCACCGACGGGTCCTCGCTGAGGTTCAGCTTGTCCCGCATGCGCTGCGCGATCTGGTACTCGCCCGCCGCCGCGAGGCCGAAGTCGGCCGCCACCAGCAGGCCGACCACCACCAGGCCCGCGACGATCAGCTTGCGGCCCCGCGTCGGGCGGCGCTTGGTCTGCGTGACGGTCATCGACTTCCCTTTACGAAGACTCGTGGTCCAGCCAGGTCGCGATCCGGTCTACCAGAGCGGGCGTCATCGCCGACTCCGCGTGGCGGATCCGTGGTTCCACCCACAGGACGGCGTCGCCACCCGCCGCCCGGTGCAACGCGCGCGCGTGCGCGGGGTCGAAGTAGTGGTCGTCCTCACCGTGCACGATCAGCAGTGGGGTGGGCGTGATGCGGTGCACCACCTCCAGCGGGCTCTCCGGCGTCGTCCGCCACGGCGGCCCCAGCCGGACGCCCAGCGCCCGCGCCGCCAGCCTGCCGTGCGGCTGTTCGAGCAACCAGTGGACCCGCCGCATGGCCGGCGTCTCGCGCACCCACCACCGCGACGGGCTGCTCACCGCGGCGACGGCGTCCGGGTGCTCCGCGTGCAGGGCGGCGTGGCGCAGCGCGATGGAGGCGCCCATGGAGAACCCGACGGTCACGACGCGTCGGTACCCGAGTTCGCGGGCCAGCGAAACACCGGCGGCGAGGTCGTGCACCTCGTCGTGGCCGACCGTGCTCAGCCCTTGGGAACGCCCGTGACCCCGGAAGTCGAGCGCGACCACCCCGCCGTGCCGCGCGAAGCGGCGCAGCACGCGGGCCACGAACGGCTTGCCGACGTGGTTGGTGAAGCCGTGGCCCACGACGAACGCCAGGTCGGAGCCCCCGTGAGCGGGGCTCACGTGGACACCGCTCAGGAGGACGGCGTCGTGTGACATGCGTGTAACACGCGTGACGCTTGTGGAAACAACTGTGACCCTGGCCGGCTGACCTGGGCCTTTCGTGCCGAGCACCGGTATCGTCTCCGACATCCGCAGGCAACGGGGCCCGGTCACCGTACTTCGCGCTGCCTGGTCCGGTGACCAGACACCGGCCGAACGAGAGGGCGCCGCGATGAGCATCGACGTGCTGCTGCTGACCACCGACTCCGATCCCGAGGCGGTCCTGCCCGCGCTCTCCCTGCTGCCGCACGACGTGCGCCCGCTGCGCCCCGAGGTCTCGGCGCTGCTGGAGGCCGGTCCGCACGACGTCGTCCTGGTGGACGCCCGCACCGACCTGGTCGGCGCGCGCAGCCTGTGCCGCCTGCTCGACTCCAGCGGTGTGGACGTGCCCGTGGTGGCCGTGGTCACCGAGGGCGGCCTGGTGGCGGTGAACTCGGACTGGAGCGTGGACGAGATCCTGCTGCCGACCTCCGGCCCGGCCGAGGTGGACGCCCGGCTGCGCCTGGTGCGCTCGCGGCGCGGCGCCACCCAGCCCGGCGGCGACGGCTCGCTGCAGCTCGGCGAGCTGGTCATCGACGAGGCGACCTACACGGCGCGCCTGCGCGGCCGTCCGCTCGACCTCACCTACAAGGAGTTCGAGCTGCTGAAGTACCTGGCCCAGCACGCGGGCCGCGTCTTCACCCGCGCCCAGCTGCTCCAGGAGGTGTGGGGCTACGACTTCTTCGGCGGCACCCGCACGGTCGACGTGCACGTCCGACGCCTGCGCGCGAAGCTCGGCCCCGAGCACGAGTCCCTGATCGGCACCGTCCGCAACGTGGGCTACAAGTTCGTCCGCCCGCCGCGCCCGGGCGCCTCCCGCCGCGTCGAGCACGTGGTGGACATGGACGCCCCGGTGGACGAGGCGGAGCTGATCTTCCGTGCCTGATGGCGCGACTCCGTCGCGCGGCTCGGCCGCCTGGGAGTCGGCTCATCGCGTCGCCTTTCCCGCCGATCGGAAAGCGTGATCGGCGGGAAAGGCGGCGCGACAAGCCGACGCGGCCTCGCGCAAAGGCGGCGCGACAAGCCGACGCGGCCTCGCGCAAAGGCGGCGCGACAAGCCGACGCGGCCTCGCGCAAAGGCGGCGCGACAAGCCGACGGCGGCCTCGCGCGTGGGCGGCCCGTGTCCGCTGACGGTTTGGTGATCACCTAGTAGGTTCGGCGGTGTGGAATCGACCTGGCTTGAGGAGCTGACCGACGAGCAGGCCCGTGAGGTCGCGGACCTGCTCGAAGCCGCTCAGTACGCCGACGGCGGCGTCGCGCCCGTCGGTGAGGCGGTCGTCCTGCGGCTCCGGCCGGGGGCCCGCGGCAGCAATCACCTGCTCGTGCGCGAAGACCACACGTTGGTGGGTTACCTCCACCTGGACCTCTTCGGCGACGCCGATGGCAACAAGGTCGCCGAACTCGCCGTCCACCCCGACCACCGCCGCAAGGGCGTGGGCACCGCCCTGGTCGAGGCCGTCGCCGAACGCGCCAACCCGCTGCGCATCTGGTCGCACGGCGGCCACCCCGGCGCGCAGGCCCTGGCCGCCAAGCTCGGCTACCACAAGGTCCGCGAGCTGCTGCGCCTGCGCCGCCCGCTGGACGACACCCTGCCCCGGCCCGAGCTGCCCGACGGCGTCCGCCTGCGCCCGTTCGAGCCGGGCCGCGACGAGGCGGCCGTCGTCTACGTCAACCACCGCGCGTTCTCCTGGCACCCCGAGCAGGGCGCGATGAGCATCGAGGACGTCCGCGAGAAGGAGCACGAGCACTGGTTCGACGCCAAGGGCTTCCTGCTCGCCGTGGACGCCGAGGAGCGGCTGCTCGGGTTCCACTGGACCAAGACGCACACCGGTGACCTGGGCGAGGTCTACGTGGTGGGCGTCGACCCGGACGCCCAGGGCGGCGGCCTCGGCAAGGCCCTCACCCTCGCCGGGCTGGACCACCTCCGGTCCACCGGCCGGCGCGAGGTGATGCTCTACGTCGAGTCCGACAACGCTCCGGCACTGGCCGTGTACACCCGGTTGGGGTTCGAGAAATGGGACTCGGACGTTCAGTACGCCAAGTAGTGACAGACCGGTCACGTCACGCAAACGTGCAGGTCACGGGATCACCCGAAGGGCGGTGTCACCGGTCACCTCCCGTGTGGAGTTCACCCCCCGTTCATCTTCTCCTGGGCGCTTGTCCACCATCGCTGCCTACCGTCCGTGTCGTGCGGCGGTGCTCGCCGCCCGATCCCGCTTCCGTCAGGTGGAGGACCCAGGTGAAGACCAAGCGGCACGGTGCCGTTGCAGGCCTTATCGCGGCCGGTGCGCTTCTGCTCACCGCATGTGGCAGCGACAACAACGCCCCCGCGGGCGGCAGCACGACGTCGGGCAACGCGTCCGGCGTGGCGGTCGAGTGCGGTGGCAAGTCCAAGCTGAACGCTGAGGGCTCCTCGGCCCAGAAGAACGCGATCGACACGTTCGTCCAGGCCTACCAGCAGAAGTGCGCGGGCTCCGACCTCGCCTACAACGCCTCCGGCTCCGGCGCGGGCGTCAAGAACTTCCTCGCGGGCCAGGTCGACTTCGGCGGCTCGGACTCCCCGCTGTCGGAGAGCAAGGGCGAGGTCGCCAAGGCGGCCGAGCGCTGCAAGGGCAACCCGGCGTGGAACCTGCCGCTGGTCTTCGGCCCGGTGGCCATCGGCTACAAGCTCGACGGCGTCACCGACCTGACCCTGACCGGCGAGGTCGCCGCCAAGATCTTCAACGGCACCGTCAAGAAGTGGAACGACCCGGCCATCAAGGCCCTCAACGGCAGCGCCACCCTGCCGGACAAGGACATCAAGGTCGTCTACCGCTCCGACGAGTCGGGCACGACGGACAACTTCCAGCTCTACCTGAAGGCCGCCTCGAAGGGCGCGTGGACCCAGGGCGAGGGCAAGACCTTCAAGGGCGGCGTCGGCGAGGGCAAGGAGAAGTCCGCGGGTGTCGCGCAGGCCGTCGGCTCCATCGACGGCGCGGTGACCTACGTCGAGCTGTCCTTCGCGCAGGAGAACAAGCTGTCGATCGCCAAGATCGACACCGGCTCCGGCGCGGTCGCCCTGAACGACGAGTCGGTCGGCAAGGCCATCGACGGCGCCACCATCAAGGGCACCGGCAACGACCTGGTCCTCGACCTGAACTCGATCTACGGCACCACCACCGCGGGCGCCTACCCGCTGCTGCTGGCCACCTACGAGATCGTGTGCTCCGCGGGCTACGACGCCGACACCGCGAAGGCCGTGAAGGCGTTCCTGACCGTGGCCGCGACCGACGGCCAGGCCGGTCTGAAGGAGGCGGGCTACGCTCCGCTGCCGAAGGCCTTCCAGGACAAGCTGCTGACCGCCATCAAGGCGATCGCCTGAGCGGGCCGGCACACTTCCCGCAAGCGGCAACGCGATGAACGAGAACATCGTGGCCCAGCGCCTCGCGGGCACCGGAACCCCCGGTGCCCGCGAGGGCGTTCCGGCCGCTCGACCCGACTCGGAGGCTCCGATTCCCCCGACCACGGAAGCCGAGAACACAGCACCCCACGTCCGGCCGGGTGACCGGATCTTCCGCGGCCTCGCCACCGGTTCGGGCATCTTCATCGTCGTCCTGATCGGCGCCATCGGCCTGTTCCTGCTCCTCCAGGCCGTCCCGTCGCTCGCCCTGGACCAGGTCAACTTCCTGACCAGCCGCGAGTGGTCCACCGGCGACGTGACCAACCTGCGCTTCGGCATCCTCGACCTGCTGCTGGTCACCGTGGTGTCGTCGGCGCTGGCCCTGCTCCTCGCCATGCCGATCGCCCTGGGCATCGCGCTGTTCCTCACCCAGTACGCGCCGCGCCGCCTCGCGCGGCCGTTCGCGTACGTGGTGGACCTGCTCTCCGCCGTGCCGTCGATCATCTTCGGCCTGTGGGGCCTGTTCGTCCTCGGCCCGGTGCTGACGCCGTTCGCCGAGTGGCTGATGGACAAGCTCGGCTGGATCCCGCTGTTCGCCAAGGGCAACGTGAGCATCGAGCTGGGCGGCACCATCTTCACCGCCGGCATCGTGCTCGCCGTGATGATCCTGCCGATCATCACCGCCGTGAGCCGCGAGGTGTTCGACCGCACCCCCGTCACCCACGTCGAAGGCGCCATCGCGCTGGGCGCCACCAAGTGGGAGGTCGTGCGGACCACCGTCCTGCCGTTCGGCAAGGCCGGTTACGTCAGCGCCTCGATGCTCGGCCTCGGCCGCGCGCTCGGCGAGACCATCGCGTTGATGATCATCCTCAGCACCACCAGCGCCGCGTTCGGCTGGAGCCTGTTCGACGGCGGCGCCACGTTCGCCTCCAAGATCGCGCTCGCCGCGCCGGAGTTCAACGACCCGAAGTCGGCGGGCGCCTACATCGCCGCCGGCCTCGTGCTGTTCGTGCTGACCTTCGTCGTCAACGCCATCGCCCGGTCCATCGTCGCCGGTCACAAGGAGTACGAATGACGACCGAGACGGCGGACCTGAACCGCCTCGCGACGCCGCCGACGTTCCAGAGCGTCAGCGGCGCCCGCAAGTTCAAGAACGGCGTGGCGACCGCGCTGGTGTACCTGGCGTTCGGCGTCGCCATCATCCCGCTGGTCTGGGTGCTCTACACCGTGATCGAGCGGGGCTTCCCGGTCGTCCTCGACGCCGACTGGTGGCAGAAGTCGCTGTCCGGACTGCTGTCCCGGCAGCAGGGCGGCGGCGCGTACCACGCCATCTACGGCACCCTGGTGCAGGCGCTGGTGTGCGGCCTGCTGTCGGTGCCGATCGGCCTGTTCGTAGCGATCTACCTGGTGGAGTACGGCGGCCGGTCCAAGCTGGCCCGCGCCACGACGTTCATGGTCGACATCCTGACCGGTGTCCCGTCGATCGTGGCCGCGCTGTTCGTCTACACGCTGTGGATCACGACGATCGGGTTCAGCCGCAGCGGCTTCGCGGTGTCGTTGGCGCTGGTCCTGCTCATGGTGCCGGTGATCGTGCGGACCACCGAGGAGATGCTCAAGATCGTCCCCGACGAGCTGCGCGAGGCCTCCTACGCGCTGGGCATCCCGAAGTGGAAGACCATCGTCAAGATCGTCATCCCGACAGCCCTGTCCGGCATCCTGACCGGCATCATGCTGGCCCTGGCCCGCGTCATGGGCGAGACCGCGCCGGTGCTCGTGCTCGCGGCGTACGCGCCGTTCATCAACTACAACCTGTTCGACGGCCCGATGGCGTCGCTGCCGTTGTTGATGACCACCGAGCGGAACAACCCGACGCAGGCGGGCTTCGAGCGCATCTGGGGTGCGGCGATCACCCTGGTCCTCATCATCACGCTGTTCAACCTGCTGGCGACCGTGATCTCGCGGTGGCTGGCCCCGAAGACCAAGTGAGCGGGCGGTTATGGCCAAGCGCATCGACGTGAAAGACCTCAACCTGTTCTACGGCAAGTTCCACGCCGTCGACGGGGTTTCGCTGTCCGTGCCGCCGAAGAACGTGACCGCGTTCATCGGACCGTCCGGTTGCGGCAAGTCCACCGTGCTGCGCTCGCTCAACCGCATGCACGAGGTGGCGCCGGGCGCGCGGGTCGAGGGCAAGGTGCTGCTCGACGGCGAGGACATCTACGCCCCGTCGGTGGACCCGGTGCAGGTGCGGCGCACCATCGGCATGGTGTTCCAGCGCCCGAACCCGTTCCCGACCATGTCCATCCGCGACAACGTCGTGGCGGGGCTCAAGCTGGCGGGCGAGCGCAACAAGAAGAAGCTGGACGAGGTGGCCGAGCGCTCCCTGCGCGGCGCCAACCTGTGGAACGAGGTGAAGGACCGCCTCGACCGCCCCGGCGGCGGCCTGTCCGGTGGTCAGCAGCAGCGCCTGTGCATCGCGCGAGCCATCGCCGTGCAGCCGGACGTGCTGCTGATGGACGAGCCGTGCTCCGCGCTGGACCCGATCTCCACGCTGGCGATCGAGGACCTGATCACGGAGTTGAAGAAGGAGTACACGATCGTCATCGTGACCCACAACATGCAGCAGGCGGCGCGCGTCTCCGACCAGACGGCGTTCTTCAACCTGCTGGGCGTCGGCCAGCCGGGCCGGCTGATCGAGGTGGACGACACGGAGAAGATCTTCTCCAACCCCAGCCAGAAGGCGACGGAAGACTACATCTCCGGCCGCTTCGGCTGACCCGACCACGCCTCGGGGAGAGGGGCCCTTCCGCCTGTAGGCGGGAGGGCCCCTTCGCGTTGTGGTATGTGTCACCCGTTCGGGTGGCTACGCGGCTGCGACGTGCGGCGCTGGAACCCGGCGTGTTCCGATCACGTCATAGCCGGGACACGGTCTGACGTGCGCGGTAACGTGCTTGGCAGGAATTGAGTGATCGCAGGGGGTAGTGGTGGCGCCACAGGGTGCGTGGAGCGCTGAATCCATGAGCGCTATGACGACCAGCATGCGTGGCTTGAAGCAGGCCGCGGAGTCCGGCTCGTTCGCCATCAGCAAGGAAGGCGCCGAGGCCTACGTCAAGGCCATCGAGGACGCCCAGAAGGAACTCCGCCAACTGGACAAGTACAACGTCCAGTTGTCGCAGGAGACGAAGCTCGGCACCAGTCCCGACGCCCAAGCGATGAGCCGCTACAACGCGGAAAGCGCGAACGGCGGTGCCGGGACCACGGGCATCGTGCCGGCGCTGAACCAGTTGAAGATGGCGCTCGAAGACGCCAAGCTCGCGATGAAGAAGGCGATCGAGAACTACGACCAGGTCGACGGCTCCGCTGCCAGTGGCCTGAACCGCTACTGAGATGGGGATGCAGTTGATCAGGAACCTGGCGATCCGTTCGATCCTGCCGATCGCGGTGCTCGGTGCCGTGCTCACCGGCTGCTCGGAGAAGCAGGGCGGGACGCCCACCGCCGGTAGCGACACCCCGACCACGACCGGCACCTCCGCGAAGCCGACCACGACGTCCTCGTCGGGCACCGGCGGTGGCTTGGAGTCCTTCGACGCCTGCGCCGCGGTGCAGGCCGCTGTCGGCCAACTGCCTCTCACCGAGATCGAGCCCAACGGCAAGGCGGGCTGTGACGCCGAGTTCGGCACGACGGTGTCCGTGGGCGTCAAGGCCTACCCGAGCCTGGGTGTCGCCGACTTCGTCATGGGTCCGGATTCGAAGCCTTCCGACATCACGGTCGGAAGCCACAAAGCGCGCAAGGTCGCCGCGCCCGGTGGCGGTACGTCCAGCTCCTGCGCGGTGACGATCGAGGTCACCGCCAAGTCGCGCGTCGACGTCGTCGCCTCCGCCAACGCGTCGCAGGACGAAGCGTGTGACGCGGCCGAGAAGGTCGCGAAGGCCATCGAGCCCAAGCTGCCGAAGTAGGACAGGAGGACAGTCGTGGCACCGCCGAACACTCAGCAGCAGAACCCCAACGCGACCAAGGTCACCTACGCCGGGCAGACGGACGCCGAGCTGGAGGCCGAGTACCGGCGGGAAGCCGAGAAGAACGGCGGGTTCTTCGGCGTCTTCGCCACCATCGACGACTACCTGCGCTGGAAGACGCAGTCCGCGCAGAACCAGCAGCAGCAGAAGCAGGACCTGGAGAAGGTCGTCGAGAACTACCGGCCGCCGATGTCCACGGCCGGCTCCTTCTACATGGGCTACTCGCACGACCAGCTCAAGTCGATGGTCACCGACAACATGGCCCCCTCCACCGCCAACGAGCAGGGCGAGGCCTGGACCAAGATCGGCAACACGCTGGTCGACCTGCAGAACAACCTCACCAAGGCCACCGAGGCGAGCAAGGGCGAGTGGCAGGGCAAGGCCGCCGAGGCCGCCCAGGGCTACTTCACCAACATGGCCGCCTGGTCCGGCAACGCCGCCCAGGGCGCGCAGCTCACCGGCAACAAGCTCTACGAGCAGAGCCAGGCCGCGGAGACGGCCAAGACGAGCATGCCCGAGCCGGTGCAGTTCTCCACGGCCGACGCCTACAAGATGTTCTTCTCCGAGCCCAACCCGTTCAAGTGGGCCGAGACGATCGACAAGATCGAGCAGAAGTTCGAGGAGAAGCAGCAGGCGCACGAGCGTGCGGCCGAGGTCATGACGTCCATGTCGACGAGCTTCCAGCAGTCCGGCTCGACGATGCCCGCGTTCGTCCCGCCGCCCCCGATGGAGGGCAGCGGCGGCAGCGGCGACCCCGGCGGCAACCCACCCGGCATCGGCAGCCGGCCCACCGTCCCCGACGGGCCCGGCGGCATCGGCGGCTCCGGCATGCCCGGTGGCTCGATGCCCGGTGGCGGCTCCGGCGGCAACCTCAACCAGTCCGGCGTCATCCCCGGCGGACCGGGTGGTCCCGGCATTCCGCCCGGCGGTGGTCCCGGCCTGCCCGGCGGACCCGGTGGGCCCGGCTACCCGGGCGGTCCCGGGTACCCCGGCGGTCCCGGTTACCCGCCCGGCGGCCCGCTGCCGCCCGGTGCGCGCCCGCCCGGCGGTCCCGGCGGACGGCCCGGCCTGCCCGGTGGCGGCCCCGGTGGACGCCCCGGCGGCGGTCCCGGTGGGCTGCCCGGCGGCGGACGCGGTGGCGGCATGGGGCCCGGCGGCATGGCGGCGGCCGGTCGTGGCGGCTTCGGGCCCGGCGGGTTCGGGCCCGGCGGTTCCGCGGGGCTGCTCGGCGAGTCCGGCAAGGCCGGCGCGGGCGGCTTCGGGCCGGCCGGCGCGGGTGGCCTCGGCGGTGGCGCCGGTGGTCGTGGCGGCGCGGGCATGGGAGCCGGCATGGGCGGCATGGGCGCCGGCGCCGGCAAGGGCCAGGGGGACGAGGACAAGGAGCACAAGTCCGCGTCGTACCTGGTCGAGACCGAGGACGTCTTCGGTGACGGCACGATGGTCGCGCCCCCGGTCATCGGCGGGTGAGCGTGTTCTCGTTCGCCCTGTCCCACGCGGCGGCCGACATCCTGTGGGAGGACCTCAAGCTCGGCAGCCGTCCCTACCCGTTCGAGTTCCCGTACCTCGGCCAGACGATCGACGAGCGGCGCGGCATCCGCAACGCCGTCTACAAGGACCTGGAGTCCCGCGGCCTCGCGTCGCGGGGTCGGGTCTCGGCCGAGGTCGAGGAGGCGCTGAACCTCCTGGTGCGCTTCGACTACTCGCTCAACGCGGTCGCCTCGCTGGACGCCCGCAACGTGGAGCGCCAGCTCCTCGCCCGCAGCGGCGCGCAGGGTGAGCTGGCGGTCCTCGCCGTCCTCGACGACCGGCAGCTCAAGGTCGAGACCATGCGGTCGTCGTCGCTGCTGCGCGCCGTCGTGGATCTGATCCCGCCGCAACGCCCCGGCCCCGGCCAGTCGGTCACCGTGGCGATGCCGTCCGCGGCCCCGCCGCCCCGCCCGCGCCAGGACGAGGACTTCGGCAACGCCACCTTCACCCAGGCGATGGCGCCCCGCTCCACCGGCGGCTCCCAGGTCCGGGCGCTGGAAGCGGTGTTCGAACGCCCCCGCCTGCGCGCCGGCCAGTTCGGCGTCACGGTGCGCGGCCGGCACGGCCGGGAGCAGCGCGCCCCGCAGATCGCCTGGTTCGACAACGACCAGGGCCGCTACATGTCGCAGACCCGGCAGGGCCAGGACGGCCAGAAGTGGCTCACCCACGCCCCCGCCGACAACGCGCGCATCGCGGGCCAGCTCGCCCAGGAACTGAACGCCCTGCTCAACTAGGCCCCACAACGCACGAAACGCGCGCCCTCGGTCCTCGGACCAGGGCGCGCGTCGCGTTCCAGCGGGTCAGCCGCGTTCGGGGCGGGTCAGTCGTCGATGTCGCCGCCGTAGCCGGGCATCCGGCCGGTGACGACGAAGACCGTGCGCTTGGCGACCGACACCGCGTGGTCGGCGAAGCGCTCGTAGAACCGGCCGAGCAGGGTGGTGTCCACGGCGGACGGCACGCCGTGCGGCCACTCCTTGTCCATGATCACCGTGAACAGGTGCCGGTGCAGGTCGTCCATGGCGTCGTCCGCGTCCTCCATGGAACGCGCGCGCTCGACGTCCTGCGTGCGGATGACCTCGGTGGCCTCGCGCGCCAGGTTGACCGCGATGCGGCCCATCTCCGCGAAGTACGGCTCCACGGTGTCCGCGAGCACGCGGTTGGGGTGCCGGCGGCGCGCGGCCTTGGCCACGTGCAGCGCCAGGTCGCCCATGCGCTCGACGCTCTCCGCCGCGTGGATCACGGCCAGCACGATGCGCAGGTCGGTCGCCACCGGGGCCTGCAGCGCCAGCAACGCGTAGGCCTGCTCCTCGATGCTCGCCCGCGCGTCGTCGATCTTGGCGTCGTCACCGATCACCTGCTCCGCGACCGCGAGGTCCGCCTGGAGCAGCGACGCGGTGGCGCGCTCCATGGCGTCACCGGCCATCGAGCACATGTCGGCGAGCCGGTCGGCGAGTTGTCCGAGCTGGTCGTGGTAGGCCTCACGCATGGGCGTCAGCCTACGTGCAGGTGGTCGCGGCGGCGACATTCCCCAGTGAACCCGAGGTGAACCCGGGACGACCAGTCCACGTCACGCGCACGGGTCCACGCCGGCGTTGACCACGTCGACCGGCGGCGTCGCCGTCTTGCCCGGCTGGGCCGCCGTGCCACCCGGTTGGGGGGCGACGACCTTGCGGTCCCACTCGGGCCCGAGCAGCAGCAGCACCGAGCCGCCCATCTCCGGCCGGAACTCCGGCGTCGCGCCGGGGACCGCGGCGGCCAGCGTGGCGGCGGCGTCCTCGCCGCCGATGCCGTACCGGATGACCGTCTTGGGCGTGGCCTCGCCGCCACCCCAGTTGACGACGCTGAACCCGAGCTCCTCCAGGCTGTCCTTGGCGAGCTTCGCCGCGCCGTCGCGGCCACCCTCGCCGTTGAACACCTGGATCTTCAGGCCCTTGGGGTCGATCACCTGGCCCTGCTTGGGCTGGGCGGGCGCGTTGGACGTCGGCGCGGACTGGGCCGGCGTGGTCGGGGTGGCGTCCGGCGTCTCGCCCGGCAGCGGCGTGCCGTCGATGATCGCCTGGAACAGCGCCTTGGTCTCGTCCTCCAGCAACAGCTCGATGTTGTCGTGGTTGGACTTCGTCGGGCCCTCGTCCGTGCGGTGCGGCACGGTGACGAAGCTGACCCGGCCGGCCTCGATGCCCTGCAACGACTGCGCCAGCGTCAACATGTCCTTCACGCCGATGTTCTGGCCGACGGTGGACGAGGCGAACGCGTTGAGGAAGTTGTTCAGCTTGCCGGGGTTGAGCAGCATCTCGGACGACAGGGCCGTGCGCAGCAACGAGGACAGGAACTTCTGCTGCCGCTTCACGCGGTCGTAGTCGCCGAGCGGCTCGTTGGTGACCTTGCGGGCCCGCACGTAGTCGAGCGCCTTCTCGCCGTTGATCTCGTACTGGCCCGGCTTGTCGAAGATCACGCCGAGCTCTTCGTCCTCCATGACCTTCGGCACGCAGACCTTGATCTTGCCGACGGCGTCGACCATGCCCTTGAAGCCGTTGAAGTCCACGGAGATGAAGTGGTTGATGGTGAGGCCGGTCAGCTCCGTCATGAACGTGCTGACGCACCGCGGGCCGCCGTCGGCGTAGGCCTCGTTGGCCTTGACGCCCTTGGCCTTCGGGAGCACCTCGCCGGTGTACTCGCCGGTCTTCCAGTCCCACTTCTCGCACTCGGGCCGGGTGATCTCCAGGTCGCGCGGCACGGACACCACGACGACCCGCTTCCGGTCCGCCGGGATGTGGGCGAGCATCAGCACGTCCGACCGCGCACCCGGCTCCTTGTCGGCGTCACCGACACCGTCCTCGGGCTTGGCGCCCGCGCGGGTGTCCGAGCCGACGATGAGGAAGTTCTCGTCACCCAACTGCTTCTCCGCCTCGTGCACCGCGGCGGAGTTCGTGTTGAGCGCGTCGATCTCGGTGAACTTGCTGTCGATGTACTGCATCGCGCCCCACCCGATGCCGGTCGCGACGAAGACGAGCACCGCGCCGGTCAGCGAGAGCACCTTCACGGTCCGCACGATCTTGCTGTGCTTGGCCGTGCGCGCGCGGCGGCGGCGCGGGAGGTCGGCGTCGTCGGCGTCGTCCAGGGGTTCGGCGAAGACGGTGGCGTCCTCGTCGTGGTCCTGCTTCCAGGGCAGGAGCTTCTGCCGGCGTTCCTTCTTCTGGCGCTCCTGCTCGGCCAACTCGTCGTGGACGGCGGAGAACCGGGCGAGCGTGTGGTCGACCTCGCGACGCTTCTTGACGTCGTCGCTGATGGCCTCCATCTCGGTGGTGAGGCTCAACGGGTCGATCTGGTCACGCGGCGTCGGGGCGGGCGGCGCGGGCGGTGTGGGCGCGGGGGCACCACCGAGCCTGCCCGCGATGTCCCCACCTTCGGCCGCCACGTCGGACCCGCCGCCCGCGAGCCTGCGCGGCCCACCTTCGGCGAGTCGACGCGGCCCGCTGCCGTCGGGTCCGCCTTCGGCCAGGCGTCGTGGCCCGCTGCCGTCGGGTCCGCCTTCGGCGAGTCGGCGAGGGCCGCTGCCGTCCGGCCCACCTTCGGTCAGGCGTCGCGGTCCGCTGCCGTCCGGGCCACCGGGACGTCCCGCGAACCCACGCGGGTCGGCCCCATTGGCACGACGCGGATCCACCGGCCGGCGACCGGTGTCGGACGGACCGGCCTCGGCAAGCCGCCGAGGACCGCTCCCGTCCGCGAGATCACGCGGCCCAGCGGGCGCGCCGTCACGCCGACCTCCGCCGGCGAGGTCGCGGGCAGCCTCACGCGGGCCACGGCCGGGAATGTCGTAGGCCCCGGTTTCGCGCGGACCGCCGGGAACCTGGTGCGCCCCCGTTTCGCGCGGACCGCCGGGAATCTTGTGGGCCCCGGTCTCTCGCGGGCCGCCGGGGATCTTGTGCGCCCCGGTTTCGCGCGGGCCGCCGGGGATGCTGTGGGACCCGGTTTCGCGCGGGCCGCCGGGAGTGTTGCGGGGGCCGGTGTCGCGGGGGCCGCCGCCGACGAAGTCGCGGGGAGCGGCTTCGCGCGGGCCGGCGGGTGCGGTGTCGCGGGGGGCGACGCCCGGGCCGGCGGGGGCGGGGCGGCCGTTCGGGGGCACGTCGCGCGGGGCCGGGCGGCCGGGGTCGCGGAGTGCTCGGTCGCGGGGGCCGCCGGTGGCGAGGTCGCGGGGCGGGGTCTGGCTCGCGTCGTGCGGGGTGGCGGCCAGGTCGCGGCGTGCGACACGCGGGGCGGCGGGGTCGCGCGGCAGGCCCGAGTCGCGCGGACCGGGGTCGCGCGGCAGGCTCGGCTCACGGGGCGCGGCTTCACGGGGCGAACCGGGAGCGCCGGGCGCGGTGTCGCGGGGCAGGCCGGGAGCGCCGGGAGCGCTGGGCGCGCTGGGCGCGGTGTCGCGCGGGAGGTTCGGGGCTGCGGCGCGGCGCGGGGGTTCCGGGTCGGCCGGGCGGCGTGGCGGGGCCTGTTCGGCGGCGCGGCGGGGTGCGGCGTGTTCGGCGGACAGGTCCGGGCGGGCGCGGCGGCCGGTCGACTCCGGGCCGAAGTGGCTCGGCGGGGCGTCCTCCGGGGTGGGCCTGCGGCGGCGGCCGGTGTCCTCGGGGCGAGCGGGAGCGAGGTCGTCCGGGAGGGGCCGGCGGCCGGTCGGCTCGGGTGCGACCCGACGTCCCGTCTGCGGCGGCTCGGGCACCGCGCGCCTGCCGGCCTCGGGCACCGCCCGCCGGGCGGCCTCCGGGTCGGGTACCGCGCGCCGGCCGGTCGGTTCGGGCTCGGGTACCGCACGGCGGCCGGTGACTTCGGGCGCGACTGCCGCGCGGCGGCCGGTCACCTCGGGCTCGGGCATCGCGCGGCGGCCGGTCGACTCGGCCTCGGGTGCCGCCCGCCGGCCGGCCGACTCCGGTCTGCGGCCGTCGGTCGGCGGGACGGGGCGCGGGATGTTCGTGCGGCTGTGCTGCTCCAGCAGTTCGGAGACGCTCAGCCCCCCGCTGCCCTCCATCGACCGGCGTCGGCGGCCGGTCGGCTGGTCGTCGGGAACGGGCTGGTCACCACGAGGTCCGGGGCCGCCACGGCGGGGCTCGTCGGGCACCCGGTCTCCCTTCAGCAACAGCGGTCAATACGGGGTCGTCATCACGAGTTGACGACATCAAGGACACATTGGTTGCACCAACGGCGTGTCACTTGCCTTGGCGATACTACGGATGACCGCCAGTCCTGACGACCACTCCCGGTGATACAGGGGTCGTGTGTAGTCAGTTGCGCTCAGCAGGCTACGTCCGAACGGGTGAGCTGCCGCAAAGACTCAGTAACCGGCGACCCTCGGTTCGGCGATCCCGCGCCGCCCCGCCGCGGCCCCGGCCAGGCGCACCCGACCGCCCTCCCGGTAGGCGACCGCGTTCCGTCCTGACTGCTTGGCGGTGTAGAGCAGGCTGTCCGCCCGCAGCAGCTGTTGCTCGGGCGCGACCGGCGGACGTGTCGACGGGTCCCCCGCGGGAGGCTCATAAGCCAACCCGATGCTGACGGTCACTCGCAAACCGGGGGCCAGCGAAGCCCAGGCGTGACGCTCGACACGCATGCGGGCCGACTCCGCGATCTCCACCCCGGCGGCGGCGTCCACACCCGGCAGCACGAGAACGAACTCCTCACCGCCGTACCGGGCGCAGAACCCGTCCTCCGGCAACTCCTCCTGCAACAGCTCGACCACGCGCTGCAACACCCGATCACCCAGAAGGTGACCAAACGTGTCATTCACCTGCTTGAACCAGTCGAGGTCGATCAACGCGATGGCGAGCCCGTCGGCGGTGGCCCGGTCCGTGACCATGCCGAGCAGCCGCTCGTCCAGGTACCGCCGGTTGTAACTGTCGGTGAGGCTGTCTCTCAGGCTCTGCTCGCGGGCTTCCGCGTGCTCGCGGCGCAGCCGGTCCACCTCGCGGCGCAGTTGCTCGGGGACGTGCGGCTGCTCGTCCTGGTCGGCGTAGACCAGGTCGAACGCCGACCGCAGGTGCTGGTACGCCTGCCGCCACTGGCCGCGGGAGGCGAGCAGCGCGGCGATCGACTCGTGCAACTGCACCAGCCCGGTACCCTCCGAGGCGGCCCGGTCCTCCTCGGACCTGTCGTCGCTGTCGAAGTCGGCGACTTCGGGTCGCAGTGCGGTCATCGCGCTCACCTCCCTACTTGCCAAGGTGTCGTCTGTTGCAACGCGGTGCTTGAGCCGGCGGGACGCGTCACAGGAGGAATTCCCTCTACCGGTTGACCGTGCACTGCTCCGAACTGGTGACGTTCGGTGATCAACTACCCGGAACGTGTGCCCAGCGTGGTCAAGCGGCGCAGGGCGCGAAGCCGTACGCCTTGCCGTTGAGCAGGACGATGTGCTGGGAGCCGATCTGACTGCCGATCTCGGTGCCCTCCTGGAACGCGGTGAGCGTCACGGCGACCACCAGCACGACCCCGCGCGGGTGCTCGTCCTCGCCCGGCGGCGTCCAGTCGGGGTCCAGGCGCAGCGTGGACATGGTCGGCTGCACCTTGATGGTGCCCTTCGGCAACTCGCAGTCCTCGTCGCGGAAGTCCGGGTGCTGGGTGTCGGCGAGCAGCTCGTGCTGCTCGGACACGCCGCGGCCGGCGGCCTCGTTGAGCGCGGCGAAGTAGCTGGTGACCAGTTCGCGTTCCACGTCGGTGACGCGCAGCGGTCGGGGCGTCCCGGCCACGGTCGAGCCGCAGGCCGCGAGCAGCAGCGCGCAGGCGGCGAACAAGGCGGCCCGCAGCGCCCGGTCACCCACCGGAGTGCATGTCTTCCGCTGCGGGGACCATGCCGTCCTCGGGGTCGTCCAGCCACCCCTCGGGCAGCACGACCTTCGCCGGCGACCCCTGCCGGCCGCGCGGGCCCTCGGCGTCGAGCGTCTCGGCGTCCGGGTCGAGCCGGCCGAGCAGGTCGTCCAGCTCGGCGGTGGTGGACACCATCGCGAGGCTGCGCCGCAGGTCCGCGCCGACCGGGAACCCCTTGAGGTACCAGGCCATGTGCTTGCGCAGGTCGCGGATGCCCTTGTCCTCGCCCAGGTGCGCGGCGAGCAGGCGGCCGTGACGGGCGATGATCTCGGCGACCTTGCCCAGCCCGGGGGCGGCGGGGACCGGTTCGCCGTTCATCGCGGCCTGGAGTTCGCCGAACAGCCACGGGCGGCCCAGGCAGCCGCGTCCGACGACGACGCCGTCGCAGCCGGTCCTGGCGACCATGTCCAGGGCGTCCCGGGCGCTGAAGATGTCGCCGTTGCCCAGGACGGGAATGCTGGTCACGGCCTCCTTGAGGCGCGCGATGGCGGTCCAGTCGGCCTGGCCGGAGTACCGCTGGGCGGCGGTCCGGGCGTGCAGCGCAACCGCTTGCGCGCCCTCGTCCTCGGCGATGCGGCCCGCGTCCAGGAACGTGTGGTGGTCGTCGTCGATGCCGATGCGGAACTTCACGGTGACCGGCACCCCGGCCGGCTCGGCGGCCCGCACCGCGGCCCGCACGATGTCCCGGAACAACCGCCGCTTGTACGGCAGCGCCGCCCCGCCGCCCTTGCGGGTGACCTTGGGCACCGGGCAGCCGAAGTTCATGTCGATGTGGTCCGCCCGGTCCTCACCGACGATGATCTTCGCGGCCTCGCTCATGGACACCGGGTCCACGCCGTAGAGCTGCAACGACCGCGGGTGCTCGGCGGCGCCGAACGTGATCATCTCCATCGTCTTGGAGTCGCGTTCGA
This sequence comes from Saccharothrix mutabilis subsp. mutabilis, assembly GCF_039521145.1. Classification (NCBI taxonomy): domain Bacteria; kingdom Bacillati; phylum Actinomycetota; class Actinomycetes; order Pseudonocardiales; family Pseudonocardiaceae; genus Saccharothrix; species Saccharothrix mutabilis. The sequence continues at coordinate 511,316 of NZ_BAAABU010000004.1, forward strand.
CGATGGCGCGGGCCGTGATCATCTCGCAGACGTACAGCGACGTGGGGCTGCCGAACTCCCGGCAGAGCTGCCGGAACGCCACGTTGGTGATGCCGGCCATCGGCGCGAGCACGACGGCCGGGTCGACCGCGTACGGGCCGATCCGGAGGTCTGTCGAGGTCTGGAGTGCGGTGGACATCCAGGCCATTGTCACCCAGCGACGGGAGTGGCGGACGCCATACGCCCCGAATCCCGCACGTCGACCCGGTCACGCCCTCGCCGGCCGGGCCGAACGCCCGCCCATCGGCGACTCGTCGGCCGCGGTGACGATCGCGTCCGCCCGGGCTCGCGTGATGTCACCCACCACCACCTCGATCAGGCACCGAGCGTGGCACGGCTCCCCGATCGGGCGGTCCTCGTTCGTCCCTGAGCGCAATCACAGCTCCAACCCCCAGTCGTTGCACCGCATGAAGCTCCCCGGCGGGTACTCGAACGACACCTCCCCGAACAACGTGAACCCCACCTTCCGGCACACGGCGTTGGACGCCGCGTTCCCCACCGCCGGGAACGCGTGCACCCACCGCGGCCCGCCGGTCGCCCGCACGCGCTCCACGACCGCCGCCGCGGCCGCCACGGCCACCCCGCGCCCCTGGCACTCCGGCACGACGCTCCACCCCACCTCGTGGACCGCCGCCCCCTGCCACTGCCTCGGCCAGAACCCCGCCGCCCCCGCCGGGACCCCGTCGAGCACCACCCGGAACATGCCCGAACCCGGCGCCAGGTAGCGCCGGTGCCGGTCGGCCACGCGCTCGTCGGACTCCGGCCCGCCGAGGTGGGCCGTCATCTCCGGCGCGTTGAGCCGGTGCAGCAGGCCGAGGTCCTCTTCCGACCAGGCCTCCAGGTGGACGGTCATGGCACCAGGGTGCCGGCGGGGTACGACAATCTCGCGATCACCGCAGGTCAGAGCGCGTTCACAGGGGTTGGCCAAGCGCCCGCCGGACGATCGCTGTCCACGCTTCGGCGCACGTTCCCGCCGCGTTCACCGCCCGCCCCTAGCGTCGAGCCCCGGACCGGAACCGGTCTATACCTGTTACCAAGGAGGCAGGGTGCGAGGGAAACTCGCGTTGGCTCTGGCGCTGGTCGCCGCCGTGGTCGCCGTCCCGACCGCGGACGCCGCTCCGAAGACACCGAAGGTGCTGGTCATCGGCCTCGACGGAGCCCGGTACGACAAGCTGCTCGCCGCCGACACCCCGAACGTCCACGCGCTCGCCCAGCGCGGCTACTCGTCCCGCAGCGTCCTCTACGGCACGGGCATGGCGCCCACCGTCAGCGGTCCGGGCTGGTCGACCATCCTGACCGGCGTCTGGCCGGACCGGCACAAGGTCAAGGACAACTCGTTCGCCGGCAACGCCCTGAGCGGCTTCCCGAGCTGGCTCGCCCGCGCCAACACCGCCAAGCCCACGCTCGACACGTACGCCGCCGTGGACTGGAAGCCCATCTCCGACCACATCCTGCGCACCGGCCAGGACCGCAAGTTCGTCCTCGACGGCGACGCGCTGGGCTACGAGGGCTCCGACGAGAAGGTCGCCGCCGACGCCGAGAAGCACCTCGCCCAGAACGCCGCCGACGCGTCGTTCGTCTACTTCGGCAAGACCGACATCGCGGGCCACAACCACGGCGCGGACTCCGCGCAGTACCAAGCGTCCCTGCGCGCGGACGACGCCCACGTCGGCCGCCTGCTGCGAGCCGTGGAAAGCCGTCCCGACTACGCCGACGAGGACTGGCTGATCCTGCTCACCACCGACCACGGCCACACCCCGACCGGCGGCCACGGCGGTGACAGCCCCGAGGAGCGCATGACGTTCGTGATCGCGGCCGGCGGCGGCGTCCCGCTGGGCACGCCGACCGCGCAGCCGAAGATCGTGGACGTCGCGGCCACCGCCCTGCGGCACCTGGGCGTCACCGCGGCCCTCGACGGGCACGCCCTGGGCGCCGCGCCCGCCGACCCGTTCGAGTCGGTGACCCTCAAGCCGCGCCAGGACGAGACGGGCGTGCCCGCGTCGGTCCTGGGGTGGACGCACGACGCCCCGGCGGGCTGGACCGTCCGCACCACCGCGCCGCAGGGTGTCGCGGAGTGGCAGGGCTGGTCGTTCACCACGGACGACTTCTGGACCCGCATCGCGCCCGGCCAGCACCGCGAGGCCAACGTGCGGGCGCGCGGCGTGTTCGCCGTGGCCGACCCGGACGAGTGGGACGACAAGGGCGCGCCGTCCACGTTGGGCCGGTTCGACTCGACGCTGTCCTCGCCGGGGTACGACGTGGCCGGCGCGTCCTCGGTGACGGTGAAGTTCGGCTCCCACTACCGTCATGAGAACCCGCAGCGCGCATCGGTGACCGTGGCGTTCGACGGTGGCGCGGAGCGCACGGTGCTGTCTTACGGCTCCGGGACCGCCGATGTGATTGCCGGGACCGTGTCGCTGAACGTTGCCGTGCCGAGCGGTGCGCAGCGCATGCTCGTGTCGTGGCGCCTTTATGACGCCGGGAACAACTGGTACTGGGCCGTGGACGCGCCGAGCGTGACCCGCTAGCCGAGGTCGCGGCGGAGCAGGTCCTCCTCGGTCTCCGCCCGGACCAGGACGCGCGTCGTGCCGTCCCACACGCCGACCAGTGCGGGGCGGCACACCTGGTTGTAGTTCGAGGCGAGCGAGTGGTGGTACGCGCCGGTGACCGGGACCGCGATCACGTCACCCGGGTGAACGTCCCTCGGGAGGTCTAGATCGCCGATCACGTCACCGGCCTCGCAGTGCCGTCCGACGAGCGTCACCCGCGTCGTCGGGCCGCCGTCGCGGAGCAGTCGTGGCTGGTAGCGAGCGCCGTAGAGGGCCGGGCGGGCGTTGTCGCCCATGCCACCGTCGACCGCCACGAACGGGTGCTTCACGGAAGTCACCCGGTAGAGGGTGATCCCGGCTTTGGCGACGATCGAACGGCCGGGTTCGACGATCAGTTGGGGCGGTTCGACGCGGTGGCGGGCGCACTCGTAGCGGATGGCCCGGGTGACGCGGTCGGCGAACCCGACGAGGTCGAAGTCCGTTTCGCTGCTCGTGTAAGCCACCCCGAACCCGCCGCCCAGGTCGAGTTCGCGGATCGGGCGACCGAGCCGGGCGATCAGCGCGACCATGCGGCGGGCGGCCTGCTCGTAGGTGGCGACGTGCCGGATCTGCGAGCCGATGTGGCAGTGCAGGCCGACCAGTTCGAGGTCCGGACGCCCGTCGAGGACCTCCAGCGCTCGTCCGAGGTCGTGCTCACCCAACCCGAACTTCTGCCCGGTGTCGCCGGTGGCGAGCGCGGGGTGCGTGTCGGCGGCGATCCCCGGCAGGACGCGCAGCAACACCTTGGCGTCGGCGATCCGCTCCAACTCGTCCACGGAATCGACCACGATCCGTCCGACGCCATGGGCTGCCTTCAAGTCTTCGGGTGTCTTGGCGTTGCCGTGGAAGAGGATCTTCTCGTCCGGCACCCCGGCGGCCCGCGCCACGGCCAGCTCCCCGGCGGAACAGACGTCCAACCACAACCCTTCCTCATGAACCCACCGCAGAACCGCTTTGCACGAAAGCGCTTTGCTGGCGTAGACCACCCGAACCCCGCCCAACACCTCCCGAACCCGCCGGCACCGTAGCCGCACTTCGTTCTCGTCGATCACGTAGGTGGGCGTGCCGAACGTGGCGGCGATCCACCGCAACAACCGATCGTCCACCGAGGGCCACAACCGTGGATCGGGCGCGGGGTGCAGGGAATGGGCCAACGTGGGCAAGATGTCGGAAAGCGTCATACGGCAAGCAGACCCCCACCCGCCGCGCCGAACACGCCTCGACAACGCCCCTTTGACACACCCCCACCGAATCCTGCCGCCCCCTTGACCCCCCGATGACCCACACCACAACCCACAGACCGCCTGGGTGAACGTGGCTGATCACCAACCCGCACTCGCCACGCCGGTCAACCCGACACCGCCCGCCTGGCGTCCACACGAGACCCGGCGGCCAGAGACCCGCGCCGCATCGCTCCGCATTCGCCCGAGGGGTTCGACTGAATCGAGCGGGGCAGGGAGAACTGGTGGGCCGCCAGGGACTCGAACCCTGAACCCGAAGATTAAAAGTCTCCTGCTCTGCCAATTGAGCTAGCGGCCCGTGGGACAGCTTACCGAGGTCCTCGCACGTGGTGGGTGTGGGTGGGTCCGGGGTGTGGGTGGGGTCACTTGCGCACTACCTTGGGGGGATGCGGGTGGCCACGTGGAACGTCAACTCGGTCAAGCAGCGGGTGCCTCGGTTGTTGCCCTGGTTGGAGCAGCGGCGGCCCGATGTGGTGTGCCTGCAGGAGACCAAGCTCGCCGACGACGCCTTCGCCGAGCTGTTGGGCGAGCCGTTGGCCGGGCTCGGGTACGAGTTCGCCGCGCACGGGGAAGGGCGGTGGAACGGGGTCGCGGTGTTGTCCCGGGTCGGGTTGGCCGACGTCGTGGCCGGGATGGCGGACGGGCCCGGGTTTCCGCAGCCGGAGGCGCGGGTGGTGGCCGCCACGTGCGGGGGTGTGCGGGTCTTCTCCGTCTACGTGCCCAACGGTCGCGAGCCCGACTCCGACCACTACCGGTACAAGCTGGAGTGGCTGGCGGCCCTGCGGGACGTGGTGCGGGAGTCCGGGGACCAGGTGATGGTGTGCGGGGACGTCAACATCGCGCCCGCGGACGAGGACGTGTTCGACCCCGCCGCCTACGTGGGCCACACCCACGTCACCGGCCCCGAACGCGAAGCGCTGCGACAGCTCGAAGCGCTGGGGCTCAAGGACGTCGTGCGGGACCGGTGGCCCGGGCAACGCGTTTTCACCTACTGGGACTACCGGGCCGGTATGTTCCACCAGGACCTCGGCATGCGCATCGACCTGGTCCTCGCCTCCGCACCGGTGGCCGCCCGCACCAAGGCCGCCTGGGTGGACCGCCACGCCCGCAAGGGCACCGGGCCCAGCGACCACGCCCCGGTCATCGTGGACCTCGACACGGCACCCGACGGGGACATCGGACCCGTCGTCCCGCCGCCCTCCGCGCCCCGGAAGACCAAGAAGCTCCCGCAGGCCAAGTAGGTCCCGCAGGCCGAACGAACTTCCGCCGACCCGGGTAGCTCCCGCAGGAAGGGAACTAGCCGGCCAGTTCGTCGGGTTCCAGGTCCGCGCTCCACGACGGGGCGGGGGCCAGGGCCAGGGCGATCCGCAGGGCCGTGTCGCGGACGGGCACGAGACGGCGGACCCGGGCCAGGCGGTTGAGCAGCAGGGAGCGTTTCACCAGGCGTTGGGTCGTCCGTCGCCGAACGCGGTCGTACTCGCGCAGGCCCGACGCGACGTCACCCGCGGCCAACGCCGTCGCCAGCGCCAGGCCGTCGATGATCGCCTGGCACGCCCCCTGCCCCAGGTCGGGCGTCATGGCGTGCGCCGCGTCGCCGATCAGCGCCACCCGGTCGCGCACGTACGTCCGCAGCGGCGGCAGGTAGTCGAGGCTGTGCCGCAGCACGTCCCGGCTCTCGGCGAGCACCCTCGGGATCGGGTCGTGCCACGTCGAGAACGCCGTCAGGTCACCGTCCGGCGCGGTCAGCGCGTACCAGTTCGTGCGGCCGTCGGCCTGGGGCGTCAGGCCGAACTTCACCCCGCGGCCCCACGTCTCGCCGCCCGCCGGCACCGCGAAGTCGACCGTCCCGCGCCACCCGACCGAGCCCGACGGCCGCGGTTCGACGCCGAACAGCGACCGCCGCACCCCGCTGCCGATGCCGTCCGCCCCCACCACCAGGTCGTGGTCGCACCCCTGCCACGTCACGGCCTCGCCGAACCGGACCACCCCGGCCGGCAGGGCGTCCGCGAGCACCCCGAGCAGCGCCGGCCGGGTGAGCAGGTGCACGTCCGCGCCCAACCGGCCCAGCACGGTCCCGTCGGGCCTGCGAACGGTCCCCTCCGGCTGCCGACGCCCCGCCCGGCGGGCCCGGTCGCCGACGCCGAGCCGGTCCAGCGCCGCCATCGCGTCCCGCCAGATCCCGAGCCCCGTCCCGGTCGCCGGCAGGCCGGCGGACCGCTCGAACACGGTCACGTCCCAGCCCGCCCGGCGCAGCCCGATGGCCGCGGCCAGGCCGCCCACCCCTCCGCCGATCACCGCTGCTCTCATGCCGGGGACCGTACTACGGATGTAGTCAGGCTGACTACGGGTGTAGTGTCACGACTCGTGACGAGACGGCAGCAGGTGCTGGACGCGGCCATCCGCGTGCTCGGCACCGCCGGCCCCCGCGCCCTCACCCACCGCGCCGTCGACGCCGGGGCCGGCCTGCCGGAGGGCTCCACCTCCAACCTCTTCCGCACCCGGGACGCGCTGGTCGGCGGGGTCGTCGAACGCCTCCTCGAACGCGAACGGGAGCTGTGGCAGACCCTGTCCGGCGACGTCTCCACGCCGGAGAAGCTCGCCGACGCACTCGGCCGCGTGGTCGAGGAGCTGGCCGCCGAACGCGTCCTCACCCTCGCCCGGCACGCCGTCTTCGTGGACGCCGCGGTCCGCCCCGAGCTGGGCAGGCGGATCGCCGAGGCCCACCAGCGGATCGCCGAGTGGGCCGTGCCGATCATCAGCGCGGTCGGCTCGAAGGACCCCGCCGCCGACCTGGCGCTCCTGCTCGCCACGGTCGACGGCCTGCTCACCAACCAGCTGGCCAACCCGCGGCCGGACTTCCGGCCCGCCCGCGCCTTCCACGTGGTGCTGCGCGGCATCGTGGCCTGACAGCGGGGCCCCGCAGCGACACCCCGCCCGCGAGCCGACATCATGTGCCGCGTGGACCTGACGCGGGCGTTCCTGGCCGACAAGAGCCTGCACGGGGTGATGGCGGACCTCGACCTGCCACCCGCCCTCGACGCCGTGTACGGCCACCGCCTGGCGCCCCGCCCGTTCTTCCTGGACCGCGCGGAAGCCGACCGCGTGACCGAGGACGTGCGCCGCTTCCACGACCTCCTGCTCTCCCTGCCGCGCAGGCTGTTCGGCGGCAGCCTGACCCGGTGCGCCGATGCCCTGGGCGTGCCGCCGGAACAAGCCGCGCTCATGTCCGCCGACCCGCCCCCGTTCCACGGCCGGGCCGACCTCTACCGGACCACCGACGGCTTCAAGCTGCTGGAGTTCAACTCCGGCAGCCAACTGGGCGGCACCGACCTCGGCGACATCGCCCGCGCCATCAAGGAAAGCCCGACCATGCGGGACTTCGCGCGCGACCTGGACTACGTGCACCCGGTCGAGAAACTCCTGCGCGCCATCAAACCCGGCACCACGGCCTTCCTGGAAGCGGGCGGCATGCTCGCCAAGTACGCCAAGGGTTTCGCGTCGCTCCAGGAGTCCTGCCGGCGACTGGGCCGGGAAATCCTGTTGGGAGAACTGGAAGACCTCACCGAACGCAACGGTTACCTGTACCTGAACGGGACGAAGCTGGACGTGGTCGTCCGCTACTTCAACCCGGAACAAGCCGTCGGCAAAGCGGAAGCCTTCCTCAAAGGCACGAAGACCGAAGTGTTCACGCCGTTGTCGAGCTACCTCTACGGCTACAAGTCCACGCTGGCCCTGCTCTCCACCGCCGACCTCGACCGTGACGAACAGGCCCTGGTGGACCGCCTCCTGCCCTGGACCCGCAAACTGGAGGACGTCGACCGGGACCACGTCCGGGCGAACCGCGAGAACCTCCTCCTCAAAGCGTCGGGCGAGTTCGCGGGAACCGGCGTCCACGCCGGCTGGCTGCACGACGACCGCGAGTGGAACGCCCTGCTGGACGAGTGCGCGCACAAACCGCACGTGGTGCAGGAACGGGTCCGGCCGGTCCTGGACCCGATGCCCGACGACGACCGCGGCTGGCTCACCACGTGGGGCTGGTTCGTGACGGAGGAGGGCTTCGCCGGCATGAGCATCCGCACCATGCCCCACGAAGCCGGCGCGGTCGTCAGCTACGGCGGCAACCCCGACACGAGAGTTTCCGGTCTGTTGCTGGGATAAGTGCTGCGTATCCGTTCGAACGCGTTGCGTGATTCACCCTCCGTAGCCGCAATTGGCGGGATACAGTCCCGCCAACAGAGGGGGGTGCATGGGGGAGTTCTTCGCAGCCGCGCTCGCCTTCCCGACCGTCCTGCTCACCATCCTGCTCGCCGCCGTCGTGCTGTTCTGGGTGTTCGCGGCGTTCGGGGTGGACCTCGACGGCGGCGTGGAACTGGCCTACGGGCTGGGTGGCGTGCCGTCCAGCGTCGTGTTCTCCCTCCTGGTGCCGGTCGCGTGGTTCACCTGCCTCGCCGGCGCGGCCCTGGTGGACGGGTACGACGTGGCCGTCCTGCTCGGGTCGCTGGTGGTCGGGTTCGGGACCGCCCGGGTGGCGGTGATCCCGTTGCGCCGCCTGTTCCCGGTGCTGCCCGACGCGTCCCGCGCCGACTTCGTGGGCCGGGTCTGCGTGATCCGGACCGGCACCGTGACCACCGCGTTCGGCCAGGCCGAGGTGACCGCCGCCGACGGTTCCTCGGCGATCGTCCAGGTGCGCCAGGCGGGCGCGGACGACCTGCGCGCGGGCATGTCCGCGCTGATCTTCGACTACGACCAGGACGGCGAGTTCTTCTGGGTCGCCCCGATCCCTACTTACCCGTTGGGGGAGCACTGATGGGAGTCATCACCACCGGCTTCGGCGTCCTCATCGCCGTCGCCCTGGTCGTCCTGATCGCGCTGCTGATCATGATCAGCCGCCTGTTCCGCAAGATCGACCAGGGCAAGGCGCTGATCATCTCCAAGGTGCGCAAGGTGGACGTGACGTTCACCGGCGCGGTCGTCCTGCCCGTGCTGCACCGCGCGGAGATCATGGACATCTCGGTGAAGACCATCGAGATCCGCCGCGCCGGCCACGAGGGCCTCATCTGCAAGGACAACATCCGCGCGGACATCCGGATCACGTTCTTCGTGCGGGTCAACAAGACCGTCGAGGACGTCATCAAGGTCGCCCAGGCCATCGGCACCGCCCGCGCCAGCGACGAGCAGACCCTCCAGGAGCTGTTCAACGCCAAGTTCTCCGAGGCGCTCAAGACCGTCGGCAAGCAGCTCGACTTCGTGGACCTCTACACCCACCGCAACGAGTTCCGCGACCGGATCATCGAGGTGATCGGCACCGACCTCAACGGCTACAGCCTGGAGGACGCGGCGATCGACTACCTCGAACAGACGCCGATGGAGCACCTCAACCCGAGCAACATCCTCGACGCGCAGGGCATCCGCAAGATCACCGAGCTGACCGCGATCGAGCACGTCCGCACCAACGAGTACCAGCGCGGCGAGGAGAAGGAGATCACGCGCCAGAACGTCGAGGCGCGCGAGGCGATCCTGGAGCTGGAGCGGCGCAAGGCCGACGCGGAGATCAAGCAGAAGCGCGAGGTCGAGACCATGCGCGCCCGCGAGGAGGCCGAGATCGCCAAGGTGCAGGCGGAGGAGCGGCTCAAGGCCAGCACCGCCCACATCCGCACCGAGGAGCAGCTCGGCATCCAGCACGAGAACAAGAACCGCGAGATCGCGGTGGCGGAGAAGAACCGCGAGCGCGTCATCGCCATCGAGAGCGAGCGCATCGAGAAGGACCGCCAGCTGGAGGTCATCGGCCGCGAGCGCGAGACCGAGCTGACCCGCATCGCCAAGGACAAGGAGCTGGAGGGCGAGAAGCGGGCCATCGCCGAGGTCGTCCGCGAGCGGATCGCCGTCGAGAAGACCGTGGCGGAGCAGGAAGAGAACATCAAGAAGCTGCGCGCCCTGGAAGAGGCGGAGCGGCTGCGCCAGACCACGATCATCGCCGCCGAGGCCGAGGCCCAGGAGAACCTGGTCAAGGACATCAAGGCGGCCGAGGCCGCGGAGGCCGCCGCGAAGTTCAAGGCCCGCGAGGAGCTCCTGCTCGCCGAGGCGCGCCAGCAGGCCGCCGAGCTGGACACCCGCGCCATGATCCGGCTCGCCGAGGGCCGGCAGGCCGAGGCCGCCGCGACGGGCCTGGCCGACGTGCAGGTCAAGATGGCCGACGTGCAGGTCCGGGAGCGCGACGCCGAGGCGTTGGAGAAGGTCGGCCGCGCCGAGGCCGTGGTGGAGCGCGAGAAGGCCCTGGTGGCCGCCGAGGCGATCCGCGAGAAGCTCAAGGGCGAGGCCGAGGGCCTGGCGGACAAGGCGAACGCGATGGCCGCGCTGGACGGCGCCACCCGCGAGCACGAGGAGTACCGCCTGCGCCTGGAGACCGAGAAGGAGGTCCGGCTCGCCGGCATCGACGTGCAGCGGCAGATCGCCGAGTCCCAGGCGATGGTGCTGGCCGCGGGCCTGGAGAAGGCCGACATCGACATCGTCGGCGGCGAGACCATGTTCTTCGACCGGGTGGTCGGCGCGGTCACGGCCGGCAAGAGCGTCGACGGGTTCGTGGAGCACTCCGACGTGGCCAGGACGCTCGGCGCGTCGTGGCTCAACGGGAAGTCCGACTTCACCCAGGACATCGGCCGCGTGCTCGGCTCGTTCGGCACCGAGGACCTGAAGAACGTCACCGTGTCCGCCCTGCTGCTCAAGCTGATCAACTCCGGTGGTCCGGACGCCCCCGCGATGCGCGAGCTGCTGGCCACGGCCCAGCGCCTGGGTGTCGCGGAACGGCCGGTGGCCGCGCTCGCCGGCCAGTCGTGACCGACCCGGTCATGACCAACCCAGTCGTGACGCGGGACGCATCGCCGACCGCGACCCTGGACGCCGGCACGTACGAGGTGCTGCGGGCCCGGCTGGCCGACCAGGCCGCCGGGCTCGCCCGCCGGGCCGAGGCGCTCAACGCGCGCCGGCTGGAGGTGTTCGGCAGCGCCGAGCTGGCGCTGCTGGGCACCGAGCGCATCCGCACCGAGAACAACTGCGTGCCACGCGACGTCGTCCAAGTAGCCGGGCTGATGTTGTTCGGCTACAACGTGTTCATCGGCCTCAAGCCGGAGACCACGATCGACGACGTCTTCTCGCTGCACCGGTTCACCCGCGACGGCGACGCGTTCCGGTTCGAGGACGCGGACCGCGCCGAGCTGCCCGGCCTGCTGGACGACCCGCAGTTCGAACGCGACTTCGCCGAGCTGTACCGGTACTACCGCGACACCCGGCTCATGCAGCTGCGCCGCGTCGAGGGCAAGCTGCTCGCCGTCTTCCAGACCGGCGCCCGCACCGAGGACATCCGGGTGCTGCGCTGGCAGGTCGGCACCGACGGCACGGTGAAGTACCTGGACAACCGGGGCGAGCGCGACCACGTCTTCCCGCCGTCGCACGACTTCGAGTGGACGCCCACCGCGCGCGAGCACCACGTGCTGGGCCGCCACCCGCACATCTCCATCGAGGACGAGGTCTTCGTGGAGACCGTCGGCGGCGACCTCACCATCAAGGTGGAGAACAACACCGAGACCGGCGAGGGCATCTACCGCGAGCCGGTGGACGAGCCCTTGCAGTCGCTGGCCGACGCGGACGTCGAGTACGCGCGGGTCGGGTCGCAGATCCTCCTGCGCGTGCGCCCGTACAAAGAGACCGCGTGGCGGCACCTGGTGTTCAACACCCGCACCAAGAGCGTCGTGCGGCTGGACGGCGTCGGCCAGGCGTGCCAACGGCTCCCGGAGGACCAGGGCCTGATCTTCCCCGGCGGCTACTACCTCGCCACCGGTGTCAGCAAGACGTTCGACACCGCCGTGGACGAGCTGGAGTTCGAACGGGTCATCCGGTCCACCAACGGCGAGGACGTGCTCTACGTCTTCCACGCCCGCCGCGACGGCCGCTCGCTGTTGCTGCCCTACAACGTGATCCGCAAGGAAGTGGCGAACCCGCTGCCGTGCCACGGGTACTCGCTGTTCGACGACGGCACGCTGGTCGTCTTCCGGGCGTTGAGCGAGGAACCGACCCGCGTGCACCCGATGCAGGTGTGGCAGACGCCGTACCTGTCCGACACCTACGCCGCCGCGCAGCCGGCCGGCACCGGTCCGCTGGAGCGGGTCGGCAACGCGGACCTGGTGCGCGGCATCTCCGACTGCCTGTCGGTGAGCCGGATGGTCGGCGAGATGGCGCCGTCGGTGGCGGTTTTCGAGGACCTGATCGCCTCCTGCACCAGGGTGTTCGACTCCTACCACTGGCTGGGCGACCCGGAGCTGGGCGACCTGCGCACGCCGTTGACCGAGGTCCGGGCGACGGCCGAGCAGGTGCTGGACGAGTTCGAGACCGTGCAGGCGCTGACCGACCAGGCCGCGGCGGCGCTGGCCGAGGCCGCCGACGGCGTCGCGTCGATGGTCCGGCGCACCCGCGGCGAGGTGCCGGTGAGCGCGGACGCGTGGGTGCGCCAGCTCGCCGACCTGCGCGGCGCGCAGGGCCACCTGGTGACCCTGAAAGAGCTGCGGTACGTCGACCTCCGGCGGATCGAGGAGCTGTCCGCGCAGCTGGACGAGGAGCTGGGGTCCACCGCCCAGCGCGCGGTCGAGCACCTGCGCCGCGACGACGCGTTCACCGGCTACCACGAGCAGGTCGAGGAGCTGGTGGCCAAGGCGGAGGCGGTGCGGACGGTCGCCGAGGCCAAGCCGGTCACCGACGAACTCGCGGAGCGCCGGCGCGGGCTGGAGGTGCTGACCGAGGTCGTCGGGTCGCTGGAGATCGCCGACGCCACGGTCCGGACCTCGATCCTCGAACGCATCGGCGAGGTCCTCGGCGGGCTGAACCGCGCGCGGGCCACCGTGGACGGTCGTCGGCGCGAACTGCTGGCCACGGAAGGCCGGGCCGAGTTCGCGGCCGAGTTCGCGCTGCTCGGGCAGGCCATCACCGGCGCGCTCGCGGTCGCGGACACGCCCGCCGCCTGCGACGAGCAGCTCGGCCGGCTGCTGCTGCAACTGGAGAACCTGGAGACGCGGTTCGGCGAGTTCGACGACTTCCTGGCCCAGCTGGGCGCCAAGCGGACCGACGTCTACGAGGCGTTCTCCTCGCGCAAGCAGGCGCTGCTGGACGAGCGGTCCCGGCGCGCCGACCGGCTGGCCGACTCGGCGGAGCGCATCCTGACCGGCGTCGCGCGACGGGTGGCCGGGCTCGGGTCGCTGGACGAGGTCAACACCTACTTCGCGTCCGACCCGATGGTGGCCAAGATCCGGTCCATCGCGGCGGAGCTGCGCGACCTGGGCGACACCGTCCGCGCCGAGGAGCTGGACGGGCGGGTGCTCGCCGCGCGGCAGGAGGCGGGGCGCGCGCTGCGCGACCGGCTGGACCTGTTCGACGGCGAGACGATCAGGCTGGGTCGGCACCGGTTCGCGGTGAACACCCAGCCGGTGGACCTGACCCTGGTGCCCAAGGACGGCGCGCTGTCGTTCGCCATCACCGGCACCGACTACCGCGCCCCGGTGCGCGACGAGTCCTTCGCGGCCACGAAACCGTTCTGGGACCAGCTCCTGGTCTCCGAGACGGCCGAGGTCTACCGCGGCGAGCACCTGGCCGCGTCGATCCTCGCCGAGCAGCCGGTCGACGGCCTGCACGCCGCCGTCACCGACGGCCGCCTGCTCGACCTGGTCCGCGAGGTCGCCGAGACCCGGCTGGACGAGGGTTACGAGCGCGGCGTGCACGACCACGACGCCGCCAGGATCCTCGACGCGGTGCTGCGCCTGCACGCCGGCGCCGGGGTGCTGCGCTACCCGCCGTCCGCCCGTGCGGCGGCCCAGCTGTACTGGGCGGCGGCCGACGAGGAGTCCCGCAACCGGTGGACGCGGCGGGCGTCGTCGCTGGGACGGGCGCGGTCGGTGTTCGGGCACACGTCCGCGATCGACGAGCTGTGCGCGGAACTGGCTGCTCGGATCGGTGGTGCACAGCCCGGCGACCCGCTGGCCGGCGAGTACCTGTTCGAGGAGCTGTGCAGCGCGCCGTTCGGGTTCGCCACCAGCGCCGGCGCGCGGGCGCTGACCGAGGCGTTCCACCGGGCGCTGGGCAACCGCAAGGAGTTCGAGGACGACCTGCGCGCCCTCACCGACCCGGCGGACCGGAAAGCGCTGGTGGAGGGCTGGTACGGGGCGTTCCTGGCGGGCCGGGACGACCCCGACCTGCCCGAGGCGGTCGCCCTGGAGCTGTGCCGCGACCTGCCGCGCCACGAGTCGTCCGCCCAGCTCAAGTCCACTGTGGACGGACTGCTCGGCACGCACCCGCGGATCGTGGACCGCGAGCTGGACTTCCGGTTGGACGAGCTGCTGGCCCGGACCCGCCGGTTCCGCGCCGAGCGCGTGCCCGCCTTCCGCGCCTACCAGCGGCACCGCAACGAGGTCGTGGCGGCGGAGAAGCGGCGGCTGCGGCTGGAGGAGTACCAGCCGAAGGTGATGAGCGCGTTCGTCCGCAACCGCCTGCTGGACGAGGTCTACCTGCCGCTGATCGGCGACAACCTGGCCAAGCAGCTCGGCGCGGCGGGCGAGGACAAGCGCACCGACCAGATGGGCCTGCTGCTGCTCATCTCCCCGCCGGGCTACGGCAAGACGACCCTCATGGAGTACGTGGCCAACCGGCTGGGCCTGGTCTTCGTCAAGGTCAACGGCCCGTCCCTGGGCCACGACGTGACCAGCGTGGACCCGGCCGACGCCCCGAACGCGACGGCCCGGCAGGAGGTCGAGAAGATCTCCTTCGCGCTGGAGGCGGGCAACAACGTGCTGCTGTACCTGGACGACATCCAGCACACGTCCCCGGAGCTGCTCCAGAAGTTCATCTCGCTGTGCGACGCCCAGCGGCGGATGGAAGGCGTGTGGGACAGCCGGACGCGCACGTACGACCTGCGCGGCAAGCGGTTCGCGGTGTGCATGGCCGGCAACCCGTACACCGAGTCGGGGCAGCGGTTCCGCATCCCGGACATGCTCGCGAACCGCGCGGACGTGTGGAACCTGGGCGACGTGCTGTCCGGGCGCGAGGACCTGTTCGCGTTGAGCTACATCGAGAACGCGCTGACCTCCAACGCCGTGCTGGCCCCGCTGTCCACCAGGGACCGCGGGGACGTGGACCTGCTGGTCCGGATGGCGCGGGGCGAGGAGGTCCGGTCGGACCAGCTCAGCCACCCGTACACGTCGGTCGAGCTGGAGCAGGTGCTGTCCGTGCTGCGCAAGCTGTTGCGCGTGCAGGAGGTGGTGCTGGCCAACAACCAGGCCTACATCGCGTCGGCGGCGCAGTCGGACGCCGCACGGGTCGAGCCGCCGTTCCAGCTCCAGGGCTCGTACCGGAACATGAACAAGCTGGCGGAGAAGGTCGTCCCGGTGATGAACGACGCCGAGCTGATGGCCGTGATCGACGACCACTACCTGGGCGAGGCGCAGACCCTGACCTCGGGCGCCGAGGCCAACCTGCTCAAGCTGGCCGAGCTGCGCGGGACCCTGACCGCCGAGCAGGCCCGGCGGTGGACGGAGGTCAAGGCCGCCTACCTGCGGGCGCAGGCCCTGGGCGGCGCGGACGACGACCCGGTGAGCCGCGCGGTCGGCGCCGTCGGCCTGCTCGCCGACCGGGTGGGCGGGGCGATCGACCGGCTGGCGGACCGCGACCACTAGGGCGCGGTCAGCGGTCCACGCGCAGCCCGCGACCGGTGGGCCGGTCGTCGTCCCACTCGCAGGCGACGCCGTCGAGGTCGAGGTCGAGGTGGTGCCGGTCGCGCCCCTTGACCTCGATCTTCGTCAGCCCCTGCGCGCGCAGCCACTCGCAGGCCGCGCGGGGGTCCAGTGGGAAGAACCACGGCACGCACGGGCCGTCGGTCAGGTAGGAGCGGTCGCAGTTGTTGCGGTGCGGCGGCTGCTTCCCCGGCGGTTGCTTCCCCGGCGGTTGCTTCCCCGGCGGCTTCCTGCCCGGCGGCGTCGGCCGGGTGGTGCTGCCGGGCGGGTCCGGGACGGGCGTGGCGGTCACCGGGACCACCGGCCGCGGCTCCACCGGACCGGTGGTCGGTTCCCGGCGGTCCGGCGGGTGCACGGCGAGCGTGGTCGTGTGGGTGGCGCTGAGCATGCCCGGTTGCACGGGGCTCAGGTCCACCCTGCGGACGTCGACCGGGCGCGGCTGGTCCACGGCGATCGCCAGGGTCAACAGCGCGCCGGACGCCAGCACGCCCATCGCGCCGGCGAAGACCAGTCGTCTGCTCATCCCAGTACCCGCTCCAGACGGCACTCCACGGTGCCACGTGGAATCGCTCTTGTGGCCTACCGCGTTACGGGTGGGGCGCGCGGGTCACCCGATGCGGTCGGGGAGCCGGCGCACCTCGCACGCGGCCTCCCGGGTGCCGATCACCGCTCGACCCTCGGCCGCGCGCGCCGGCTGTGACACGATCGGGACCATGCCGGTGGACGTCGGGATCCTCGGACCGGGCACGGTGACGTGGCAGCTGCACGCCGACCCGGCGATGTGGGTCGCGGGCATCTCCAGCCTCTACCTCCAGGCCCTGCACCCGCGCGCGGTCGCCGGGGTGGTGCAGAACTCCAACTTCCGCGAGGACCCGCTGGGCCGCTTGATGCGGACGGCGAACTTCGTCGGCACCGTCAGCTACGGCACCACGAAGGAAGTCGAGGAGGCCGCCGCGAAGGTGCGCATGGTGCACCGGATGCTGCGCGGCAAGGACGAGTCCGGCCGGCGGTTCCGCATCGACGACCCCGAACTGCTGCTGTGGGTGCACTGCGCGGAGGTCCACTCGTTCGTCACCGTCGTGCGCCGCGCGGGCTACCGGCTCACCGACGCCCAGGTCGACAAGTACTACGACGAGCAGCGCCGCACCGCCGAACTGGTCGGGCTGCACGCGGACGAGGTCCCCGGCACCGCCGCCGACATGGCCGACTACTTCGCCGCGACCCTCCCGGAGTTGCGCCGGACCGAGGACTCCGAGGTGGTCTACCGGTTCCTGCACCGCCCGCCGGTCAACGGCCTGCTCCGCCTCGGCCTCGACGCCTACGAGCCGCTGCTGGGCCACCTCGCGTACTCCGTGCTGCCGCCGTGGGCGATCGCCCTGCACGGCCACCGCCCGTACCCCGAACCCGTCGCCACGGCCGTGCTCCGCGCCGCCCGGACCGCCGCCCTGCTGGTGCCGCCGCCGATCCGCTGGGGCGTCCCGGAGGGCCACGTGAACCGGGCCGTGCGACGCCTCGGGCTGGGCGCGGTGCCGCGCCGCTCCCTGCTGCCATAGGGATTTGTTCGACGTCACACCAATTCGTGCTCCGAACGGTCCAGCGGATTGCGCTGATGAGACCTTCGTCGCATAAGGATCTTCAATACCGGTGCTTAGCATGAACAACGTCTGGTGCGTAGATCCGCACCGCGTACCCAAGCACCCGGAAGGTTCGCAGCCCATGCTGTTCCGACGACTGCTGCCCGCGACCGCGGCGGTGGCCGCCCTCCTCCTCACGTCCGCCTGCGGCGGCGCGAGCGACGACACGCTCAAGGGCAAGGCCGAGGACGGCACGCTGACCATCGGCATCCGGTTCGACCAGCCGGGCCTCGGGCAGCGCCGCCTGGACGGCAAGTTCGTCGGCTTCGACGTCGAGGTCGCCAAGTACGTGGCCGGGAAGCTCGGCGTGCCCGAGTCCGGCATCACCTGGAAGGAAGCCCGCTCCGCCGACCGCGAGAAGCTGATCGCCGACGGCGCGGTGGACTTCGTCGTCGCGACCTACTCGATCACCGACAAGCGCAAGGAGAAGGTGTCCTTCGCGGGCCCGTACTTCCAGACCGGCCAGGGCGTCCTGGTGCGCTACACGGAGAACGACATCACCGGCCCGGAGACGCTCAACGGCAAGCGGCTGTGCTCGGTGACCGGGTCCACGTCGGCGCAGAAGGTCGCCTCGGAGTTCGCGCAGGACGTGGAACTGGTGGAGTACGGCCAGTACTCGGACTGCGTGACCGCGCTGCTCGCGGGCAACGTCGACGCCGTCACCACCGACGAGGTCATCCTCGCCGGGTACGTCGCCGAGAACCCCGAGCTGCTCAAGCTGGTCGGCGACACCTTCACCACCGAGCGCTACGGCGTCGGCCTGGCCAAGGACGACGCCGCCGGCCGCGCCGCGGTCAGCTCGGCGATCGAGCAGATGGTCGGCAGCGGCGAGTGGCGCAAGGCGTTGGAGCGCAACATCGGCCAGGCCGGCGTGGAGCTGCCCGATCCCCCGCAGGTCACCGAGAAGTAGCTCCTCGTTCAGTGGTAGTGCTGCGGGTGGTCAACCGATACGCTCGCGTGCGCAGGCCGTGGTTTCTGTGTTCGTGTCACACGCTCGCGGAACGACACGCGGGCGTGCCGTCCCCGCCGCAGGCGGTGGGGGGACGCCCCGGGACGGCCGGGGTTGCACGGTGCAGCCCCAAGCTTTCCTGCGATGGAGGCAGGTTCATGGCACTGGGCACGGTCAAGTGGTTCAACGCCGAGAAGGGCTTCGGGTTCATCGCCCAGGAGAACGGCGGTCCCGACGTCTTCGTGCACTACTCGGAGATCCAGGGCGGCGGCTTCCGCACCCTGGAGGAGAACCAGCGCGTCGAGTTCGAGATCGGCCAGGGCACGAAGGGTCCGCAGGCCCAGAACGTCCGCAAGGTCTGATCGCTTTCGCACGAGAGGCCCCCGACCGGTTGCGGTCGGGGGCCTCTCGGCGTTGATCGGGGTCGCTAGAAGCCGCGCTGGCGGGCTTCCCACTCCAGGCGCTGCATGACCCACTCGGTGGCCAGCGCCTGCGGCGACGTCTGCCGCTCGGCGGCCAGCTCCTTGAGCTGCTCGTTGGCCATGAGCTGGAGGCGGAGCTGGTAGACCTGCGCGTTGCCGAAGCTGCCGCCCGAGGCGGTGGTCTCCGCGTCGGTGTCGGGGGCCAGCGCCGCGAGGTACGAGGTCAGCTCCTCGTCCGGCAGGATCTCCTCCTGCTCCTTCTGCGGAGGGCGATGCCGACCTGACTTCGAGCGTCCTAGGGATCCAAGAGGCACCGCGCCACGATAACGGTTGAGTTGCGGAACGCCGCAAAGTGTGGCATGGGTCACAGTCGTGTGCATGGAGAGGCCCCCGCGCCAGGGGGAGGAACGCGGGGGCCGGAGGGGATCTCCACAGGCGCTGACCGGGGGTGTGTCAGCAATTCGGATTGTTGCACGTGCACCGTGGCCTGGGGAGTGGGTTGGGCCAGAATCTTCAGCTAGTCGATGCAAGCCAACCCGCCACGACTTCGTGCGGTGGTCCGGAAAATCCCCCACGACGGGGGTGTCGGTTCAGCCGACGAGCGCGTACCCGGCCTCGGTGACCGCGGCCTCCACCTCGTCGCGGCTGAGCTCGCGGGTGCTGGTCACGGTGACCGCGCCGGTGGCGAGCTGGACGTCCACGCCGGTCACGCCCTCCACGGCGGTCAGCTCCTCGGTGACGGAGCTGACGCAGTGGCCGCAGGTCATGCCGCTGACGGTGTAGGTGGTGACGGACATGGTTCCCATCCTCTCGACCGGGGTGCTCGGTCCGAGGATATACCCCTAGGGGGTAGTGGTGTCGTCGGGCGGGGTTTCGAGGCCGGTGATCTCGCTCTCCAGCCTGACGACCAGCTCTTCGAGGCCGGCGAGCATGCCGTCCAGCTCGGACATCTTGTCGCTCATCATCGCCTCGATGTCGGCCTCGATGGCGGCGAGGTTGAGGCTGCCGAAGAGGAGTTGCGGATCGACCGCGGGTCCGGCGCTGAAGGCCTCGGTGACCGTGGCGTCGATGGCCGGCGCTCCGGGCCCAGCCGCGGCGGCGGGCTCGGCGGCGGCGGGCTCGGCGGGTTCAGCCCCGGTGGCGGCTTCAGCGCCGGCCGGCTCGGCGGCGGCGGTCGGCTCCTCGGCTTCCGCCGGCGTCGGTTCGGCGGCCTCGCCCGCGGCGGTCGGTGCAGCGGTCTTGGCTGCCTCCGCGGGCTCCGGTGTGGTCTCGGGGTCGGTCGGCCGCGGGTTCGGCTCGGTCATGGGTTCACCCTCTCGCTTGTTCGCGCCAAGCACATCACGGGCCGCTTGACACCAAGTGGTTTACACGGAAAGTGACCCTCCGTTGCCTTGGAATCACTCTGCGGGGGGCTGCGGTGGTTCGACGGGCTCGCTTAGCCTCGCGCCAACCTCAAGTCGGGGAGGCGTCATGAGCGGGTCCCTAGAAGTGCGTCAGTTCCTGTGGAACCAGGACGACATCATGTCGAGGCCGGGCGGTGGGGTGCCCGCGCAGCGGACCGGTGAACCCTCGCGGATCTCGGACGAGCAGGTCCACCGCGCGCGGTTGTCGGTGGCACGAGGCGCGACCAGCGCCGAGGACTGCCGACTGCTGCTCGACATGCTCGGGCTGTCACCGGGCGAGGACGGCGGCCCGCCGCCCGTTCAGCGGTGAGCCGAGCGGCCCACCCGAGACGCACACCCCCCGGAAGCGCGTCTCGGGTGGGCCGCTTCGAAACATACCGAGCGGTCTATTTCGGGGCAATCCGCGCCGCCCGCTGCTTGCGCCCGTCGCACGCGCGCCCGAGGCTGTGCACGCACCGCACCGCACCGACCCACTCGGAGCCCCGTGATGTCCCCGCAGCACCGTGCGCTGGCCACCCGGGAGGCCATCCTCCGCGCGGCGGCCGAGGAGTTCGACCGCCTCGGCTACGACGCGGCGCCGTTGAGCGCCATCCTGGAGCGCAGCGGCGTCACCAAAGGCGCGTTCTACTTCCACTTCCCGTCCAAAGAAGCTCTGGCGTCGGCGATCGTCCAGGTCCAGGACGACACCTGGCCGCGCCTGACCGGGCAGTGGCGCGACCGGGGCCTCGACCCCCTGCGCACGCTGATCGGGCTGTTCGAGGAAGCCGTCTCGCTGCTGTCCCGCGACGTCGTGCTGCGCGCGGGCGTCCGGCTCGCCGCCGACCGGGACGTCGGCTACCCCGGCCTGTCCTCGGCGCACCTGCGGTGGGAGAAGGTCCTGGGCGACCTGCTGCTCGCCGCCCGGGACGCGGGCCAGCTGCGGCCCGGGGTCGATCCGGAGGCCGCCGCCCGCACCCTCACCTCCGCCGCGCTCGGCGCCCGCCTGATCTCCAGCGCCACGTGCCGCTGCGCCGACTTCCCCGAACGGATGCGGGAGGTGTGGCGGTTGGTCCTGCCCGGTCTCGCCACGGACGAGTGGTGCCCGCCCGCGCTGGAGGTGCTCGCCGCCCCGCAAGAGCCGTGACGACCCGGCCGGCGGGCGGTGGAATCGCAGGTCAACGACTTGGGGGACCCCCGTTTTGGAGTAGGGGGGACTCGTGCCCTATGCTTACGATGCTTCCACCGGACAGCGTGGAGGGCCTGGGAAGAAGGTGGCCCAAGGGCTGCCGGAGGAACTGGTCCCCATCGTCTAGCGGCCTAGGACCCCGCCCTTTCAAGGCGGTAGCGCGGGTTCGAATCCCGTTGGGGGCACGTAGTACAGTAGGAAAAGCAAGGCCCAGTGGCGCAGTTGGTTAGCGCGTCGCCCTGTCACGGCGAAGGTCGCGGGTTCAAGTCCCGTCTGGGTCGCAAGGCTGTTCGGCTGTTCGGCCGAGCCGCATACCTGGCCAGGTAGCTCAGTTGGTACGAGCGACCGCCTGAAAAGCGGTAGGTCGGCGGTTCGACCCCGCCCCTGGCCACCATTCGCGAAAAACCCACTCGATCCCGAGTGGGTTTTTCGCTTTTCAGAACCGGACCACCGCCAGCGCCTGGTCGTCGTGCACTTTCGAGCGACGCCACCGGGTGCGCTCCGGATCACCCGCCTCCGCCGCGCGGATCTCGTCCAGGACCGCTTCCGGTCCTTTTGCGAGCGTGATGTCCAACACTTCCCGCCAATCGGCGAACAAGCCGTAGTCGTCCACTCCACAAGAGACCCCGTCGGTCGCGAGCAGAACGGTGTGCGCCTCGTCACGCCGCCAGGTCCGCCGCACCGCCCGGTACGCCGCGGCCGGATCGGCTTCCGCGACCCAGAACCCGCCTTCGCGATTGCGCCAGTCCGTGATCCGGCTCACCTTTCCGCGCAGGTCGCGCAGCCGGTGGTCGGCGAGCACGTCCGTGCGCGCGCCGAAAGCCACCACCGGGCTGTCCGCCAGCACCAGCGCGTCCACGGTCTCGTCGGTCCAGCGGGCGATGGCGACCGTGCTGGACGGCGAGTCGCCGGGCACCAGGCCGAACCGGTCGGCCAGGCGCCCGATCGCCCGCGCGAGGTCGTCGGCCAGGTCACCGTCCAAGGAGGTCAGTTCCGCGGCCAGGGCGCGGGAGTGCCAGCCGCCGTCGCGTTCGGCCGGCGTGGGCGAGGTGGCCCCGTCCAGCACCACCACGGCGTTGGGCAGCACGACGATCCGGTCCTCGGTGGGGCGCGGCCGGCCGTCCAGCCCCACGCCGGCTCGTTCGGCGGTGATGATCTCGGGCATCACCACCGAGCCTAGTGTCAACCTGGGTTGACAACCGGCCGACTGTCAACCAGAGTTGACGCCATGACGGAGGCAACGGACCTCGCCTCGGCGGCCGGCGACCAGGACCCGCGGGTCGGGCTGCGGGCGGTCAGCGCACTGCGCCGGCTGCTCGAACAGCTCGAAGCCGTCCAGGTGCGCAACGCCCGCAACCGGGGCTGGTCGTGGCAGGAGATCGCGGCCGAGCTCGGCGTCAGCCGGCAGGCCGTCCACAAGAAGCACGGGGGCGGGCGATGATCGGGGAACGGTTCACCAGGGACGCCCGGCAGGCGGTGCAGGACGCGGTCAAGGAGGCCGAACGGGCCTCCGCCGACGCCATCGGGCCCGAGCACCTGCTGCTCGCGCTCCTCGACACGCCGGTGCTGGCGTCGTTCGACGTGCCGCGCGGCGAGGTCGAGGCCGCGCTGCGGGACGCCCGGCGCAAGGGCGGGCTCAGTGACGCCGACGCCGCGGCGCTGCGCGGCCTGGGCATCGACGTCGACCAGGTGGTGGCGTCGGTCGAGCGGTCGCTGGGCGAGGGGGCGCTGGCGGCCGGCGCGCCCCGGCGCAGGCGGTGGTTCCGCGGCCACCTGCCGTTCGCGCCGGCGGCCAGGAACACGCTCGCGCGCAGCCTCGCCGAGGCCCGCGACCTCGGTCACGGGACCCTCGGCAAGGAGCACCTGGTGCTGGCGCTGCTGTCCGGCAGGGGCCTCGTGGCCGAGGTGTTGAACGCGAAGGGCGTCAGCTACACCGAGGTGCGCAAGCGGGTCGTCAGCGCACCGCGGTGACCTTCGGCTCGACCCACGTGACCAGCGGCAGGAACAGCTGGGTCAGCGGGCCGATGGTCACCGCGTACAGGACGGTGCCCAGGCCGACCGTGCCGCCGAGCAGCCAGCCGGCGCCCAGGACGGCCACCTCGACCACCGTCCGGACCAGGCGCAACGACGCCCCGGTCCGCCGGCAGAACCCGGTGGTCACGCCGTCGCGCGGACCCGGCCCCAGCCGCGCCCCGATGTAGACGGCGGCGGCCAGGCCGTTCAGCACGATGCCCGCGACCAGGAACACGGCCCGGACCACCAGGTCCGACGGGGTCGGCAGGAGCCACAGGGTGACGTCCACCGCGACGCCGATCAGCACCACGTTGCTCACCGTGCCGACCCCGGGCCGCTGCCGCAGCGGGATCCACGCGAGCAGCACCAGCGCGCCGACGACCATGGTCACCGTGCCGAACGACAGGCCGCTGCGCTTGGCCAGGCCTTCGTGCAGCACGTCCCACGGGTCCAGGCCGAGGGTCGCGCGGATCTGGAGCGCCATGCTCGCCCCGTAGAGCCAGAGGCCCGCGAAGAGCTGGGGGACGCGGCGAAGAGGAGCGACGGTCGCGGGAACCGGAGTAAGGGCGGCGAGCATGTGGCCATCCTGAGCTTCGATTGGCCTTGCCTTCCAGAGCCAATGACCAATAATTGGCCTTATGAACCACGACGTCCCACCGGGTGGACGTATATCCGGCTTTCGACTGGCCCGCCTGCTCGGCGAGTGGCGGCGACGCGGTGCCCGCCAGGGGTCCGCCGACCTCGCGGCGGCCATCCGGATGCTCGTCCTCGACGGTCGGCTCCCCGCCGGCACCCGGCTGCCCGCCGAACGCGAGCTGGCCGAGGCGCTCCCGGTCAGCCGCACGATGATCACCGCGGCGCTCGACCAGCTGCGCGAGGAGGGCCTGGTCGCCAGCAGGCGCGGGGCCGGGTCGTGGATCAGCCTGCCCACGGCCACCGGCTCGCTGGGCATCGTCCCGGACACCCCGCTGCTCGGGCACAGCATGGTCGACTTCGCCCGCGCCGCGCCGCCCGCGATCCCGGGCCTGCTCGCCGCGTTCGACTCGGTCCGGCTGCGGCTGCCCGAGCAGCTCGCCGACCACGGCTACTACGAGCACGGCCTGCCCGACCTGCGGCGCGCCATCGCCGACCGGTACGCCGCCCGCGGCCTGCCCACCTCGCCGGACCAGATCATCGTCACCAGCGGCGCGCAGCACGCCTTCGCGCTGGCGTTGCGCCTGCTCACCGGGCCGGGTGACCGGGTGCTGGTCGAGCAGCCCAGCTACCCCAACGCGCTGGACGCGATCAAGTCGGTGTCCGCGATCCCCGTGCCGGTGGCGATGACGTCGACCGGCTGGGACCTGCCCGGCATCGCCGCGGCCCTGCGCCAGGCCGCGCCGCGCATGGCGTACCTGGTGCTCGACTTCCAGAACCCGACCGCGCACCGGCTCGACGCCGAGGGCCGCGCGGAGCTGGCCGACATCGCCCGCCGCGCCCGCACGCCGCTGGTGATCGACGAGACCGTGGTCGAGCTGGACCTCGACGGCGACCCCCTGGCCGGCCCGCCGCCGATGGCCGCCCACGCCGAGGACCTGGTGATCACGCTGGGGTCGGCGAGCAAGGCGTTCTGGGGCGGTCTGCGGGTCGGCTGGATCCGGGCGTCACCCGAGGTCGTGCACCGGCTCGTGTCCACCCGCACCGCGCTGGACCTGGGGTCCGCGGTGGTCGAGCAGATGGTGCTGGCCGAACTGCTGGCGGCGCCGGACCAGGTGCTGGCGCAGCGCCGCGCGCTGCTCGCGACCCAGCGGGACGTGCTGATGGCGGGTCTGCGCGAGCACTGCCCGCAGTGGCGGTTCCGGCGGCCGTCGGGCGGGCTCAGCGTGTGGTGCGAGCTGGACGCCCCGATCAGCACGCGGGTCGCGGTGGTGGCGCAGAACCACGGGATCCGGCTCGCCCCGGGCTCGCGGTTCGGCGCGCACGGCGGGTTCGAGCGGTGGCTGCGGCTGCCGTACGTCCAGCCGGCCGACGTGCTGCGGGAGTCCGTGCGGCGGCTGGGCCTGGTCGCGGCGTCCGTCGCGGGGACGAGCGTGGCCGGGGAGGCCGACGCCACCATGCCCGTCGCCTGACCGCTGTGGTGTTGTGCCACCCGGCGTGTCGCCCGGTTCGCGTCTGCCGGGTGTGTCGCCCGGTTCGCGTCGCCTGGTGTGTCGCCTGGGTGGTGTCGCCTGGGTGGTGTCGCCGCCGTCGGGTTCCCGGCGCAGCCCCTCGGTGGGCCGGGAACCCGACGGCGGGAGCCGTGGACCTGCGGCGGGGACGCTCCAGGGATGGCGTCCCCGGCCGCAGGTTCCTCTGGGACCCCGTCCGCCGCAGGGGCAGTGCGACGACGGGATCGTGCCCGTTCCTGCCGGGGCGCGGTCGGCAGGACGGGAAGCCTGGGGTGGTGCGGTGGGGGAGGTGGCGCGAGCGGACTGCCCGGTGTGCTGCCCTGGCGCAGGCGTCCGCGGCGGACGTGCTGCCGGCGTGCTTCGGCGCGCTTCCGGGCGGGTGCGTTCGGCGTGTGACGTGCCGGTCGCGGGTTCGCCGGGCGGGCCTTCGGCCGGGCCGAGGGCAGACGGGTCCCGCGTAACTCAGTCGGGCGACGTGCTCGGCAGGCCGGGGATGCTGCCGGGGGCGCGCCGGTCGTCCCGCTGCTCGACCCGCCAGACGGTGGGCGGCGCGAACCTGTCCTGACCGGTGACCGACGCGATGACGCCGCCGCGGTGACCGCCGGACCCGTCGAGACCGCCCGCCGACGCCGAGGTCGGGGCGGTGGGCGCGGGCGCCTGCTGGGGAGCGGGCGTCGGCGTGAAGGGCTGCGGGTTCTCCCAGGTGGGAGTGGTGGCGGTCGGTTCGGTGACCGGCTGCCGGTAGGTGGGCTGGGCCGGTTCGGGGTCCTGCGGGACCTCGACCGGGGGTGCGGGCGGTTCGTCCGCCGGCGGCGTGGGCGCGAGCGCGGCCTGGCGGGCGGCGGCCTTGGCCGCGACCTTCGCCTCGTACTGCTCGGCGGGCATGGTGTTGGAGATCGACCGCGGCGCGACGGCGCTGTGCGAGCCGCCGGTGTGGCTGTACTGGCGGTCGTCCTCGTCCTGGTAGACCGGGACGTCCGGGTCCTCGCCGTCGTCCCCGCCGTCGTCCTCGTCCGGTCCGCCGAGGGCGGGCGCGGTGTACGCCAGCAGGTCGATCGGCGCGGTGTGTACCGGCAGGTCGATCGGCGCGGTGTGTACCGGCAGGACGATCGGCGCGGTGTGCGCGGTCAGCGCGGCGTGGTCGGGCAGTTCGACGGGGGCGCGCTCGGTGAGCGCCGCCAGGAGCGCGGCCGTGGCCGTGTGCTGCGGGTCCACCGCCAGGTTCACCGCGTCGAGTGGGTTCGTCACCACGTCCGAGTGGTCCTGCTCGTCCGCCGCCGCGACCCCGCCTGAGAGCAGCCAGGCGACCGTCGCGAAGCCGCCCACGGCGAGCGCTCGGAGCAGCAGCGATCCGCTGCGGCGCGCCGCGTCGGGGACTGCCACTGGAGATCACCACCGTTCCGGTTGCGGCGAACGGGTCGGACCGTTCGAGGTCGACGTTCTGCTATGTCTAGCACTGGTCACCGCTTTTTCGAACGATATGCCACGGAACCCACTCGGAAGGGCGGTGCCGTGCGGCTGTCCGGGTTGTCGCGCCCGTCCGTGAACACAGTCCGTCGTGTTCAACGGATCGAGTGACCGCCGATGTCCGGAGTGGACGGAGAGGCGAACGACCCTCGCGTTCGGACCGTGTCACGCGACGAACCACCGGGTGGCGGTGTCGGGTGCGCCTTTCCGGCGCAGCACGAACTTCAGCGGGCCGCTGGGGACGTTGTCGACGTGGAAGTAGCCGCCGGGGCCGAGCGGGGTGGTGTGCGCGCCGGTGGGCCAGCGGGTGAGGAGCGTGGTGCCCGTGTGCGCGAAGCCAGTGGCGTGCAGGCCGCTGGGGGTGGGTTCGAGGACGACGTCCAGGGCGGTGAAGCGCAGGGTGCGGGCGGTGGGGTGGTCGGCGGTGCCGTGGTCGGTGGTGTGTGCGGAGTCGGTGATCAGTCGCGTGAGGACCGCGGTGGTGCGCCGGGTGAGCGCCGCTCGGGCCTGTGCGGCAACGGTTCGCGGCGTCGGGTCCAGGCGGACGAGCAGGTCGGACAGTCGGAGGAGCAGGTCGTGGTCGGACAGGGTGCTTGGCTCGGCGGTGGTGCGGGGCGGCTCGGCGGTGTCGGGGGTCATCGGGCGGTCTCCTGGGCGAGGCGGCGGCGCAGGACGGCCAGGCAGCGGTGGCGGGTGGGGCCGAGGCTGTTCTTCGGGATTCCCGTCGCTTCGGCCAACCGGGTGAAGGTCAGTTCGGGTGCGTGGGCGATCAGGTGCAGCAGCTCGCGGCACCGGGCGGGCAGGGTGCGGTAGGCGCGCCACAGGCGGGTGCCGGTGTCGGCGGCCTCGGCCGCGTCCTCGGGCGTCGGCGACCCGTCGGGCAGGTGCAGGTCGGCCGGCTCCTCGCGCGATCTCGTGCGCAGGACGGCCAGGCACTCGCGGCGGGCGGTGGTGACCAGCCACGCCGTGAGGCGCTCGGGGCGGCGGATGGTGGTCAGGTTCTCGGCCAGGATCAGCCAGGTGGCCTGGGTGACGTCGGCGGCGTCGTCGCGGGTCAGGCGGAACGACCGCGCCACCGCCCACACCAGGCGCAGGTGGCGGCGGACCAGTTCGTGCCACGCCTCCCGGTCGCCGAGGTGGGCCAGGGCCAGCAGCGCGGCGTTGGTTCGATCTCGCATGTTCCACGTGAGGAACGCTCGCAGCCCCGGGATACCCGGTGCCGCACGAAGGTGTGGATCTTGGAACTGGGTGCCCGGTGCGGGCGTCTATGGGCGGTTCTCACTCGGTCCGCAGGCTCGCCGGGCGGATCGCGTGGCGCAGCGCGGGCATCGTGCACAGCGACACGACGAGCACGACCGCCGCCGCGCTGGTGACCGTGACGCCCAGTTCCGCCCAGTCGACGCGGAACAGGGCCGTGGGGACGACCAGCCACGCCGCGCCCAGGCCGACCGGGATGGCGAGGACGATGCCCAGCGCGGTCGGGATCGCGGACTGCCACAGCGCGGCCTCGGCGAGCGTGCGGCGCGGGACGCCGTTGGCGGCGAGGACCGCGGCGTGCCGGCGGCGTTCCCACACCTGGTCCACGGCCGCCGCCGCGAGGCCGACCACGGCCAGCAGGACGAGCAGCACCGAGCCGCCGATGACGCCGCTGCGCAGGGACGTGAACAGCTCGACCTGGCCGGCCCGCGCGGTCACCCGCAGCACCACCGCCCGGTCGACGCGGCCGGTCGCGGCGAGCAGGTTGTCGCCGAACGCCCGGTCCGGCGGGCCGACCACGACCAGGCTCGTCGGCGGCACGGCGTCCAGCACCGGGTCCGCGCCGCTCGCGACGAACAGCGCCTGCGTCGAGCCGGGGACTTCGCGGTGCTGCGGCACGATCCACGTGTGCGCGCCGACGGTCAGCCGCGTGCCCGGCGCGGGGACGCCCGTGGTGCCGGCGGTGCGGTAGGCCGCGCCGGGGGCGCAGTCGGTGACCTTGAGGCGGTCGGCGAGTTCGGCGCAGTCGGTGCTGATGACGACAGCGGGCAGTTCGCCGCGCGGTTCGAGCGTGCGCACCTCGCTGACCCGCCGCACGCCGCCGACCAGCGCGATCGCCTCCTCCAGCGAGCGGACCGGGGTGTGCTCGCCGACGTCGAGCAGCCACCGGTGGGGTTCGGCGCGGGACTCCAGTTCGGCGGCGGCGGTGACCTGGGCGGCGACGCCGAGCAGGACCTGGAGCGTGAGCGAGCCGGTGAGGACGACCACGACCCCGGCCAGCACGCGCGGTGTGCCCGCGTCGAACCGCAGGCCGCGCACGGCGAGCATCGGCGCGACGGCTTCGGGGTGCAGGCGGTGCGCGACCAGTCCGACGAGCCACGGCAGGACGGCCCCGGTGCCCGCGAGGACGAGCCCGATGCCCGCGCCGAGGCCGACCGCGGTCGCCGAGTCGGCCCAGACCTCGTGGAACGACCCGACCGCCGACACCGTCAGCAGCACCGCCGCACCCGCGCCGAGCAGCGCGAACCGCCACCAGGCGCGGCGGGCGGGCGTCTGCGTGGCGCGGTGCAGCCCGAGCGGTCCGATGTCCACGGTGCGCAGGGCGAGCAGCGCCGACACCACCGCGACCACCGGCACCCCGACCGC
Organism: Saccharothrix mutabilis subsp. mutabilis; assembly: GCF_039521145.1. Lineage (NCBI taxonomy): Bacteria > Bacillati > Actinomycetota > Actinomycetes > Pseudonocardiales > Pseudonocardiaceae > Saccharothrix > Saccharothrix mutabilis. The sequence continues at coordinate 540,768 of NZ_BAAABU010000004.1, forward strand.
GATGAGCGCGCCGAGCACCGGGTCGGGCAGCAGGTCGGTCGGGAAGAACCCGACCCCCTCGACCTCGATGAACCGCGCCAGGGGACGGGCGGCGAAGAACAACGCGACCCCGACGAACAGCCCGAGCACGGCCCCGGTCAGCGTCTCGCCGCTGGCGATGCGCCGGACCTGGGCGCGGCTGGCCCCGACCAGCCGGATCGCGGCGAGGCGGCGGTCGCGGCCGGTCGCGCCGAGGCGGGTGGCGACGAGCACGAAGATGCCGAGCGGGACGAGCAGCGCGCCGATCGCCGTGACCATCAGCAGGCGGTAGGCGGGCAGGAGGGTCGGGCCGGGCCGGTCGCCGCCGAACCCGTCGACGGGGGTGGCGTCGGCGGCGTGGACGTCCGCGAGGCCCGCGTAGAAGAGCAGCGACTTGGGGCGCGGCAGGCCGGCGTCGGCGATGACGCCGATGACCCGTTCCGGGAAGCGGGCGCGCACCGAGTAGTCGGTCTGGATGAGGTGCAGGAGTTCCGGCGACACCACCACCTCCCCGGGCTGCGGCAGCCGCCCCACACCGGGCGGGGTGGGCGCCCCGTCCCGGGTGGCGGCGACCTCGACCCCGACGATGTGCCGCCCCTGCCAGGACACGACGACGTCCCGGGCGCGCAGCGGAGCCCCGTCCCCGGAGGCGACCGGCGCGGCAGCCCGAACCCGCTCGGACTTGGCCTCCCGAGCCGGCCCGACGGAGGCGGCGAGCAACAACACGACCACGCCGAGCCCGACCCCGGCGGCGGTGAGCGCCAACCTGGCCCACGAGGTCCGGCTGCCCCCGACAGCCAACCGGACCCCGAGCACCAGATCGGCGACCCACCTCACCCGAGCCGCCCAACGCGGACGACCAGCTCCGGCGACCAACACCCAACCCCCACACTGATGAAGACGCACCAAACCCCGATCAGGTGGCACACGGCGGCACACATCCCGCCGCCCGGCACCCCACTCAAGACGCACACGCCCCCGATTCCGCTGCACGCCTCCCTCGGCCCCGGCGGGCCACAGCCGCACACCGCCGCCTCACCGCGTGGGGCGCTGCCGCCGGTCCCGCTGTCGCCGGTCCCGCTGTCGCCGGTCCCGCGCCGCCGAGCACTACGCCGCGCCGCTGAGCCCCACACCGCTGAGCAGCGCCGCCGAATCGCCGCCCTGCCGCCCGCCGCCCTGCCGCCCGCCGCAGTTCCCCGCCGTTGCCCGGGCGCGGCGTTCTGCCGTGTTCGCCGAGGTCGGTGGGCTGTCGGCGGGCGGTGGGTGGTTATTCCGAGCGCAGGCCCAGAGCGCCGGTGGCTCGGCGTAGGGAGGGCAGAGTCAGGGCGGTCACCGCTGCCACCAGTGTGGCGGCGGCAGCGGTGAGGATGGCCATGCCCGTCCAGTCCAGCACGATCGGTTGCGCCACGATCCGCAGCAGCAGCACCGCCAAGCCGCTCCCGATGGCGATCGACACCACCAACGCCAGCGCCAACGGCACCGCGTTCTGCCACAGCAAGGACCGGCCCAACGCGCCCCTCGGCACACCGCTCGCCGCCAGCACCGCCAGCGGCCGGCGGCGTTCGCGCACCTGTTCCAGGGCCAGCACCAACAGGCTCGCGCCGGCCAGGAGGAGGGTCACCAGGGAACCGGCCAGCAAGCCCTGGCGGATGCTCTGGAACTGCTTGATCCGCTCGGTCGGGTCCGACGCGCCGAAGTAGTACGCGTACGACCGCCACGTCATCGACGCCATCGCGTTGCGCACGTGTTCCGCGATGTCCTGCTGGTTCGGGTCCACCTTCACCAGGACGGTCAAGCGGGACAACGGCAGCCCCAGGTCCCGCACTGCCGCCGGGGTCAGGAGCAGGCCACCGCCGACGTGTTCCTTGAACTCCGCGGGCGGGCCGACGCGGGTGTACGCCGGGATCGTCCACTGTGGACCAAGCCGTTCCTCGCGGCCGAAGCCGTCGACCAGGTTCACCTTGGTGCCCGGCAGTTCCGGCTGCGCGTCGGCCGGGTCGCGGTGGCCCTGGTCGTCCACCATGTAGAACACGTCGCCGTCCTTGCAGCTCGGCAGCGTGGCCTGCGTGGTCAACGCCTCGCACGACGCGACGGTCGCGGACTGGTAGCGGTCGTCCCCGACGAACTTGTACTGCAGCGACCACATCGGGTGCACGCGCTCCACGCCCGCGGCCCGTTCGATCCGCTCGATGGCGCTGTGGGCGCCTTCCGGCGGCGAGTCCGCCAGGTTCACCATGAGCCGCGTGCGGTCGGCCTCTTCGATCGGCCGCTCCAGGATCTTGCTCTCCGCGCTCGCCAGCACGGACTGCAACGCGATCCCGCCCGCCAGCACGACCGCCACCCCGCCGACCACGCGCGCCGCCGTGCCGCTCTCCAGCTGGAGCCGGCGGATCGCGAGCTGCCACGACGGCGCACCGCCGCGCAACCGCCCGACCGCGCACTCCACCACCCACGGCAACAGCAGCGGGATGCTCAGCAGCAGCGACAGGATGCCGCCGACCACGATGGTCGTGCTGCCGTTCTGCTCCGAACCGCCCAGCGCCTCGGACTGGCTGAGCAGCGCCACCGTCCCGACGAAGATCGGGATCGTGCGCCACCACATCACCCGCCGCACCGGCTTGGTCCGCCGCACCACGCCGAGCGGCTCGATCACCGTGCGGCGCATGGCGACGATCGACGTGACCACCGCCAGCACCGGGACCAGCACCCCGATCAGCACGGCCAGCCACGGCGTCGGCGCGACGTCGCTGACGAACACGCTGACGCCCATCAGTCGCAGCTCCTCGACGAACTGCCGCGCCACCAGGAACAGCACCGCGCCGACCGCCAACCCGGTGAACGCGCCGAGCAGCGCCTCCCCGGCCGCGATCCGCCGCACCCGGTGCGCACCCGCCCCGACCAGCCGCAGCGCGGCGAGCCTGCGGTCCCGCTCGGCGCCCGCGAGCCGGGTGCTGATCCCGACGAACACCAGCACCGGGAACAGCAGCGCCACCACGCCGATCATGATCAGCAGCGACAGGATCGGGTCCAGCTCCCGGATCTGCCCCTCGCCGCCGAACGCCAGGATCGCCCGTTCGGATTCGCGCGGCACCGACGCGTCGCCCGCGATGAACACCAGGTCGTGCGGCGCGTTCAACGCGTCCTGGCCCAACAGCCCGATGCGTTCCTGCGGGAACCGCTCGCGCAGCAGCTCGCCGGCGGGCGAGTCGAGCAGCTTCGCCAGCTCCGGGGACACCAGCAGTTCGCCGTCGCCGGGCACCCTCGACACGCCCGGCGGGACCGGCGCGCCCGGTCCGGTGGCCACGACGAACCGGCCGTCGATCCCGCGCCCGCGGAACTCGGTGAACCAGCGCTGCTCGTACAGGGCGTCCTGCCCCGGCCGGGGCTTGCCCAGCACCGGCGTGGACGCCGCGTCGCGCTCCTCGCGCGACTCCAGCATGGACGGCACGGCCGACGCCGTGAGCAGCACCGCGACCCCGATGCCGATGCCCGCGCCGGTCAGGGCGAGCCGGACCCACGACGTGCGCCCGCCGCCCAGGGCGAGCCGCACGCCCAGCAGCAGGTCGGTGAACCAGAGCTTCACCACGACCTCCCGCAGGCGGCCCGCGGCCGACCCGGGAGGGCCGCGGTGACGCGCTTCAGCACGGCCACGCGGATGCGGCCGGACAGCCGGGAGCGCAGCGGTGACGTCATCGGACCGGCTCCACTTCCCGGGACCGCCCGTCGCGCACCACGACCTCGCGGTCCGAGTACGCGGCGACCCGCGCCTCGTGGGTGACCAGCACGACCGCCGCGTTGGTCTCCTTCGCCGCCGTGGTGAGCAGCTGCATCACGCGCTCGCCGTTGAGCGAGTCCAGCGCACCCGTCGGCTCGTCGGCGAACACCACCCGCGGCCCGGTGACCAGCGCCCGCGCCACGGCCACCCGCTGCCCCTGCCCGCCGGACGTCTCGCCCGGGCGCTTGTCGGCCACGTCGGCGACCTCCAGGCGCTCCAGCCACGACCGCGCCCGCGACTCCGCCTCCTTGCGCTTCACGCCGCCCAACCGCAGCGGCAGCGCCACGTTCTCCAGGCAGCTCAGCTCCGGCACGAGCTGCCCGAACTGGAACACGAACCCGAAGTCCGTGCGCCGCAGCTCGCTGCGCTCCCCGTCGGCCATCGCGCTCAGCTCGACGTCCCGGTACCGGACCACGCCCGAGTCGGGCGTGAGGATGCCCGCCAGGCAGTGCAGCAGCGTGGACTTGCCCGACCCGGACGGCCCCATCACGGCCACCACCTCGCCCGGGTGGACGCTCAGCCCCGCGCCGTCCAGCGCGGGCGTGGGCCCGAACGACTTGCGCAGGTCGACCGCCTCCAGCAGCGCGCTCACCGGACCACCTCCGAGAGCTGGCCCAGCCGGGCGGCGGTCAGTTCGAGCCACCGGAGGTCGGCCTCCAGGTGGAACAGGGCGTGGTCGCAGATGAGCTGGTCGGCCAGGTCGCCCTCGGCCTTGCGCCGGGTCAGCTCGCGCATGGTGCGCAGGTGGGCGGACCGCTGCACGTCGAGCACCTCGTCCGCGCTGCGACCGGACAGCAGCGCCAGCACGACCTTGGCGTACAGCGTGTTCTGCAGGTAGGGCTCGGGCTTCTCCGGTGTGCCCAGCCACTGCTCCACGTCCGTGACGCCCGCGTCGGTGATGGCGTACCGCTTGCGCTCGGGACCCTCCCCGGCCTCCACCCCGGCCTCCTCGACGAGGCCGTTGCGCAGCAGCCGGGACAGGGTCGTGTAGACCTGCCCGTAGTGCAGCGGCCGGTCGTGGCCGAAGCGCTCGTCGTAGGCCTTCTTGAGGTCGTATCCGTGCGAGGGACCCTTCTCCAGCAGGCCCAGCAGGGTGTGTCCGATCGACATGGGGCCGACTATACACACGATGTATACACGGGGTGCATAGCCTGATCGGCGGTCACCCGGTCGGGCAAAATGGCTAACCAGCGAAAATCAGTTGACGGTTACTTCGCCACATCGGGACGCGTCGACGCCTACAGTGGAGGGGTGACTGGTCTGGCGGCCGGCTGGGACCACGCGGCTCTCGCGCAGGGTCGAGCCGGCGATGCGGAACACGATGTGGAGCTGCTGCTCGCTTTCCTCAACACCCGAGACGTCGAACTGGGCACGGACGTCCTCGACGACGTCGCGGCCTGGCGCAGGTGGGTCGCCGATCGCGGCCTGGGAGACGTGGGCGACCTGGCGCAGGCCCGCGCCGTCCGAACCTCGCTGCGGGCCTCGCTGGGCGAGCGGTCCGAACGCCTCGACGGCCCCGACCCCGCTCCCGCGGCGGGCCTGATCCGGGTGGACCTGAGTCACGGCGTGCCGATGATGTCGAGCGAGGACGCGCTGGGCGCGGTCCTGGGCGCGGCGGCGCGGCTCGCGGTGCTCGGGTCGTGGGAGCGGTTCAAGATCTGCCAGGCGGACGGCTGCCTGTGGGCCTTCTTCGACCGCTCCCGGAACCGTTCGCGCATGTGGTGCTCGATGCAGGTGTGCGGCAACCGCGAGAAGGCCCGCAACTGGCGAGAACGGCGCGCGCTCAGCGTTTCGTAGGCCGAGCCGGGCTGGGGCTGGGCCGGGCTGGGCCGGGCTGGGCTGAGGGGCTGGGCTGAGGGGCTGGGCCGGGCTGGGGCTGGGGTCGAGGCTGGAGGGCTGGGCCGGAGGCGCGGCGGGCCGGGCGGCGGCGTGCTGCCGGGGCTCGTGCGTGGGTGGGCGCTGCGCTGGTGCCTGCCCGGCGGGGCCTCACACCACGAGCCGGCCCACCGTGTAGATCACCAACCCGGCCAACGCGCCCACCACCGTGCCGTTGATCCGGATGAACTGGAGGTCCCGCCCCACCTGCAGCTCGATCTTGCGCGAGGTCTCCTCGGCGTCCCACCGCTCGACCGTGTCCGTGATCAACGTGGTGATCTCGTGCCGGTAGTTCGACACCACGTGCCCCGCCGCGCCCTCCAGCCAGCCGTCGACCTTGGCGCGCATCGTCTCGTCCTCCACCAACCGCCGGCCGAAGGACATCAGGCCTTCGCGCACGCGTTTGCGCAGCTCGGACGACGGGTCCTCGGCGGCGGTCAGGAGCATGCCCTTGGCCGTGCCCCAGGCTGACCCGATCAGGCGTTGCACGTCCGGGTGATCGATGACCTGCTGTTTCACGTTCTCCGCGCGCTGCATGGTGGCCGGGTCGTGCTGGAGGTCCGCCGAGAACTCGATCAGGAAGTGGTCCACCGCCTGCCGCATCGGGTGGTTGACGTCGGTCTTCACCGCCCACGCGAAGTTGAGCAGCTCCGAGTACACCTTGTCCGCCAGCAACGAGTCCACGAACTTCGGCGACCACGTCGGCGCGCGGTCCGACACCACGGTCATGACCCGGTCGTAGTTGTCCCGCACCCAGTCGTAGGCCCGGTCGCACATGAGGTCCACCAGCTTGTGGTGCGCCCCGTCGGTCAGCACCTGACCGAGCAGCTTGCCCAGCGGCGGGCCCCACGGCTGGTCGGTCAGCCGCCGCACCACGGCCTGCTCCACGATGGCCTGCACGTCGTCGTCCCGCAGCACGGTGACCGCGCCCTTGATGACGTTGGCCAGCTCGGACGTCACCCGCTCGGCGTTCTCCGGCACGGACACCCACGCCCCGACCCGGTGCGCCACGCCGACCCGGCGCAGCTTGTCCTTCACGACGTCCTCGGCCAGGAAGTTCGTCCCGACGAACGACCCGAGCGCGTCGCCGAAGGTGTTCTTCCTGGTCGGGATGATCGCCGTGTGCGGGATGGGCAGCCCGAGGGGCCGCCTGAACAGCGCCGTCACGGCGAACCAGTCCGCCAGCGCGCCCACCATCCCGGCCTCGGCCGCCGCGCGCACGTACCCGATCCACGCGGGTCCGCCGTCCTCGAAGACCAGGGCCACCAGGAAGATCACCGTCGCCGCGAGGAAGAAGCCGGTGGCGACGAGCTTCATCCGGCGCAGGCCCGCGCGCTTGAGCTGGTCAGCGGCCGTCAGTTGCTCCACGACGCCATTGTCCGTGAAGATTCGGCGTTGTGCGGGAACCAGCGCTTGTCACCAGGATGCGGCCGTTCACCTCGACGATCTTCGCGGAGATGACCGCGTTGGCGGTCCGCACCGGGGCGGTGAACCTCGGGCAGGGCTTCCCGGACACCGACGGGCCGGCCTCGATGCTGGCCGTGGCCAAGGAGTCCATCGACGGCGGCCTCAACCAGTACCCGCCCGGTCCGGGCATGCCCGTGCTGCGGCAGGCCATCGCCGAGCACCGAGCGCGGTACGGCACGCAGTACGACCCGGACACCGAGATCCTGGTCACCGTGGGCGCCACCGAGGCCATCGCCGCGTCGCTGTTGGCGCTGGTCGAGCCGGGTGACGAGGTCGTGCTGATCGAGCCGTACTACGACTCGTACGCGGCGTGCGTGGCGCTCGCGGGCGGGACGCGCCGGTCGGTCGGCCTGGTCGAGGAGCCGGGCACCGGTCGGCTGGGCCTGGACGTCGAGGGCCTGCGCGCGGCGATCGGTCCGCGCACGAGGACGATCCTGGTCAACACGCCGCACAACCCGACCGGCACCGTGCTCAACCGGGACGAGCTGGCCGAGATCGCCCGGCTGTGCGTCGAGCACGACCTGGTCGCGATCACCGACGAGGTCTACGAGCACCTGGTCTTCGACGGCCTGGAGCACGTGCCGCTCGCGTCCCTGCCGGGGATGGCCGAGCGGACCGTCGCGATCTCGTCGGCCGGCAAGTCGTTCAACTGCACGGGCTGGAAGATCGGTTGGGTGTGCGCGCCCGCGCCGCTGGTCGGGGCGGTGCGGGCGGCGAAGCAGTTCCTGACGTTCGTCGGCGGCGCGCCGTTCCAGCCGGCCGTGGCGCACGCGCTGCGCAACGAGCTGGAGTGGGTCGAGGAGCTGCGGACGTCGCTGCAGGACAAGCGCTCGCGCCTGGCCGAGGGCCTGACGGAGGCCGGTTTCGCGGTACGGCCTTCCGAAGGCACGTACTTCATCACCGCCGACGTCCGGCCGCTCGGGTTCACCGACGGGCTCGAACTGTGCCACGCCCTGCCGGAGCGCATCGGCGTCGCGGCGGTGCCGGTGCAGGTCTTCACCGACCACCCCGAGCAGTGGCAGCACCTGGTCCGGTTCGCGTTCTGCAAGAAGGACGAGGTGCTCGACGAAGCCATCCGCCGCCTGCACAAGCTCAACGCCTGACGGCGCCGGGCGTCCGACCGCGCTGGGCGTCCGACCGCGCACCGCCCGCGCCTAACGCCGACCGCGCGCCGCCCGCGCCTAACGCCGACCGCGCGCCGCCCGCGCCTAACGCCGACCGCGCACCGCCGGCGCTAGGCGTCCGACCGCACCTCCGCCCGGGCGCCTGCCAGCCGTTCCTGCACCAACGCGTGGCGGAACTGGTAGCAGGCGCCCGCCTGGCGCAGCACGCCCAGCTTGCGGGCGTCTTCCAGGAAGACCATCAGCTCCCACGGCAGCTTGCCGCGCACCGCCAGCCAGATCCGGGCCACGGTGAACCACCACCAGCGCAGGTGCAGCACGGACAGCGTGAACCCCAGCATCAGCCCGCTGGCCAGCCCCAACCCGACCATCCCGGACTGGTGCGGCCCGAACACGAGACCCGCCGCCGCGCCGAAGACCACCGCCAGCACCAGCGAACCCGTCCACACCGCCACCCGGTCCCGGGCCATCGTCCACTTCGGACTCGACGGGTGGGTCAGCTCGGCGCTGTCGGCCAACGAGAACCTCAGCGCCACGGCCACCGCCAACCCCAGCCCGACGACCAGCCCCGCCGACAACCCGTACAGGGCGCCGAAGACGAGTCCCAGCGCCGTGCCCAGCACCCCGCTGACCACGACCAGGCTCCGCCACACCCCCAAGCGCGGCTTGGGTTCGCGCGTCCCCGAGGCGTGCAGGGCGGCGGCGGACACGAGCAGGCCGGCGGCCAGGCCCGTCCACGGGGCGTACTTCGGCGAACTCGCGTACGCCATCAGCCACGCCACCCCGACGCCGCCGATCGTGCCCAGCGACACCGCGCCCAGCAGCGCCAGCCACGTGCCGTGCACCGACCGCCGCACCCGCCACCAGGCGATGTCCTCCATGCCGGCCTCCCGCGCCAGGAACGCCAGCCAGCGCCGCGCCTTGGCGCGCGGCCACACCTGGCTCACCCGCGCCTGGTGCGCCACGCCCTTGTCGCCGAACGCGCCGTCCACCAGCGTGTCCACCAGGTGGTCCTCGATCGAGCGGCGGTCCGGGAAGCGGCCCCGGTCGAGCAGTTCGCTGGGTTCGCCGTGCGCGTAGACGACGCCCGCGAGCCACACCGCCAGCGGCGTGGACAGGGCGTCGGCCAGCCGGCCGTCCGGTTCGTCGCGCAGGTGCAGGAAGATCGGTTCCCAGCGGGCCGCCGTCAGCGGGTCGGCCCGGGCGCGCAGGTAGCCCGCGATCTCCTCGTGGTCCAGCGGTTGCAGCTCCACCACGTCCGCCGCCGGCACCACCGCGCCCAGCTCGGCGAACTCGTCGAACCGGCTGGTCAGCACCAGCGGCGACGACTTGGGGAACGCCCGGTTGATCCGCTCCAGCGCGTCCGCCCGCTTGTCGCGGGGGATGCGGTCCAGGCCGTCCAGCACCGGGAACACGCGCCGCTGCTCGACCAGCAGGTCGGCCGCGTAGCTGCCGTACAGCTCGGTGTTGCGCAGGGCCGGGTGGTCCTCGTAGAGCCGGTGGGTCATCCACGTCCGCACGTCCTCGACGTCCGGGTCCCACGTGGACAGCGGCAGCAGCACGGGCACCGGTCCGCCGGCGTGGCGGTCGAGCAGGCCGATGGTCAGCAGCATCGCCACGGTGCTCTTGCCCGACCCGGCCTCGCCGAGGAACACCATCCGCTGTTCCCGCTCGAACGCGCCCACCACGGCGTCGCTGCGCCCCGGCCGGCCCCGCGCGGAACTCCAGTGCAGGTCCAGCAGGTCGTCACCGAGGCCGCGGGCGCGGCACTCCTCGGTCCACTGGGCGTGCAGGGCGCGCGCGAGCGCGTCCACCGCCGCGTCGAGGTTGTCGTCGGTGGCCAGGCCGGCCGCGCGCCTGCGGTGCAGCCACGGGTCGAACGCGGCGAGGAACGCGAGGAACCCGACCGCCAGCCCGGACAGCCACAGGTCGGGGTCGATGCCGTAGTCGGTGACGAACAACCCGGCCGCCGCGAGCAGGGCGGCCAGGACACACCCCACGAGCACGGCGCGTTGGCGAAAACGGGACACGGAGGCATCATGACCCACCCGTCACCCCTGGTGGTGACGCGGTCACCCTCGTGTCGTGCGTACGCTCGGGTGTGTGACCTGTCCCAAGTGCCAGCAGGAGATGCGCACCATCACCCGCGGGTCGGTGCACATCGACCAGTGCGACAACTGCAAGGGCGTCTTCCTCGACGGCGGTGAGCTGGAACAGATCATCGCGGCCGAGCAGGCGCACTACGACGCCCAGCCCCCGGCCTACCAGGACGGACCGGGCGCGCCACCCACCTACCAGGACGGGCCCGGCGTGCCGCCGGCGCACCAGGGCGCGCCTCCGGCCTACCAGGGTTCGCCCGGCGCGCCACCGGCGTACCAGGCGCCGCCCCCGTACCCGGGTCAGCCCGGTGTGCCGCCCGCCCAGCCGGGCACGCCGCCCGCCTACCAGCCGCCGCCGGGCACGCCCGCCGGCGCGCCGCCCCCGGCCTACCCGGGCGGTTACCAGGACTACCGGCACCAGCCGCAGCACCAACCGCACCGCCGCCGGCGCAGCTTCCTGGAGGAGCTGTTCGACTAGATCGGCCAGGTCCGGGTGGAACCGTCCAGGGCGAACCACTGGGCGTCCCCCGTCGCCGTGAACGTGAAGTGCTGGCGGCGGGGGCGGCCCAGGCCGCGCCAGGTCCGGTAGGCCTCCTCGGCCACCGTCCACAGCTCTCGGGGACCGCCCTGGTCCACGACCGACCCGTTGTGGCGCACCCATGATCCGTCCGGGTGCACCAGCCGGACGGGGTCGCCGGCGGCCACCACGCCCGGCAGCGCCAAGCCGGCGAAGAACTCGAAGCCCGACACCGGGTCCACCACGGTCCGCGCGGGCAGCGGTGTGGTGCGCGAGGTTTCCGCCGGCGCGTGCAGGGCGTCCTCCAGCGCCTGGTCCGCCCAGGCGTGGTTGTGCGCCCGCAGCGGCATGAAACGGCCGTCGTCCAGCAGCACCCGGCCGGTCGCCACGCCGTCGCGCACCACCAGGCGCACCAGGCCCGCACCCAGCGCCCGGTTGAACGTCGTCACGATCACCCCGCCCGGCTCCACCTGCTCCAGCCACGCCACCGGCACCCGCGACACCGCGCACGTCCCCAGCACCCGCGAGTACGGCGCCCGCGCCGGGAAGCCCAGTTCGCCGTCGGACGCGGAGCAGTGCGGCCGGTGGCCCGCGACCGCCAGCGCCGCCACGGCCCGCGCCGACACGCCCGGGTCCACGTCCACCGACGTCACCGCGTCGTCGCCGAGCACGTGGCACAGCAGGGCCGCGTTGTAGCCGGTTCCCGTCCCGATCTCCAGGACGGTGTCCCCGCGCCGCACGTCCAGAGCCTCCAGCATGATCGCCATGATCGTCGGCATGCTCGACGAGCTGGTGGGTACACCGTGCACGGGGCCGGAGCGGAGTGCTTGCTCCCAGGCCGCGTCCGACCCGTCCAGCTGGGTCACGCGCACCTGGTTCCGGTAGACCAGCGCCAGGTGCTCCGGCGCATCGGCGGTAACCGCCCGCCAGGTGCCGCCGGGGCCGGGCGCGAAGAACCCCGGCAGGAAGACGTGCCGCGGGACCTCGCGAAACGCCGAGACCCACCGCGGGTCGGCGAGCACGCCGGCGGCCAGGAGCGAATCGACCAGCTCGTCGCGGAGGTTCACGGCCGGGTCCACCGCCCCACGGTAGCGCTGTGGGCGAGCCCACGTGCGGTCCGCTAGCAGAGCGCTTGCAACTGCTAGCACCCGCGCGTACCGTCGAAGGCGGGACGAGGAGGTGCCGCGAGACGTGGACAAGTCCATCGACAAGGCGGTCGCCGACCTGGGTCGCGACATCGGCGAGTACATCCGCCAGCAGCGCAACACCGCCAAGATCTCGTTGCGCCAACTGGCGAAGCTCGCCGGGGTGTCCAACCCTTACCTCAGCCAGATCGAGCGGGGACTGCGCAAGCCGAGCGCGGAGATCCTCCAGCAGATCGCCAAAGGGCTGCGGATCTCGGCGGAGGCGCTGTACGTCGAGGCCGGGATCCTGGAACAGCGCGAGGGCGGCGCGCTGGCCGACGCCATCGTCACCGCCCCGGACCTGACCGAGCGGCAGAAGCAGGTGCTGCTCGACGTCTACGAGTCGTTCCGGCGGGAGAACGCCGCGAAGAACACAGACCACACCGAGGAGTGAGTGATCTCCATGCCGAACCTGCCCACCACCGAGGAACTGCGCAAGGCCGGCGAGCAGGCCGTGGCCGCCGCCCGGACGCCGCTGCTGGCCGCGCTGGGCGCCGGTGACCTGGCCGCCAAGGCCGTCATCGAGGCGCTGAACAAGGCGAAGGAGCGCGTCGAGGCGGGCAAGAACGCCGCCGAGTCGACCGACTTCACCGGCCTGAAGGACAAGTTCGACCCGGCCGAGCTGCGCAAGGTCGTCGACGCCTACACCCAGTCCGCGCTCAACCTGTACCAGTTCCTGGCCGAGCACGGCCAGGAGGCGCTGGACAAGCTGAAGTCGCAGCCGCAGGTCCAGAAGGCCCTGCACCAGGTCGAGGAGGCCGTCGAGACCGCGCAGAAGCGCACCGGCGCCGCCGCGACCGAGGCCCGCGAGCTGGCCGACGACGTGCTCGGCAAGGTCACCCGCCGCACCCGGTCGATCGGCGAGAAGGTCGCGAGCGACGTGGACGACGCCAGCGAGAAGCTCGCCGAGGCGGTCGTGGAGGTCGGCGGCGACGTGGCCCACGAGGTCCGCAGCACCACCCGCAAGGCCGCGAACCGCACCGCCGCCGCGCGCACCCAGCCGGCCCGCAAGCCGGCGACCACCCGCGCCACCACGCCGAAGAAGCCCGGCACCACCAAGTAAGACCCGAGGTCACGGGGCGTTCCGCAGGGGACGCCCCGTTTCGGCTGTACGCCGCCGCCGCGCAGCACGTAGCCTGGGAGTCGTGTTGTTCCCCATCCCGCCCCTGGACCTGTCGCTGCTCGACGTCTGGGTCATGTTCCTGGCGTACTACGCCGGGCTGATCACGGGTGTTTTCGCGTTCGCGCACGCGTTGTCGCAGCGGGCGGACGCCTTCACCGCGGCGGAACGGCTCACCAAACCCGCCTGGCTGGGCATCACCGGCGGCGGCACGTTCGCGTTGCTGCTGTTCAGCCTCGCCGGCCCCGGGCTGATGTTCTGGCTCGCCGGGCTGGTCGCGGTGATCGTCTACCTGGTGGACGTGCGGCCCCGCCTGATCGAGGTCCAGCGCGGCCCGCGGTGGTGACGTACCGGACCTTCGGGTCCGGCGCCCCGGTCACCCTCGTCGGCCACGGCCTCGGCGCCACCCCCGGTGAGGCGCGCCTGCCCACGACCGGCCTGCGCGGCACGAAGGTCGTGGTCACCCTGCCGTCGCACGGAGACACCCCCGACGCCCCGCCGGGCTACTGGGACTACCGGCGCATCGCGGCCGACCTGAAGTCCGTGGCCCGCGAGACGGGTGCCACGCGGGCCATCGGCGTCTCCCTGACCTCGGCCGCGCTGGTCGCCCTGCTGGCTGAGGAGCCGGACGCGTTCGAGAAGGTCGCCCTGCTGCTCCCGGCCGTCCTGGACGAGCCACGCCGGTTGCTGGCCCGCGAATTCGCGATCACCGTGATCGGCGGACCGCCGGAGTACCAGGCCGAGCGTCGGCAGGCTTTCACCCGCTTGGATGACGCCCTGGCCGAACTGCCCGGGAAGGTCGCCGTCGCCGATCGGACGGTGCTGGAGAACGTGCGGATCCCGGTGCTGGTCGTGGGCGCGACGCAAGACCCGTTGCACCCGGAGAACATCGCGAAGGAGACGGCCGCCGCGTTCCCGAACGGGCGACTCGAACTGGTCCCGTCGTGGCTGACGCACCGCGCCGACGTCCGCACGTGGTTGGTCGACTTCCTGCACGGGTAGCCGAACGGCATGGCCGAACAGAAGAAGATCGCATTCCTGGTCGACACGGAGGGCATCGAGCAGGTCGAGTTGACCGATCCCTGGGCCCACGTCGAGAAGGCGGGCGCGGTCCCCAGGCTGCTCGCGCCGAAACTCGGCAAGGTGAAGGCCTTCGAGCACCTCACCCCGGCCGACGAGTTCGAGGTGGACGTGCCGTTCGCCCACGCCGACCCCGCCGACTACGACGGGATCGTGATCCCGGGCGGCGTCGCGAACGCGGACTTCCTGAGGATGGACCGCGACGCGGTCCGGTTCGTGCAGGCGCACGTCGCGGCGGGCAAGCCGATCGCGGCGATCTGCCACGGTCCGTGGTTGCTGGTCGAGGCGGACGTGGTGCGGGGGAAGATGCTCACGTCGTTCCCCAGCCTGGCCACGGACATCCGCAACGCGGGTGGGCAGTGGGACGACCTGGAGGTCCAGGTCTGCCACATGAACGGGTGGGACCTGGTGACCAGCCGCAAGCCGGACGACCTGCCCGCGTTCAACCGCGAGGCGTTGAAGGCTTTCGGCCTCTAGCCGGACCCTCACACGGCCTCCGCCACGTCCAACACGCGCGAAGCACGGCCCGCCGCTTCCCCGCTCGCGCGACGCGCGGCTCACCGTTTCACGCTCGCGCGAAGCGCGGCGTCCCGCCGCGCAGCGGCGGGCTGGGCTCCCAGCCACAAGGGGCCTTCGTGTTCCCCACCGTATGACCTGCCCGAAGGGCTACCACAGATTTCCCGGGTGCAGCCGAATTTTTGTGAGGAACGAGCAAAAATTTAGCGGCACCCGGGAAATCTGTGGTTGGCTCCGCCAGGTCATGCGGTGGGGAACACGCAGGCCCTTCCCCCACTGGAGGCCTCCCCAGCCGCTTTTGTCTTTAGAGCGCGCCAGCGCGTCCTTCAACGCGCGAAGCGCTCCCAAGCGCGAAGCGCGTTCGAGGTCAAGAGAGCGGAGCGCGTCCCGTGAGGACCCGCGAAGCGTGGGCTTGAGAGCGTGAGCGTCCAGTTCAAAGCGTAAAAGAGCCTCGCCGGCGGGCAGGCCGCCGGGGGAGGAAAAGAAAAAGAGGGGGCTTTTCCGTCCTCCCCGTATGGCCTGGCGGAGCCGACCACACTTTCCCGGGGTCGGTCGAAAAACTTTTGCTCGTTCCTCGCAAAACTTTTTGGACCGACCCCGGGAAAGTGTGGTAGCCCTTCGGGCAGGCCATACGGGGAGGACGGAAAAGCCCAAAAGCGGGGGCGCTGCGCGCCCAAAAGCAGGCGCTGCGCGCCCGGAGGCAGGCGCTGCGTGCTGGAGTGCGCTTGCCGTTAGAGGCGGGTTTGGGCGTAGGTTGCGATCGCGTCGCGCACCCACTCCGCGAAGCCCTCCGCGTGGGCGTCGAACTGGACCTTGAAGTCCGGGGCGTCCACGTACAGCTGGCCCAAGCCCGTGTACGACTCGCGGTTTGGCGTCCAGCTGAGCTGGATCCACCGGTAGTGCCGGTCGGTCACCTCCTGGACCCCCGGCGAGTCCGGCGCGGCGCCCGCGTCGAACAACTCGCCGAAGGCCTTGGCGATGGACTGCCACTCCGCCATGAAGTTGTCGGCGTCGGCCTTGGTCCAGCCCTGCATCCGGCGCTTGCCCTCGTCGATGTGCTCCTGCGCGCCCTCGCCGAAGCGTTCGACCAGTTCCGCCTCGTAGCGGGCCTGGCGGTCGGCGTCGAAGCCCTCGAACAGCTCTTCCATCTTCATCGTGTGCTCACTCCCCTCCAGTTCCCTGATGGTCTTGGCGACGGTGTCGCTCAACCGGGCCAGCCGTTCCTGCTCCGTCCGCAACCACCGCTGGTGGTTGCGCAGCACGTCGACCGTGCTGTGCCGGCCGTCCAGGACGTCGGCGACCGTGTCGAGGTTGAGCCCCAGGTCTTTCAGCAGCAGGATCTGCTGGAGCCGCAGGAGCTGCTCGCGCTCGTAGTACCGGTAGCCGTTGCTGCCGGTCCACGCCGGTTCGAGCAGACCGATCGAGTCGTAGTGCCGCAGCGTCCGCGACGTCACCTTCGACATCCGCGCCACCTCGGCGATCGACCAGGCCATCCCCGTCACCTCCCCTTGCTGGAACGACGGTAGGGGTTGACGTAACGTCAACGTCAAACGGACTTTCCCGGTGCGGGCAAGATGGGGCGGGTGTGGACCATCGCCGGAACCCTGAACCCCGTCCCCGCTCTCGACCGGCTCGACCTGGTCGCCGAGCCCGTGGCCGCCGCGTTGCGCTCGTTGGCCGACGCCGCGCGGCTGGCGGTCAGCGAGATCGACCCCGGGCTGGCCGACACGGCCGAGTTCTGCGCCCACTACGGCTCGCCGCTCGAAGCCTCGGCGAACTGCGTGATCGTCGCGGGCAAGCGGGGTGACGCCGTCCGGTACGCCGCGTGCGTCGTGCTCGCCACCACCCGCGCCGACGTGAACGGGGTCGTGCGGCGTCGGCTGGACGCGCGGCGGGCGTCGTTCGCGCCCATGGACGACGCCGTGCGGCTCACGGGCATGGAGTACGGCGGCATCACGCCCGTCGGGCTGCCCGCGGACTGGCCGGTCCTGCTGTCGCCCGAGGTCGCCGCCGCGCCCGAGCTGGTGATCGGCAGCGGCATCCGGGGCAGCAAGCTGCTCGTGCCCGGCGAGGTGCTGGCCAAGCTGCCCGGCGCGGAGGTGGTGCCGGACCTGGCGCGTCAGGCCGGGTAGCCGCGCAGGAACTCCACCGCCTCGTCCACGTCGTCGGTGACGAGGATCCAGCGCTCCGCCTCCCGACCCGCCGCCAACCGCCGCACCAGCGGCGCGGCGGGGACCTCGTCGACCCAGAAGTCCTTGCCCAGGAACACCATCGGCGCGGCCGGGCCGACCGAGCCGTAGTGGTTCTGGGTGTAGTCCTGGAAGACCTCCTGCACGGTGCCCGCGCTGCCCGGCGTGTAGACGATGCCGCCGGTGGCGACGGTGAGCAGGCCCTCCTCGCGGACCGAGTTGGCGAAGTACTTGGCGTGCAGCTCGCACGCGGGGTTGGGCGGCTCGTGGCCGTAGAACCAGGTCGGGATGCCGATCGTGCGCGGCCGGTCGGACGTCGGCAGGTCGGTCGGGCACGCGGCGACCCAGCGGCCGATCGACTCGGCGTCCCCGCCGAACTTCGGCGCGCGGGACAGCTCCTTGAGCACGCCCTCGTCCACGCCGACCCGGACCCCGAGCGGCACGGCCTCCATCGCGCCCGGACCGCCGCCGGTGAGCACCGTGAACCCGGCTTCGCCCAGCCGCGCGCCCAGCTCGACGGCCCGCCGGTAGCCGGCGGTGTCGCGGCCCAGGGCGTGGCCGCCCATCACGGCGACCGGCGCGCCGTCGAGGACCTCGGCCAGCGCCTCGGTGATGGCGTGGTCGTGCAGGCGCTCGGCGAGGGCGTGCAACGGGTCCGGGTGGTGGCCCTGCTGCTTGCTGTGCCGGTAGATCCGGGCGTCGGGGGTGTCGGCGTAGGACGCGGGCCGATCCGGGTCGAACCCGGCGAACAGCTCCGCCGGCGTGTAGAGCGACGACCGGTACACCTGGTACGGCACGTCGGGGATGTCCGGGAACACCAGCGCCCCGGCCGCGTCCGCCCGCCGCCGCGTGGGCGCGGACAGCGTGCAGCCGAGGAACAGCGCCCCGTCCAGCGGCACCCGCAGGTCCACGTCCGCCAGGTCCAGCCCGACCAGGACCGCTCCGCGCAGGTCGGCTGCGGCGGCGGCGTGTTCGGCGGTGGTGATCGCGGTGCGCACGGGCGCAGCCTACGTCCGCCTAGAAGATCACCGTCTGGTTTCCGTGCACCAGCACGCGGTCCTCCAGGTGCCAGCGCAACCCGCGCGCCAGCACGACCTTCTCGATGTCCCGGCCCTTGCGGACCATGTCGGGGACCGAGTCGGTGTGGTCCACGCGGATCACGTCCTGCTCGACGATCGGGCCCTGGTCCAGGTCCGCGGTCACGTAGTGGCAGGTCGCGCCGACCAGCTTCACGCCCCGGCTGTGCGCCTGGTGGTACGGCCGCGCGCCGACGAACGACGGCAGGAAGCTGTGGTGGATGTTCAGCGCGCGGCCCGCCCAGTCCGCGCACAGCTCGGCGGGCAGGATCTGCATGAACCGCGCCAGCACCACGGCGTGCGGCTTGTGCGCGTCCACCAGCTGGCGCAGCTGCGCGAACGCCGCCTGCTTGCCCTCGGGGTCGTTGGCCGGGAACGGCACGTGGTGGAACGGGATGCCGTGCGCCCGCGTGATGCCCGCCAGGTCGGCGTGGTTGCCGATGACCGCCGTCACGTCCACGTCCAGCTCGTGCGACGCGACCCGGCCCAGCAGGTCGTACAGGCAGTGGCCTTCCTTGGAGACCAGGATGACCACGCGCTTGCGCTCGCCGGTGTCGCTGATCCGCCAGTTGGCGTTCGCGCCCAGCTCCCGCGCGACCTGCCCGAACCGGGCGCGCAGCTCGTCGACCCCGAACGGCAGCGAGTCGGCGCGGACCTCCTGGCGGGTGAAGAACCAGTTGGTCGCCGGGTCGGTGTGGTAGGCGGCCTCGACGATCCAGCCGCCGTGCTCGGCGAGGAACGAGGAGATCCGGGCCACGATGCCGGTGCGGTCCGGGCAGCCGAAGGTGATCACATAGCGTCGCTCTACCACGGTCCAGAAGTATTCACGGTCGCGGCAGGGAGTCCAGCAGCGACCTGTCACCCGACACGATGGCCCCGCTCGGCCGGCCCCACACCGCGCGGTAGACGGCGTCGGCGGTGCCCGCGACGGTGGTGTCCTCGTCGGTCGCGGAGTCGGTGGGCGGACCGGTCTCGGGCACCTGGCCGGGGGCGATGCGCAGCTCCCAGGTGCGGCCCGCGTCGGCGGCGTGGAACAGCAGCCGGCCCGCGCGCTCGATCGGGTGCACCTCGGCGGCACGGACCAGCAGGCGGGTCAGGTACTCGTCCACGCCGTCGGCGGCGAAGTCGGTGTCCCAGAGGAGGGTGGGGACCTCGTGGCCGTGGACGGCGTGCTCGGCGTCCAGGCGGTGGATGGCGATCTCGTGGGCCTGGCGGCGGGCCCAGAAGCCGGCCGACCGGGGGCCGACGAACGTCCAGGTCGGGGTGGCCGGGTCCAGGCTGGTCAGGAGGCGTTCCAGGTCGCCGAACCGGTCGTCCCAGCAGGTGAGGAGGTCGTCCCAGTCCTGAGGGCGGGGCGTGGCCTTGGGACGGGTGCCGTCGGCGGGGGTGTGCAGGGCGTTCAGGGCCCAGGAGTGGACGCCCGCCAGGTGGTCGACCAGCTTGCGGACGGTCCAGCCGGGGCACGTCGGCACCGGCACGTCGGGGCCGACGGCCAGGACGAGGGCGCGCAGGGCCTGGTACTCGGCGCGGGCGTGCGCGAGGTAGTCGTGGTGCTGCACGCGTCCGAGCCTAGGGCCGTGGCGGGCCCGCCGGCCTCTCGGGCAGTCGAAGGCGGGGGCCGTGGTGGGTGCCTCGGTGGGCGTGGGCCGCCGTGTGATGCGCCGGCGTTCCGGGGCGTTTCAGGGCGTTCCGGGGTCGGGTCGGGGTCGGGGATCAGGGGCGGTTCCCCGGATCAGGGGCGGACCGACTCCCACGGCACGGTGACCTCGCCCAGCCGCCAGCGCTTGCGGTCGTCCAGCACCGGCCACCGGGCGGTGAGCAAGCGCACCGCCTCCACCCACCGGGCGCGCGGGCCGAACGGGGCGAAGGTCGCGGCGGTGGCCCAGCACGTGTCCAGTTCGGCGAGCAGCGCGTGGACGCGTTCGCCGGGGACGTTGCGGTGGATCAGCGCCTTGGGCAGGCGTTCGGCCAGGTCGCTCGGGGTGTCGATGTCCTTCGGCAGGCACGACAGGGTGAACGTCTGCGGCCCGTCCGCGGTCAGCGCCACCCACGAGCAGCGGCGGCCGATCTCGTCGCACGTGCCCTCGACCAGGACGCCGCCCGGCGCCAGCCGGCCGACCATCGTGGCCCACGCCTCGGTCGCCTGCTCCTCCGTGTACTGGCGCAGGACGTTGAACGCGCGCAGCAGCAGCGGACGGCGGCCGGCCAGTTCGAAGCCGCCGCGGCGGAACTCCAGCCGCGGCGGGTCGGCCACCGCCTCGCCCGCCGCGACCCGTTCGGCGTCCAGTTCCAGGCCCAGCACGCGCAGGTCCGGGTTGAGGTGGCGCAGCCGGGTCGCCATCTCGACCGTGGTCACGGGGGACGAGCCGTAGCCGAGGTCCACTACAAGGGGATCGTTGGATTGTTGAACAAGTGAACCGTAGGCGTGTTCAACCCAGCGGTCCACGCGGCGGAGGCGGTTCGGGTTGGTGGTGCCCCGGGTCGGCAGGCCGAGCGCGCGGGCCCGGCCCGCCGCTAGGCGCGGTGTGCGAGCCATTCGGCGGTGAACTCGGATTCCTTGTCCAGCAGGAGGACGACCTGCTCGGCGATCAGCGACTCCAGCTTGCCGCCCATGAGCGGGATGCTCACCTTGACCTGACCCACGAGGGTGAGTTCGCTCCCACCGCCGGCGGCGTCGGCCACGGTGATCGTCCCGTCCAGGCGGCCGGGGACGCCGTTGAGCGTCACCTCGACCGTGCCCGCGTAACCGGCGTCGGTCCACGACTCGGCCCGCGTGATCACGAGGTCGCCGCCCAGCACGCCACGGGCCACCGAGGGCAGCCTGTCCGCCGGCACACCCTGCTTGAGCTGGTAGGACGTGGTGCCTTCGGCCTTGTCGAACGCGAGCAGCGCGGCACCGGTGCCGCCGAGGACGTCGAGCCGGTCGCGCAGGTAGGTCTCGTCCACGAGGGCGGAGTAGACGTCCGAAGCGGGCCAACGGGACGTCGTCAGGTGCTCGATGCGGCGTGCCATGCCGCGGAGGCTACCGTTGACGCCCGTGACCACCCCGCTGTCCAGCACCCACGTGCGGCTCGCCGAGCACACCACGCTGCGGCTAGGCGGCCCCGCGGCCCGTTTCGCGCGCGCCACGACGGCCGCCGAGCTGGTCGAGGCCGTGCGCGCGCTGGACGCGTCCGGCGAACCGCTGCTGCTGCTCGGCGGCGGCTCGAACCTGGTGGTGTCCGACGCGGGCTTCGCCGGCACCGTCGTGCAGGTGGCCACCCGCGGTCGCCGCCTGGACCCGTTGGGCGACGGGCTCGTGCAGCTCACCGTCGAGGCGGGCGAGGACTGGGACTCGGTGGTGGCCGAGGCCGTGGCGCAGGGCCTGGGCGGGCTGGAGTGCCTGTCCGGCATCCCGGGCCTGGTCGGGGCGACGCCGGTGCAGAACGTCGGCGCGTACGGCGTGGAGATCTCGCAGGTCCTGACGTCGGTCGACCTCCTGGACCGCCGCACCGGCCGCGTCCACCAGGTCCCGGCGCACGACCTGGGGCTGGCGTACCGGACGAGCGTGTTGAAGGGCACCGACCAGGCGGTGGTGCTGCGGGCGCGGTTCGCCCTGACCTCCGGCGGGCAGTCCGCGCCGATCCGGTACGCGGAACTGGCGCGCGTCCTGGGCGTGGCGCAGGGCGACCGGGTGCCCGCCGACGCGGCCCGCAAGGCGGTCCTGGACCTGCGGCGCGGCAAGGGCATGGTGCTCGACCCGGCCGACCACGACACGTGGAGCGCGGGGTCGTTCTTCACCAACCCGGTGCTGGACGGCTCGACGCTGAGCGGGGTGCTGATCCGGATCGCCGAGCGGCTGGGCAGGCACGTGGACGTGCCGACCTACCCGGGCGGGCCGGGCACGAGCAAGCTGTCGGCGGCGTGGCTGATCGAGCGGGCGGGCTTCACCAGGGGCCACCGCGGTCCGGGCGGCCGGGTGGCGCTGTCCGGCAAGCACACCCTGGCCCTGACCAACCGCGGCGGCGCGACCACCGAGGACCTGCTGGACCTGGCGCGTGAGGTGCGGGACGGCGTGCGAACGGCCTTCGGCGTTGAACTCCACCCGGAACCGGTCCTGGTCGGCTGCACCCTCTGATCCACCGGCGAGCCGCACCCGCCGCGGTCGCCGCCGAACGGCCGAACGGGTGACCAAGTGTGACGAAACCTCACCCCGCGCGTTTCATGGAAGCAGGGTTTCCCTGTGGGAGGTCGTCATGGCGGGCGGCGGGCGTGGGGTGGTGTCGGCCATCAAGCGGTTGGTCGAGGGCGACTTCCTCGGTCGGCCCGGGGTGGTCGGGGTGGATGTCGGGGAGAAGGTCGTCGGCGGGCGCGGGACGGGCGTTCCCGCCGTCCTCGTCTTCGTGCGCAAGAAGCACGCCGCCGCGCAGTTCACCATCCCGTCCGAAGTCCTCGGCGTGCCAACGGATGTCGTAGAGGACGTGTTCCACCCGCACCACACCCTCGCCTCCCCCGAAGGCGTGAGCGGGGCCGAGCGGCACGACGTGTTGGCGGGTGGCATCGGGATCGGACCGAGCCGGGCGATCCGGTTCGTGCCGCCGGACGTGCCCGAGGCCGACGACTACCTGGTCGCGGGCACCCTCGGCGCGCTGGTCACACCCCGGAACCGGCGGCGCACCATGGCGTTGACCGCCTTCCACGTGGCCTGCGTGGACGACGCCTGGGCGGTCGGCGACCCGATGGTGCACCCCTCCCGCGTCGACGGCGGCCACCCCTACCGCGACCAGATCGGCGTGCTCGCCCGCGCGGCGCTGGCCGGGAGCGTGGACGCCGCCGCGATCCTGCTCACCACACCCCGCGTGCGGCCCGAGGTGTTCGGCGTCGGACCGGTCGCGGGGCCGGGCAAGGCGAAGGTCGGCCAACGGGTGCGCAAGCGCGGCCGGACCACCGCCCTGACGGAAGGCGTGGTCGCCTCCACCGACGCCACGATCACGCTCGACTTCGGCGCGGGCCTGGGCGTGCGGACCCTGCAACACCAGATCCGCGTGGAGGGACCGTTCGCCGACCACGGCGACTCGGGCGCGGTGCTGCTGGACGACGACAACCGGGTGGTCGGCCTCTACTGCGGCGGCAGCGAGAAGCGCGGCTTCGCCAACCCGATCGCCGACGTCCTCGACCAGCTCGACGTGGACCTGATCGCGCCGAACCCCGCGAAAGGGTCCTCTTAGGACCGGTGCACCCGGGTCGCGGACGCCTGCGCCCGCGGCTTCATGACGATCTGGTCCAGGTTCACGTGCGACGGCCGGGTCACGGCGAACGCGATCACGTCCGCCACG
Organism: Saccharothrix mutabilis subsp. mutabilis; assembly: GCF_039521145.1. Classification (NCBI taxonomy): domain Bacteria; kingdom Bacillati; phylum Actinomycetota; class Actinomycetes; order Pseudonocardiales; family Pseudonocardiaceae; genus Saccharothrix; species Saccharothrix mutabilis. Next base: position 564,120 of record NZ_BAAABU010000004.1, read on the forward strand.
TCGTCCGCCGTCAGCGGCTCGACCCCGGCGTACACCGCCGCCGCCCGCTCCGCGTCGCCCGCGAACCGGTTGACCGAGAAGTCCGTCTCCACCATGCCCGGCAGCACCTCGGTGATCCGCACCGGCTGCCCGAGCAGTTCGCCGCGCAACGTCCGGTGCAGCGCCGACTGGGCGTGCTTCGCCGACGTGTACCCCGAGCCGTTGTCGTAGGCCTCGTACGCGGCCACCGACGTCACCGTGACGATGTGCCCGTCACCGGACTCGATCAGCTTGGGCAGCAGGCCCTTGGTGATCCGCAGGGTGCCCAGGACGTTGGTCTCCCACATCCAGCGCCAGTCGTCCTCGTCCGCCGACGCCACGGGGTCCAGCCCGCGCGCGCCGCCGGCGTTGTTGACGAGCACCCGCGCGGACGGGACGGCGTCCAGGAAGGCGGCGACGGACTCGGCGGAGGTCACGTCCAGCTCCAGGGCCGTGCCGTCGACGTCGTCCGCGATAGTCTTGAGCAGGTCGAGTCGCCGGGCGCCCAGCACGACGTGGAAGCCCTCGGCGGCGAGCCTGCGCGCGGTGGCCTCGCCGATTCCCGCGCTGGCTCCGGTGACTACTGCGATGGGACGGGTCACAGCGGTGATCCTAGGGCTGTGACGCGAGTCACCCGCACCGAAAGCCGCGGTGGGCGTCCTTTCGTTAGGGAGGTCGAAGTGCGCAAGAGAGTCACGGCCCTGCTGCTGGCGGGTCTGGTGCTGGCCGGGTGCTCCGCCGAGGTCGAGCCCGGGTCGGCGAAGCCGGAGGGCGGCGACAAGCCCCCGGTGGCGAAGTTCACCACCGCGCCCGCCGACGGCGCGACCGACGTGCCGGTCAACCAGCCGGTCAAGGTCACCGTCGCCGAGGGCACCATCGACCAGGTCACGCTGACCAACCCCGAGGGCGAGGCCGTCGAGGGCAAGGTCGCCGAGGACAAGAAGTCCTGGGCCAGCACCGAGCCGCTGGGCTACGGCAAGAGCTACACCTACGCGGGCGGGGCCACCGGCACGGACGGCAAGAAGGTCGAGCTGAAGGGCGCGTTCACCACGCTCACCCCGGCCTCCCAGGTCCGCGCCACCCTGTTCCCCGGCGACGACCAGACCGTCGGCGTCGCCGTCCCGATCATGGTCAAGTTCGAGGCGGACGTGACCGACCGCGCCAGTGCCGAGAAGGCCCTGACCGTCACCAACTCCGCCAACGTCAAGGGCAGCTGGGCCTGGCTGAACCCGCGCGAGGTGCACTACCGGCCGGAGACGTACTGGCCCGCGAACACCAAGGTGCACGTCGAGGCCAAGCTCTACGGCGTGCCCTACGGCGGCGGAGCGTTCGGCAAGGCCGACGTGACCAGCGACTTCACCATCGGCCGCCACCAGGTGGTGAAGATCCACACGCCGTCGCACCAGCTCGTGGTGGAGCGCGACGGGCAGCAGGTGGCCAGCTACCCGGCCTCCTTCGGCCGGGACGCGGACGCGGAGCTGACCACCCCGAACGGCACGTTCGTGGTCATGCAGAAGGACCCGCAGTTCAGCTTCGACAACCCGCGCTACGGCTACACCAACGTGCTGAAGAAGTGGGCCGTCCGCTTCTCCAACCACGGCGAGTTCATCCACGAGAACAACGACAACGCCGCCAACATCGGCCGCGCGAACACCTCCCACGGCTGCGCGAACCTGCTGGAGGCCGACGCCAAGGCGTACTACGACAGCGCCCTGGTGGGCGACCCGGTGGAGGTCACCGGCTCGATCACCACGCTGCCCCCGCAGTTCGACTGGTACGACTGGCAGATCCCGTGGGCGCAGTGGCAGACGATGTCGGCGCTCTAAAACGCGATGTCGGCGCTCTAGAACGCCCGGGAAGGCCCGGTGGCCCACGACTCCTGGAACCCAAGCGACGAGCCACCGGGCCTTTCGCTCACCCGGTGAACTCGTACCGGTGGACCTCCGCGCCGGCGTCGACGAGCGTGAAGCCCGCCTTCACCAGCACGCGGACCGACGCCGGGTTGGCCGGGTCGACGCCCGCGTGGACGACGGTCACCCCCGGCGCGGTCAGGGCGTGCGCCGCCAGCGCCCGGGTCGCCTCGGTGGCGTACCCGAGGCCCCGGCGTGACGGAACGACCCCGTAACCGATCTCCAGGCGGCCGTCGACCGGCGGCCAGAACAGCCCGATCGAGCCGACGACGAGGCCGGTGGCGCGTTCGACGAGCAGGCGGTGGCCGAACCCGCCCCGCCCGGCCGGCCGGTCGGCGAGCAGGCCCGCGATGACGCGGTCGCCCTCGGCGGGGAAGTCCTCCGCCCAGTGGTCCGGGTGGTCGCCCGCCGCGACGGCGGCCAGGTCGGCGTCGGTCCACGCGGGCAGGGCGAGGCGATCAGTGGTGATCAAGGATGTGCTCCGGGTTCTTCGAGAGGAGCGCGCTCAGGCGCGCGTCCGCTGGCTGAGGGCAGGCTGAACACGGCTGCGGGCAGCCATATTCACCAGCTCCTCGGCTCTCGAAGATCCACTTCACCGCCACGCTACCAGAGCCGGCTGTGACGTCGGATCGCATTGGGAAGCGATGGGGTCATCCCAGCGTTGTCCTACGTCGTGCTGACTTCTCTCCTCACCGCCGAGGGCGTGCGGCTCGCCGTCCGGCAGGGCGGGACCGAAGGCCCGGCGGTGGTGCTGGTGCACGGCTGGGCGCAGTCCGGGGAGGTGTGGTCGCACCAGCTCGCCGACCCGTCCTTCCGCGCGTACGCCCCCGACCTGCGCGGACACGGCGCGTCGGACGTCCCGGCGGACGGCTACGGCGACTCGGCGGCGTGGGCGGCCGACCTGCGGGCCGTGCTGGACCACACCGGTCCGGCGGTGCTGGTCGGCTGGTCGTACGGGGGTCTGGTGATCGCCGACTACCTGCGCGCGCACGGCACGGCCGGCGTGCGGGGGCTGGTGCTGGTGGGCGCCGTCACCGAGATCGGTCGCGGCCGACCGGGTGGCGCGACCGGGCCCGCGATGCGCGCGGCGCTGCCCGCCGCGCTGGCGGAGGACCCGTCGGTCGCGGTGCCCGCGCTGGCGGAGTTCTACGAGCGCCAGGGGCGGTTCGACGGGCCGACCCGGCAGTGGATGCTCGGGACGGCCCTGCGGGTGCCCGCGCGGGTGCGCGGGGCGCTGTTCCGGCGCGACGTGGACTCCGCCGAGGTGCTGCGGGCCGTGGACAAGCCGACACTGGTGGTGCACGGCACCGCCGACGAGGTGGTGGACCCGGCCGCCGGGGAGTACGCGGCGGCCACGATCCCCGGAGCCGAGTTGCGGCACTACGAGAACACCGGGCACGCGCCGTTCCTGGAGCAGCCGGAGCGGTTCGCCGCCGACCTGACCGCCTTCGTGGCGCGCACCGCGCGCGGCGCGGAGAACGCCGGGGTCGCGCCGTGAAGCGGGTCGCCGTGCTGTCGGTGCACACCTCGCCGCTGGAGCAGCCGGGCACGGGCGACGCGGGCGGCATGAACGTCTACATCGTGCAGACCGCCGTCCGGATGGCCCGGCGCGGCGTGGAGGTCGAGATCTTCACCCGCGCGACCTCCTCGGACCTGCCGCCGGTCGCCGAACTCGCGCCGGGCGTGACCGTGCGGCACGTCGTGGCCGGGCCGTTCGAGGGCCTGGGCAAGGAGGAGCTGCCCGGCCAGCTGTGCGCGTTCACGGCGGGCGTGCTGCGCGCCGAGGCCCGCCAGGACCCCGGCCACTACGACGTCGTCCACTCGCACTACTGGCTGTCCGGCCAGGTCGGGTGGCTGGCCCGGGAGCGCTGGGGCGTGCCGCTGGTGCACACCGCGCACACCCTGGCCAAGGTCAAGAACGCGAACCTGGCCTCCCACGACACCCCCGAGCCCCGGATGCGGGTGATCGGCGAGGAGCAGGTGGTCGCCGAGGCGGACCTGCTGGTCGCCAACACCGACGTCGAGGCGGGCGAGCTGATCAAGCTCTACGACGCCGACTCGGCCAAGGTCGCGGTCGTGCCGCCCGGCGTGGACCTCGACCGGTTCACGCCCGGCGACCGGGAGGCGGCGCGGGCGGCGCTGGGCCTGCGACCGGACGCCGTGGTGCTCGCGTTCGTGGGCCGCATCCAGCCGTTGAAGGCCCCGGACGTGCTGCTCAAGGCCGCCGCGGACCTCCTGGCGCGGGCGCCCGGCGTCCGGGACCGCCTGGTCGTGCTGGTCGTCGGCGGGCCGTCCGGGTCGGGCATGAAGACCCCCGAGGACCTCAAGCTGCTCGCCGGTGAGCTGGGCATCTCGGACGTGGTGCGGTTCCTGCCGCCGCAGGGCGGCGCGGCGCTGGCCCGCGTGTACCGGGCGGCGGACGTGGTGGCCGTGCCCAGCCACAACGAGTCGTTCGGGCTGGTGGCGCTGGAGGCGCAGGCGTGCGGCACGCCCGTGGTCGCGGCGGCGGTCGGCGGGCTGCCGGTGGCCGTGCGCGACGGCGTGTCCGGGTTGCTGGTCGCGGGCCACGAGCCGGCCGCGTGGGGGCGGGCGCTGGCGCAGGTCGTGCTGCACCCCGCGTTCCGGGAGGAGTTGGCGAGCAACGCCGTGGGCCACGCCCGCCGGTTCTCCTGGGACCGCACGACTGATTCACTTCTCGCGGGGTACGCCCAAGCCCGGGACGTGTTCCGCGAGGAGGTGTTCGCTTGAGCCTGGACGAGACCATCGCGTCCGCTTTGGACGACCGGGAACTGGTCTACCGGCACGACCAGCCCGGCAAGTTCTTCGTGACCCTGCCCGGCACGAAGAAGCTCCAGACCAACTGCTGGCTGGTCGTCGGCCGGCACGCCCTGGTCGTCGAGGCGTTCGTGTGCCGCAACCCCGACGAGGCGCACGAGGACGTGTTCCGCTTCCTGTTGCGCCGCAACGCCAAGCTCTACGGCGTGCACTACACGATCGACACCCGCGGCGACATCTACCTGGTGGGGCGGATCGCCCTGCACGCGGTGACGCCGGAGGAGCTGGACCGGGTGCTCGGGCAGGTGGTGGAGGCCGCGGACGGCGACTTCAACACGTTGCTGGAGATCGGGTTCAAGGGCGCGATCCAGCGGGAGTGGGACTGGCGGGTCTCGCGCGGGGAGTCCCTGGCGAACCTGAAGGCCTTCCAGCACCTGGTGTCCGAATCGTGATCGCGTGAGGCGCAACTGACCTTCGCCGGTGTTCCGTCTGCCGGGTGACGCAAGCCATCCAGGGAGGGGACATGGGCAGACGCACGGGGTTGGCGATAGCGGCGTTGGCGGTGCTCGCGCTGGCCGGGTGTTCGGCCGAGTCGGGCAGCACCACGGGGGAAGCCGCCGACGCGAGGTTGGCCGCGCCCACGCCGCAACAAGGTGCGCTCACGCCGCAGCAGGGCGCGCCGACACCGCAGCAGGGCAAGCCGGGTGAGCCGGCCAAGGGCGAGGTGCAGAACACCGGCGCGGTGCAGCAGGAGCGGCAGCTGGTGCGGACCGCCTCGGTGGAGCTGCGGACCGGGGACGTGACCGCCGTCCTGCGCCAGGTCAAGGAGTCCGCCCTGGCCAAGGGCGGCTACCCGGCGCAGGAGAACGCCACCAGGACCCAGGGCACCGTGACCCTGCGGGTGCCCGGCGACCGCCTCGACGCCGTGCTCCAGGACTTCGAGACCCTGCCCGACACCGAGGTGGCGCGGCGCGACCTGAAGAGCGAGGACGTCACCGAGCAGGTCGTGGACGTCGAGGCGCGGCTGGCCAACCAGCGGGCGAGCGTCGAACGGGTGCGCGGCCTGCTCGAACGGGCCGGCAGCACCTCGGAGATCACCACGATCGAGGCGGAGCTGACCAAGCGGCAGTCCGAGCTGGAGTCGCTCCAGCGCCGGTACGACACGCTCAAGGGCCAGGTCGCCATGTCGACGTTGACCGTCACGGTGAACCAGAAGACCGCACCGCCGGTGATGCCGGAGGAGGAGGACCCGACGTTCCTCAGCGCGTTCGGCGGCGGTTGGGACGCGCTGGTCGGCGCGGTGTCGTGGCTGCTGGTCGTGCTCGGCGCGGTGCTGCCGTTCGCCGTGGTGCTCGGCGTGCCCGTGGTCGCCTACCTGGCGTGGCGGCGCTCGCGCCGGACGGTGGTCACCCGGAAGAGCGTCTCCTGACCCGACGCCCACGGAGAGTGCGCATGCGCGTGGAGCGCGGGGCGGCTTGGGAGAGAGGGGGAGTCGCGAGCTCAAGCCGCCCCGCGTCAGTCCCCGCTACCTGGGGATCCGGGCGGGGGGAGCCCGATGATCCCAGCGGGCCGCGGTTCGACGGGGGGATGGCGAACCGCGGTGGCGCCGAACGAGTCGTCGGAGTGCGTGGGAGCCGACCCGTTGGGCCCTGTCAACTTGGCAGATCGCCGGCGATCACCACAAGACCCCGCGTTACGCCATTCGAGTGTTCTTAGCCGGGTTAAGTAACGTCTCCGTGACCAGGTGCGTGCCTTGACCCGGCCTGTGCCGTGGCTCACGATGGCGGGATCGCAGTTACTTACGAGTAGTGGGGTCGCCGCATGGTCTTCCGCAGTCCATTCCCCGATGTCGAGGTCCCGGACGTCTCGTTGCACGAGCTGTTGTTCGCCGACCTCGGCGACCGCGCCGACCGGGTGGCCCTGGTCGACGGCTCGTCGGGCGCCTCCCTCACCTACCGGCAGCTCGCGGGTGCGGTCGACCGGCTCGCGGCGGCGCTCGCCGAGCGGGGCATCGGCAAGGGCGACGTGGTCGGCATCCTCAGCCCCAACACCCCGTACTACGCGGTCGTCTTCCACGGCATCCTCCGCGCCGGCGCGACCGCGACCACGATCAACGCCCTCTACACCGCCGACGAGGTCGCGCACCAGCTGGCCGACGCGGGCGCGAAGATGCTGTTCACGGTGTCCGTGCTGCTCCCGAACGCCGCTCCGGGCGCGGAGAAGGCGGGCGTGACCGACGTCGTCGTGCTCGACCAGGCCGAGGGCTACCCCAACCTCACCGAGCTGCTCGCCTCGACCGGCCCGGTGCCCGAGGTGGCGGTGGACCCCGAGGACCTCGCCGTCCTGCCGTACTCGTCGGGCACCACCGGCAGGGCCAAGGGCGTGATGCTGACCCACCGCAACCTGGTGGCCAACATCGTCCAGTGCCAGCCGCTGCTCAAGGTCGACGGGCAGACCCGCATCCTCGCCGTGCTGCCGTTCTTCCACATCTACGGCATGCAGGTGCTGATGAACAACGGCCTGTACGTCGGCGCGACCGTCGTGACCATGCCGAAGTTCGACCTGCCGGAGTTCCTGCGGGTCATCCAGGACCACCGCACCAACCGCGTCTACATCGCGCCGCCGGTGGCCGTGGCGCTGGCCAAGCACCCGCTGGTCGACCAGTACGACCTGTCCGCGATCGACACCGTCTTCTCCGGCGCCGCGCCGCTGGACGTCGACCTCGCCGCCGCGGTGGCCAAGCGGCTGGGCTGCCGGGTGTCGCAGGGCTACGGCATGACCGAGATGAGCCCGGTCAGCCACGCCATCCCGGACGGCCGCGACGACATCTCCGTGGGCACGGTCGGCGTGATCGCGCCCAACATGGAGTGCCGGTTCGTGGACCCGGCGACCGGGCAGGACGTGGGCGTCGGCGAGCGCGGCGAGCTGTGGTGCCGCGGCCCGAACGTCATGAAGGGCTACCTGAACAACCCCGACGCGACCGCGGTCACCCTGGACGACGAGGGGTGGCTGCACACCGGCGACGTCGGCGTGATCGACGAGAACGGCCTGGTCAGCATCGTGGACCGGGTCAAGGAGCTGATCAAGTACAAGGGCTACCAGGTGCCGCCGGCGGAACTGGAGGCGCTGCTGCTGACCCATGAGGAGATCGCGGACGCGGCCGTCGTGGGCGTGCGCGACGAGGAGGGCGAAGAGGTGCCCAAGGCGTTCGTCGTGCGCCAGCCGGGGTCGTCGCTGGACGCGGCGGGCGTGATGGAGTTCGTGGCCGCCCAGGTCGCCCCGCACAAGAAGGTGCGGGTGGTGGAGTTCATCGAGGCGATCCCGAAGTCCGCGTCCGGCAAGATCCTCCGGAAGGACCTGCGGGCGCGCGAGAACGCCTGACCGCGCTCGACCGCGAGCCCCTCGGGCGGATGAGCCGTCCGAGGGGCTCCGTCGTCGGGCCGTCCCGCGGCGCGGCGTTCGGGCGTACGGTGAGCGCGTGACCGACGAACGCCATCGGGTGGTCGACGAGCGGGACCGGGCCGCGGCCGAGTGGAACCGGGTCGCCGACGAGCGCGATCGCGCCGCGGCTGAGCGGGACCGGGTCGCCGACCAGCGGGACCAAACCGCCGACCAGCGGGACCAAACCGCCGACGAGCGCGATCAAACCGCCGACGAGCGCGACCGGGTCGCCGATGAACGGGACCGGGCCGCCGACGAGCGCGACCGGGCGGCCGACCGGCGCGAGGAGGGCGCCGACCTGCGGGAGGACCGGCTCCGGCGGCGGGCGGACGACTTCGCCCGGCTCTCGCCCCTCCGCGGGCGGGACCAGTTGGACCGCAGCGCCGATGCCCTCCGGCTGGCCCAGGACGCGATCGGCCGCTCCCAGGCCCGGCTGGACCGCGCCGCCGCCGCCCTCGACTCCTCCGCCCGGCGCGCCCAGCGCGAGCAGGCCGAGGTGGACCGCGAGGTCCGGCGCAGCGAGCGCGGTCTGGGCGAACCGCGCTAGAGCGCGGCGACGGCCTCGATCTCGACCAGGTAGGCCGGGTTCGCGAGGCCGGACACGATCTGCACCGTGATCGCCGGCGGGTTCGCGCGTCCGCCCCACACCTGCTGGAACGCGCCGAAGCCGGGACCGATGTGGGCGCGGTCGGTGGCGATGATCGTCCACTTCACGACGTTCTCCAGCGTGCCGCCGGCGGCTTCGAGGACCGCTTCGAGGTTGCGGAACGCCTGGACGGACTGGGTGAAGGCGTCGTCCCCGACGACCTGGCCGTGCTGGTCGACCCCGTTCTGGCCGCCGACGAAGAGCAGTGAACCGGGACCGTCCACCTTGACCGCCTGGCTGAAGGCCGGGTTGGCGTGCAGTGCGGGCGGGTTGAGATGCGTGACGCTCGACATGGCACCAGTTATAGTGGTGCCATGTCGGTGAGTCAACGGATCCCCCGCGACCAGCGCCGCCGGTTCCGCACCGGGCGGCCCTGCCTGGACTTCACGCACACCGGTGGCGACGGCCCTTACGCGGTGTGGGAGTTGCTGCACACGCCCGAGGACGTGGCGCTGTACGTGGGCGGGCTGCTCGACGTGGAGTTGTCCGTGGTGGACGCGGACGTGGCCGCGCTGAAACCGCTGCGCGCCGCCCTCACCAACGCCGCCCGCGGCGCGGCGCGGGGGATCCCGCCCTCGGACGCCGACGTGGCCGTGATCAACACCGTGGCCGCGACCCCGCCGCTCGTCCCGCGCCTGGCGGACGGCCGGGTCGTGCTCACACCGGGCACGCTGCCGCAGGCCCTGTCCACGCTCGCCCGGGACGCGATCGACCTGTTCTCCTCCCCGCTGCGCGACCGCGTCCGGGTGTGCGCGGCCGAGGACTGCGGGTTGCTGTTCGTGGACGCGTCGAGGCCCGGCCTGCGCAGGTGGTGCTCCATGGAGCGTTGCGGCGACCGGGCCAAGAAGCGCAAAGCGCGCGCGGGCTAGCGGAAGGAGGCCGCGTTCTCGGCCGCCCACGCGGCGAAGTCCCGCGGCGGGCGGCCCAGCACGTCCTGGACCACCGGTGACACGCGGGTCGCCGCAGCGGGCGGGTGGCCGTGCCAGTCCAGCAGGAACTCGGCCATGTCCGGCGACATCCCGCCCGCGACGTACCGGTCCCGCGCCTGCTCGTAGGTCAGTTCGTGGAAGGCGAACCGCTGCCCGACGGCGTCCCCGAGGATCCGCAGCTTCTCCCGTGGCGACAGCACTTCCGGCCCCGTGACGGGGTAGCGCCGACCGCCGTGGCCCCCGGACGCCAGCACGGCCGCCGACACCGCGCCGACGTCGGCCTCGTCCACCCCGGCGGTCGGCACGTCCGCGAACGGCTCGTCCAGCACGCCGCTCGCGCGCAGCCGTTCGGCCCAGGTGAACGTGTTGGCGTGGAAGTCCGTCGCCTCCAGAACCGTCCACTCCAGACCGGAATTCGCGACCGCCTGCTCCACCGGGCCCCAGAACCCGTTCCACAGCACCGAGATCCGCCGCACGCCCGCCTCGGTCGCCAACCGGACGATCTCCGGCCCGGTGGTCAGCGTGGCGTAGTCGTCGCCGCCGACCGTGAGCAGGTGGACGCCGGTCACGCCCTTGAACGCCGTCTCCAGCGTCTCGGGCCGGGTCAGGTCCCCCTCGACGACCTCGACCCCCGTCAACCCGGCCCGCCGGGCGTCCCGCGTCAGCGCGCGCACCGGGTGTCCCCCGCGCCGCAGGTGCGCGACCACCTCACGGCCCGCCTTACCGGTCGCGCCGGTCACCAGAAAAGTCATGCTCCCGACGCTAGGATCTCCACCAAACTAGAGGTCAACTGCAACGATCCAGCGTCGGCTGTCACAGCGGATGCGACCCGCGGCCGGTCATCTGGCAGGCTTGCGGCCATGGCTGTCGGAACCCTGGTGCTGCTCCGCCACGGCGAGAGCGTCTGGAACGCGGAGAACCTGTTCACCGGCTGGGTGGACGTCCCCCTGTCCGAGAAGGGCGTGCGGGAGGCGCAGCGCGGCGGCGTGCTGCTGCGCGAGGCGAACCTGCTGCCGGAGGTCGTGCACACGTCCCTGCTGCGCCGTGCCATCTCCACGGCCAACCTGGCCCTGGACGCGGCCGACCGGCACTGGATCCCGGTCAAGCGCGACTGGCGCCTCAACGAGCGCCACTACGGCGCGTTGCAGGGCAAGAACAAGAAGCAGACGCTGGAGGAGTTCGGCGAGGAGCAGTTCATGCTCTGGCGCCGCTCCTACGACACCCCGCCGCCGCCGATCGAGCCGGGCACGGAGTTCAGCCAGGACGCCGACCCGCGCTACGCCGGCCTCGGCCCGGACCTGCCGCTCACCGAGTGCCTGCTCGACGTCGTGAAGCGGATGGTCCCGTACTGGGAGTCCGCGATCGTGCCGGACCTGCGCGAGGGCAGGACCGTCCTGGTCGCCGCCCACGGCAACTCGCTGCGGGCCCTGGTCAAGCACCTCGACGGCATCTCCGACGAGGCCATCGCGGGCCTGAACATCCCCACCGGCATCCCGCTGCGCTACGACCTGGACGAGGACCTGCGCCCGGTCACGCCCGGCGGCACCTACCTCGACCCGGACGCCGCCGCGGACGCGATCAAGGCCGTGGCCAACCAGGGCCGCTAGACCAGCCCCAGGTCCCGGGCGCGGACCCCGGCCTGGAACCGCGAGGACGCGCCCAGCGCGGACATCAGCTCGGCCACGCGGCGGCGGTACGTGCGCACGGACATCCCGAGCGCGCGTGCCGCCGCCGCGTCGGTCGCGCCGCCGCTGAGCGCCTCCACCACACGGGGCACGACGGCCCGCAACTCGGCCATGTCCGCCTCGTGCACCGCCAACGGCGTCCCGCCGCGCCACGCCGCCTCGAACAGCGACCGCACGCCGTGGACCACCTCGACCTGTGTGATCACGCTGTAGCTGCGGGCGCCCCGGGACTCGTCGCCGGCCAGGATGGCGACCCGGTCGTCCAGCAGGATCGTCTCGTTGACCTCGTGGGCGCTGATCCGCACGTCCGCGCCGTGCGAGGCCATGACCCGCGCGTGCTCGGCCCACGTCGGCTCCAGCATGGTCGAAAGCCGGAACAGCTTGCGCACTCGTTCCGCCCGCTGCCGGGGCAGGATCTTCGGGTGCGTGCCCATCCAGGTGCGCAGCGCGTTGGCCGCGCACGCCAACTCCTCGGTGGCCGCCTCGAACAGATGCCCCGCACGCGCGTACAGCTCCGCCTCGCCCCGCACCACCACGACACCGCTCACGTGTCCAGCTTGGCAGCTAGTTGCCAATCCCGGCGGCGGTTCCGGAGCCCGACCACAGTGGACCGCGTGCTGAACCTCAACCGCGTCGGCTACGGCGCCATGCAGCTCACCGGCCCCGGCGTCTACGGCCCGCCGCCGGACCGCGAGGCCGCCAAGCGCGTCCTGCGCAGGGCCGTCGAGCTGGGCGTCGACCACATCGACACCAGCGACTACTACGGCCCGCACGTGGTCAACGAGCTGATCCGCGAAGCCCTGCACCCCTACGACGGCCTGACGATCGTCACCAAGGTCGGCTACCGCCGCACCGCCGACCAGGACTGGGTCCCCGCGCGCACCGCCGACGACCTGCGCCAAGCCGTCCACGACAACCTGCGCAACCTCAAGGTGGACCGCCTCGACGTGGTCAACCTGCGCGTGGACGGCTCTCACGTCCCCCTCGAAGAACCCCTCACCGCCCTCGCCGGGCTCCGCGAGGAGGGCCTGATCCGCGACCTCGGCATCAGCAACACCACGCGGCTGGAGGAGGCGCTGGCGATCACCCCGGTCGTCTGCGTCCAGAACCACTACAACATCGCCCACCGCGACGACGAGCCGACGTTGGAAGCCGCCGCCGCCCGGGGCGTCGCCTACGTCCCGTTCTTCCCGCTCGGCGGCTTCACGCCTCTTCAGGACCAGGCCCTGGACGAGGTCGCGGCGGCCCACGACGCGACCCCGCGCCAGGTCGCCCTGGCGTGGCTCCTGCACCGCTCACCCACCGTGCTGCTGATCCCCGGCACGTCGTCCGAACGACACCTTGAGGAGAACCTGGCGTCCGCGGAACTGCGCCTGTCCGAACAGGACCTCACCCGCTTGGACACGATTGGGTGAACGGCGGCTGACCTACCAGAAAACATCGGTGCCAGACGGTGTCGCAGGAGTCACGAACCACGCCTGCGGGCTAGGCCGTACCCGCCCTGACCTGCTTACGATGCCTCCGTGACCGCAACGGGTTACCTCGTCCTGTCGATCGGCGTTCTGCTGATCGGCGGTGCGGCGTTCCTCGTGGGGCGTGCGACCGGGACCAACAAAGCGCAGCGGCCGGCCGGGCTCACCGTCGCCGACCTCATGGCCATGGTGGTCCAGTCCTCCCACGACGGGATCGTCGTCCTCAACGTCTTCGGCGACGTCGTCCTGCACAACCCGCGTGCCGAGGAGCTCGGCGTCGTCCGGAACAACCGGGTCGACGACCGGGCCCGCCGCGCCGCCGAGCTCACCCGCCAGACCGGCGAGGTCGTCCACGTGGACGTCTCCCCGCTGGAGGTCAAGGGCCGCCAGCCGGAAGCCGTGCACGCCACCGTCAAGGTGCTGACCGACGGGTTCGTGGTCGTGGAGGCCTCCGACGAGTCGGAGTCGGTCCGGCTGGAGGCCACCCGCCGCGACTTCGTCGCCAACGTCAGCCACGAGCTCAAGACCCCGGTCGGCGCGCTCGCCCTGCTCGCCGAGGCCGTCCTGGACGCCTCCGACGACCAGGAGGAGGTGCGCCGGTTCAGCGCGAAGATCATGCAGGAGGCCACCCGCCTGGGCACCCTGGTCACCGAGCTGATCGCGCTGTCCCGGTTGCAGGGCGCGGAGAAGCTGCCCGAGCTGAACCGGGTCGGGATCGACGTCGTGGTCAGCGAGGCGCTGGGCCGCTCCAAGCTCGCCGCCGAGTCCGCGGGCATCGAGATCACCACCGACGAGCCCAGCGGCCTGGAGGTCGAGGGCGACCGGACCCTCCTGGTCACCGCGTTGAGCAACCTGCTCGACAACGCCGTCGCCTACTCGCCGCCGGGCAGCCCCGTCTCGGTCAGCCGCAAGCTGGTGAACGGGTTCGTCGAGATCGCGGTCACCGACCGCGGCATCGGCATCGCCGAGGACCAGCAGACCCGCGTGTTCGAGCGGTTCTACCGCGTGGACAAGGCCCGCTCGCGCGCAACCGGCGGCACCGGTCTCGGCCTCGCGATCGTCAAGCACGTCGCCGCGAACCACGGCGGCGAGGTCAAGCTGTGGAGCCTGCCCGGCACCGGCTCGACCTTCACCCTGCGCATCCCGGCGCACCCCGACCGGGAAGAGCAGACCACCGACCTACCCAAGCCGGAACTCGCTGTCCCTGTGCCGACCAGCGCGGGCAAACCCGGAGGAGAGCTGTGACCAGGGTGCTCATCGTGGAGGACGAGGAGTCCTTCGCCGATCCGCTCGCCTTCCTGCTGCGCAAGGAGGGCTTCACCGCGGCGCTCGCGGCCACCGGCCAGGAGGCGCTGGAGGAGTTCGACCGCAACGGCGCCGACATCGTGCTGCTCGACCTCATGCTGCCCGGCATGAGCGGCACCGACGTGTGCAAGCAGCTGCGCGCCCGCTCCGCCGTCCCCGTGATCATGGTCACGGCCCGGGACAGCGAGATCGACAAGGTCGTCGGCCTGGAACTGGGCGCGGACGACTACGTCACCAAGCCGTACTCGGCGCGCGAGCTGATCGCCCGCATCCGGGCGGTGCTGCGCCGCGGCGGCGAGTCCGAGGAGCTGTTGCCGCAGGTCCTGGAGGCCGGACCGGTGCGGATGGACGTCGAGCGGCACGTGGTGACCGTCGACGGCGCCGAGGTGAACCTGCCGCTGAAGGAGTTCGACCTCCTGGAGTACCTGCTGCGCAACGTCGGCCGGGTGCTCACCCGCGGCCAGCTCATCGACCGGGTGTGGGGCGCGGACTACGTCGGCGACACCAAAACCCTGGACGTGCACGTCAAGCGGCTGCGCTCGAAGATCGAGCCGGACCCGTCGGCGCCGCGCCACCTGGTGACGGTGCGCGGACTGGGCTACAAGTTCGAGTCCTGACCGCCCCGACCGGGTACGGTGCACGCCGTGCGCCTCGGGGTCCTTGATGTGGGGTCCAACACCGTCCACCTGTTGGTGGTGGACGCTCATCGGGGTGCCCACCCCACGCCGATGAGTTCGGAGAAGTCGGTCCTGCGGCTGGCCGAGCAGCTCGACGGCGACGGCCTGCTCACCAAGGCGGGCGCCGACCGGCTGGTCCGGGCGGTCGCCGCCACCAAGGCCTCCGCGGCCCGGCTGGGCTGCGAGGACCTGATGGCCTTCGCCACCTCGGCCGTCCGCGAGGCGGGCAACTCCGCCGAGGTGCTGGACCGGGTCCGCACCGAGACCGGCGTGGACCTCAAGGTCCTGTCCGGCGAGGACGAGGCCCGCTACACGTTCCTGGCGGTGCGCCGCTGGTACGGGTGGTCCGCGGGCCGCCTGCTGTGCCTGGACATCGGCGGCGGCTCGCTGGAGCTGGCGGTCGGCGTGGACGAGGAGCCCGAGGAGGCGTTCTCGGTGCCGCTGGGCGCGGGTCGGCTGACCCGGACCCGGTTCCACCACGACCCGCCGAGCCGCCAGGAGGTCGCCGAGACCACCGAGTGGCTGGACGACCAGCTCGCGCCGGTCGCGAAGAAGCTGCGCCGGGTCGGCGCGCCGGACCGGGTGGTGGCCACCTCCAAGACGTTCCGCACGCTGGCCCGGCTGACCGGCGCGGCCCCGTCGTCGGCCGGACCGCGCGCCCGCCGGGTGCTCACCCACGCCGGGCTGCGGCAGCTCATCGGGTTCGTCTCCCGGATGTCGGCGAGCGACCTCGCGGAGTTGGAGGGGGTCAGCGCGAGCCGGGCCCACCAGCTCGTGGCGGGCGCGCTCGTGGCGGAGGCCACCATGCGAGCCCTGTCACTCGGTGAGCTGGAGATTTGCCCCTGGGCGCTGCGGGAAGGTGTCATCCTGCGTCGCCTGGACCACACTGATGGCGCAGACCAGGACACCCCCGCGACCCGCACCCGCCGGTCGGGTGACACTGGACGGACTGGCCGCCACGGGGCACGGTGGAGTTGATGAGTCGAGAGAGCGAGTCGGAGCAGACCCAGCGCACGGTCGCGGAGTTGCTCGCCCAGTACGGCGGGGGCTCCGGCGAGGTGTCGCCGCGTCGGCGACGCCGCCGTGCCGAGGACGCCTCGGACACCGCTCCGCAGGCGATCATCGACCGGGTCAACTCGGACAGCGGCCGGCTGCTGCCGGTGCGCGACGACGACCCGCCGCCGACCGGCCGCCGCGCGGCCCCCGAGCAGACCGCCTACACCCCGCCGGTGACGCCCGAGCCGTTCGCCCGGCCGGCCGAGCCGCCGTTCGAGCCGCCGTTCGAGGGGCGCCGCGAACCCGCGGAGCCGCCGTTCGACGGCCGCCGCGACCCGGCCGAGCCGCCGTTCGACGCTCGCCGCGAACCCGCCGAGCCGCCGTTCGAGGGCCGCGGCGCCCGCCGCGGGTCCCGGTCCGCCGAGTCGTTCGCGCCGGGCGAGGGACGTGCCGCCCGACCCGCGCCGCCCGCGGTCGAACCGCCCTTCACCCCGGAGCCGCCGCGGTCCCGCCTGGACGCCGCCTTCACCCGGACCCCGCCGCGGGCCGCCGAACCGCCCCGCCGGGGCGTGCCCGCGCCGACCGAGGCCGAGGAGACCCGGCAGGTACCGCCGATCGTCGACGACTACGCCGACGACTACCCCGAGCCGCCGCGACCGACGCCGCCCGACCCGTCGTCCCGGCTCACGCCCGCGCCCGACGCGGCCCGCCTCGCGCCGCCGGACGCGGCTCGGCTCGCCGCGCCGGATGCAGGTCGCCTCGCTGGAGCGGATGCCGGTCGTCTCGCTGGGGCGGATGCCGGTCGCATCGCTGGGGCGGAGGCGGGTCGCCTCGCGCCGCCGGATGCCGGTCGGCTCGCAGGGGCGGAGGCGGGTCGTCTCGCGCCGCCGGACGCAGGCCGGGGCGCGCCGCCGGACGCCGGTCGGCCCCGCCCGCCGCAGGCCGACCCCGAGTCGTCCCGCGCGAGCCTGGCCCGCCCGGTGCCGCCGCGGGAGCCGGTCACCGAGGTGCTGCCGCGCATCGCCGACAAGCTGACCCCGAACGTGCCGCTGGAGTCGCTGCCCACCGAGTCGGTGCTGATCGTGCCGCCGGCGCCGGGCCCCATGCCCGACCCGCTGCCCGACCAGACCGCCGAGGACTGGTTCGGCGACGACTCCGGTGAGATGCCGGTGGTCGAGCCGGAGAGCACCCAGTTCCACCCCTACGTCGACCTGGACGAGGACGACGACGACGACGACTTCCGCCGCCCCGTCGCCGCCGAGGACGACGAGCCGGCCGGCCTCGCCGACGCCGACGAGGTGGAGGAGGAGGCGGGCGACCGCTCACCGGGCCGCGAGTGGCTGGTCATGATCGGCCAGCTCGCCGTCGGCGTGCTCGGCGGCGCGGCGCTGTGGCTGGGCTTCAACTTCCTGTGGCGCACCCTCGCGCCGGCCGCCCTGGTGGTGGCGCTGGCGGTGACCGTGGGCCTGGTGCTCCTGGTGCGCCGCATCCGCCGCGCCGACGACCTCCAGACCACGGTCCTGGCCGTGCTGGTCGGCCTGATCGTCACCGTGTCCCCGGCCGCGATGCTCCTGGTGAAGTCTTGATCCCGGTCGGCCTGTCCACGGCCGCCGTGTGGCCGCGCCCGGTCGGCGCGGCGTTCGAGGCCGCCGCCGAACTGGGCTACGACGGCGTCGAGGTCATGGTGTGGGCCGACCCGGTCAGCCAGGACGTGCGGGCGTTGCAGCGGTTGGTGCAGCGCAGCGGCGTGCCGGTGCTGGCCGTGCACGCGCCGTGCCTGCTGATCAGCCAGCGCGTGTGGTCGCCGGACCCGGTGGAACGGCTGCGCCGCAGCGTCCGGGCCGCGCAGGACCTGGGCGCGCGGACCGTCGTCGTGCACCCGCCGTTCCTGTGGCAGCGCCGGTACGCCGAGACGTTCCCGGACCTGGTCGCGGGCCTGGAGGACGAGAGCGGCGTCGCCATCGCGGTGGAGAACATGTTCCCGGTGCGCCGCAAGCTCGGCCGCGGCCGGTCGGTCGCGGTGACGGCGTTCCGGCCGTCCATCGACCCCACCGACGTGGGGCACCGCAACTACACGCTCGACCTGTCCCACGCCTCCGCCGCGCACATGGACGCGATGGAGCTGGCCAAGCGGATGGGCGACGGGCTGACCCACGTGCACCTGGCCGACGGCAGCGGCCTGCCCAAGGACGAGCACCTGGTGCCGGGGCGCGGCACGCAGCCGTGCGCCGAGCTGCTGGAGTCGCTCGCCCCGGCCGGCTTCACCGGGCAGGTGGTGCTGGAGGTCAACACCCGCAAGGCCAAGACCGACGCCGACCGCCGGGACCTGCTGGCCGAGTCGCTGCTGTTCGCCCGGCTGCACCTGTGAGCGCCCGTCGCTTGAGTCGAGCTTTCCCGCCGACCAACGACTAGGGTCTTGATCGTGAATCCGTTGCGCTCGTTGATCCTCGCCGCCGCGGGCAACGAAGCGGTCCGGCGGGCGGTCGCGTCGGCGCCGGTGAGCCGCGACGTCGTGCGCCGGTTCGTCGCTGGTGAGACCGTGGCCTCGGCGGTGGAAGTGACCGGTGACCTGGTCGAGGACGGGTTGCGGGTCACGCTGGACTACCTGGGCGAGGACACCACGGACCGCGCGCGGGCCGAGCGGACCGTGCAGGCCTACCTCGCCCTGCTCGACCGGCTGCACGACGTGGGGCTGGCCGCCGACGCCGAGGTCAGCGTCAAGCTGTCCGCCGTCGGCCAGGCCCTGGACGAGCGGCTCGCGCTGGACAACGCCTCCCGCGTGTGCGCGGCGGCCGAGCAGTGCGGCACGACGGTCACCCTCGACATGGAGGACCACACCACCACGGATTCGACCCTGCGGGTGCTGGCCGAGCTGCGCCGGGCTTGGCCGGACACGGGCGCGGTGCTCCAGGCGTACCTGCGGCGGACGCTGGACGACTGCGTCGCGCTGGCCGGCACCCGGGTCCGGCTGTGCAAGGGCGCGTACGCGGAGCCCGCGTCGGTGGCGTTCGTCGACCCGCACGAGGTGGACCTGAACTACGTGCGGTGCGCCAACGTCCTGCTCGGCGGTGGCGGCTACCCGATGTTCGCCACGCACGACCCGAGGTTGGTCGAGATCGTCGGCGAGCGGTCGCGGTGGTACGGGCGTTCGGTGGAGGACTTCGAGTTCCAGATGCTCTACGGCGTGCGGCCGACTGAGCAGCGGCGGCTGGCGGCGGAGGGGCACGTGGTGCGGGTGTACGTGCCGTTCGGCGAGCAGTGGTACGGCTACCTGATGCGGCGGCTGGCCGAGCGGCCCGCGAACGTGGCGTTCTTCCTGCGGTCCCTGGTCAGCCGCTCGTGAGGGGTTCGGTGAGTTCTCCGGTGGTCTTCTCTGTCGCCAACGCGGTGCGCCCGTTGGGCGACGGCACGTACACGGCGTCGTTGCCCGGCGAGTGGACCATCGGGCCCAAGCCGCATGGCGGGTTCCTGCTGGCGTTGGCGGCTCGGGCGGCGGTCGACGCCGCGCAGGTCGCCATGCCGGGGGACGAGCGGGAGCCGTTGGCGGTGAGCGCCCAGTTCCTGCACGCGCCCGAGGTGGGGCCGGTGCTGTTGCGGACGTCCGTGCGCAAGGCCGGGCGGACGGCGACCGTGGTGGCGGTCGTGCTGGAGCAGCGCGGGCGGGCGTGCGTCGAGGCGGTGGTGACGGTCGGCCGGATGCCCGCGCAACAGCCGGACTACGCCGACCTGCCGCTGGTGGCCGCGTCCCCGCCGCCGGACGCCGTCGACCTGGCGACGTTGGGGTCCGGCGGGGTCTACAAGCTGGGCGCGGTGTGCGACGTCCGCCTGGACCGGGCGGGTGCGGGCTTCCTGACCGGCCGGGTCGGCGACCCGCTGGTGCTGACGCTGTGGGCGCGGCCGTCGGGCGAGGAGCCGGACCCGTACTTCGCGCTGGTGGTCGGGGACATCTCGATGCCGGTGACGTTCAACCTGGGGCGGTTCGGGTGGTCGCCGACCGTGCAGTTGACGGCGTTGCTGCGGGCTCGGCCGGTGGGTGGGTGGTTGCGGGTGCGGGTCGCTTGTTCCGCTGTGCACGGGCAGTGGTTCGACGAGGACGCGACTGTCATCGACGCTTCCGGTCGGTTGGTCTGTCAGGCTCGGCAGCTCGCGCTCACTCCTGCATCTTCGTGAGCTTCTTGCTTCGGGCTGTGGCACCAACGCTACCAAGATCAAGAGTGAAAGATTCAGAGCGAAAGCCAAAAGCGCCTCGCCGGCGGGCAGGCCCCCGGGGGGGTGGAAGGGCGTCGGTTCGTCCCCCGCACGGCCTGCCGGAGGCAACCACGGATCGCCGGGGTCGTCCAAAAAACTTTCGCTCGTTCCTCGCGAAACTTTTTCAGGCCGACCCCGGCGATCCGTGGTTGGGCTGCGCCCAGGCCGTACGGGGACGAACCGAGGCCCTTCCTGTGCTGGTAGCCCGTTGGCCGCGCTTCGCGCGGAGCGCGCCCCTGGGGAGCGGTTGGGTGGGGGAGTGGCAGGCTAAGGCCATGACGACGATCGCGGTGCTGGGGGCGGGGAAGATCGGGGAGGCCTTGCTGTCCGGGCTGTTGCGCGGTGGGCGGGCGCCCGAGGAGTTGGTGTTCACCGAGAAGCACCCGGATCGGGCTGCCGCCCTCACCGAGGAGTACGGCGTCGAGGGGCTCGACGTCACCGAGGCCGCCCGCCGGGCCGACGTGCTGGTGGTGGCGGTCAAGCCGCAGGACATCGAGCCGCTCCTGGACGAGCTCGCGCCCGTGCTCAAGCCCGGCACGCTGGTCGTGTCGCTGTGCGCCGGTCTGCCGACCTCGCTGTTCGAGCGCCGGTTGCCCGAGGGGACGCCGGTCGTCCGGGTCATGCCCAACACCCCGATGCTGGTCGGCGAGGCCATGAGCGCCATCTCCGCGGGCCGGTACGCCGCCGCCGAGCACCTCGCCCTGGTCGAGGAGCTGCTCGCCACCGTCGGCAAGGTCGCGCGGGTGCCCGAGAGCCAGCAGGACGCCGTCACGGCCCTGTCCGGGTCGGGGCCCGCCTACTTCTTCTTCCTGGTCGAGGCCATGATCGACGCGGGCATCCTGCTCGGCATCCCGCGTGACCTGGCCACGCAGTTGATCATCCAGAGCGCGGTCGGGGCGGCGCAGATGCTCAGCCGGAACGACACCCACCCGGTGATCCTCCGCGAGGCCGTCACCTCGCCCGCCGGCACGACCATCATGGCCATCCGCGAACTGGAGAAGCACGGGGTCCGCGCGGCCATGCTGGCGGCCATCGAGGCTGCTCGGGACCGTTCGGTGGAACTGGGACAGGCCCACGAGGCCCACTGATACCGCCATTGGCCGTCGCACCAGTCCCACGTGTCCCGTTACTCTCGGAGGAGCACGTGCGTGTCGAACCGTCGGTGGGGAAGCCGACGGCACGACGCGTGTCGAAGGACGCGGTGATCCATGCCGGAGGACAACGATCGAGCACCCCTGGTCCAGGTCAAGTTCCTGACCGTCGCCGAGGTGGCGCAGGTGATGCGAGTGTCGAAGATGACGGTGTACCGGCTGGTGCACTCGGGCGAGCTGACCGCGGTGCGGGTCGGCAAGTCGTTCCGGGTGCCCGAGAAGGCGGTCCACGAGTACCTGCGGAACGCCTACTTCGACGCCGGGTGAGGGCGGGCGCCGGCAGCCGGGTAAACTGACAGGCCGTTCGTGCCTGGTGTCGGCGCGCCCGAGTTTGGCGGGTGTCTCCACCGGCGCGTGGAGAAACACCTTCGTCTAGTGAGTGAGGAACCCGCATGGGCTCGGTCATCAAGAAGCGCCGCAAGCGCATGTCGAAGAAGAAGCACCGCAAGCTGCTGCGCAAGACCCGCGTCCAGCGCAGGAAGCGCGGCAAGTAAGCCCTGGTCTTCGGTGCCGGCGTCCCCCCGCGGGGCGCCGGCACCGGCATGTCCGGCGGCCATCCGGGTGAACGGCGCGGTGACCTGCGTCAAGAGCGTGACCGCGAGACGATCGGGTACCCGAATCCGTGGGTAGAGTCCACGTCGCAGCCGTCCGCGCAGGTCGCAACCGTCTCGGAGTCGCATGGCGCCCAAGGTCGTTCTCGTCACCGGATGCAGCCGCTACCTCGGCGGCCACCTCGCCGCGCGCTTCGCCGCCAACCCGGACATCGACCGGGTGCTCGGCGTGGACACCGAGCCGCCGCCGCGTGACCTGCTGCGCCGCATGGGGCGCGCCGAGTTCGTCCGCGCGGACATCCGCAACCCGCTCATCGCCAAGGTCATCGCCACCGCGCACGTCGACACGGTCGTGCACGCCTCGGTGACCGCCAACCCGGCCGGGCCGACCGGGCGGACGGTGATGAAGGAGATGAACGTCATCGGCACGATGCAGCTGCTGGCCGCGTGCCAGAAGTCGCCGCACGTGCGCAAGCTCGTCGTGAAGTCCACCAGCGCCGTCTACGGGTCCTCCTCGCGCGACCCGGCGGTGTTCACCGAGGACATGGGACCCAAGGACCTGCCGTCCAGCGGGTACGCCAAGGACGCCGTCGAGGTCGAGGGCTACGTGCGCGGGTTCGCCCGCCGCCGGCCGGACGTGGACGTGACCGCGCTGCGGTTCACCAACTTCATCGGCCCGCGCATCGACACCGTCCTGACCAGGTACTTCGCCCTGCCCGTGGTCCCCACGGTGCTCGGCTACGACGCCCGCGTGCAGCTGCTGCACTCCGAGGACGCGCTGGCCGTGCTGGAACGCGCCACCCTGCACGACCTGCCCGGCGTGTTCAACGTCGGCGGCGACGGGGTGCTGCTGCTGTCCCAGGCGATCCGCCGCGCGGGCAAGCTGCCGCTCCCGGTGCCCACGGCCGCCGTGCCGACGGTGGGCCGGCTGTTCCGCAGCGCGCGTCTGGTGGACTTCTCCCCGGACCAGATGCGGTTCCTGAACTGGGGCCGCGTCGTGGACACCACGCTGCTCAAGCGCGAGTTCGGCTTCACCCCGCGCTGGACGACGCAGCAGGCCTTCGACGACTACGTGAGCGGTCGCGGCATGCGGCCCCTGATCGACCCCGAGCTGGTGGCGTCGGTCGAGCGCGGCGTGCTCGACGCGGCGGCGAAGCTCCGCTGAGGAGGTGGACGTGGCAGAGGCGAGGGTGATCCCCCTGCGGACACCGGACCGGCGCGGCGGGTTGGCGCGGGTCCCGGACCCCGTCGACCCGGGCCCGGAGGCCCGGGAGGCGCAGCCGGCGGCGTCGGAGTGGGAGGAGCGCCTGGCGGGCGTCCTGGCCTTCCTCCGGCGGCGCGTGCAGGGCGACTACGAGGTGGACGAGTTCGGCTTCGACCCGGACCTGACCGACCACGTCCTGATGCCCCCGCTGAAGCCGCTGTACGAGAAGTGGTTCCGGGTGGAGACCATCGGCCTGCACAACGTGCCCGCGACCGGCGGCGCGCTCCTGGTGGCCAACCACTCCGGCACCCTGCCGCTGGACGCCACCATGACCGCCTACGGCATCCGGGCCGAGCACCCGGCGCACCGCCACCTGCGCATGCTGGGCGCGGACCTGGTGTTCAAGACCCCGGTCCTGGGCGCGCTGGCCCGCAAGTCCGGTCAGACGCTGGCGTGCAACCCGGACGCGGAGCGGCTGCTGCGGTCCGGCGAGCTGGTCGGCGTGTGGCCGGAGGGCTTCAAGGGCATCGGCAAGCCGTTCAAGGACCGGTACAAGCTGCAGCGCTTCGGCCGGGGCGGCTTCGTGTCGGCGGCGCTGCGGACCGGGGTGCCGATCATCCCGTGCTCGATCGTGGGCGCGGAGGAGATCTACCCGAAGATCGGCGACATCAAGGCGCTGGCGCGGCTGTTCGGCTTCCCGTACTTCCCGGTGACCCCGTTCTTCCCGCTGCTGGGCCCGCTGGGCGCGATCCCGCTGCCGTCGAAGTGGTACATCGAGTTCGGCGAGCCGATCCGCACCGACGTCCACGGCGAGGGCGCGGCGGACGACCCGATGCTGGTGTTCAACCTGACCGACCAGGTGCGGGAGACCATCCAGCAGACCCTGTACCGGCTGCTGACCCAGCGGCGCAACGTCTTCCTGGGCTAGCCCGGCGACCGCTGCCGTCGTTGGGGGGCGGCGGATCCGGCGTTGTCGGGCCTGTCACGGGTAGCCGCCGGGGCGCGCCTCGCCGGACGCCGGGCGAGGCCTACACGCGCCGTCGGTACGCCATGCCCGCCGCGATCGCGCCCGCCACCGCGCCCGCGCCCAGCACGGACGGCACGCCGATCTTCGCCGCCTTCCGGCCGGTGCGGAAGTCGCGGATCTCCCAGCCGCGCTTGCGGGCCGTCTCGCGCAGGCCCGAGTCCGGGTTGACCGCCACCGCCGTGCCCACCACCGACAGCATCGGCACGTCGTTGACCGAGTCCGAGTACGCCGTGCACCGCCGCAGGTCCAGGCCCTCCTTCGCGGCCAGCGCGCGGACCGCGTGCGCCTTCGCCCGGCCGTGCAGGAGGTCGCCGACGAGCTTGCCGGTGTAGATGCCGTTCTCGTTCTCCGACACCGTCCCCAGCGCGCCGGTCAGGCCCAGCCGCCGGGCGATGATCTGCGCCAGCTCCACCGGGGTCGCGGTGACCAGCCACACCCGTTGCCCGGCGTCCAGGTGCATCTGGGCCAGCGCCTGCGTGCCGGTCCAGATCTTGTCGGCCATCAGCTCGTCGTAGATCTCCTCGCCGAGGCTGACCAGCTCCGCCACCGAGCGGCCCGCGACGAAGCTCAGGGCCTGCTCGCGCGACGCCTTGACGCTCTGCGGGTCCTCCCGGCCGCCGACCCGGAACTTGATCTGCTGCCAGGCGAACCCCATGAGGTCGGAGTTCTTGAAGTACTTGCGGGCCGCCAGGCCGCGGGCGAAGTGGAAGATCGACGCGCCCATCATCATCGTGTTGTCCACGTCGAAGAACGCGGCGGCGGTCAGGTCGGTGGGCGCGCCGGACGGTTCCGGCGCGAGCGGGGTGGCCAGCGCGGCCTCGGCCGAGGCCGCACCGGCCAGTTCGGCGAGCCGTTCGCGCTCGGCAGAGCCCTCCACCACACGCCTTTTCACCACGTCAGCGCCTCCCGGGGTCCGATGGGGACAGGGTAGCGATCAGCCGGTGAGACCGGGCAGCGGTAGCTGGGGCAGCGAGAGTGTCGGCAGCTGGACGGGTGGCGTGACGGTCGTCGTCACGGTCGGCAGCGGCAGCGGGAGCGACGGGTCCTGCGTGCCCGGGGTGCCGGGCGTGGCAGCGGGCGGCGCGGGGGACTCGCCGCCCGGCGTCGTCGGGCCGCCACCCGGGGTGGACACCAGGACCGACGGCTGCTCGGTCGGGGACGGGCTGGGCGCG
Source organism: Saccharothrix mutabilis subsp. mutabilis (assembly GCF_039521145.1). Lineage (NCBI taxonomy): Bacteria > Bacillati > Actinomycetota > Actinomycetes > Pseudonocardiales > Pseudonocardiaceae > Saccharothrix > Saccharothrix mutabilis. The sequence goes on from NZ_BAAABU010000004.1 coordinate 589,327, forward strand.
GTGGACGGCGGCGCGCACTCGCCGGTCGCCGGCACGGGGCCGACGTCGTCGGTCTGGCCGGTGGTCACGGTGGCGCACGCGGTCCGCGCGGCGAGGTCGGTGGCCCGCCGGGCGATGCGGTCGAGCAGGTCGAGGGACGTGCCGGCCCGGTCGGCGGCCTGCGTGGGCAGGCGACCGCGCAAGTCACCCAGTCGGGTGGTCTGGGACACCGCCCAGTCGCGCAGCCCGGTCAGGGCGCGCTGGTCCGAGTTCGACCCGAACGCGGCCAGCACGCGGGAACCGGCCGCGGCGTCGGCGTCGAAGTCGGCCAGCGCGGTCAGGTACCCGCCCAGCGGCCCGCCGCCGGAGTCGCGGTAGCGGTCGGCCAGCGTCTCCATCTCGGACACGCGGGCAGCCGCGAACTCCAGCCGCTTGTACCCCTTGGACTCCTCGCCGAAGGTCAGGCCCAGCGAGGCCGACTCGGCGGTGCGCTTGACGCCGTAGAGCGCGTCGCCGGGCAGCGCGTCGCGGGAGAGCAGCAGGCTCATCCCGGTCAGCGACAGCACCAGGCACAACGCGGCGGCCAGGGCGACGGCTAATCGCCCCCGCGCCCCGCCCCGGGGTCCGCGCCGGTCGAGCTTGGTCGGCGGGGACGGGCTCGCGCCGAGCACCCGTTCCCGCATCCGCGCCCTGGCCGCGTCGTCCGGACCGCTCGTCGCCGCCGCCGCGCGCAGCAGCGCCACGACGGCCAGCTCGTCGGCGAACTCGGCGTCGGCGGTGGCCGGGGGTCGCGCGTCGGCGGGGCGGCCGGGCTCGGGCCGCGCCGGTCGTCCCGGCCCGGGCGGAGCGTCGGCCGGCTGTCCGTGCTCGGCTTGCGCGTCGACCGCACGAGCGAAGCGCTCGTGCTGCCTGCGACGCCCCAGCGGCGTGATCCTTCTGCCCACCATCCCGCACCGACTCGTGGAGGAGTACCTGACCCGAGTAACGAAGCCGGGGGTTCCGGAGTTACGCGGCACGACCGGGCGATCGGGGGAACCTCGGCGGCGGGTCAGCGCAGCCAGTTCGGCAGCAACTGGGCGAGCCGGCGCACCGCGCGGTGCTGGAGGGCCTTGATCGCGCCTTCGTTGCGGCCCATCTTCGCGGCGGTCTCGGCCACGGACAAGCCCTGGATGAAACGGAGAGTGATGCATTCCCGTTGATCGTCACCCAGTTGGGCTACGCACCGGAGGAGTTCGGCGTTGGCCGCGTCGGTCAGCACCTCCTGCTCGGGACCGCTCGCGACCTCGCGGTTGTCGTCCGGCTCGGCAGTGGTGACCTCCAGCCGGTAGCGGCTGGACTTCACGTGGTCGAACACGATGTTGCGCGCGATCGTGACGAACCACGCACCGACGTCCCGGCCCTGGTAGCTGATGGACCCGATGCTGCGCAGCGCGCGCAGGAACGTCTCGCTGGTCACGTCCTCGGCCAGCGTGCGGTCGCCCACCCGGAACAGCACGTACCGGTAGACCACGTCCACGTACCGGTCGTAGAGCAGCCCGAACGCGTCCGTGTCGCCCGCCTGGGCGGCACGCACGAGGTCCCACGGCTCTTCCGCCGGGTCGGTTCCCACGCTCTCGATCGTGCTGGACTGCCCTCCAGTGCTCCACATCGAGCGGAGCGTCCGGTTGGTCCTGATGGTGTTGTCGCTCGCCCTTGCGCTCATCGGCTCGCGGCACCTCCACAGAGTCGCCGTTCGGGCAGCATACGTGTTGTTACTCCGTAGTAGGTAGCGGCAACCGGTCTCGAATCTGCGACGCGTCCGGAGGCACTGCGTGACGCCGCCCGTGCGTGACAGACTGCGCGGAGGGTCCGCAGTGTTCACCAGGAGGTCACCTTGACCGCTTCCGCTCGCAACGTCGCCGACCTGGTTCGCGCCTCCGCGCACCGTGGACCCAAGCACGTCGCACTGGTGGATGTCACGACTGCGAACAGTTACACCTGGGCCGAAGTCGACTCCTTCGTGGACCGCGAGGCTCACCGGCTCGTGGACTCCGGTGTCGAGCCCGGTGACCGGGTCGTCGTGCGGCTGCCCACTGGGGTCGGGTTCTGCGTCGCCGTGTTCGGGGCGCTGCGCGCCGGCGCGATCGCCGTGCCGGTCGGGCCGGGGCACCCCGCGCGCGAGTTGCAGCGCGTCCTGGCGGACTGCGGCGCCCGCCTGCTGGTGGGTGACGCCGACGGGACGGACGTCGAGGCGCTGCCGGAGCCCGAGCTCGCGCCCGGCGAGGAGTTCACCGCGATCGGGTCGGGCGAGGACATCGCCGTGCTCGGGTACACCTCGGGCACGTCCGGCCAGCCGCGCGGGGCGATGCTGTCGCACCGGGCGCTGCTGGCCAACGTGGACCAGTGCGCGTCCCTGCGGCCCGCTCCCGTGACGGCGGCCGACCGGGTGCTGCTGGCGCTGCCGCTGTTCCACGTCTACGGCCTGGGGCCGGGGCTGTTGCAGGTAGCCGGGGCCGGGGCGACGGCGGTGCTGCTGGAGCGGTTCGAGGCTTCGGCGGCGTTGGACGCCATCCACGAGCACCGGGTGACGACGCTGGTCGGCGTGCCGCCGATGTACCAGGCGATCCTGAACCAGCCCGTCGAGCGGCTGCGCGAGGACCTGGCGACCGTGCGCCTGTTCACCTCCGGCGCCGCGCCGCTGGCCGCGGGGGTGCTGGACGCCGTGCGCCAGGCCGTGGGCCTGCCGGTCTACGAGGGCTACGGGCTGACCGAAACCGGTCCCGTGCTGACGTCCACGCTGGTCGGCGGGGTGCCGAAGGGCGGTTCCGTGGGTCGGGCGCTGCCCGGCGTCGAGGTGCGCCTGGTGGACACCGACGGCCGGCCGCTGGACCTGGAGGAGGACGAGCCGGGGACGGGCCTGGTCGCCGCGCGCGGGGAGAACCTGTTCAGCGGCTACTGGCCGGACGGCGCGCACGGCCCGGACGCGGAGGGCTGGTTCCGGACCGGTGACGTGGGCTTCTTCGACGAGGACGGCGACCTGCACCTGGTGGACCGGGCGGGCGACCTGATCATCGTCAACGGCTTCAACGTCTACCCGCACGAGGTCGAGCAGGTGGTGGCCGAGCTGGCGGGGGTCGCGGAGTCGGCGGCGGTCGGGGTGCCCGACGAGCGGACCGGGGAGTCGGTGAAGGTCGTGGTCGTCGTCGCCGACGGGGCGGCGCTGACCGAGGAGGCCGTGAAGGAGCACTGCGCGGCCCGGCTGGCCAAGTTCAAGGTGCCGACCGTGGTGGAGTTCGCCCCGACCCTGCCGCACTCGCCCACCGGCAAGCTCGCCCGCGCCCGCCTGCGCCTCCCGCTGACCTGAGCCGGCTCGACCCCGCGCCCGCCTGCGCCTCCCGCCGGCCTGAGCCGGCTCGACCCCGCGCCCGCCCCTCCCGCCGACCTGAGCCCCACCCGCGCGTGCTGCGAGAATCGCGGTTGTGAGCCACCACGTGACACTGATGAGCCGGGTCGACTGCCACGCCTGCGAGCAGGCCAAGGCCGACCTGGAGCGGATCTGCGGGGAACTCGGGGTCACCTGGGACGTGCAGGACGTCGACACCGACCGCGAACTGCGCGCCGAGTACGGGGACCGCGTGCCGGTGATCCTCGTGGACGGCGAGGAGCACGGGTACTGGAAGGTCGAGGAGGACCGGCTGCGGGCCGCGCTCGCCTGACTTACCGACCTCTTACGGAATCGCCGAACCGGATCGCGGCGGGTGTCGAATCACCGGTATGAGCCGTTGGACCGCCGCCCTGGTCGGGATCGTCGGCGTGGCCGCCGCCCTGGCCGCCGGGCACCTCGTCGCCGCGCTCGTCGGGCCCTCCGCCTCGCCCTTCCTGGCGGTCGGGAACACGTTCATCGACTTCACCCCGTCGCCGCTGAAGGACTTCGCCGTCCGCGCGTTCGGCACCTACGACAAGCTCGTCCTGCTGATCGGCATGGCCCTGGTGCTCCTGGGCCTGGCCGTCGCCGCCGGGCTGCTGTCCAGGCGCACGCCCACGCCCGGCACGGTGCTGGCCGCCGTCCTCGGCGTGGTCGGGGTCGCGGCGGTGCTCTACCGGCCCGACCTGGGACAACTGGGCGTCCTCGCCCCGCTCGCGGCCGGCGCGGTCGGCATCGGCGTGTTCCGGTGGCTGCACCGGGAGGCGCTCGCCGAGCGGCGGGTCGAGGGCCGGCGGAGCTTCCTGATCGCGGCCGGGGCCAGTGTGGTCGCGGGCCTGGGCGGGCAGTTCCTCGGCTCCCGCACGGACGTCGAGGGCTCGCGGGCGGCCGTGGGGAAGCTGGAGGCGGCCGTGAAGGCGCCCGCCGTCCCCGCCGGCGCGGACTTCGCCCGGGACGGCACGCCGTCGTTCATCACGCCCAACCGCGACTTCTACCGGATCGACACCGCCCTGAGCGTCCCGCGCCTGCGCGCGGAGGACTGGGCGCTGCGCGTCCACGGCCTGGTCGACCGGGAGCTGACCCTCGACTACGCCGACTTGCGCGGCCGTGACCTGGTCGAACGCACGATCACCATGACCTGCGTCTCCAACGAGGTCGGCGGCCCGTACGTCTCCACCGCCACCTTCATCGGCGTCCCCCTCCACCAGGTCCTCCGCGAGGCCGGCGTCCGGGCGGGAGCCGACCAGCTCTTCTCCACCAGCGCCGACGGCTGGACGGCCGGCACGCCCGTGGACGTCGTCCTCGACCCCGACCGGGGCGCGCTGATCGCCCTGGGCATGAACGGCGAACCCCTGCCCGTCGAGCACGGCTTCCCCGCCCGCCTGGTCGTCCCCGGCCTCTACGGCTACGTCAGCGCCACCAAGTGGGTCGTGGACCTCGAACTGACGACCTTCGCCGCCAAGCGCGCCTACTGGCTGGAGCGCGGCTGGGCCGAGCGCGCCCCGATCAGAACCATGTCCCGCATCGATTCCCCGAAGGGCCTGTCCAGGACCGGCGGCCGGGTCACCGTCGCCGGCGTCGCCTGGGCGCAGCCGACCGGCGTCGCGAAGGTCGAGGTCCGGGTGGACGGCGGCCCGTGGCGGGTCGCCGAGCTGTCCGCCGACGCCGGCGACGACACCTGGCGCATGTGGCGGCTGCCGCTGGACCTCAAGCCCGGCGGGCACACCGTCGAGAGCCGCGCCACGGACAAGTCCGGGTTCACCCAACCGCAGGCCCGCGTGGCCCCGGTCCCCGACGGCGCGACCGGCTGGCACTCCCTGTTCTTCACGGTCGAGTGATTCACGCGAAATAGGTCGAACCGGATCCGGTCCTGGTTCGAACACCTCAGTGAATACCGAACCCGGTAAAACCAAGGAGTGATCCGCCGTGCGGAACAGCAAGCTCGCCCTGGTCGGAGCCGCCGTCGCCGCCTTCGCGCTCACCGCGTGCAGCGCCAACGACACCGCGTCCACCGCGACCGGCACGACCACCACGACGACGACCACGACCACCACCACCCAGGCGATGGCCGACGGCGTCACCAAGACCACGGACGTCTTCGGCCCCGGCTGCGCCGGCGTCCCCCAGGACGCGCAGAACGAGGGCTCGCTGCAGGGCATGGTGGACGACCCGGTGGCCACCGCCGCGAGCAACAACCCGCTGCTGACCAAGCTGGTCGCGGCGGTCAAGGCGGCCAACCTGGTGGACACGCTGAACTCGCAGTCCGCGATCACCGTGTTCGCTCCCGCGGACCCGGCCTTCGCCGAGCTGGGTGACGCCAAGTTCACCGAGCTGGCCGGCCAGCCGGAGACGCTGGGCAAGATCCTCCAGTTCCACGTGGTCGGCAAGCGCTACGACGCCGACGGCCTGCGCCAGGCCGGCACCGTGAAGGCGCTCACCGGTCAGGACCTGAAGATCGAGGGCTCCGGCGAGACCATGACGGTCAACGGCGCTCCCGTCCTGTGCGGCAACATCCCGACCAAGAACGCCACCGTCTTCGTGATCGGCAAGGTGCTCACGCCTCCCGCGGCGTGATCTTGAGCGGACCTCGTACGAGGTTCACTCGATGGTGGAACGGTGCTGGAAGAACGCCCGTTGACCACCCGGGGCCGAGTGCGGCGCGTATCCACGCCCGCGCTCGGCCCCCTTTCGTTGCGGGGGGATGTTCCATGGGGGTTGACCGAGATCAGCCGGTCGAGCCGGCCGCCGCCCATCAACTTTGTGCATCCGTTCACAAGCGGTACGGTGGGCGTATCACCCCGCTGGTGACGGTGCCCGGCGGGTCAATCGGTCGGAAGTCGAGGAGAGCCAGCGTGGTGGATCGGCGGGGCGCGGGTGACGAGGTTGTGACCACCGCCGCCGCGAAGAGATCCGCCGACGCGGCCGAGTCCGCCGCCGACGTCCGCGAGCGCGCGCGGGCCATCCCGGAGGCCGCCGTGGCCCGGCTGGCCGTGTACCTGCGGGTGCTCTCCGGCATGGCCGAGCAGGGCGTGACGACCATCTCCAGCGAGGAGCTGGCGGGCGCCGCCGGGGTCAACTCGGCGAAGCTGCGCAAGGACCTGTCCTACGTCGGCTCGTACGGCACGCGGGGCGTCGGCTACGACGTCGAGGTGCTCGTGAGCCACATCGAGCGCATCCTCGGACTGACCCGGAAGCACTCCGTGGCGGTCGTCGGGATCGGTAATCTTGGTCACGCGCTGGCCAACTACGGGGGCTTCCCGAGCCGCGGTTTCCCGGTCGCCGCGCTGTTCGACATCGACCCGGACCTGACCGGAGTGCCCGTAGGTGGCATACCTGTCAACCACATCGACGACATCACGTCCGTCTGCGCCGAACGCGAGGTCTCGATCGGCGTCATCGCGACGCCGCCGCAGGCCGCTCAAGCCGTCTGCGACCGTTTGGTATCCGCCGGAGTGCAGTGCATCCTGAACTTCGCACCCGTTGTGCTCCAAGTGCCGGACTACGTCGAGGTGCGCAAGGTCGACCTGGCGGTCGAGATGCAGATCCTGTCGTTCCACGTCGCGCGACGGGCTGACGAAGCCGCCGGTGACGTCGTCAACGGTGTCGGTGTGGACGGGGTGGTGATTCGCCCGTGATCGTGCGGGTTGTGAGCCGGGCGGCTCTGCGGGACACGTCGGCGGGACCGACCACGGGCAGGGTCCCGGTATGAGTGTCCTCGTCGTCGGTCTTTCGCATCGCACCACCCCCGTTCCCGTGCTGGAACGCGCCGCCGTCGCCGACTCCGACCTCGGCAAAGTGCTCGACCAGCTGCTCAAGGCGCCCAGCGTGTCCGAGGCCGTGCTGCTCTCGACCTGCAACCGGGTCGAGGTGTACGCGGTGGTCGAGACCTTCCACGGCGGCATGAACGAGGTCGTAGAGGTCCTCGCGCGGCAGGCCGCCGCCGAGCCCGCCGACCTGTTCGAGCACCTCTACGTGCACTACTCGGCCGCGGCCGTCGAGCACCTGTTCTCCGTCGCGGGCGGCCTGGACTCCATGGTCGTCGGCGAGGCCCAGATCCTCGGCCAGCTGCGCACCGCCTACAACCGCGCCGACGAGGCCGGTGTGGTCGGGCGCACGCTGCACGAGCTGGTCCAGCAGGCGCTGCGGGTCGGCAAGCGCGTGCACTCCGACACCGACATCGACCAGGCCGGCGCGTCCGTGGTCTCCGAGGCCCTGACCGACGCCGCGCGGGCGCTGGGCGGCCTCGAAGGCCGGCGCGCGCTGATCGTGGGCGCGGGTTCGATGGGCGGCCTGGCCGCCGCGCACCTGCGCCGCGCCGGCATCGGCGAGGTCGTGATCGCCAACCGCACCGCCGTCAACGGCGCGCGCCTGGCCGAGTCGCTGACCTCCGACGGCGTGCCCGCCCGCTCCACCGGCCTGGCCGGCCTGGCCGACGAGGTCGCCCGCGCCGACGTGCTGTTCGCCTGCACCGGCTCGGTGGACACCGTGGTCGGCGCGGAGCTGATCGGCGACCGCGAGCCGGGCCGCCCGCTGGTCGTGTGCGACCTGGGCCTGCCCAAGGACGTGGACCCGGCCGCCGCGCTGCTGTCCGGCGTCCGCGTGGTCGACCTGGAGACCCTCCAGCGCCGGCTGTCCGACGCACCCGCGGGCCAGGGCGCCGGCCTCGCCGCCGAGATCGTGGCCGAGGAGGTCCGCTCCTACCTCGCGGGCCAGCGCAAGGCCGAGGTCACCCCCACCGTGACGGCGCTGCGCAAGCGGGCCGCCGAGGTCGTGGACGCCGAACTGCTGCGCCTGGACTCCCGGCTGCCGCAGCTGGACGGCGCGGTCCGCGACGAGCTGGCCAAGACCGTGCGCCGCGTGGTCGACAAGCTCCTGCACACCCCCACCGTGCGGGTCAAGGAGCTGGCCGCCGCGCCCGGCGGCGAGGGCTACGCCGACGCGCTGCGCGAGCTGTTCGGCCTCGACCCGCAGAAACCGGCCGCCGTCAGCACCCCCCTCTCGACGCAGAACCCGACGCAGACCAAAGGTGAGAAGCGGTGAACCGCACCCTGAGGATCGGCACGCGCGGTAGTGCCCTGGCACTCGCGCAGACCGGTCACGTGGCCGACGCGTTGCGCGCCGCCGGCGCCGAAGTGGAGATCGTGACCATCTCCACCCCCGGCGACCGGTCGTCCGCGCCGATCGCCGAGATCGGCATCGGGGTGTTCACCTCGGCGCTGCGCGACGCGCTGGCCAACGGCGAGATCGACGTCGCCGTCCACTCCTACAAGGACCTGCCCACCGCCCGCGACCCCCGGCTGTCGCTGGCCGCCGTGCCCCCGCGCGAGGACCCGCGCGACGCGCTGGTCGCCCGCGACGGCCTGACCCTGGGCGAGCTGCCCGCCGGCGCGCGCGTCGGCACCGGCTCGCCCCGCCGGGCCGCCCAGCTCGAAGCCCTCGGCCTCGGCCTGGAGGTCGTGGCGCTGCGCGGCAACGTGGACACCCGCATCCGCAAGGTGAACGACGGCGAGCTGGACGCCGTCGTGCTGGCCCGCGCGGGCATCGCGCGCCTGGGCCGCACCGCCGAGATCACCGAGACGCTGGAGCCCATCCAGATGCTCCCCGCGCCCGCCCAGGGCGCGCTCGCGGTGGAGTGCCGGGTCGACGACGTCGACACCGAGCACCTCCTCCGGTCCACTCTGGACGATTCGGCCAGTCGGGCCGCTGTCGCCGCCGAGCGCGCGCTGCTGGCCGCGCTCGAAGCTGGTTGCAGCGCGCCGGTCGGCGCACTGGCCGATGTGGTGGAAGACCTCGACGAGCAGGGAGCGGTTGTCCTCCGCCTGTCCCTGCGCGGGGTCATGGCGGCGGAGGACGGCGACCTCCTCCGTGCGTCCGCCACCGGTGACTTGACCGCAGCAGAGGAACTCGGCCGCGCGCTGGCCGCCGAGTTGCTCGACCTTTCCGGCCTCGCCGCTGCGCGGTCGGAAGGGCGTAGTTGATGGGGAGTGCCCTGATGACCCGCGCACGCAAGACCCCTGGCCGCGTCGCCTTCGTGGGTTCCGGCCCCGGCGACACCGGCCTGCTCACGGTCCGTGCCCGTGACCTGCTCGCCAAGGCCGAGCTGGTGGTGACGGACCCGGACGTGCCGGCCGAGGTGGTCGCCCTCGTACCGGACGGCGTCGAGACCCGCCCGGCGGTCGGCGACCCGGCCGACGTGGCGAAGGACCTGGTCGCCGAGGCGAAGAACGGCCACGCCGTGGTCCGGCTGGTGGCGGGCGACCCGCTGACCCTGGACTCCGTGGTCAAGGAGGCGCACGCCGTCTCGAAGACCACCATCGCGTTCGACGTGGTCCCGGGCGTCCCGGCGGGCACGGCGGTGCCCGCGTACGCGGGCGTGGCGCTGGGCGCCGTGCACACCGAGGCCGACGTCCGGGGCGTCACCGACTGGGCGAGCCTGGCCGCCGCGCCCGGCACGCTCGTGCTGCACGCCACCGGCAGCCACCTCGCCGAGGCCGCGTCCTCGCTGGTCGAGCACGGCCTGGCCCCGCAGACCCCGGTCGCGGTGACCGCGGACGGCACCGGCTTCGGCCAGCGCACCGTGGACACCACGCTGGCCTCGCTCGCCGCCGACGCCGGTGACCTGGGCGGACCGCTCGTGGTCACCGTCGGTGCGGCCGTCGCGAACCGCTCGAAGCTGTCCTGGTGGGAGTCGCGCGCCCTGTACGGCTGGCGGGTGCTCGTGCCGCGCACCAAGGAGCAGGCGGGCGCGATGAGCGACCGGCTGCACTCGCACGGCGCGATCCCGGTGGAGGTGCCGACCATCTCGGTCGAGCCGCCCCGCTCGCCCGCGCAGATGGAGCGCTCGGTCAAGGGCCTGGTCGACGGCCGCTACCAGTGGGTGGTGTTCACCTCGACCAACGCCGTGCGCGCGGTGTGGGAGAAGTTCCGCGAGTTCGGCCTGGACGCGCGGGCGTTCTCCGGCGTGAAGATCGCGTGCGTCGGCGAGTCGACAGCGGCGAAGGTGCGCTCGTTCGGGATCATCCCCGAGCTGGTGCCCTCCGGCGAGCAGTCCTCCGAGGGCCTGCTGGCCGACTTCCCGCCCTACGACGACATCCTCGACCCGGTGGACCGCGTGCTGCTGCCCCGGGCCGACATCGCCACCGAGACCCTCGCGGCGGGCCTGCGCGAGCGCGGCTGGGAGATCGACGACGTGACGGCCTACCGGACCGTCCGCGCCGCCCCGCCGCCCGCCGACACCCGCGAGATGATCAAGTCCGGCGGGTTCGACGCGGTGTGCTTCACCTCGTCGTCCACCGTGCGGAACCTGGTCGGCATCGCGGGCAAGCCGCACGCCCGGACGCTCGTCGCTTGCATCGGCCCGCAGACGGCGGAGACGGCGCGCGAGTTCGGTCTCAGGGTGGACGTGCAGCCCGAGGACGCCAACGTGCCGGCCCTGGTCGACGCCTTGGCCCAGCACGCGGCCCGTCTCCGCGCGGAGGGCGCACTGCCGCCCCCTCGCAAGACCAAGCGTTTGCGTCGTTCGTAAGAGCAGCTCGGTCGGGGCCACTTTCCGGTGGCCCCGACCTGTTTCGTAGGGAGTGCCACCCGTGTTCCCCGCCCACCGCCCGCGCCGCCTGCGCACCACGCCGGCGATGCGCCGCCTGGTCAGCGAGACCACCGTGCGCCCGCGCCAGCTCGTGCTGCCGATGTTCGTCAAGGAAGGCGCCGAGGCCCCGGCCGAGATCGCGTCCATGCCGGGCGTCGTCCAGCACACCCGCGAGTCGCTGCGCAAAGCCGCCGTCGAGGCCTTCCAGGCGGGGGTCGGCGGCATCATGCTGTTCGGCGTCCCCGCGACGCGCGACGCCGTCGGCTCCGGCGCGACCGACCCCGACGGCATCCTCAACGCCGCCCTGCGCGACCTGCGCTCGGAGCTGGGCGACGGCACCGTGCTGATGTCGGACTGCTGCCTGGACGAGTTCACCGACCACGGCCACTGCGGCGTGCTCACCGCCACCGGCGAGGTCGACAACGACGCCACGCTGGAGGTCTACGGCGAGATGGCCGTCGCCCAGGCCCGCGCCGGCGCCCACGTCGTCGGCCCCAGCGGCATGATGGACGGCCAGATCGGGTTCATCCGGTCCGCGCTGGACGAGGCCGGGTTCACCGACACCGGCATCCTCGCCTACTCCGCCAAGTACGCCTCCGCGCTCTACGGGCCGTTCCGGGACGCGGTGGAGTCGCAGCTGTCCGGCGACCGCAAGACCTACCAGCAGGACCCGGCCAACGCCCGCGAGGCGCTGCGCGAGGTCGAGCTGGACCTGGCCGAGGGCGCGGACATGGTCATGGTGAAGCCCGCCCTGCCGTACCTGGACGTGCTGGCGGCCGTCGCGCAGGTCTCGACCGTGCCGGTCGCGGCGTACCAGATCTCCGGCGAGTACGCGATGGTCGAGGCCGCCGCCCGCAACGGCTGGATCGACCGCGAGCGGACCGTGCTGGAGACGCTGACGTCGATCCGCCGCGCGGGCGCGGACATCGTGCTCACCTACTGGGCGGTGGAGGCGGCACGGTGGCTCGACCGGGAGTGACCCCGCCGCCGCGGCTGGTCGACATCGCGCGGTGGCTGTGGATCGGCAGCGCCGTCGTCGGCCTCGGCCGGTTCCTGGTGCAGCTGGCCGACCGGGAGATGCTGATCGGCGAGCTGCGCAAGCAGCAGCCCACGCTGTCCCAGGACGAGCTGGACGCGGCGGCCAGCGGCGGCGTCATGTTCGGCCTGCTCCTGGGCGGGCTGTTGGTGCTGGTCTACGCGTTACTGGCCAACCGCATGGCGCAGGGCCGCAACTGGGCGCGGATCGTGCTGACCGTGTTCGGCGCGGCCGGCGTGTTCTTCGGCGTCGTGCGGCTGGTCGCGGTGGCGTCGGGGTTGGCGGCGGCGTTCCAGCTGGCCATCCGGCCGGAGGACGTCGTGTTCGGCGTGATCACGATGGTGCTGGACTGCGTCGCGCTGGTGCTGATGTACCTGCCGTCGGTGTCCTCGCACTTCACCGCGCCCAGGCACAAGCTCCAACCGAGCTGACCGCGCGGCAGGTTCCGGCCACCGGGCCGGCGTGACGTGGCGCACTCGCGGGCCGGTCCCGGCGGGCCTCCCGCGGGCGCCGGCCGCCGGGTCCGCGGCCATTGTCCCTGCACTCGGGGCCGCCGGGGGAAATGTCTGGTTCGACAGTTCGGGGGACCTCCGGATCACAGCGTTCCGTCAGCGGCGGTGCACCACGGGTAGCTAACGGATTGTGATTTCAGGTCGACGCGACGCGCACATGCTTCTACGGTCCGCGCATGACCACTCCTCAGAACCCGTACGGCCAGGGTGGGCCGGGCGGCCCGCAGCAGCCGGGCGGGTACCCCCAGCAGGGCGGTTACCCGCAGCAGGGCGGGTACCCCCAGCAGGGTGGCTACCCGCAGCAGGGCGGCTACCCCCAGCAGGGCGGGCACCCCCAGCAGCCCGGCGGGTACCCGCAGCAGCCCGGCTACCCGCCGGCCGCGCCGCCGCTGGCCCCGCACGAGATGCACCGGCCGCCGCGCCCCAAGTCCGTGGACACCGCGTTCCTGCTCTTCATGATCAGCGCGGGCCTCGGCATCCTGTCCTCGATCTTCAGCTTCATCACGGCGAAGGAAGCGGCGGAGGCGGCCCTCAAGCCGCTGCGCGACGCGGGCTTCGACACGTCGGCGGCGGCGGTCGAGCCGTCCTACGGCGGCGCCATCTTCAGCCTGATCCTGTTCGCCGTGTGGATCGCCGTGGTCTTCCAGATGCGCAACGGCCAGAACTGGGCGCGCATCACCCTCACCGTCCTGGGTGGCCTGGGCATCCTGTTCGGCCTGATCGGCCTGATCGGCATCGGCCTGCTGTTCAGCCTCGGCGTCTTCGGCGTCATCCAGGGCCTGTTCGGCATCATCCAGCTGGCGCTGACCATCGGCGCGCTGGTGTTCATGTTCAAGCCGGACGCCAACCACTACTTCAAGGCGAGCTGACCCCAGCCGCCCGGTCACAAGGTCGTTGTCCACCGCCTGTCGCGGTGGACAGCGACCTTTCGTGGTTCTAGCGTTCTCAATCGTGACCACCCCGGAGGACCCCGACGAGGGCCGGCCCGCGCCGAACGTGCCGCCGCACGTTCCCCCGCCGCCGCCGTTGAGCGAGTCCGAGTTGGCCCGCGCCGCGTTCGCCGCTCGGCCGCCGCTGCCGAACGAGGTCCGGATCTCGTTCGTCCTGTGGCTCGCGGTCGGGGCGATGTTTGTGGTCAGCGCGGTGGTCGCGGTGGCGCAGCGGGACCAGTTCGTCGAGGCCGTGCGGCAGACGCCCGAGGCCCGGGACCTCACGCCCGAGGCGTTCGACGCCGCCGTCACCGCCAGCTGGATGCTCGCGATCATCGCCAGCGCGGTGATGGCCGGGCTGTTCGTCCTCTTCGCGTTCCAGGCACGCGCGGGCAGGAGCTGGGCGCGGGTCGTGCTCGCCGTGCTGACGGCGGTCGTCCTGCTGTTCGTGCTGTTCGGGCCGTCGCCGTGGGGGCTGCTCATCGCGCTGATCAGCGTGGCGGCCGTGGTGCTGCTGTACCTGCCCGGCGCGAAGGCCTACTTCGACGCGGTGAAGCGGAACCGGTGAGCGACCAGCCGCCCGGGACCGCCCGGGCCGCGGTGGCGGTCTGGTACGCGCTGGCCGTGTTCGGCGTCGTCAACGTCGCCTACCTGTGGGTGCGGCGCGCGGCCTTGGAGGAGGCGGCGGCGCGCGAGGGCTTCGACACCGGCGCGGTGACGACGCTGTTGGTGCAGCTCACGGCGGTCGCGGTGGTGTTCGGGGCCGGGTACGTGGCGTTCGGGCGGATGCTGCGGCTGGGCCGGAGCTGGGCCCGGCGCGCGCTGACCGGAGTGGCCCTGCTGCACGTGCTGTGGCTGCTGCTGTCCGGCTCGGCGAGCGCGAACCTGGTGGTGGTGCTGCTCATAGCCGTCGGAACCGCGCTCACCTGGCTGCGCGGTACGGCAGAGTGGGTGGGGCAGCACTAGCCCCCGGAGCCGACCATGCCCGAGCCCGACCCGTTCTCCTCGCCGTTCCACCACGTCCGGCTGCCCGGCGAGCCCGAGCCGACCACCGGCTACGGCTTCCCCGGCCCGATGCCGGACGCGCCCGAGTCGACCGGCAACCCGTACGCGACGGAGAACCCGTACCCGGCCACCAACCCGTACGCCGCCGACCCGTACGCGGCCCCGGCTTACGGGCTGCCGGTCGCGCACCCGTACGTGTCGGCGAGCGCGGTGCACATGTCGGTGCTGGAGCGGCCGGTCGCGCTGCTGGTGTCGTCGTGGAGCTGGCTGGTGGCGACCGTGCTGGTGGTGCTCGTGCTGCCCGGGATGTTCCTGGTGTCCTCGGACGTGCTGGCCAACGAGCTGTACGAGGAGTCCCAGGCGGAGGTCGAGCCGATGACGCGGGCCGAGTCCGAGGTCGTCGCCCAGCTCACCCCGATGTTCTTCGTGCTGGTCTTCGCCGTGCTCGCCGTCCCGTACGCCATCGCGGCGATCAAGCTGCGCGGCGGGCGGAACTGGCCGCGCGTGCTGCTCGCCGTGCTCGGCGCGGCCGGAGTGGTGTTCGGGCTGATCATGCTCGCGGTGTTCTCGACCAGCTCGGTGCCGTACGTGAACTGGCTCGTGGGCACGGTCTGGGCACTCCTGTTCCTCGCGGCCGTGCTGCTGGGCATAGTGGCGATGTTCGTCCCGCCGGCCAACGCCTACGTGAGAGCGGTGAGCACCCGATGACCCAGCCGCCCCACGGACCCGGGCACCAGCCCTGGGACCCGCGGCAGTACCCGCAGGCCGCGCCGGTCGAGCACGGGTTCCCCGCGATGCGCGGCGTGGACCAGCACACCACCCGGGTCGAGCGGCCCCGGGTGGTGGTCGTCGCGTTCGGGTTGTGGCTGCTCGCCTCGCTGGCGTGGCCGCTGGGCTCGATCGTCCGGATCGGTGTCGAGGAGGGCACGTTCGAGGGCTTCGGCCCGATCATGTCGCTGTTCGTGTCCGGGTGCCTGTTCTTCGCGGGCCTGTGGGGCGCGATCTCGTTCTTCGGCGGCAGCTACTACGCCCGGATCGCGCTGTGCGGCGGGTCGCTGGTGGTCGGCGTCCTGGCGCTGGCGGCGGCCCTGGTCGCGGCCCGGGACGGCCTGGACGAACCGTTGTCGTGGGTGGTCATCGTGGCGCGGCTCGTGCTGCCCGCGGTGGCGGCCGTGGTCAGCTTCCTGCCGGGCACCCGGCACTGGTTCGCGGGGAACCTGGGCTAGTGGAGCAGCCCGTCCTGTACTCCGAGCCCGGCGCGTCCTGGTGGCCGCTGCTGTGGGGGCCGGTGTTCGTGCTGGTCGGCGTGCTGGTCGAGGCGGTCACCGGCGGCGTGTGGTTCGCGCTGTGGGCGGTCGTCGGGTTCGTGCTGACGTGCAGCGCCGCGCTGTGGGTGGCCGGGCGGCGGCGCGTCTACGGGGTGCGGCTCACGCCCGTGGCGCTGCGCCTGGGCCAGGAGGACCTGCCGGTCCGCGACATCGCCGAGGTCGAGGGCGTCGAGCCGCGCGCGGGCGCCAAGGTGCTCGGCGGCGGGTGGACCGTGCCGCGCGGCACCACCGAGGTGCCCGTCCGCCTCGCCGACGGGACCGTGGTCACCGCGTGGGCGCGCGACCCCGACGCGCTGCGCGGGGCCGTCCACCGCCTGCTGTCGCACCGGACGTGAGAGGCTTGCGCACCGTGACGACTGTTCCCGGGCTGCACCAGCCCAAGCGCGCGATCGTCGCCGGCGTCGAGGTGGTCGCGGTGGTGGCGCTCGCGTTCGCGGTCGTGTGGTGCTGGAACCGGGGTGTTCTGCGCTACAGCTACCCGGTGGCCGACGGCGCGCCCCTGGAGTCCACGCGGTACCTCGGCAACTGGGTCGGAGCGGCGATCGGCCTGGCCACGCTGGCCGGCGTGCTGCTGCTGGACGCGGGCCGCCAGGTGGTGCTCGCGGTGCGTGCCCGTGGTCGGAAGCAGGTCGATCCGCCGGACGTGTGAGACTGGGGGGCGTGACTTCGACGCGATCCCAGGCGCTGTTCGAGCGCGCGGCGGCGGTTGTCCCCGGTGGCGTCAACTCGCCGGTCCGGGCCTTCCACTCGGTGGGCGGCACGCCCCGGTTCATGGTGCGCGGCGAGGGCCCGCACCTGTGGGACGCCGACGGCAACAAGTACGTCGACCTGGTCTCCTCGTGGGGCCCCATGATCCTCGGCCACGCCCACCCCGCCGTGGTGGACGCGGTGCGCTCGGCGGCCGTCCACGGCCTGTCGTTCGGCACGCCCACCGAGGGTGAGATCGAGCTGGCCGAGGAGATCGTCGACCGGGTCGCGCCGGTCAACCAGGTGCGGCTGGTCAACTCCGGCACCGAGGCGACGATGAGCGCCATCCGCCTGGCCCGCGGCTACACCGGCCGGCGCAAGGTGGTGAAGTTCGCGGGCTGCTACCACGGCCACGTGGACGCCCTGCTCGCCCAGGCCGGGTCCGGCGTGGCCACGCTCGGCCTGCCCACGTCGCCGGGCGTCACCGGCGCCCAGGCCGCCGACACCATCGTGCTGCCGTACAACGACATCGAGGCCGTGCGGGCGGCGTTCGCGGACAACCCGGACGAGATCGCCTGCGTGATCACCGAGGCGGCGGCGGGCAACATGGGCGCGGTCGCGCCCAAGCACAACGCCGAGCTGCTGGAGCTGTGCCACGCGCACGGCGCGCTGCTGGTGATGGACGAGGTGATGACCGGGTTCCGCGTGTCGCGCTCGGGCTGGTTCGGGCTGGAGAACGTGCCCGGCGACCTCTACACGTTCGGCAAGGTCATGTCCGGCGGGCTGCCCGCGGCGGCGTTCGGCGGCCGGACCGAGATCATGCGGCGGTTGGCCCCGTCCGGGCCGGTCTACCAGGCCGGGACGCTGTCCGGGAACCCCGTCGCGGTGGCGGCCGGCCTGGCCACGCTGCGCGCGGCGACCGACGAGGTGTACCTGAGGCTGGACGCCAACGCGACCCGCCTCGGCGCGCTGTTCACCACCGCGCTCAGCGAGGCCGGCGTCGCGCACCGCGTGCAGTTCGCCGGGAACCTGGTGAGCGTGTTCTTCACCGAGGACGAGGTCACCGACTACGCCGGCGCCCAGGCCGCCCAGACCTGGCGCTTCCCCCCGTTCTTCCACGCCCTGCTGGACCGCGGCGTCTACCCGCCGCCCAGCGCGTTCGAGGCGTGGTTCGTCAACGCCGCCATGACCGAGGAGGACTTCGCGGTGATCGCGGAAGCCCTGCCCCACGCCGCCCGCGCGGCAGCGGAGGCCAAGCAGTGAGCCGCACCGTCGTCCACCTGCTCCGGCACGGCGAGGTGCACAACCCGACCGGCATCCTCTACGGCCGCCTGCCGGGCTTCAAGCTGTCCGAACGGGGCCAGAAGCAGGCCCTGACCGTGGCGGAACACCTGCGGGACCACGACATCGCGCACGTCGCGGCGTCCCCTTTGGACCGCGCACAGCAGACCGCGGCCCCGATCGCCGACTCGCACCGGTTGGAACTGGCGACCGACGACCGGCTGATCGAGGCGGACAACCAGTTCGAGGGCCTGAAGGTCGCCGTGGGTGACGGCGCCCTGAAGTCCCCGAAGCACTGGCCCAAGCTGGTCAACCCGTTCCGCCCGTCGTGGGGCGAGCCGTACCTGGAGATCGCGCACCGGATGCTGGGCGCCGTGCAACGGGCGCGCTTGGCGGCGGAGGGCCACGAGGCGGTCTGCGTGTCCCACCAGTTGCCGATCTGGACCTTGCGGAGGTTCCTGGAGGGCAAGCGCATGTGGCACGACCCGCGTCGGCGGGAGTGCTCCCTGGCGTCCCTGACGAGCCTGGTGTTCGAGGGCGAGGAACTGGTCAAGGTCGTCTACACCGAGCCGGTGGGCGCGACGAACCCGAGGGTGACCGGGGCATGAGGCGCCTGCTCCTGGTCGCGCTGCTGGTGCTGACGGGCTGCTCGACCGGCGACGACGCGGTGGTAGCCGGCTCGGACTTCCAACTGGTGGCCCCGGCGGGCCAGGTCCGCATCCGCTACGACGCGGACGACCGGAAGGTCGTGCGGGGGTTGAGCGGACCGGACGTGCGGGACGGCGCCAAGACGGTCAACCTGGACGACTACGCGGGCAAGGTCGTGGTGGTCAACATCTGGGGATCGTGGTGCCCACCCTGCCGGACGGAGGCCCCGGAGCTGCAAAAGGTGCAGGACGAGCTGGGGGCGGACGTCGTCCAGGTGCTCGGCGTGGCGGTGAAGGAAAGCTCCCCGGACGGACCGCGCGATTTCCTCGCCAACCGACAGCTGTCCTATCCGTCGATCTACGACGAGTCGGGCCGGTCGATCCTGGTGTTCAAGGGGCTGCCGCCCAATGCCGTGCCGTCGACGTTCGTGTTGGACAAGCAGCACCGGGTGGCGGCGGTGTTCCTGGTCGGGGTGATCGCTTCGGACATCACGCCGATCGTCAAGGAACTGGCCGCGGAGTAGCTCCCGCACGCGGCGCTCTTCGCCGCGCAGCGGCATGCTTTTCGGCTGGGCTCCCAGCCACAAGGGGCCTCCGTGTTCCCCACCGTATGACCTGCCCGAAGGGCAATGCCGCTTACTTAAGGCTGGTTGGGCTGAAGATGTGCACTGCGGGTGGGCCGTCATGCTTGATGGGGCGGTGGTGTGGCTTTTTGGTGCGTCGG